>NZ_JBIARB010000008.1:129676-342706 GCF_042889545.1 Streptomyces sp. NPDC002574
ACCCCCCCCGTTTAAAACCCCCCCCCCCCCACCCCCACCCCGCCGGGTACCCGGTCCCCCCCCACCCCGTTACCCCCCCGGGCGCCGGCCCCCCCGCCCGGGGCGCCGTCGACGGGACCACGGCACGTCTCACTCGCAGACGCGCTTGGGGGCCTTCGCGCCCGGCCGCGCCCGGAAGCGCACTTCGTGGCCCGCGTCGTCGGTGAACACGGCCTCGGCCGGTGAGACCAGGGTCATCGTGCCGTGGTGCAAGGGGTTGTCCCAGCCCGCGGGCGGGTTGTCGGAGCCGCCCGAGAGCGGGTGGACCGCCTCGAACCACGTCGATCCGATGCGGACGTCGTCGATGCCGCAGTGGGTGTAGAGCTCGAACGGCATGGATGTCCCGGCAGCGGTGGCCGCCGGTTCCGGGGCGGCGGCACGCCGCGGCCGTTCGTTGTCACCGGAGCAGCCGGTGAGTACCGCGGCGGAGAGTGCCGCAATGAGGACGAGACACGTGATTCCGGGTTTCATGGCCCTTGGACGCCGCGGTCCTGGTCCCGGTTCCTGACCGGCGCGGGTCAGCCGCCGGACGGCCTCGGTCCGTGCGGGAGCAGCACGGCCCGGCCGTTCGTGGTGCCCGTCGCCTGCCGGTGCCAGGCGGCGGGAAGGCCGTCGAGGGGGACGTGTTCGTGCGCGACGGTGAGCACGCCCTCGGCGGACCGGCGGGCGATCTCGACCAGGGACGCGGCCCGTTGGGACGGCGTGAGTTCGTTGTTGGTGTAGCCGAGGACCCGCAGCGAACGGCTGCGCAGTGTGCCCGAGTCGAGCGGGCAGGTCTCCGCGGCGGAGCTGCCGAGGTTGACCAGGCGTCCACCGGTGCGGAGGGTGCGGGCGGCGGCCGCGGCCGGGGCGCCGAAGAGGGGGTCGACGACCAGGTCGACGGGGCCGTCCGCCGCGGCGGTGATGCGGGCGGCCAGTTCGCCCACGTCGTCGGTGTCGAGGACGACGACCGCGTCGGCGCCCGCGGCGTGGGCCCGCTGCCGCGCGGCCGCGGAGCGGGCCGCGGCCACGACCCGCCGGGCGCCGGCGGCGCGGGCCAGTTGCACCGCGGCCTGCCCGACGGTGCCCCCGGCGCCGAGGACGACCACCTGCTCCCCCGCGGCCAGTTCGCCCCGCCACGTCAGCGCCATGTGCGCGGCGACGGCGGACAGGCCGAGGGCGGCGACGGCCACGGGGTCGGCGCCGGGCGGCAGTTCGACCAGCGCGGCCTCGGGAACCGCCACCCGCTGGGCCATGCTGCCGTCGCCGGGCGCCATGCCCGCCGCCGTCGGGAACCAGACCGTGCGGCCGCCGTAGGTTCCCACGCCCTGGACGCCGGGCACGTACGGGGTCCGCGGGCGGCCGAAGTACGAGGTGCCGCTCGCGCACAGCAGGTCCAGGGGCGTCAGGGGCGCGGCGTGCACCTCGACCAGGACCTCGCCCTCCCCCGGCCGGGGCGGCTCCCGGTCGACCACCCGCGGTGGCCGGCCGGGCTCGGCGATCTCCGCCGCCCGCATCGTCACGTCGTGATGTCGGGGTAGGGCAGCGTCATGTGCGACAGCCGCCGGGCGTACTCCTTCTGGAACTCCAGCGGCCCGTGGTCGCGTTCGAACAGCCCGATGAAGAGCGTGATCGTGAGGAAGGGGTGGGCCCCCAGCTCGAACAGCTTCGGGTAGTCGTGGGTGGACAGCGCCTCGCGCTCGGTGTCGTCGAAGCTCAGCCATGTCGAGGCCTCGCCGTGCAGGCAGTTGAGGATGCGGTTGGCGTACTCCTCCTCCCACATCCGCACGGTGGCCACCGGCTCCTCGCGGTAGCGCTCCAGGAGCTCCGGGTCGCGGTCGACGGTGTACAGGAACTTGTTCAGCAGGTACTTGCTCACGAGCGGCCTCCGTGCGGGTACCAGGTGAAGTAGGCCTCCATGGTGTGGAACAGGTCGAACGTGTCGGTGTAGTCGGCCTTCCGGCCCTCACCGGCGACGCCCATCATCAGCATGAAGTCCATGAAGCCGTGGGTGGCGTTCCCCGGCAGGTGCAGGCTGTCGAGGGTGACCTCGGCGAGGCAGCCCTCGATGTCCCCGGACGCGATCCACTCCACGGCCCTGCGGTCGAACTCCGGGTCGGGGCCGTGCGGCCCGAACTGGCGCGGCCCGCCGAGCTCCAGGGAGAGGTGGCCGGTGCCGATGACCGCGACGCGCTGGTCGGCCGGCCAGGACTCGATCAGCTCCCGTATCGCGCGTCCGAGCTGCACGAAGCGCTTGGGCTGCGGCAGCGGCGGCGCGAAGATGTTGGTGTAGATCGGCACGATCGGCAGGTCGTTCTCCGGCCGCAGCGTGATGATCGGGCACGTGATGGAGTGGTCGATGCGCATCTCGTTGGAGAAGGCGAGGTCGAACCCGAGGTCGAGGCCGCCGCGCAGCACGTGCGAGGAGAGGTCCTCGTGGCCCGTCAGCAGCATCCGGGGCAGGCCGAACTCGCGTTCCTCGTTGAAGAAGTTCGCGTCGTAGAAGGGCGCCTTGCCCACGAGGAACTGCGGCATGTTGTCCAGCCACAGCTGGTGGAAGTGGTCGGAGCCGACCATCACCAGCACGTCGGGCCGCGCGGCGGTCAGGGTCCTGCGGAACGCCTCCACCTTGCGCACCCATTCGTCCGCGAAGGGCGGACGGTCCTCCCCGGTGGCGTTGCTCGCCCGGTAGTAGAACGGGTGGTGGGTGGACGCGATGACCGCGACCAGCTCAGCCATGCGGACCTCCGTTGGTCTCGTCGGCGGGTGCGTAGGGGTCGGGATCCACGGACCGGTTGTTCAGGTCCACGGACAGGAAGATCTCGTTGGCGACGGGGTGGCGCAGTTCCTCGGCGAGCTGCCCGATGAGGCCCGCGGTACGGGCCAGCAGAGCGAAGCCGCGCAGCAGTTGCAGCGGCAGGCCGAGGTCGGCGAGCGCGGCGCCGCACACCCCCGCGCCGTTGAGCGGCAGCGTCCTGCCCAGGACCTCGGGGTGGACCCGGCCGATCGCGGCGAACAGCGACAGGTGGGGGCCGGCCAGCCCCTCCTCCTCGGCGATCCGGAAGAGCCGGGGGGTGCGGGGGTCGCCGTTCTTGTGCACATGGTGGCCGAGGCCGGGCACGAAGCGTCCCTCGGCCCGCCGGGCCCGCACGGTGGTGAGCGCCAGCGCGTCCCAGCCGGCGTCGTCGGTGGGCCGCGGGCCGTCCAGGGCGTCGAGGACGTCGTGCAGGAAGCGGCCGCAGTCCTCCGTGACGCCGAGGAAGCGGGAGCCGCCGCCGAGCAGCCCGGCGGCAAGCGCGCCCTGCACCGAGTCCGGGGCCGACAGGTACGTGAGCCGGGTGACGATCGCGGTGGGGGTGAAGCCGTGGTCGGCCAGGGCGGCGAGCACGGCCTCGAAGACCCGGGTCTCGCCCGCCGTGGGCCGGCGCTGGGTGGCGAGCCAGAAGGCGAGCTCGCCGAAGCCGACCTTGCCCATCACGTCCTCGGCCAGGTCGTGGCCGAGGAGGGTGATGGACTCCGTCGACGAGGCACCGAGGGCGGTGGGATACGTGGGACGGGTGGACCGGTCGGACGGTGCCGGCTGCCCGGTGGTTCCGGTCATCGCTCCTCCCCGGAGTCCGCGGCGTCGGCGTCGGCCTCGGCGGGGCCGCTCAACCAGGCACGCAACTCCGGCCCGTGCTCGTCCAGTTCGGGCGGCGGCAGCCGGTATCCCGCCGGGGTGTGCGAGAAGCGGATCGGGTGCCGGGTGGTGGGCACCACGCGGTCGCCCTCGCCGACCTCGACGATCGGGTCCAGCCCGAAGCGCTCGGCCATGGCGAACCCGCCGTCGATGGTGTTGATCGGCCCGCAGGGGATGCCTGCCTCCACCAGTAGCTCGAACCACTCGACCGCGCCGCGCTCGGCCAGTTGCCCGACCAGCAGGGGGCGCAGTTCCTCGCGCCGCTCCGTGCGGTCGGCGTTGCGGGCGAAGCGCGGGTCCTCGGCGACCTCGGGGATGCCGAGGACCTCGCAGAGCTTGCGGAACTGGCCGTCGTTGGCGGCCGCCACGATGAGGTCGTTGTCGGCGGTGGGCAGCGGTTCGTACGGGAAGACGCTGGGGTGGGCGTTGCCCATCCGGTACGGGACCACGCCTCCGGCGGCGTAGGCCGAGCTGTGGTTGACCAGCCCGGTGAGCGCCGAGGACAGCAGGTTGACCTCGACGTGCTGACCGTCCCCGGTGGCGTCGCGGTGGCGCAGCGCCGCGAGGATGCCGATGGCCGCGTGGTTGCCGGCCATGACGTCGAAGACGGAGATGCCGGCGCGGAAGGGCGGCCCCGCGGGGTCGCCGGTCAGGCTCATCAGGCCGGAGATCGCCTGGACCATCAGGTCGTAGCCCGGCACGTTCCGTCCGGGGCCGGTGCCGAAACCGCTGATGGAGGCGTAGACGACACCGGGGTTCGCGGCGGACACCGAGCCGAAGTCCAGGCCGAACCGCTCCAGGCCGCCGGGCCGGAAGTTCTCGATCAGCACGTCGGCGCGGCGGGCGAGTTCCCGGGCGGCCGCGGCGTCGTCCGCGTTCCGCAGGTCCAGGGCGATCGAGCGCTTGCCGCGGTTGACGCCCAGGTAGTACGTCGAGACGTCGCCGCGCACCGGGGGCGTCCACGTCCGTGTGTCGTCTCCCTGGGGGCTCTCCACCTTGACGACGTCGGCGCCCATGTCGGCCAGCAGCATGGAGGCGTAGGGCCCGGCCAGGATGCGGGAGAAGTCGGCGACCAGCACACCGGACAGGGGCCCTGCCTGCGGGGACGGATCAGGTGGCAGGTGGGTGTTCGGCATTCGGGTCCGCCTCCATGTCCGCACAACGGACGACTGTCCGCTGTTGCGATTCTGGCACGTCACCCGCCGGCGTCAAGACCTTCGGCCGCCCGATCCCCCGGCTGCCCGCCGGCACCCCGCCCCGGCACCCCGTTCAGCCCCGCGGCAGCGCGGCCTGCGTCACGTGCGGAACGGTCTCCAGCAGGGCGAAATCGGCGCTGATCTTCCCCGCGGCCTGCAGCAGGAGCGGGAGATGGTGGTCGAGCAGGTGCTCCACGGACGTCTCGGCGGCGTGGGTGTTGACGTTCAGGGCGGCGACGACCCGGCCGGTCCCGTCGCGCAGCGGGACCGCGACCGACCTGATGCCGCGGGCGAGTTGCTCGTCGGTCAGCGCCCACCCGCGGGCCCGCACCTGGCGCAGTTCCGCGTCGCGCTCCTCGGGACCCGGCCGCCAGCGCGGCTCCAGCCCGGACCGGCTGGACTCGGCGAGCACGGCGCCGGCCTCCTCGGGCGCCAGCGCCGCCAGCAGCACCTTGCCCAGCGAGGTCTGCAGGGCCGGGAAGCGCGTCCCGATCTGCACCGCCAGGGTCACGATCTTCGGCACCGCCACGCGGGCCACGTAGACGATGTCCGGGCCGTCCAGCTGCGCGACGGAGCAGGACTCCCCGGTGCGCCCGGACAGTTCCTCCATGTGCGGGCGGGCCACGTCCCACAGGCCCATCGACCGCACATAGGCCACGCCCAGTTCGAGCACCCGGGGCGTGAGCGCGTAGCCGCCCCCGCCGGACGCGGGGCGCACGTAGCCGAGTTCCTGGAGGGTGAGCAGGATCCGCCGGGCCGTGGGCCGCGCCAGGCCGGTCGCGGTGGCCACCTCGCTCAGGGACATCGCCGGCCGGTGCGGCGCGAAGGCCGTGATCACCTCCAGGCCGCGCGCGAGCGCCTCGATGAAGTCGGGTCCGGTGCCCTCGCGTGGCATGTCGCCTCCAGCTGACGTACGGGTCGGTGCGCGGTCCATGGGAACGGTCCAGCGTAGCGTCCGCCAGGCGGACGCAGCTTCGGGCGGGCAGCCACGCGGGAGGCCGACCGCGTGTCCGCCGTTGCACCAGTTCAGGCCCGTGCCCCGCACCGGCTTGCGGACCGGCTGTCACGCGGAGTCGCTCGGCCGTCCCCTCACTCCCGCGAAGCCTCCGGCAGGCGGACACACTGCACAAGACCGCCGCACGGCGCGGGCCGCGGCACCGCGCAACAGGTGCTGACAGATTCCTTGACACCGCCGACACACCACCTCACAGTGACAGAAATTCCAAGTGACCGCTTGCCGGACGAAAGTCCGTTGATCGGCCAAGGGCGGCTGCCTGCCATGCCGCACTCATGGCGAGGAGTGGAGTTCGACGATGAACGAGCAAGCGGAGTTCCTGCCCGGCCGGCCCGTCCTGCTGCGCGGCGGCACGGTCCTGCCGATGGACGACCGGCGCCAGGTGCTCCACAACACCGACGTCCTGGTCCTCCGCGACCGGATCGCCGCGGTGGGACCGGACCTCGCCGCCCCGGACGGCGCCGTCGTCGTGGACGCCACCGGCGGCATCGTCATGCCCGGCATGATCGACACCCACCGGCACATGTGGCAGACCGCCATGCGCGGTTACGGCGCCGACTGGACGCTGACCCAGTACTTCGTCTGGTACTACCTGGAGTCCGGCCGGCTCTTCCGGCCCGAGGACATCCACGCGGGCAATCTGCTGGCCGCCCTGGAGGCCGTCGACGCGGGCGTCACCACCGTCGTGGACTGGTCGCACGGCCTGCAGACCGTCGACCACGCCGACGCGGCGGTGGACGCGCTGCGGTCCGTGCCGGGCCGTTTCGTGCTCGCCTACGGCAACATCCAGCAGCCCCCGGCCGAGTGGACCGCCGCCCCGGAGTTCCGCGACTTCGTCAACCGCCGGATCACCGGGGACGACATGCTCGGCTTCCAGCTCGCCTTCGACGTGACCGGCGACCCCGCCTTCCCGGAGAAGCCCGCCTTCGAGGTCGCCCGGGACCTCGGCGTGCCGGTCACCACGCACGCCGGCGTGTGGGGTGCCACCGGCGACGACGGCATCCGCCTGATGCACGAGCACGGCTTCATGACCGACCGCACGGTCTACGTCCACGCCGCCTCGCTGTCCGCGGACTCCTACCACCGCATCGCCGCCACCGGCGGCTCGATATCGGTCTCCACCGAGAGCGAGCAGAGCGCCGGCCAGGGATACCCTCCCACCTGGGCCGTCCGCTCCCACGGCATCCCGGTGTCGCTGTCGATGGACACCAGCGTGTGGTGGAGCGGCGACCTGTTCTCGGCGATGCGCACGACCCTCGGCGCCGACCGCGCCCGCGAGCACCACGAGGCGCACGCCAAGGGCGAGACCGTGACCCACCTGGGCCTGCGCGCCGACCAGGTCGTGGACTGGGCCACCCGCGGCGGCGCCCGCACCCTCGGCCGCGACCACGAGCTCGGCAGCGTCGAGACCGGCAAGAAGGCCGACCTCGTCCTGATCAAGAACGAGCACTCCCCGGTCTCGTTCCCGCTGCTCAACCCGTACGGCCACGTGGCCTTCCAGGCGCAGCGCGGCGACGTGCACACCGTGCTGGTCGACGGCCGGGTCGTCAAGCACGAGCACCGCCTGGTCGGCGTCGACCTCGCGGCCGCGCGCCGCGAGGTCGAGCGGACGGTGGAGCACCTGCGCTCGCAGCTCGGCGAGGAGGGCTGGGCCCGGGGCATGAACCCCGACGTCCCCGAGACGAAGATCCTCGACAATCCCTACCAGTACACCGACTACCGCAGCGGCTCCACGCACGGCCGCGCCGAGTGACGCCCCGGCCCGACCGGTCCTGACCGGCCCGGCCGCCGACCGGCCGCCACCGGCCGGCGGCCGGGTCAGGCCACGTCGACGGTCGGCGCGTAGATGTCCATCCACAGCGCGAGGTCGAGGACGCGCTCCAGCCCGTGCCGCGCGGCCTGGGTGTGCTGCGGGGCGTCGTCCTTGACCGCGCGTTCCAGCCAGACCTTGCTGACCAGGTCGAACACCGGGTGGGAGGGCTTGGTCAGCAGCTCCTTGCCGTTCTCCCGCAGCGCCACGGCGTACCGCGGGTCCTGAGTGGACGGATAGGGGCTCTTCACCCTGTCGTACACGGACTGCGGCAGCAGGTCCACGGTGGCCTCGCGCAGCAGGCTCTTCTCCCTGCCGTCGAAGGACTTCAGCGCCCAGGGCGTGTTGTAGACGTACTCCACCAGCCGGTGGTCGCAGAACGGCACCCGCACCTCCAGGCCCACCGCCATGCTGGCCCGGTCCTTGCGGTCCAGGAGGATGCGCACGAAGCGGGTGAGGTGGAGATAGCTGATGACCCGCATCCGGAACTCGAAGTCGCTCTCCCCGTCGAGGCGTTGCACCCCGGTCAGGGCCTCGCGGTAGCCGTCGTGGACATAGCCCTCCAGGTCCAGGGCCTTGGACAGGGGCTCGGTCAGGACGTTGCCGTCGTCCCCGAACTGCTGGGCGAAGTGCACCAGCCACGGGAAGGTGTCGGCCCTGCGGGCCTCCTCGTCGAAGAACTGCTGGTAGCCGCCGAACACCTCGTCCGCGGACTCACCGGACAGGGCGACGGTCGAGTGCTGCCGGATCGCCTTGAACAGCAGGTACAGGGAGCTGTCCATGTCGCCGAGCCCGGCGGGGATGTCGCGGGCGCGGATGACCCGCGCGCGTACCTCCGGGTCGGCGAGCTGATCGGAGTCGAGCACGATGTCCTGGTGCTCCGTCCCGGCCAGGGCGGCGACGTCGTGGACGAACGGCGTGTCGGGGGTGGCGCGCAGCGCGTCCGGCACGAAATGCTCCGTCTGGCCGACGAAGTCGACGGCGAAGCTGCGCACGGTCTCGCCCACGGTGGCCAGTTGGCGTGCGGCCAGCGCGGTCATCGCCGAGGAGTCGAGGCCGCCGGAGAGCAGGGTGCAGCGCGGTACGTCGGCGACGAGCTGGCGGCGGACGATGTCGTCGAGCAGCTCGCGCACGCGGGCGATCGACGTCTCCTTGTCGTCGGTGTGCCGCTTGGTCCGCAGCGACCAGTACACATGGGTGCGCAGCCCGTTGCGGTCGACGGTCACCACGGTGCCGGGCTCGACCTCGCGCATGCCGTCCCACACGGCATGGCCGGGGGTCTTGATGAACGCGAAGAGCTCGCGCAGGCCGTCGAGGGTGACATGGCGCGCGGCGAGCGGGTTGGCGAGGATCGCCTTGGGCTCGGAGCCGAACATCACGCCGTCGTCGGTCGGGTAGTAGTAGAAGGGCTTGATGCCCATGCGGTCACGGATCATGACCAGCTTCTGCTCGCGACTGTCCCAGATGGCGAAGGCGTACATGCCGTTCAGCCGTTCGGCGATCCCCTCGCCCCACTCCAGGTAGCCGTGGAGCACCACTTCGGTGTCCGAGGTGGTGGTGAAGTGGTGGCCGCGTGCGGCGAGTTCCTTGCGCAGCTCGGTGAAGTTGTACGCCTCACCGGAGTACACCATGACCGCCGTTCCGCCGTCGGGGTCCTCGGCCGCCATCGGCTGCCGGCCGCCCGGCAGGTCGATGATGGCGAGCCGTCGGTGTCCGAGCGCGGCCGGGCCCTGCACCCAGGTGCCGCGGGCGTCCGGCCCGCGGCACGCCATCGTCTCGGTCATCGCGTCCACTGTGGCCTGCTCGTTCCGCAGGTCCCGCTCGAACGAGACCCATCCCGCGATTCCGCACATGCGTCTGCCTCCGGCTCTGCCGTGCCGTTGTGTGCCGCTGTGTTCCTGCGCGGTCGGTCCCGGGATCCCGCCTGGCGACTCCGCGCCGGGAGCACCACCACTGGGAGTGATGTGTATTAAGCACCTATATGCCCGAGTCTCCGTCGGTATGCGCTATTCGTCAAACGCCCCACGCGACGGTCACCCAGGGTCGGCGGCCCGGGACTCACCGACCTGAAAGGCGACTCTGACCTGCGACGACGTCACGGCGCAGGCCGGCGCGCCGGACCCCGCGCCCAGCCGCCGGCCAAGGCGGAGGATCGGGGCGCGGACGTCCGTCCGGGTGAGCGGGGCGCCTGCGACGGCGACGGATCAGGCGCGGGCGGCGGAGACCAGCGCCCAGACGGACTTCCCGGCCTCGTCGGGCGGTGTCCAGCCCCAGGAGTCACTGAGCGAGTCGATGATGTGGAGCCCCCGCCCCGACTCCGCCAGCCAGTCGGGCTCCTTCAGCACGGGAATGCCGGTGCCGGGATCGGCGACCGTGCACAGCACGGAGGTGTCGCGCAGCAGCAGCCCCAGCCACAGCGGCCGGTCGGAGAGCGCGCACGTCGCGTCCTCCAGCCCGTAGCGCACGGCGTTGGTCAGCATCTCCGAGACGACTATCGACGCGTTGTCGACCACCCTCAGCATGCCCCACTCGCACAGCGTGGAACGGGTGAATTGCCGGGCCGCGCCGGCCGCATGGAGGTCGCCGCTCAGCCCGCAGGCGGCGAAACGCGTCCCGGGACCCTCGGGCAGGTCGAAGTCGAGGGGGGTCGCCGGGTGAGTCGTCATCGAGTACTCCGCGGAGCGTCGAGGGGGGCGCGGTGTCTACGCACTCCACTATCCCGGTCGGATCCCTACCCGTGCAAGCACATCTGCAATTACAGTCGTAAGTGCAACTGTAAGTACGTCTGCACGTGCAGATGCACGTGCAGAACGCCAAGGAGGCGTATCCATGCGGGAGTTCGAAAACGGCGTCCCGGCCACCGACATCGACGGCGCGGTCTGGCGGAAGAGCGGCCGCAGCAACCCCAGCGGCAACTGCGTGGAGCTCGCAGCGCTGCCGGGCGGCGGCTTCGCGATGCGCAACTCCCGCCACCCCGGGGGTCCCGCCCTCGTCTACACGCGCGCGGAGATCGAGGCCTTCCTCGGCGGCGTCAAGGACGGCGACTTCGACGACATGGCCGGCTGACGGGCGCCCTTCACACGTCCTTCACACCACCGATGACCTGCACTCCACCCTTTCGAAGCGCGGTCCCGTCGGCGCGCCGTCCGCGAACGCGCGCGGCGCGCCCGGGGATTTGGCTGTATTCGCACGCCCATTGGTGCGAGACTGGTTGTCTGCCCAGTCACTCACGGGAGCCGGCATGACCGCCACGCGGCCGAGCAACGAACCGTCGATAAAGCAGTACCTGGAGCACCCGCGCGGCGGCCCCACGGTTCTGCGCATCGTGCTCGGCACCCAGTTGCGCAGGCTCCGGGAAGCCGCGCACATCTCCCGCGAGGACGCCGGTGAGGCGATCCGCGGCTCCCACGCCAAGATCAGCCGGCTGGAGCTGGGCCGCGTGGGCTACAAGGAGCGCGACGTCGCCGATCTGCTCACCCTGTACGGGGTGACCGACGAGACCGAGCGCGCCGACTTCCTGAACCTCGCGAAGCAGGCCAACACGCCCGGCTGGTGGCACCGGTACGGCGACGTCCTGCCCGGCTGGTTCGAGACGCTGGTCGGCCTGGAAGAGGCCGCCTCCATCATCCGTACCTACGAGGTGCAGTTCATCCCCGGCCTGCTGCAGACCGAGGAGTACGCCCGCTCCGTGATCCGCCTGGGGCACCCGCGGGCGTCCGGCGTCGAGCTGGAACGCCGGGTGGCGCTCCGCATGGACCGTCAGCGGTTGCTGACGGCGCCGGGCGCGCCGAGGCTGTGGGCGGTCGTGGACGAGGCGGCCCTGCGCCGGACGCTGGGCGGCCGGGAGGCGATGCGCAGCCAGCTGGAACGTCTCATCGAGGTGGCCGCCCAGCCGAACGTGACGCTGCAGATCGCGCCCTTCAGCGTCGGTGGTCTCGCGACGGCAGGCGGCCCGGTCACGATCCTGCGTTTCCTGGAGCCCGACCTCCCGGACATCGTCTACCTGGAGCAGCTGACCAGCTCGCTCTACTTGGACAAGCAGGACGACGTCGACAACTACCTGGCCGTGATGGACCGCCTCAGCGCCGAGGCCGAGCCGCCGGCGCGGACGCCCGGCATCCTGAACGACATCGTGAAGCAGCTGATCTAGCCGGATCCGGCCCCGAGGATCAAGGCGTCGCGGCACCCAGTTCGGCCTCCAGGCGAGCGGGCCAACTCTCGTGGGCCAACTCGGCCGCGACCAGGAGGTCGCGCCAGTCCGTCAGGGCGAGTCGGACGGCCTCGTGGAACCGGCGCACACTCCCCTCGGCGAGCAGGACGACCGCCGCGTGCACGCGTTCACTCGCCAGGAGCTCCGGGTCATGACCCGCCGCGTCCGGGAGCCCGTCGAGTATCCGCATGACCTCCGCGCCGGATCCGTCGTTCGAGTCGCACGCTGGTCGGCACCGCACAGGTCCTCTCGACGCGTAGAGGAGATCATGCGTTCTCCCGCCGGACGGACCGGCGGCCTCCCCCGGGAACGCCGATCGGACGGCGACGTCCCGGGGCTGCGCGCGGCCGGTCAGACCTTGCGGCCGACGCCGCCGAACTCGATCCACTCCTGGGTGGCCTGACGGGGCGCCAGGTCGCTGTCGGGGCGCCAGGTGGAGACCTCCACCAGGCCGGGCTCCAGGACCTGCAGTCCGTCGAGGAAGCCGGCCACGTCCTGCTCCTGGCGCACCCGGCCCCAGTTGCCCTGCGTGCTGGCGTCCATGAACTCGGTGACGAAGTCGCGCACGGACTTGTCCTCGCTGACCAGCTGGCACACCACGAGGAAGCTGCCGGGCACCAGACGCTCCGCGACCCTCCGCACCAGACCCGCCGGGTCGTCGTCGTCGGTGATGCAGTGCATGACGGAGACGAACAGGGCGGCGACCGGCTCGCTGAAGTCGATCAGCCGCTCGACCTCCGGGTGGCCGAAGATGCCCTCGGTGTCGCGGAAGTCGGCCTGGATGACCGCGGTGTTCTCGTTCTCCTCCAGCAGCGCCCGGCCGTGCGCGAGGACGATCGGGTCGTTGTCGACGTAGACCACGCGCGAGGCGGGGTCGATTCGCTGGGCGACCTGGTGCACGTTGTCCTGCGTCGGCAGGCCGGAGCCGTGGTCGAGGAACTGCCGGATGCCGTACTCCTGCGCCAGCACGCCCACGACGCGCTGGAGGAACCGCCGGTTGTTCACGGCGAGTTCCTTGGTGCTCGGCACCACCTTGAGCAGTTCCTCGGACGCCTCGCGGTCGACCGCGTAATTGTCCTTGCCGCCGAGCAGGAAGTCGTACATCCGCGCGACGCTGGGTGTCGCCGTGTCGATCGCGGTCGGCAGCGGCTCACGTTCCTGGCTCATCCGGCCCCTCACAGTCTTCCCCACGCCCCGAACGCAGGGGTTGATCGCGGATCTCCATCCTAGGGGCAATGTCCGGTGCCGAACTGTGCTTTTCCCCTTCCGCATCAGGAATCGGCCGCACCGGAAGGGCTTCTGAAACCCTTTCAGGCAGTGCGCTAAGCGACATACCTCACGTCTCGGGGGCCCGCGCGGAACGCGCGGAGGCCGAACATCGCACGGGCCGGCCGCCGGGGCAGGACGCCGGTGGCCGCCGTACTTCGTACGGCATATCGTCACTTCCATGGAACTCGATGCGCTGGACCGCGCTCTGATCCGGGAGCTGCAGCACGACGCCCGGCAGACCAACCGGGACCTGGCGGCCAAGACGGGGGTGTCCCCGTCGACCTCACTCGAGCGTGTGCGGTTGCTGCGCGAGCGCGGCGTGATCACCGGCTTCCACGCGGCCCTGGACCTGGAGGCCGTCGGGCGGCCGGTCCAGGCCCTCATCGCCGTGCGCATCCGGCCGCCGGCCCGGCCGGTCATCGAGGGGTTCCGGGAGTGGGCGGCGCGGCTGCCGGAGACCATCGGCCTGTTCGTCACCTCGGGGGCGCACGACTTCCTGATCCACATCGCGGTGCCCGACGTGAACGGCGTGTACGCCTTCGTCATCGACCGCCTCACCGAACGCCGTGAGGTCGCGGACGTGCAGACCACGCTGGCGTACGAGCACGTGCGGTCCCCTTCCGTCGAACCGGCCGACCCGGACCGGCGCCGGACCCGCTGAGGCCGCGGTCCCCTCCCGCGGAGCCGCCGCACGGACGGGCACCGTGCGGGCCGAACGCCGCACGAACTGCGCCGGGCGGCCGCGAAACCCGGGAGCGCCCGAAGGAAGTTCGGCGGGAGCGCCGCACGGCCACATACCTGCCTAGCATCTGGCTGATCCACCGAACAGACGTGGCAGGAGGGCAGGTCATGACCGCCGAGAACATCACCCCACCCCGCACCGGAGCCGTCGGCTTCTCGCCCGAGGAGATCGACCCGACCGCACCGACCCGCGCGGCCCGGCTCAAGTGGGTCGTCGTCGTCGACAGCGACCTGCCACCGGGGCGGGCCGTCAACGCCGCCGTCTGCGCGGGCGCGGCGACCGCCGTCGCCGTGACCGGGCTCCTCGGGGAGGACGCCGCCGACTCCGAGGGCAACACCCACCCGGGGCTGCCGTGGGCCGGGTGCACGGTCCTCACCGCCGACGCCGCCGCGCTGCGGGCGATCCGCGCCAAGGCGCACGCCTCCGCGGGCACCTTCGTCGCCGGCATGCCCGAGGCGGCCCAGCGGACCCGCGTCTACGCGGACTACCTGGCCGCACTGGGCAAGACCGCGGCCGAGGACGTCCGTTACTGCGCGGTGAGCATCGTCGGGCCGCGCAACCGCGTCGACAGGATCGTCGGCAGGCTGCCGCTGCTGCCGTGATCCCCCGCGCCACGCGGACGGGCCGCGGGAAACCCGGTGGAACGGGGGCCGCCGCTCCGCCTAGGGTCGGGGCATGAGCACCCGCGTCTTCCGCATCACCGTCCGTGGCGTCTTCGACGGGCTCGGCCCCGAGCAGCGCGCCGAGCTCCTGGCCCGCGCCGGGGAGCACGACGTGCTGCACGCGGCCTTCACCCCCGAGGGCCACCTCTCGTACGACATCGCCGCCCGCCCCGCGTTCACCTTCCGCTTCCAGGACTCCGGCGAGGCCGAGGAGGACATCCTCGAGGCCACGGAGCGCGCCGAGGAGGCGGCCCGGGCGTGGCTGACCGGACGCGGCTACGGCTTCAAGAACCTCCGCGCCCTGGCCGAGGACCTCTCCCAGGCCCCGCTCGGCAAGCGGCAGCGCCGCGCCGCGGCCACAGGGAATCCGGCCTGACGACCCGGCCCGCTACGCCTCGCGCGGCGGGACGTAGAAGCCGGTCGTCGCGGCGACCGCGGCGGTGACGACGGCCTCGGGCGCGCCCGAGGCGGCGTAGGCCTCGCCCCACGCCTCGCTGCTGCGGATCATGCCCGCCCGCACCTCGTCGGACTCCGCGAACGCGGCGGCCTGCTCCGGGCCGGGGAAGTCGCCGGCCAGATAGCGGCCGAAACCGAGCAGCGCGAGGTCCCAGCCGACGCCGACGGCACCGGGTCCGAACTGGTCCCACATGCCGGGCGGGACGACCGCGACGTGCTCGAGTTCGAGGACGGTCCGCTCGTCCTCCTCGGTGAGCCGCACCGCCACCTCGCTGAAGCCCGGCGCGTCGCCCATCACCCAGCTGACGCGCAGCAGTCGGGGCGGCTCGCACTGCAGGATCTCGCCGCCCGCGTTGCCCTGCAGCTGGTAGCGGCCGCCGAGGCGCAGGTCGCCGGTGACCGGGAGGAACCAGCGCTGGATGCGCTCGGCGGTGGTGCAGGCGTCCCACACGTCGTCGATGTCCGCGTCGTAGGCGCGGCGGAGCAGGACCGTGCGTGCCTCCTCGCCGGAGACGTCGCGGGAACCGACCTGCCGGTGGGCCTGGTTGATCTGGTCGACGATGTCGCTCATGGTGCCTCTTCCTGTTCCCTCCCGGAGCGGGGGGCGTGCCCCGTCCCCGACTGTGGTCCCTGCTGCCGTTCCCCGGCGATCCGCCGCTCCCGGCGTCCGCGTGCCAGTTCCGTGCCCAGGGCGTCCAGCCGCTGTTCCCAGAAGCCCCGGAAACGCTCCAGCCAGGCGTCGACCTCGCGCAGCGGGGCGGCTTCCACGGCGTAGAGCCGCCGCGTCCCCTCCGCGCGGACGACGGCGAAGCCGTGTTCCCGCAGTACCCGCAGGTGCTGGGACACGGCCGGCTGCGAGATGCCGAACTCCTCCCGGATCGCGTCGCTGATGGCACCGGAGGGCTGCTCACCGGCGGCGAGCAGCTCCAGTATCCGGCGGCGCACCGGATCCCCGAGGACGTCGAATGCGTGCACGTGGAGCACTATGCCAGCGTCTACTTATATAAGCAACTACTTAGAGAACGTTCTCCTGGGAGCGCCGGCGGCCCGGGGCGGTCCACCGCCCCGGGCCGTCCCGGTCCGTACGAGGCGTCCCGGGGCTCACGGGGCCGCGGGGTCGCGGAGGCCGTCGTCGAGCGTGCCGTAGTTGTGCTGCGGCAGCACGTCCGCGTCGTAGTCCGCCTTGACCCAGGTACCGAGCACCATCTCGGCGGTGATGCCCGGGCCGAAGCCGGCCAGCAGACCGCGGTGGCCGTCGAGCGCCGTGCCCTCGTCGAACATCCGGGCCAGGGCGTCGAGCACGACGCAACTGGCGATGTTGCCGTACTCGGTGAGCGTGGCACGGCTGAAGCGGAACGCCTCCGGGGCGACGCCGAGGTAGCGGCTCAGGTCGTCCAGAATGCGCGGACCGCCCGCGTGGATGACGTAGAAGTCCAGCTCCGACGCGTTCCATTGGTGCTCCGCGGCCACGCGGCGCAGGACCGGCGCCAGCGGCTCCATGGTGCCGGGCACGCGCTTGTCGAGCTGGAAGTGGAATCCGGTCTGGCGCACCGCGTAGGAGATCCAGGCCTCCGTGTTGGGGATGAGGTAGGAGGAGTTGCGCTCCAGCCGCATCCCGGTGCCGCCGTTCCCCCGGACCACGGCGGCGGCGACGCCGTCGCCGAACAGCCCGTTGGACAGCAGCGTTCCGACGCTCAGGTCGGTCGGCTGGTAGCACAGCGAGCAGAACTCGCAGGCCACGATGAGGGCGTTGGCCTCGGGGTAGGCCGTGCAGAAGTCGTGCGCCCGGTTGATGGCCGCGCCGCCCGCCGCGCAACCGAGTTGGGCGATGGGCATCTGCCGGGTGTCGTGCCGGAAGCCCATCGTGTTGATGAGCCATGCCGTCAGCGACGGCATCATGAAGCCCGTGCACGAGACGTAGATGATGAGGTCGATGTCGGCGGCCGTCAACTCCGCCTCGTCCAGCGCCTGGCGCACCACCGCGGGCACGCGCGCCTTGGACTCCTCCTCGTAGATCTCGCTGCGCGCATCGAAACCCGGATGTTCCAGCACCTCGTCGATCGGACGTATCAGGTGCCGTTTCTGCACGCCGGTGTTCTCGATGAGCCTGAGGGTCAGGCCGAGTTGCGGGTGGTCTTTGTGCAGCCGTCGTGCCAGCTCGAGCGTTTGTTCGCAGGTGATAACGTTGTCGGGAACCGCGATCACCGGCTTGCACAGAACTGCCATGATTGGCTCCATTCCTGTCCCTCTGCGGGCAATGGTCCACGTGGTGCCCCGCCCCGGTGCATTTCTCCCGGGGCAGACCCGTACCTTTCACGGAAAGGCGATAGGGAGGTACGGGCATTTCACCTGCGGCGCCCCAATGGCGCCGGTATTGCACGTGGGCCCAAACGGAGTCGGATGACACATTCGGACCGGTCACCGCCGGAATGGCGTGGTGACCCATTCGGTTTCTGGTCCGCCCAACAAAAAGTACGGCAGCCGGACGGGGAGCGCACGTCGGAGGCGGGTCGGCCGCGCGCCCCACGGGCACCGCAGCACGGCGCCGGCCCCGCCCCGTACGGGCGGAACCGGCGCCGGAGGGCACTCGGGGCGGTTCGCTACCAGCCCACGTGCAGCGCCACCGGGTAGCGCCAGATCGACGTGGCGCTCCACCGCACCTCCTCGGCCGGCTTGGCCAGCCGCAGTTCGGGGAAGCGGCGCAGCAGCTCGGTGAAGGCGACCTGCAGCTCCATCGTCGCCAGCGGCGCCCCGAGGCAGTGGTGACCGCCCCAGCCGAAGGTCATGTGCGGGGCACCGGTGCGCTCCAGGTCCAGTTCGTCGGGGCGGTCGAACTTCGCGGTGTCGCGATTGGCGGTCAGGTAGGAGACGTGCACAATGTCCCCGGCCCGGATCAGGACACCGCCGAGTTCCACGTCCTCGGTGGCCACTCGCGGGATGCCGACGCCCTTGCGGAACGGGATGTGCCGCAGCATCTCCTCGATGGCCTGCGGGATCTTCTCGGGGTGCGCGCGCAGCGTCGCCAGCTCACGCGGCCGGGTCAGCAGCGTGTAGGCGATGTTGCCGATCTCGTTCGAGGTCGTGTCCTGGCCGGTGATCAGCAGCACCATGGCCATGACGGTGAGTTCCTTGTCGTTCAGGATCTCGTCGCCGTCGCGGGCCGTGGCCAGCACGCTGATCAGGTCGTCGCCGGGGTGCGCGCGCCGCTGCGCGGTCAGCTCGGCGAAGTACGCGCGCAGGTCGGCCTTGGACCGCACGGCGTCGTCACGGTTGTCGGGGCTGAAGTCCATCAGCGTGCGGGCGTGGGCGCGCAGTCGCCACCGGTCGTCCTCGGGGATGTCGAGGACCTCGCAGATCGCGGTCAGCGGCAGCGGCGCGGCCAGGTGCTCCACGAGGTCCGCCGGGGGACCCTCGGCGGCCATCGTGTCGAGCAGCTCGGTGACGACCCGCTCGATGTGCGGGCGCATGCGCTCGACCTGGCGCGGGGTGAAGCCCTTGGAGACCAGCGAACGCAGCCGGCTGCTGTCCGGCGGGTCCATCACGTTGATCGCCTCGTCCTGCACGATCGGCTCCGGGGTCATGCGGGGGAAGTCCCGGCCGACGACGCCGCGGCGGCTGAAGCGCCGGTCGGTCGTCACCGTCCGGACGTCCTCGTAGCGCGTGACGAGCCACGCCTCGCCCTCCCCGTGGGGCAGCTTGATGCGCGAGATCGGTTCGTTCTCCAGCAGGTGCTTCAACTGGGGGTCGAATTCGAGGGCCACGGCGAAGTCGAAGGGGCAGTCGTGCGCGGAGGGACCGGAATCCATGCGATGCTCCAGTGAACCTGGACGTCAGGGAACACCTCACAACAAATCGCCCCAGGGCCCCTCACGGCCACCGCAGCAAGCCCATCCGGGGGACCGGGCGGTGCGACGGCGCCGCGGCGTGACGTGGCGCGTGGTGCCGAGGGCCCGGGTCCGGCGCCCGCGTCAGGAACGACGACGGGGTTTGCCCTGCTTGCCGCCCCGGCCCGTGCCGCCCTTGGCACCTCCGGAGGCGCCGCGCGGGTTCCTGCCGCCCGCCCGGCCGGCCGTCTTCCCGGTGCTCTTCCCGGCCGCGGGCTTTCGCCGCGCGGCCCCGGCGTCCGGACGCCCGTCCTTCCCCTCGGCGGGGGCGTCGGCCCGACGGCCGCGGGTGCTGTTGACCGTCCGGCCCCGCACGACGCCGATGAAGTCGTCGACCATGTCGGTCGTCGCGTCCTCGGGCCACGACAGCGCGACGCGCGACTGCGGGGCGTCGACCAGCGTGCGGTAGGTGAGGTCCCGGCGGTGGTGGAGCCGGGCCAGGGACTGCGGGACGATCAGGAGTCCCACCCCTGCCGCCACGAGCTCGACGGCGTCCGCCGTGGTGGCGGGACGCTCGATCGCGGGCCTGCCGGGGGGCCGCTCCCAGTCGATGGTGTCGTCGAGGGGGTGGAAGACCACCTCGTCGGCCAGGTCGCCGGTGCTGACCTCCTCGACCGCCGCGATGACGTGGTCCTTCGGGACCACGACCACCGTCGTCTCGGTGTAGAGCGGGATCGCGCTGAGGTCCGTGCCGTCCACCGGGAGCCGTACGAAACCCGCGTCGGCGCCGCGGGCGCGCAGCAGTCCCGTCGCCTCGGCGGAGGAGACCGCGACGAGTTCCAGCGGGACGGCGGGGAACCGCTCCTGCCAGATCCTCACCCATTTGGCGGGTGTCACGCCCGGAACGTACGCGAGCCTGAACTGGGGGGATGCTTCCGAGCCTGTCACCAGGACAGGCTACCCGGGCCGCGGCGGCGGCGGCCCGTTCACGCGGTCGGGGGCGCCCCGCGGGGTCGATAAGCTGGACCCATGACGTCGCACCACAACACCCAGACCATGAAGCCCGCCACCGCGGCCAAGAAGCTGGGTGTGTACCTCGAGGCCACTCCCGCCGCCTTCCGGGAAGGTGTCGTCTCCCGCGACGAGCTCAACGCGCTCCAGGCCGATCCGCCGGAGTGGCTGCGGGAGCTGCGGCGCGACGGGCCGCACCCCCGTCCGGTCGTCGCGGCCAAACTGGGCATTTCCATCGCGGGCCTGGCCCGCGGCGGTGTCACCGAGCCGCTCACGACCGAGCAGATCGATGCGCTGAAGCAGGACGTCCCGGAGTGGCTGGTGCGGGAGCGCGCCACGCAGGCCGAGGTCCGCAAGGAGGCGGCGCGCCTGAAGGAGCGCGACGCCGAGCGCGCGGAGCAGACGAACCGGCAGCGTTCCTGACCCGCGGTCCCCGGGGTCCCCGAGCCATCGGGGATTCCCGGGACCCGCCCTCCGTCACACGGACGTGGGCAGCGACCCGCGGGCGACGAGGTCGAGCAGGCCGGGGAAGCGTTCCTGGAGTTCGCTCCGGCGCAGTGTGACCTTGCGGCTGTTGCCGTAGTTGACCTGCCGGATGAGCCCGGCCTCGCGCAGGACCCTGAAGTGGTGGGTCATGGTCGACTTGGAGATCGCGAGGCCGAAGGACGCGCAGGTGCGCTCGGTGCCCTCGGGTTCCCGGCACAGTTCCTCGACGACCTTGCGGCGCAGCGGGTCCGCCAGGGCGGCGAAGACGGAGCCCAGATCCATCTCCCCGATCTCGGGGTGGCCCTCGGCGTCCGGCATGGTCCCTCCTGGTCCGCTCCTGCCCTGGATACGACAATCACCTTACCTCAGGGGCAAACCCGCCCTGCGGGCCGCCACCGAGGCAGGTACGGCTTGCATCTTACCTGGAGGTGGAGGTATGGATGTATACGTACCTTCGCGCCCCGCTCCGCCGCCGTGCGCGCCGCGACCCGCCGAAAGGACCGCCCCGTGCCTCTCCCCCACGACACACCCGAGGGAGGCCGCCCGCGCCGCCCGCGCGTCCGTCGCCTCCGCCTCCCCGGCACCGTTGCCACACCCCTGCCGTGCCGCGAACTCCGCTCGGGGCGGGGGCAGTCGGGCGAGGCCGGCCCTTCCGCGCCCGCGCCGCGGGACGGCTGAGCGGACGGGGGTCCGACCGCGATATGGTGCGCCCCGGGAGGGGCCTCGGCGTGCGGCGCCGGAACGCCCGGGGAGGACGTGCCATGGGCGCACCAGACGCCGCGATCCAGCGGGCCGAGCGAGCACTCGGCGTCGCCTTCCCCGAGGACTACCGCGCGTTCCTCGCCGACCCGGGATGCGTGGCCCGGTACTTCCTGCCCGCCGGCCACTTCCTGACGCTCTGTCCGGTCGACGAACTCCTCGGCCTCAACGACGCGGCGGGCCCGGCCGGCCGCCTCCCCGGCGCGGTGGTCATCGGCGGTGACGGCGGCCGCGAACTCCTGGTCTACGACTTCCGGCAGCAGCCTCCCCCGCTCCTCCTGGTCGATTCCGCGGCCGCCACCTGGTCCGAGTGCCTGCGCCAAGCGGCCTCACTCACGGAGTTCCTGACCCGCTTCCCGGAACACGGCTGGCGCTGGCAGTAGCCGGTTACCGACTCCAAGGCGGGCTTGCACCGTCAAGCATTTTCCTGATCCCCTTGATCGGCACAGCAATCATCGCGCCCTGGCGCGCCCCTCCACAGGGCAATGCGACTAGGGCGTGAGGAGCGCGCCGGCGAGCGTCCGGGCGAGCCACTCCTCGTACGCGGCGACGCTCCAGCCGCAGACATCCACGAACCGTTCGTACACCTCGATCGAGGTGAGGACGTAGGCCTCGTCGGCGGCCCGGTCGGCCGTCAGCCCCGCGCGCAGCGCGCCCACTTCGGCGAGGTGCCCGGCGAGTCGGCGGCTGCCGGTACGACGCTGCCGCTCGGTCTCGTCGAGCAGGTCGCCGACACCGGCACCGCCCGCGGCGGCAGCGGCGCGCAGCACGCGGTGGACCGGTCCGATCCGGCCGAGGATCGCGACGGCCATCGCCGCGTACAGGCCCAGCTTCCGCACCGGGTCGGGCTCTTCGATGATCGCCTGTACCGGGGGCCGCCCGCTCTGCGGGACCTGCCGGCCGTCACCCGCAAGCGTCACGTCGTACACGAGCTTCACCAGGCCGGGCTTGCCGCCCGGGCAGGCGGCGTACAGCGTCTGCACGGCGACGCCGGCGGCCGCGGCCACGTCGCCCATCGTGGTCGCCGCGAAGCCCCGCTCGATCATCAACGCCCGCGCGGCCTCGGCGATCCGCAGCCGGGTCGCCTCGGCGTGCTCGCGCCGGAGGTCGCTGACGTAGCGCCGCTTGTGAGTGCCTTCCATCGCGGTTCATCGTGCCATAGAATTCACCAGGCACGCCTCTAATGAAAAGTGGAACCTCTAATCAATCAGGGTGGGGCACATGCGTACCGTCGTACTGGAGATCGTTCGCGCGGGGGCGGCGACGCTGCTCGGCCTCTACGCGGGCGGGGTGTTCTTCGCCGTGATCACGCCGTCCGTCGGGCGGCTCCCGGGCCCCGTGTACGTGCCGTACTGGAAGGCGCTCAACGCCGACTACGGCCGGGTGATGCCGCCGTTCCTCCTCACCTGCCTCGCGCTGCTCGTCGCGACGTGCGCGCTGTCGTACCGGCAGGGCCCGCTGGTGTTCGGCCTCAGCCTGGCCGCGGGGGTGCTCGTGCTCGCCACGATCGTGCTCACCGTGACGCAGATGGAGCCGCTCAACCGGCTCGTCGACGGCTGGAGTCCCAGCGAGCCGCCGACCGACTTCGTCGCCGTCCGCGATCGCTGGCTGACCCTGCACACCGTCCGGACGGTTCTCGCGGTGGTGGCCTTCGTCAGCCTGCTCGTAGCGCAGGGGTCCGACCGGGAGGGGCCTTCACACCCTCGGCCCGCCGCGGTCGGCGGAAGTGCCGTCGCGCCGTAGGACGCGGCTGCTCGCCTGCCTTCACGAGGCAGGCAGAGGTCGGTTCTTGACGGCCTCCGCGATCCGCCGGGCGGCCTGGGCGGGCGTGAGGTGCGTGGTGTCGACGACCTCGGCCTCGTCGTGCAACCACGTGCGGGCCGCCTCGGCGTAGGGCTCGAGGTGGGCGAGACGAAAGGCGGAGGGGCCGAGAATGGTGTCGCCCTCGATGCGCCCACGGAGGGTCTCCTGGTCGGCATGGAGGACGAAGTGCCGTACTGCAATGGCGTGTCGAGCAAGGCCCGTGCTGATCTCACGCCAGTACGGTTCGACCAGGACGGTCATCGGCACGATCAGGGTGCCACCGGTGTAGTCGAGCACCCGGCGGGCGGTCTCGACGACGAGCGGCCGCCACGGCGGCCAGTGCTGGAAGTTGTCCGCCCCGGGGCCGGGCAGACCCGGCGTGATGTCCATGAGGGTCTCGCCGACCTTCTCTGCGTCGAACACCCGTGAGTCCGCGAGCAGTCGCTGCACGAGCGCACTGGTCGTCGTCTTGCCCGCGCCATGGGTGCCGTTGAGCCATACGATCACGCGCCCACGCTAGCGGCGCGGGCGCCGCACGATCGGGCGCTGCACAAGTCCCGCACGTCACGACGCGCTTGCCGGGCGTGCGGCCCCGGCGGTACGTGCTCACCCGCGGCGTGGACAGCACGGTTACCTTCATCGCCGACCGCTCCCGCCCACCGGCCGGCAGGCCCTCTGGCCTGGCCCTGTGACGGATGCGCGGGATTTCCGGGTCGGTGACGTGCTCACGGTCGCCTGCCCCTTCACGCCGGCCAGAGTCGAGCAGGCCATGACGTGGGACTACGTGTCGGTGCGATGGCCGTGGTGGGGCCTCGACGCCGACAGCGATGCCGAGCGCTGGAACGGGATCGTGGCCCTGGACGTGACCCGTGGCGGGCGGACCGGGCCTGATGAGGAAGCGGAGCTGTTCCGGACCGACCCGCCGCCCGCGCGACTGAGGGCCGGGGACGTCTGCCGGGTCGGAGTACCGCCGGCGGTGGTGCACGTGACGGCTGTCGATCGCCACGACCCTCCGCTGGAGACAGGCTGGCTGCCACGCCCCCGTCTCACGCCGGCTGTGCTGCCTGTCGGCCGGTCCTACCGCGAGTTCCGGGACGACAGCCATCTCAACGGCACGGGCTACGACCTTCACCCCCATGACGGGATCCCCTTCACCTTCGACCTGTTGATGCGGCCGTACGCCGCTCTTCGACCCGGCGACGAGGTCGCCGACGCAGCCGGACGGGCCTGGTGCTTCGAAGGGCCCTGGGACTGGACCGCCTTCGACGGAGAGCCGGCCGGATCCGGCCCGCAGTGGCCGCTCGGCCTGCTGACCCGCGGGGGAACGCCGCGCTGCGGGGCGGACGCGGAGGCAGTGGCCGCAAGCACCGCGATCGGTTCCCACCAGGAGCCCGTCCGCCGGTGGATGCCGCTGACCGAGGCGCTTCACCCACGCCCTGCCGGACGTCACGTCGCGCGCACAGCCGGGGCTCACCTGTCGGGTGTCGTCGAGGCATCGCGTCAGGACCGGGCGAGGACGCAGAACTCGTGGCCCTCCGGATCGACCAGGCACGTCCATGGGACGTCGCCCTGGCCGACGTCCAGATCGGTGGCCCCGAGGGCCCGCAGCCGGGCCACCTCCCGCGCCTTGTCGTCACCGGGGTCCGGCACAAGGTCGAGATGGACGCGGTCCGGCACGGTCTTCACTCCCGTGCGGAGGAACTCGATGAAGGGGCCGACGCCCTCGGCGGACCGCCACACCGCGCGATCGTCGGTCACCTCGTGCAGGATCCAGTCCATCGCCTCGTCCCAGAACCGGGCCATGGCCCGCGGATCCGCGCAGTCGACCACCACCCGGGCGATCGGCCCCGTGTCCCGGTAGCTCTCCCGAGGCTCCAGCACGCAGAACTCGTTGCCCTCCGGGTCGGCGAGGACCGTCCACGGCACGTCGCCCTGACCCACGTGGGCGGGCGTCGCACCGAGACCCTCCAGGCGGGCGACCAACTCTGCTTGATGCGCCGCCGAGTCGGTGGCGAGATCGAGGTGCACGCGGTTTTTCGTCGGTGACTTGGGTTCCGGGACGGCGATGACATCGATGCAGACGCCGGCCGGGTCCAGCCAATCGAAGCCGACCGGCTGCGCGGCGGTGGCGCCGGGCTCCGCACTGGTGACACGCCAGCCGAGCGCCTCTGCCCAGAACCGGCCGACCACCGAGTCGTCCAGAGCCTTCATGTTCACCAGAACAGGGCGAAGTGTCATGCCGGCGATCCTATGCACCCGCTCGGCAACGCCTTCAGTCACAACGTCCGTGACTGATTCCCAATGACCTTCGTCAAGCGTCGAGGGTGCCTACTGGGTCGCCTGAGGTCCTGCCGACAGCACGCCGCAACCGTGCCCGCAGAGAGGTCGACAAGGTGACGCCGGAGACTTCGCCAGGAGAGCCGGCATCCTGTGATGCGGCGATAGGCTCTGCTCGGACATCGTGAGCGTCTCCGCGAAATGCAACGGCGGCCTCCCCGATCCCAACCACCTCCAGCAGGGTGTCCAGGGCCTTGTGGGCTTGCTCGTGCGGCGCGGTGAGCCGGACATACGAGACGCCGCGCGGATTGCCGTCGTGCTTGCTGATCGCGAAGCTGAAGCCTTTCAGCCTGAACAGAACGACGTCGAGATCGTCCAGCCCGTCCCAGGACCGTTCCACGTGCAGCCGTAGCCGCTGGGCCACGGGTGCACCGGCGGCTTCAACACCCCGATTATCTCGAAGAGCGGGGCGCAGTGCGCCCGGACGCTGTACTGGTAGACCGGGTTCTTGCCGGTGCAATAGGGCAGTTGCGTAGCCGGCTGTCAGTCGGGGTCAGGCCCCGGGACTTCAATCGGTCGGCGGGTTCCCCGTCGACGACTCCACACGCGACGCCGAGATGAAGCTGGACGAGCGCCTCCTGTCCGCCGCGCTCCATGCCCGCCACGCGATCCTCACGGACGCCGTTCCGTGGCGTCCGCCACGGACGCCGCCGAGGTAGGCCCTGACCGCGCGGGTCGGGTGGGGCCGATCAGGGGATGCACGGACCTCGCGTTGCGACCGTCACAGGGCTCCGGCGTCCCGGGCCGTCCAGACGCTCGGATAGATCGGCCGGAAGCCGAGCTCCCGGCGGATGCGCTGGTTGGACACGATTCCGAACCACGGGTCGGGGTCCGTGAGCTCGTGGAGCCCGGCGGGCACCTCGACGCCGTTGAGCTGGTACAGCTCGACCGTCGTGACAGGGGCGTCATCGGCGATGTTGTAGATCCGGCCGGCGATGCCCGGCGCGTACAGCAGACGCAGCAGGCCCTGGGCGACGTCCGCGTGGTGGGCCATCTGCAGGCGCTGGTGCGGCGCCCAGCCGGCGGCCCAGCGCAAGGAGTCGGCGAGGTGCGGGTCGCCCTCGCCGTAGACGAAGGGGAGCCGCCCGATGCGTACGTCCAGGCTCTCGAGCGCGAGCAACTCGCGCTCGGCCTCGGCCTTGGACTCGGGGTAGGCGCCCCACATCCCGCCGCCCGGCCGGCTCTCGTCCTCCTCGGTCAGCGGGCGGCCCCGTCCGACGCCGTACACGTTGTTCGTGCTGACCTGCACGAACCGCTCCACGCCGGAGGCCTGCGCGGCGCGGCCCAGGGCCACCGCAGCGTCCCGGTTGACGGCCCACGCCTCCTCGGCCGGCACTCCGCGGAAGGAGGCGGCGACGTTCACGACGGCGTCCACGCCGGCGAGCGCCTTGCCGAGGGTCTCCTCGTCGCGCATGTCCCCTACGGCGACCTGGGCTCCCAGCTCCGCGAAGCGCTCGCCGTGGTCCGCGTTCCGTACCAGGACCCGCACCCGCTCGCCCGGCTGCCGCTGGGCCAGCAGCCTCGGCACGAAGCGGCGTCCGACCTGCCCTGTCGTACCGGTCACCAAAGTCAGCATGACGTGCTCCTCACGCACTGTGTCGCCTGTCGTTGACGCCCAGGTTCGGCCGGTGCGGGAACGACCGGGAGAGACCTCTTCATCAGGGGATCGGGAGTCCCTGGATAAGCCGGCCGGCCTCCCGCACCCTGGAGAGGTGAACCGAGGTGAACTGGCCGACTTCCTGCGCCGCGCTCGCGCCCGCCTGCACCCCTCCGACGTGGGTCTCACGGCCGGCGCCCGCCGCCGCACGCCGGGGCTGCGCCGCGAGGAGGTGGCCCAGCTGGCCGGCATGTCCGTGGACTACTACACGCGGATGGAACAGTCCCGCGGTCCGAGCCCGTCCCGCCAGATGCTCACCGCGCTGGCCCGCGCCCTGCGCCTGACGGAGGACGAAGCCGACCACCTCTTCCACCTCACCGGTGAGCAGCCGCCGCGCCGGGAGGCGACCAGCACGCACGTGCGCCCGGGCCTGCTCCTGGTGCTGGACCGGCTGCACGACACCCCGGCGATGGTGGTGACCGACTGCGGCGAGGTCCTGGCCCAGAACGCGCTGTCACGGGCGCTGAGCGGAGACGTCCTCGCCCGCCCGCCGCAAGGACGCAACATGATCCGCCGGTTCTTCCTGGACCCGGCGGCCCAGGAGCTGTTCCCGCCCGAGGACCGCCCCGTGCGCGCCCGCGAGCAGGTCGCCGGCCTGCGAGCGGTGGCCTCGGCCCGCCCCACGGACCTTGAGCTCTCCTCTCTCGTCGCCGAACTACGCGCCGGGAGTGAGGAGTTCGCCCGCCTCTGGGACGAACACGAGGTCGCCGTACGCCGCGCCGCCACGAAACGCTTCCGGCACCCCGCGATCGGCATCCTCGAACTCGACTGCGAGGTCCTGGTCAACTCCGGCCACAACCAGCAGCTCGTCATCCACACGGCCCGCCCGGGCACGGAGTCGTACCAGCGCTTGCAGTTGCTGCGGGTGGTGGGCTTGCAGGACCTGACGCCGACGAGCTCCTGAACGCGCGCGCCCTTCAGGTGCGGCCGCCGGTGCCGCCGCGAGGGCTGTCGTGGTTCGGCTCGAACACCGACCTCGGGCGAGTCGATGGCGCGGCGGGTCAGAACTCGAGCTCGACGTAGTCGATGTCGGTGAACTCGACGTTCAGGCCCTGGGCGCGGC
This sequence comes from Streptomyces sp. NPDC002574, assembly GCF_042889545.1. Classification (NCBI taxonomy): domain Bacteria; kingdom Bacillati; phylum Actinomycetota; class Actinomycetes; order Kitasatosporales; family Streptomycetaceae; genus Streptomyces; species Streptomyces sp. NPDC002574. The sequence continues at coordinate 157,674 of NZ_JBIARB010000008.1, forward strand.
GGCCGCGGTCCTTGAAGTAGATCTCCTGGAGGCCCTCGGCGGCGATGGCGCGCAGCTGCTGCTCGGTGGCGCCGGCGTCCTGGGCGGCAAAAAGGCGGGCGGCGTAGGCGGGCGGGAGGGACTGGGTGATGAGGCGGGTGCGGCTGTCGTCGGTGGAGCCGGGCGCGGCGGTGAAGCCGAAGCGGGCGCGGGTCTCGATGACGATGCCGCCGCTGGTGGCGGCCCGCCGCTTGGCGCGGTCGCGGACGCGGGGCTGCCAGCGCTCGCGGACGGCAGCCTCCAGGCGGGCGGCGAGGTCCTTGCGGGGCTGCTTGAGCTGGCCCGTGAGGTAGCGCTCGACCGTGCGCTGGGAGACGCCGAGAACGGCGGCGACGCCGCGGGTGCCCTTCTCGTGCTTGACGAGGAAGCGCATGCGGGACCGGGCGGACTTGGGCAGGGGACGGGTGAAGGTGGCCGCGGTGGCCTTGTCGAGGCTGTCGCCGAGGATGCCCATGGATGTGTTCCCTACTCCCCGTCGGCGGCGGCGTCGGTGCCCTTGATGTGGCGGGCGGGATTGTGGCCGTCCTCCAGGAGTTCGGCGGCCCACATCAGGGTCTGGGTGCCCTCGTGCTTGACCATGCCGGGCGAGACCCCGAGGCGGAAGCCGCCCGGCAGGGGTTTGCCGTCGGGGGTGTACGGCAGGAAGTCCGTCGGGCCGGGGCCGTCGGAGAGGTAGACGGCGCAGTCGGAGAGGACCGCGATCGGGTGGAGCCCGACGGCCGCGAGCCTGAGCATCTTGCGGTGCATGTTGACGCGGGCGGTGGCGATGACCGCGGCCCTGATGTCCGGTCGCCAGGTGGGGCGTTCGAGGGCGGGCCAGCGTTCGCCGGGCCGGTAGCCGGCGCCCTGGGGGCGTTCGCGGAGCTTGCCGATGCCGCCCTTGACGGTGGCCTTGATCGCCGACAGCAGTGCGACGCGCGCGGGGTCGGTCCGCTTGTGGCGCTCCATCGCGGCGAGGAAGTCGGCTTCCGGCATGCCGGGGACGACGCCCAGCTCGCCCATGGTGGCCAGGTAGGCGTCGCGCAGCCGGGTGTACCAGGCGTCCAGGTACGGGCCGTGCCCGGGCCGTACGTACGCCTCCATGGGGGCGACGGCGTGGCCGAGTTCGACGGCGTAGGCGACGGTGGGCGTGGCGTACCAGGCGGGCCCCTCGGGGCGGTCGCCGTGCGGGGTGAAGGGGCTCGGCAGCCGCGGGTCCAGGTCGATGCCGGACAGGTCGACCAGCCAGCAGCCGGGCAGCGCCCTGTCGAAGGCGGGGGCCTTCACGTGCACGGGTTCGCCGAGCCCGACGGTGAGCCGGTTCGCTGCGGCGGCGAACGCCATGTTGACGTCGACGCCGACGGCGTACGGCTGCGCACACTCGGTGTCGGTGAGGAGTTCCGGGTCGCGGATCCAGTCGTACGCCTCCTCGTCCAGGACCTGGTCCGGGGTGCGCTGGTGACCGCGGGGGTGGAGCGCGGCGACGACGGGGTGCTCGTCGGGGGCCTCGGGCGGCGCGGGGTCGACGGGGCCGGTGAGGGCGCCCGGGTTCGGCCCGGACACCCACGCGCCGGTCGACGGGTCCTTCACCGGGCGGGTCGGCGGGCGCAGGGCGGTCATCAGCTCCAGCCCCGACACCGCCGTCGAGCCGCGCGGGGTCAGGACGCGGGACGCGTACGCCGCGAGGATCCTGGCGAGTTCGGGCGCCGGCAGGTCGGCGGCACCGCCCCAGGACCGCGCGTCCAGCGCGCCCCACGGCAGAACGGCCAGCTGCACGCACTGGCGCCGGCCGCCCTCCGCCGGCCGGAACACCCGGGCCCACGGGCCGAATCCGCGCTGGGTCAGTTGCCATCCGGCACGCGTGATCCGGCGGACGACCGCGTGGTCCGGGGGCAGCCGCAGGCCGCGGCGGTCCGCCAACTCCAACGGCAGACCGAGCCGTTCGGCCGCCGCCGGGGTCAGTACGACCAGCGGGTCGGCGTCCTTGCCGTTGCGGTGCAGCCGTGCCGCGCCGAGGCGGGCCTCGGTGAGCGTCCACTCCACCAGGGACGGGACGTCCGACGCGGGGCACTCCAGTACCAGGCCGCCGGCCGCGTACGCCGATCCGTCGCCGTCCAGCACGGCGAGCGGGCCGTTGACGAACCGCGCGTCGGGCGTGTCGGGTTCGGCCGGCCGGCGTCCCGCGTACGGCGCCCGCGCCGCGGGGGCAGGAGCGGGGGCCGGGGCCGGCTGCGGCTCCGGCTCGGACTGCGGTGCGTCCGCCGTGAGTTGACCGGCGATGCCCTCCAGCAGCTTGGCGTACGCGGCCCGCGTGGCGCCCTGGGGTTCGCTGCGGCCGGCCTCCCAGCCGGCGACCGTGGTGCGGGTGACCTGGAGCGCCTCGGCGATCTCGGCCTGGGTGAGCCCGTACGCGGTGCGCAGCCGGGAGCGTTCGGCCGGTTCTGGGAGGTGGGTGCGGCGGGGTCCTGACCGCAGGAGGGCGTCGACCGGGTCGGGCGCGGCGGCGGCCATGGGGTGCTGGGGCTCCTTCACTGCGTCAGACCTCCCCGGAGCGCGGGACCCCGCCCGGCGCGGCGTCGAGGAACTCGCGCAGGTGCTGGCCCGTGAGGATGCGCGCGGGGTTGCGTCCGGGGGGCAGCGGCAGCCGGTGGCCGAGGGCCCACTGGAAGCGCCGGGCCGGGGCGAGGTCGAAGACGTAACGGCCGTCCGCCGCGTCGTCGGACCGGCTCCCCCGGATCTCGAAGGCGCCGACGCACACCCCGCCGTCGACGAAGGCGAGCAGGTAGTCCCCGTGGGTCGCGACGGTGCGCGCCGCGAAGCGCCAGCCGCGCCCCGCGCCCTCCGCCACGGTCCGGCCGTCGCGCAGCGACTGCCGGACGTCGACCGCCAGCATGTGCTCCTCCGACTGCGACTACGACTCCGACTCCGACCGGTTTCGCCGTTTTCCGGCGCAACGACGGACTTTATCAGCCGATAAAGTCCGTGGCGATCATGCCCGTACGGAGCCGCCCGGTGTGTCGCGCCGCGGTCGGGCAGGCACAGGAGGCCCGGAAGGCTCAGAACACGATGGTCCAGCCCTCGCGTCCCGCCTGCCCCGCGGTGTAGGAGACGCCGTGCACCTTGCGGCCGTCCTCGTCGAGGAGGGTGATCGCGCCCCCGCGGTTGCCCAGTTGGAACGGCGCGGCGACCGTGACGGCGAGGGCCGCCCCGGCCGCGAGCGGTCCTGCGGGGACGGCGCAGGCGTTCTTCAGGCGGTCGGCCAGGGTCCAGCCGGTGAGGTCGACGGCGACGGGCGAGGCGTTGAGGAGCGTGACCGTCTCCGTCTCGGGGGCGGGACCGAGGGGGTTGGCCAGGGCGGCGACGATACGGACGGACTCCTCGGCCGCACCGGGGCGCGGGCCCGCGTCCTCGAGGGCGTGGCCGGTGATGTCGTCGGTGTGCCAGGCCTGGCTCTGGAAGGCCAGGAAGATCCCGACCCAGCGCGGCTCGCCGGGGAAGCGGATCAGGAGGCCGCCGTCCTGCCAGACGCCGTCGTCGCCGCGGAAGCGACCGCTGTTGCCCTGGTTCATGTGGATGTCGTGCACGCCGTTGCCGGGCAGGAAGCCGAACACCTTGTCCTTGACGCCCTGTTCGGGACCCCAGCGCTCACCGAAGACGTACAGCCTCGCGTCCGGGTCGGCCACGGCACGCTGCACATAGTGGTCGAGGAGGTCGGCGAGGTCGTTGTCGGGGCCCTCGGCGTCCGGCGGCAGGGTGCGCATCCGCGCGGGGTCGAGCGGATTGCCGCGGATGTAGTCGAGGTTGGGGCCGCCGGGGCCGGCCGGGAGCGTGTTCCAGCCGCCCTCCAGCGCGTCGAGGAGTGCGGTGACGGGGTGGCGGAGGTCGTCCTCGACGAGGTACAGCAGCTCGGAGGGCTCCTCCTGGGACCTGACGTTGACGGCCGCGCGGTAGTGGGTGCCGCCGTCGTCGGTCAGGTGGATCTGGTAGTGCGGGGTGTCGGAGGCGCCCTCACGGCGGACGCCGGTCGCCCGGGCGACCAGGACTCCGTACGACTTCAGGGGCATCGGGATCCGCTCCTTCGCGTGGGGCGACCGCGCGGCGCGTGCGCCGGACGGCCCCAGTGTCGCAGCGGGGCAGCGGCGTCCGGGGCGAAACCTCCCGTTGCGCCGGGGAGTTCACCGTACGGACGCGGCCGGGGGGCGTTCGCGCAGGGCGCCGTATCCGAAGAAGTACGCCGGGATCCGCCGCAGCCACCGCGAGCCGGCCATCGCGTGGGCCACGCGCCGGCCCCGCGCGGCGTCGCCGAACGGCGACTCCCCCCGCAGCACGGGGGCGATGAGCCGGGCGTGGGCGATCCGCTGGAGGGTCTGGGTGCCGGCCGTGGTGGGCCTCCTGCGGCGCTGGACCGCGCGCACGTCGCGCAGGCCCACGCTGCCGCGGCGCAGGGGCTCGACGAGGTGCCGGGCCGAGGCCACGGCGTCCTCGACGGCGAGGTTGATGCCGATGCCGAAGACCGGGGACATCGCGTGCGCGGCGTCGCCGATGCACAGCAGCCCGGGGCGGTGCCAGCGGCGCAGGCGTTCGAGGCGTACGTCGAGGAGCTTGACCTCGTCCCAGGAGCGCAGGGCGTCGGTGCGGTCCACGATCCACGGCACGGCGCCGGCGTAGTCGGTGAGGAAGCGGTCGAGGCCGGCGGTGCGGCGCTCGGCGTCGGTGCCCTTGGGGATGAGCGCGGCGCACTGCCAGTAGGCGCCGCGGTCGATCATCACGGTGAGGAAGCGGTCGCCGGCGCCGCCGACGAGTCCGTGCGGGTCGCCCTCGTGCCGGGGCAGCCGGAACCACCAGGCGTCCATGGGGCAGTCGTAGCGGCGCAGGCCCAGTTCCGGCCGGGAACGGGCCAGTGAGTCACGGCCGTCGCAGGCGACGGTGAGGTCGGCGCGCAGTTCGCCGGTGCGTCCGTCGGAGGTGCTGTAGCGCACCCCGGTCACGCGCCCGCGCTCGATGAGGAACGAGGTCGCCTCGGTGTTCATCCGCACCTGGAACGACGGCTCGCGGCGGGCCTCGTCCACGAGGAGTCCGAGCAGGTCCCACTGCGGCACCATCGCCACGTAGTTGTACGGCTCGGGCAGCACCCCGAGGTCGGCGACGGTGACCAGCGACCCGTCGGCCCCGACGGGCAACTGGAGGGTGCGCACCCGGCGCTGCGGCAGTGCCGCGAAGCGTTCGGCGAGGCCGAGGTCGTCCAGCAGGGCGAGGGTCGAGGGGTGCACGGTGTCGCCGCGGAAGTCGCGCAGGAAGTCGCCGTGCTTCTCCAGCACGGTGACCGCGATCCCGGCGCGGGCGAGCAGCAGGGCGAGCACCATGCCCGCGGGGCCGCCGCCCACCACACAGCACGTGGTCCGTTCCATCCGCGCCCTGCCCCTCCGGCGGTGCACGGGCACCGCCATATCGGTACATACTATGCTTTAAGTGATCACATCTCTGCGCGTCGGTCCTGACCCGCACCCCCACGTTCCGGAGGCACGATGAGCCGGCAACCGGTCCTTCTCCCCTACGCCGACCCGGCCTTCGTGGCGGATCCCTTCCCGTTGTACCGGCAGCTCAGCCAGGAGGGCCCGGTGCGGCGGGCCGTCATCGCGGGCGGTGTGGAGGCCTGGCTGGTGACGCGCTTCGAGGACGGCCTCGCGGCCCTGTCCGATCCGCGGCTGAGCAGCGACGTCCGCGACGCGTCCGACCCCCGGCTGATGCGGATGCTGCCCGCCACGGAGCGAGAGTCGATGCTGCGCACCATGCTGCGCTCCGACCCTCCCGACCACACCCGGCTGCGCCGGCTGGTCTCGAAGGCGTTCACCGCCCGCCGGATCGCCGAGCTGCGGCCGCGGATCCAGGAGGTCACCGACCGCCTGCTGGACGCGATCCTGCCCACGGGGCAGGCCGACCTCGTCGCGGACTTCGCGCTCCCGCTCCCGGTCACCGTGATCAGCGAGCTGCTCGGGGTGCCGTCCACCGACCAGGGCGACTTCCAGCGGTGGACCGACGAGATGATCCTGCGCGGGGCGGAGCCGCCGGACCCGGTGAAGGTCGACGCGGCCTGGCGGCAGATGCGCGCCTACCTGGTGGGTCTCCTGGACGACAAGCGCGCCCGGCCCGGCGACGACCTGCTCAGCGCGCTGATCACCGCCCGGGACGAGGAGAACCGGCTCGACGAGGACGAGCTGATCGCGATGTGCTTCCTGCTGCTGGTGGCCGGCTACATCACCACGGTCAACCTGATCGGCGGCGGCATCGCCGCGCTGCTCGCCCACCCCGAGCAGCTGCGCATGCTGCGGGACGACCCGGAGCTGCTGCCCGGCGCCATCGAGGAGTTCCTGCGCTGGGACGGTCCCGTGAGCCCCGGCATCGCGCGCTTCGCGCGGGAGGACCTCGAGATCGCGGGCACCCCCGTACCGCGCGGCGCGACCGTGCTCATCGCCTCCGCCATCGCCGACCGCGATCCGCAGCGCTTCCCCGACCCGGACCGGCTCGACATCACCCGCGGCGACAGCGCCCACCTGGCGTTCGGGCACGGCATCCACTACTGCCTCGGCGCCCCGCTGGCCCGTCTGGAGGGCCAGATCGCGATCGGCACCGCCTTGCGCCGGCTGCCCGGGCTGGCCCTCGCCGTGCCGCCGGAGGAGGTCCGCTGGCGGCTGGGCGGTCTGCGCGGGCCGTCGTGGCTGCCGGTCACCTTCACGGCGGCGGCGCCCGGTGTCCCCGGCGTCCCCGGCGGGGCGGAGGCCACGGCCGACGTGGCGTCGTAGCGGGACGCGGGGCCCCCTTCGGGGTGGGGCGCCGCGTCAGTGGCTGCGTGTGCGGGGGCGGCCGTACTGCTCGTCGGTGACCTTCTCCAGCCACGTGGTCTCCGGCCGGGCGTCGCCCAGCCCCTCCCACATCGCCAGGTGCTGCATGAACCGCTCCGGGGTCGCCCCGTGCCAGTGGTCCTCGCCTGGCGGGCAGGCCACGGTCTCGCCGGGGTGGGCCTCGAAGACCGTGCCGTCCCGGGTGCCGATCAGGGCGATGCCCTCGACGACGTGCAGGGTCTGGCCGACCGCGTGCCGATGCCAGGCGGTGTGGGCGCCCGGGGCGAAGCGCACCATGTTGGCGCGCATCCGGGAGGGCTCCTGACCGGCGCAGACGACGTCGAACCAGACGTCCCCGGTGAACCACTCCGCAGGGCCTTTTGTGGTGGGCCGCGGCTTCACGAACTCCATCGGCGTCCCTCTCCTTCGTGGTGTCGTCCGTTCGGGGTTCCCGGTTCCAGGGTCCAGGGTCCAGGTTCGCACCCGAATACGGGCACACCAAGGGGAGGATTTCCTCCTGGGCGGAAAACATCCTGGGAGGGAACTCTCCCCCTCAGCGAATGCGCTGCCGGTGCCGCACTGGGACGCATGAGTCCCGACGTGCATCTCAATGAACTCGGCGAGTTCCTCAAGGCCCGCCGGGCCGAACTCAGCCCCCGCACCGTCGGCTTGCCCGAGGGCGCGGGCAGGCGCCGGGTCACGGGGCTCCGCAGGGAGGAGGTCGCCCAGCTCGCGGCGATCTCCACCGACTACTGCACCCGCCTGGAGCAGGGCCGTATCCCCGCATCAGCCCCGGTGCTCGACGCGCTCGCGCAGGCCCTGCACCTCGACGACGGCCAGCGCAGCTACCTCTCCGGCCTCGCCGGAAAGGACACCGGACGCCCCCGCCGCCGGACACGGCAGACGGTCCAGCCGCAATTGCGCCGCCTCCTCGACGACCTCACGACCACCCCGGCCATCGTGAGGGGACGCCGTATGGACGTCATCGCCTGGAATTCCCTCGCCGCCGCGCTCGTCACGGACTTCGGGCGCATTCCGGAAAAGCACCGGAATTACATGCGCCTGCTTTTCACGGACCCGGCCGTGCGCACCCTCTACGCGGACTGGGAGACCCTGGCCCGCACCTGCGTCGCCCAGTTGCGCATGCACGCCGCGAAGTATCCCGGCGATCCGCGCCTGACCGCACTCGTCGGGGAACTGTCCGTGCAGGACCCGGACTTCCGCATGCGGTGGGCCGCCCACCACGTGACCACGCCCAGCGTCGGCACCAAGGTCCTCCACCACCCCGTCGCCGGCGAACTCGTCCTGGACCGGGACACCCTCACCGCCGGCACCGACCCCGAGCAGCAGCTCGTCATCTGGACGGCGGAGGCCGGCTCCCCCACCCACGACCGCCTGCGCATCCTCGCCTCCTGGGCCGCCGACCGGCACGTGTCCGCCGCGCCCGCGCCTCACTGAGCGGCGCCGCGCCACGCCATCGGCGTGGTCCCCGAGGGCCCGTACACGGGCGGAAGTGCCTCGATAGGCGGGGTCGATCAAGCGATAGAAAGCCGCATTTGGACAGGCGGTGGACCGGGACATCAGGCTTTCGGCGTGCCCCCGTCCTCACGGACGACGAACCCGCCGTGGTCCGGGACGTGGGGGCGAATCCGAGGTGTCCCCGTGCTGATTCCACGCGTTCCTCCGCCGTGCGCCGCGCCCGGCGTCCGCCCGACGCCCGGCCGCGACCGGGAGTGGCGTCGCCATGGCGGCTAGCCCGCCCGGGACGTCGCAAGCCGGCACGTCGCAGGTCGGGACCGCCCCGGCCGGGACCGTTCCCGCCCGCCCGGCACATCGGCCTCCGCCCCGCTGGTGGAGAACGACGGAACCGCGGCCCGCGCGGCGCACGGTCGTCTCGGCGGCCGTCACCACGTCGGTGGGCCTGGCCGTCGTGGTGGCCGTGGGGGCACTCCTCCACCAGACGGTGCTGGTGCCGCCGCTCGCGGCCACGACGGCCATCGTCACCGCGACCCCCGGCTCGCCGCTCGCGCAGCCGCGCCATGTTTTCGGTGGCCACCTGCTGTCCTGCCTCGTCTGCTTCGTGGTGCTCGCCCTGGGCTGGCACGGCCCCTGGGCCGCGGCCGCTGCGTGCGGCATCGCCTGCGGACTCGTGCTGGTGCTCAAGGCGGCCCATCCGCCCGCGATGGCAACCGCCGTCATGATCATGCTCACCGACCCGCCGGCCCACAGTTTCGTGCCCCTGCTCGCCGCGGGGCTGGCCCTGCTGGTCGGGGTGCAGATGCTCTCCTCCCGCCTGCAACGCGAGGTCTACCCCACCACGTGGTGGTGAGGCGGAGCGTCCCGGGCCGGGCCGGAGCGGTCCTTCTCGGTTTCCCCGCCCCTGGCCCAAGAGCCCGGAAAGCCTTCACCGTTCACCGCTCACGGTTCACCGGTCCCGGAACACCGGACACCGGTCATGCTTATGCGGCCGCTCATCGTCCCCGGGCCGGCAGCCGGGCTGCTCGTCGTCGCTCTCATACACGACGCACGCGCGCGTGCCCGGGGCAGCCGCCTTCGGGACTCGGCCCGGATGCCGCACGACGACAAGAACGCACGCCGCGAGGCCAGGACATGGAGGACCATCGCCGCCCGCTCCACCTCTTCGGCCCGGGACGTCGTATGGATGGCCACCCTCTTCCGCCGCGGCAAGCGCTGAGGGACCGACTGCGCCTCGGTCCGGTCTCGTTACGGGGACAGGGCCGATGGAGGCCGTGGTTCCGGGAGACGCTCGGGCCGTGAGCGACACGTGGAAGCGGTACGCCAAGTGGGCCGGGGACGCACTGGTGTCGGTGGCCCTGGTGGTGTGCGAGGCGACCGCGATGTTCGGGGTCGGGATCGTGCTGATGCTCATCGCCCAGACGGGCAGGCCGGCGTGGTGGCCCGGGCCGACATCCTTCGTGCTGCTCGCCGTGGCCGCCGGGATCATGGCAGCGGGTGCCTGGAGTGTGCGCCTGTGGGTCACGGCGGTGATGCAGATTCTGGTCGTCATGTGCCTGGCGTTCGTCCTGGTCCGCTTCGCCGTGGAGAACACATGACGGACCCGGTCGTCCACGCCGAGGGCCCGTCGACGATGTGACGAGCCCTCGGCGAGGTGGGGCGCCCGGCGCGAGCAACGCCAACGGTGGCTGCCTCTCGACCGGCACCGGAGCCGCGCAGAACGACGTCTGCCTGGCGCCGTGCGGGAACGGTCACAGCGGACAGTTCCGGACGGCCGACGGCAAACTGCTGCAGAACCAGAACCACTCGTACCTCAGTTTCTCCGGTACTGGTGCCGCCATCCACACCGTCACCACGTACGACGAGCTCACGTGCCACTGGTTCGACTACGTGGTCTGCCGCAGGCCCGCGGCGGCCCCGGCACCTCGTTGCGAGGTACCCGGGCCGCATCCGTTCTCGCCGGTGTCGAGTGAAAGGCACGTCAGCGGCAGCTGATCAGCCCGCACAGTGTCCCGAGGTCAGCCACACAGCTCGAACTACGCGCGCCCGGCGTCGCGTTCGTCGAGGGCGTCCAGGAACTGCGCCATCAGCGATCCGACGAGCAGGGCGTCGGGGCCGAAGCCCGCGGGTGCGGTGACGCCGGGCTCGCGCAGGTAGCTGCCGCTGATGTGGCGGGGCTGGCCGTCGCCGATCGCGATGCCGTCGAGTTCGGCCGCGCGGACGGCGACGTAGAGGCGGTTGAGCCATTCCAGCCACAGGTCCGCCGCCTCGTCGTCGAGCCGGGCGCGGACCAGGGGCTGCGGTGCCAAGAGGACGTCCGCGACGGACCGGTCGGAGTCCGCGACGCGGTCGGCCAGCCGCCCGCGGAGGGAGTCGGCGGCGGCGTCGGCCTCCCAGCGCCGCAGGGGGTCGTCGGCGGCGTCCTGCGCCAGTTCGACGAGGTGGTCGGGCCCCTGGACCGGGCCGGGCGCCGCGGCGACGCGGTCGGCCAGCCGGAGAAGGGTCAGCGGCAGCGGCTGCCGCAGAGCGACGAGGATCGTGTCGCCGTCGGCCGTGAAGACACCGTCATCCATGGCGCACCGTCGCCCACAGGCTCGCCGCCATCAGACGTGCGGCGACGACCTCGCAGGCGTCGCGGTCGCCGTTGAACACGGCGGTCCGGCCCTCGGTGTGCACGAGCAGCATCAGCCGGCGCGCCTCGTCCTCGCCGACCGGCAGGACGCGGACGAGGACACGGACCACGTATCCCATCAGGTTCACCGGGTCGTTCCACAGCAGGACCGCCCACGAGGACGGCGTGACGGTGTCGGTGTGCTCGTCGAGTGCCGTTCCGGAGGCGGGGGCGGCCTGGGTCGGGGTGGTCACGGTGTCCTTCGGGTCCTTCCGGGACGGGTCGGGGGCGGCCGGAACAGCAGCCGGGTGCCGGCTCCTCCACGTGGAGGAGCCGGCACCCGGGCCGATGAACTAAGTGTCGTGCGGGCCTCGTCAGTGACGGGCAGCGCGACGCTTGCGGTTCGCGAAGAGCAGACCGCCGCCGGCGAGCAGCGCGACAGCGGCGCCACCGGCGAGGAGCGGGGTGGAGCTGGAAGCACCGGTCTCGGCGAGATCGGCGGCGGGCGAGGACTCGCCGCCGGCCGGGGAGGGTGCCGCCTCGGACTCACTCGCGCTCGCGTCAACGGTCGGGGACTCGCTGGGCGCGGGCGACTCGGTGGTCGGGGTGGCCGACGGCGTCGGGCTCTGAGACGGGGACTCCGGCGTCTGCGGGGGCGTGACCTCGCAGGCAGGAGCGGATTTCGTCTCGTTGACCGAGTACTGCTCACCGTCGCCGGCCTTGACGACCAGGTTGACCTGCACCGCGCTGGTGTGCGGCGGCAGGGTCAGGTGCTCCGTGTGGAACTCCGAGCCGAAGGTCTCCGTCGGGAGAAGGGTCTTGCCGTCCACGGTGATGGTCACCGTGTTCTCCACGCGGCCGTTGTAGGCCGTGAGGTCGACGGACGTCACCTCGGAGCAGCTCACGTCCCACTTGGGAGTGTGCGCCGAGGCGGGCGCGGCACAAAGGCCGAGCCCGATGATGCTGGTGGCTGCGGCCGCTATGAGCACGCCGGGGCGCGGCCGGAATCGGGGGGATTTGGTCACTGGATCTCCAGGCTGTCGTTATCCGAGGCCATTGGCGCGCAGAGTACTCTGCCGCGTCACGCGTCCCTCAGGCGCCCCATAGGTTGACTCCTGTCATCAGCCGTGATGCCCGGCTCGTGTGCTTTCCGGGCATCGGAGCAGCCTGTGCGGGATACGCCCGTTGCGTGGCCACTCGTCCGCGCGGCCTCCGCGTGCGGATGCGCCACGGGCGGACGGACGTGCTCAGGCGGGCGGCTGACCCCGCGACAGGAGGCGGCCACGACGTTCCGTGACGCGGCCTGCCGGTCGAACCCGCAGGTCACCGGCGCCGCGACGGGCGCGGTGGGGCCGGGCGGCCTACCATCGAAGGACAGGGCAGAGCGCGGCAGGGGCCGCCGTCCCGGGCGGTCCCGTGGTGCCGCGGCCATCCGCACATCGGGAGTGATACGCATGCCGACCACGAACAGCGGCCCGAAGCTCGCCCGTCAACTCCAGCCGCACCGCGAGGGGGTGCAGCCGACGCCCACACCGCCGTGCGAGAGCAGCACCACGTCCGGCATCTCGTACACCGAGCCGCCGGAGGTGCGGACGGCGTGGGAGGTCGTCTCCCTCTTCCTGATCTTCGGCGTGGCGGCCCTCATCGCCATCGGGCTGATCGCCCGGGTCGTGGCGCTGTAGCCTCGCCGCTCCCCCGTACCGTCACCGCGTCCCCGTCAGTGCGGCGAGCAGGCCGCGGACACGCCAGGCGCAATTGCTCGTCCTTGTGGATGATCCGGTCCTGGGTCCGTGAGGCGGCGGATGTGGTCAGTGGTCAGTAGTCAGGGCCACCGTGTCGAGAGCCTCGCAGGCCCCCTCGGCGGAGGACAGGGCGGTGTCGGCCGGCGCGGCTGGGCCGATGGAATCCTGGTCCGCGACGAGCAGGCCATGGAACGGTTCCGCGCCGCATGCCCCTTGCGCTCCGGTGCCGGAGAGGCGCCCGGGCCGACGTCAGGAGGGACGGCTGACGCGCCCCGCGCCCGGGGCCGGACCTCTCGGTATGCTGCCGCGCATGGTCAGGCTGGAGCGGCTCACGGCAGGTCACGCGGGCGTGGTGCTCGCCTTCGAGCGGGCGAACCGGGAGTGGTTCGCGCGGTCGGTGCCGGACCGGGGGGACGCGTATTTCGCCGGGTTCGCCGCGCGGCACCGGGCGTTGCTCGCGGAGCAGAACGCGGGGACGTGCCATTTCCACGTCGTGCTCGACGAGCGGGACGAACTGGTGGGGCGGGTCAATCTGGTGGACGTGGCGGACGGCGCCGCCGAACTCGGTTACCGGGTCGGGGAGAGCGCGGCGGGCCGTGGGGTGGCGACGGCGGCGGTCGCGCAGGTGTGCCGACTGGCGGCCACCGCGTACGGGTTGCGGACCCTGATCGCGGTGGCCTCGCTGGACAACGCCGCCTCGCGTGCCGTGCTCGCGCGCAGCGGCTTCACCGCGGTGGCGGACGTGACGGTGAACGGCCGCCCTGCCGTCCGCTACCGGCTGCCCCTCACTGTCATGTGACGATACGTCAGTGCGCGATGCTGTCGATCAGCTCGCGCGCCCCCTGCCGCAGCAGGGCCACCGCGACCGAGGTGCCGAGCGTGGCCGGGTCGAGCGGGCCTGCCCATTCGTGCGCGTCGAGGACGGTCTTGCCGTCGGGCGAGAAGACCCGGGCGCGCAGGGAGAGTCGGCCGTCGCGTTCGGCATGGGCGTAGCCGGCGATGGGGCTGTTGCAATGACCCTGCAGGACGTGGAGGAACATGCGTTCCGCGGTGGTCTCGCGGTGGGTGGCGGGGTCGCCGAGGTCGCTGACGGCGTCGATGGTGTCCGTGTCGTCCTCGCGGCACTGCAGTGCCAGCACGCCGGCGCCGATGGGCGGGATCATCGTCTCGACCGGCAGGACCTCGGTGATGACGTCGGCCCGGCCGATGCGTTCGAGGCCGGCGACGGCGAGCAGGAGAGCGTCGGCCGCGCCCTCGGCGAGCTTCTCCAGGCGGCGGTTGGCGTTGCCGCGCAGCGGGACGCAGGTCAACTGGGGGTGCGAGGCGGCGAGCTGCGCGACGCGCCGGACCGAGGAGGTGCCGATCCGGGTCCCGTCGGGGAGCGCGTCCAGGGTGAGGCCGCCGGGGTGCACGAGGGCGTCGCGGATGTCGTCACGCTTGAGGAACGCGGCGAAGACGGTGCCGGCCGGCAGCGGGCGGTCGGCGGGGATGTCCTTGACGCAGTGCACGGCGAGGTCGGCCCGGCCCTCCAGGAGGGCGGCGTCGACCTCCTTGGTGAACGCGCCCTTGCCGCCGAGCCGGGCGAGGTCGCCCATCCAGCGGTCACCGGAGGTGGTGACGGGCACGACCTCGGTGGCGATGCCGGGATGAAGCGCGCCCAGTTCGGCGCGGACCCGCTCGACCTGGGCGAGGGCCATGGGTGAGGAGCGGGAGACGATGCGGATGAGGTCCGGGACAGCCATGTGACCACGGTACGGCGGCGGACGCCGGGCCGGGCAACCGGGGCAAAGCCGCCACCCACGGTGACGAATCCGGCTAAGCTGCGCGAGCTCCCAACAGCCAGGCCCGGCCTGCCGGTCAGGGCGTCGTGCGCCCGCACAGGAGCCCCGCGAGCGCCGCGTGCAGCATGGTGCCGAGCGACTCGGCGAAGTTGACGCGGGCATCGGCGAGGCAGGGGTCCCCGGTGGCCTCGACGACGGCGGGCGAGGGGTTGGCGAACGGCCACAGCCCCGCGGTCAGCACCACGGAGATCCGGGTCAGTTCCATCGCGGCGGCCTCGCCCAGGTCGGGAAGGCGGTCGGCTGCCATGCGGGCCAGCCGGGCGCGGTGGTCCGCCTCACGGAGCTTGAACGCGCGGACGGACTCCACGGAGACGTTGCGCTCCAGCACCGCCGCCAGGATGCTCCACAGCTCGCACAGCAGCGGCCGGCGGCCCAGCGAGTCCGCCCAGGCCCCGGCGAGCGCGCGGGCCGCGACGGCCGGCCCGTCCGGCCCCGGCACGGGCGGCAGTTCGTCCTCCAGGGCCTCGATCCAGTCGCCGATGGAGCGGTCGAGGAGTTCGAGGAAGACCGCCTCGCGGGTCTCGAAGTAGCGCACGACGTTGGACTTGGAGAGTCCGACGCGACGGCTGAGCTCGCGCAGGCTGACCTCGGCCGCGGGCATCTCGCGGAGCAGCCCCGCGGCGGCGTCGAGGATCGCCTCGCGGCGCTGCTCGCGCTGTTCGGGGCGGCGGGCGCGCTGGAACGCGGCGG
Organism: Streptomyces sp. NPDC002574; assembly: GCF_042889545.1. Lineage (NCBI taxonomy): Bacteria > Bacillati > Actinomycetota > Actinomycetes > Kitasatosporales > Streptomycetaceae > Streptomyces > Streptomyces sp. NPDC002574. The sequence continues at coordinate 172,891 of NZ_JBIARB010000008.1, forward strand.
CGTCCTGTGCCTGACTCACGGTTGCGGTCCCTCTCTCGGGTGCCTCGGGTGTCCCGCGGCCGGTGTGGCCACCGTTACAGCCTAACGGACCGCCGGACCCTTATTAACGGTCCAGTGGCCTGTTAACGTGGAACGCATAAGAGGCCAGCGTCCCTTTGTCCCGGGACGCGGCACCCTGCCCGCCCTCAGGAGAGAACCCCCGTGACCGTCACCCCCTCCGTCGCTCCCTCCGTCACCTCCTTCGACCGTCTGTTCATCGGCGGACGCTGGGTCGCCCCCGCCGGCCCCGGCACCATCGAGGTCCGCTCGCCCCACGACCGGCGGCTGGTCGGCGTCGTCCCCGAGGCCGTCCCCGCCGACGTCGACCAAGCCGTCGCCGCCGCCCGCGAGGCCTTCGACCACGGGCCCTGGCCGCTGACGACGCCCGCCGAGCGCCGCGCCGTGATCAGCCGCTTCGACGAGCTGCACACCGCGCGCGGCGAGGAGCTGGCCGCGCTCGTCACCGCCGAGAACGGCTCGCCCCTGTGGTTCACCCACTGGCTGCACAACGGCGGGATCGCCGAGCAGACCGCCGCCTACCTGCGGGCCTCGGAAGGGTTCGGCTGGGAGGAGGAGCTGCCCTCCGCCGGCTCCGGCCGCACCCTCGTGCGGCGCGAGGCGGTCGGCGTCGTCGCCGCGGTGATCCCGTGGAACGCCCCGCACCAGTCGGCCCTGGCGAAGGTCGTCCCGGCCCTGCTCGCGGGCTGCACGGTGATCCTCAAGGCCGCGCCCGAGACCGCGGTGGACGCCCTGGTCCTCGGCGAGCTGTTCGCGGAGGCCGGGCTGCCCGAGGGCGTCCTGAGCATCCTGCCCGCGGGACGCGAGACCAGCGCGTACCTGGTCGCCCACCCCGGCGTCGACAAGATCGCGTTCACCGGGTCCACCGCGGCGGGCCGGCGGATCGCCTCCGTCGCCGGGGAGCAGCTCAAGCGCGTCAGCCTGGAGCTGGGCGGCAAGTCCGCGGCCGTCGTCCTGGAGGACGCGGACCTGGCCGCGGTGGCCGAGGGCCTGAAGTCGGCGTCGCTCGGCAACAACGGCGAGGCCTGCATCGCCCACACCCGCATCCTCGCCCCGCGCTCGCGGTACGAGGAGGTCGTCGCGGCGGTGGCGTCGATGATGGAGGGCATCACCGTCGGCGACCCGTCCGACCCGGCCACCTACCTCGGCCCGATGGTCCGCGCCGACCAGCAGGCGCGCGTGCGGTCCTACATCGACCTCGGGATCGAGGAGGGCGCCCGCCTGGTGACCGGCGGCCCGGGGATGCCGGAGGGCCTGGAGGAGGGCTACTACGTGCGGCCCACGCTCTTCGCGGACGTGGACAACTCCATGCGCATCGCCCAGGAGGAGATCTTCGGCCCGGTGCTGGTCGTCATCCCCTTCGACGACGAGGACGACGCGGTGCGCATCGCCAACGACTCCCTGTACGGCCTGAGCGGCGGCGTGTGGACGGCCGACACCGAGCGCGGGCTCGCGGTGGCGCGGCGCATCCGCACCGGGACGTTCTCCGTCAACGGCGGCTTCGGCGGCTTCGACGGGCCGTTCGGCGGCTACAAGACCAGCGGCATCGGCCGCGAGTTCGGTGCCGCGGGCCTCGGCCAGTACGTCGAGCAGAAAACGATCAGCACGGCGTGACCCCCGCCCCCGGCCCGAGGAACGCCAGGGCGGCCGCCGTCAGGGCGGTGATGCCCGCCGGGACGGCCAGGCGCGGATCGGTGCGGAAGTCCGGGGCGTGGTTGGGGGGCAGGGCCGCCATCTTCTCGGCGGCGGCGCCCCCGGGGGTCGCGGCCCACTGGCGGGGGCCGGTGCAGCCGAACATCCAGTAGGCGGTCCGGATGCCGCCCGCGCCGTGCAGGTGCGCCCCGGCGGGGCCGAACAGCGGGAAGTCCTCGGTCGCCGTCGACGCGGGCCAGAGCGCCACGCGCCGTTCCCCGAGGGCCTGTTCGTGGGCGCGGCGCACCGTCTCCGCGGCCCCGGCGTCCGGGACGGTGGGCGGTGACTGCGCCAGCACCACGACCGACGGCTCGCGCGGGCACCGCGAGGCCGCGCACTCGGCGGCGGCGATGCGCCGCACGGCGGCCTCCACGCGGTCCAGAGCGGCATCGGTGAACGCCCGCACCGAGACCTCCAGCGTGGCCCGGTCCGGGACGACGTTGCCCCGGACACCGGCGTGCAGGGAGCCGACGGTGAGCACTACCTGCTCGGCCGGGGCGGTCTCCCGCGACACCACGGTCTGCAGCCGCAGCACGATCGCCGCGGCGGCGACGACCGGGTCCACCGACAGATGCGGGGCGGCCGCGTGCCCGCCCGAGCCGTGGACGACCACTTCGAGCAGGCGGCTGCCGGCCAGCACCGGCCCGTGCGCGTGGGCGTGCGCGACCATCCCGGCGGGCAGGGGCGCGGTGTGCTGGGCGAGGACGACGTCGGGGGTGGCGAACCGCTCGTAGAGGCCGTCCTCCAGCAGGGCGCGGGCGCCGCTCAGGGTCTCCTCGGCGGGCTGGCCGACGACCATGAGCGTGCCCGACCAGTGGTCCGCCGCGCCCGCCAGCAGGTCGGCCGTCCCCGTCAGGCAGGCGAGGTGCAGGTCGTGGCCGCAGGCGTGCATGACGCCGTCGCGCTCGCTGGCCCACGCAAGGCCGGTGGTCTCCCGCACGGGCAGCGCGTCCAGTTCGGCGCGGAGCATGACCACGGGCCCGGGGCCGTTGTCCAGCAGGCCGACGACGCCGTGCCCGCCCACGCCGCCGGTGGTCCGGTAACCGGCAGCGGTCAGACGGCCGGCGACACGGGCCGCCGTGCGCTCCTCGGCGCCGGAGAGCTCGGGGTGGCGGTGGAGGTCGAGATGGTCCTCGACGGCCGGGCGCAGGACACCGGGCAGGCCGTCGAGGACCGCGGTGGCGGCGGGGGCTGTGGGCTTCACGCCGGGGCTCCTTGTCCTTGCGTGCGGAAAGCGGGCTGAGGGGGCGGAAGGGGGCTGACAGCGAGGTGACAGCGGGACGTGGGCCATCTGCCAGCGGGCGTCGGTAGAACTGACTCCGGTACAGCGCACGGGTGTTCCGCTCGATCCACCCGGGCCTGGGCCACTCTCGCCACGTTCACGTTGAGGAGGACCACCATGTCGCCGCAGCCGAAGTCCCTCGCGTCGCTTGCCGACGAGATCCTGGAGCTCGAGTCCGAGACCTTCGAGATCACCGACTACTCCGACGCCAGCGAGGTCATGCTGGGCTCGTCCACCAGCTGCAGCAGCACCAGCACCTGCAGCAGCACCACCAGCACCACCAGCTGCACGGCCTGACCCGGCCCTCGGCCCCCTGTCCGGCGGTTCGCACCGCCGGGCAGGGGGCTTCGGCGTGCGCGCCGGCCGAGCCCGGTCGTCAGGGGAACGGGTGCGGGACCCGGCGCAGTTCGGCGTCGGACAGGTCGGTCTCCCGCAGCCCCGCCCGGCGGAAGGCCGAACGCAACCGGGGCATGTGCAGGGCACGTTGCCGGGACCAGCCGAAGTCGATCGGCAGCAGGCCGGGGACCAGGGTGCACACCGTCCGCAGGCCCATGCGCTCCTGTTCGGGTGTGGTCTGGTCGACGGCGATGACGTCGAAGCCCGCCCCGGCGAGCAGGTCCCGGCAGAGCGCGAGGTCGTCGCGGAGGTCGCCGGTGCGCGGGCGCACCTGCTCCCAATCGGCGTGCAATTCCTGCAGCGGCCGTACCGCGGCCGGTTCGAGGTAGCTCGCGGCGTACTCGGCCATCCGGGGCAGCCCGAACAGCGCCGCATGGTCGGGCAGCCGTCGCACGAGGCCGAAGTCATCGGCCATGGCGGCCAGTTCGTCCGGGCGCTCGCGGACCTGGCCGGGCAGGTGCGGGATGTAGGTGAGGATCTCGGAGACGGCGGACTCCACGGCCGTCTCGGGGTCGAAGGCGGCACCCGCGGCGAACGCCAGGGTGCCGGGACCGCCGTCGCGGCGGACCGCGAGACCGGTGGCGACGGGCACCGGAAGGTCGACGCGGTTGTCGAAGACATGCACGTCGTAGCCCTGGAGCGCGGCCCGGTCGACCATGGCGCGGGTCGTGCCGCGGGCGAGGGAGCCCAGGTCGATCTCGGTCAGGGGCGCGTTGCCGTACCAGCCGAGCAGAAAGGCGTCGCGCTCGATGAGTTCGAGCAGGCCGAAGAGGACCGCCTCCTCCGTGCAGCTGCCGATGGCGCAGCCGTTGGAGCACTCGAAGACGAAGTTGTCTGCGGCCAGGCCCGCGCTGTAGTGCACCAGGCGGGCGGGGACGAGGACGGGGCGTGCGTCGCGCAGCGACCAGCCCTCCACCCACGGGATCGGCCGGTCCGGGGCGAAGGGGCTGAGCAGGGGGTCGTCGCGGTAGGTCCCGGGGGCGTACAGGCCGCAGTCGCGCGGGTCGAGGGCGCGGTCCCCGAGGGTGTCCCAGGCGGCGGTCAGCAGGGGCGCGCGGCGCCGGCGGTGGGTGCCCGCGTAGCGTTCCAGCCCTTCCAGGAAGGCCAGGTCGCGGCTGGCCCGGAAGGAGTTGGCCTGTCCGCTCCAGGTGACGTCGGTCAGTCCCGCGTAGCCGCGCATGAAGACGCTGCCGGCGACCGGGGCGGTGGTCGGGGACTTCACGTCGGTCCAGGTGGCGGCGCCGAGCACACCGCAGACCGGGTTGGCGAGGGCCTGGGCGGGCAGTTCGTACGAGCGCGGGGAGCGCAGCCGGTAGGCGTCGGGCGAGGGCTTGGGCCGGGGTACGGTCCCCATCGGCGCGGTCGCCGCCCCGTCGGCCGGGGCGCACCGCGGGCAGAGCGGCTCGCGCAGCAGCGGCACGGTGGCGACCTGGAGGGTGGCCAGGTCGAGCCGGACGACGCGGGGCAGCGGCCCGTCGGCGCGGCGCGCGAGCCCGGCGGCGTACAGGGACGCGACGGCGTCGACGACGTACTCCGGCAGCACCGGCCACGGTCCCGCGGCGCTCGCGGAGGTGCCGGTCTCCCAGGCCTCGCGCTCGGAGCGGGTGCGCAGGCGCTGCCAGCGCATCGCCAGGCACTGGCCGCAGGCGTCCTCGGCGGGATCGGCGCCGCCGAACGGGCCGATCAGGACGGCGTCGTGGGCGAGGTGGACGCGGGCGCCCGCCCGGCGGTCCGCGTGGGGGTCGCGGCCGGGGTTGAGGGTGTCGACGGCGCCGAGCGGCACCACGTCCGGGGCCGTCGTGACATGGCGGGCGGCCAGGGCGTCCCGCAGGGCGTCGGCCGCGGCGTCGGTGGGTGTCCCGGCCACGGGGGGCGGCGCGGGCGCGGTGGGTTCGGCGGTCATCCCCGGTTGCTCCAGCGGAAGGTCCGGGCCGCGACCAGCGCGAACAGGGCGGCGAAGCCGACGAGTCCGGCGCAGGAGACGGCGAGGTCGGAGGCGCTGCCGTGGTGGGTCTGCGAGAGCACGCCGAGCACGCCGTCGTTGAAGTAGCGCAGCGGCAGGGCGAGCGCGATGTCCCGCAGCCAGCCCGGCATCAGGTCGCTGGGGTAGAACGACCCGGACAGGAACGCCATCGGCACCATGATGCAGTTGGCGATCGCGGCGACGGCCTCGGGCGTGTTGGCGAGGCTGCCGACGACGAGTCCCAGCGCCATGAACGCGGTGATGCCGAGGATCAGCACCGGGATCACCAGCGGCCAGCTGGGGGCGAGCTCGAGACCGAACAGCGGCAGCAGGGCGACACCGATGAACAGCGTGGCCTGCACCAGGCCGACGCCGATGGCGATGGCGTAGCGGGAGGCCAGCACGGACGGCAGCGAGGTGGGCGTGCGCCAGATCAGCCGGAGGATGTCGTCACGGCGCCAGTGCATCATCGTGAACGCCACGCCGAACATGGCGGCGTTGCCGACGCCCCAGGACAGCACGCCGGGCGCGATGTAGTTGATGTACGGGGGGCCGCCGTCCTCGACGGTCTGGCCCTTGAAGATCAGCCCGAAGACGACGAGGAAGAGCAGCGGGAAGGCGAAGGTGAAGAAGACGGTGGTCTGGTCCCTGACGTAGGCGCGGTAGTTGGCCCTGGTCAGTGCTGCGTACGCGCTCACGGTCAGTGCTCCGATCCGGTCAGGGCGAGGTAGGCGTCCTCGAGGGTCGCGGTGCGGGTCTGCACCGCGTCCGGGCCCGCGATGTCGTTCACGGCGACGATGACCTGGCCGGCCACCCGGGTCTCCATGACGACCTCGCCGCCCTCGACCTCGACGCGGTCCACGCCCTTGATGGCGCGGGCGCGTTCGACCGTGATGCGGTCGGCGGGGACCAGGACCCGCGTCGGGGCCTTGAGGGAGCGGACCAGGTTGGCGGGGGTGTCGAGCGCGATGACCTTGCCCGCGGACATGATCGCGACGCGGTCGCAGAGGGCCTCGGCCTCGTCCAGGTGGTGCGTGGTGTGGACGATGGTGCGTCCCTCGCGCTTCAGTTCGCGGAGCACGTTCCACAGCGAGCGGCGGGCCTCGGGGTCGAGGGCGGCGGTGGGCTCGTCCAGCATGATGAGCTCGGGGTCGTGGACGAGTGCGGTGGCGATGGCCAGCCGCTGCCGCTGACCGCCGGAGAGGTTGTCGACGCGGGTACGGGGCTGCGCGGACAGGCCCACGAGGTCCAGGGCGCGGACGGCGGCCTCGGGGCCGAGTCCGTAGAGCACGGCGACGGTCTCCAGGTGCTCCAGGGTGGTCAGCCGGGTGAAGAACGCGGACGCCTGCGTCTGGACGCCCATGCGGCTCAGCAGCGCGGTGTTGCGCGGCCACGGTGAGGAGCCGAGGACGGCGACGTCGCCGCTGTCGGCCCGGCGCAGTCCCTCGACCATCTCGATGAGGGTGGTCTTGCCCGCGCCGTTGGGCCCGAGGATCCCGAAGAACTCGCCGCGGTGCACGGTGAACGACACCCCGTCCACGGCCTGGACCGGGCCGTAGCGTTTGCGCACGTCGTCGATCACCACGGCCTCGGGGGCCGTGTCCACTGCCGTCATCTGCCGTTCCCTTGCTGTGTGGGGGTCGTCGCCGGACCGTTCGCGCGGGGCGCGCGGCGGGCCGGAAGGGGTGGTGCCGGGAGAGGGCACGGCGTCCGGCGCCGTCCGCTCTCCGTCCTGGGGGGTGTGCGCGGTGCGCCTGGCACGGGCGGCCAGGCCGAGCCGCCGGAGCACGACGGCGGCCACAAGGAGCAGGACGGGGGCCGCGCCGGCCAGGGCACCGTACCGGTCGGCCAGCCACCAGCCGGCGCCGGCCAGGACGGCGACGGCCGTCCCCGTGGTGAGGATTCCGGCCAGCAGCCCGTACAGCGTGTAGACCGCGCGGGCCCGGCGCGGATAGGCGCGCGCGCCCGGCCCTCGGCCGAACCGGCCGGCCACCGCCCGGCCGAGGAAGGTGCGGCTGCCGGCGGCCAGTTGGCCGATGCCGACGGCGTAGCCGAGCAGCTTGTAGCCGTCCAGCGGGGGCAGCGGGACGAGGTTGGCCAGCGCCACCGCGACACCGAGCAGCAGCGTCCCGCCGAGGGCGTAGTGGGTGGGGCCGTCGTCGGGCGCCCACACCCACAGCGGCCAGAACGGCAGCAGGAAGACGAGGTTCGCCGCGGGGCCGGCCGCCGCGGTGGCGATCTGGTGGCGGCGCCGGGCGAAGAACGCCACGTCCTGCACGAGGCAGTACAGGTAGGTCACCGGCAGCCGCCAGCGCAGCCCGATCTCGGCGACCGTGCCGCCGAAGGCCCGGCCGACCAGTCCGTGCGCGAGCTCGTGCAGGGCCAGGCTCACCCACAGCACCACGCCGACCGCCATCAGCAGCACGGGGCGCTGCGCCAGTTGGGACACGTCGTGCACGAGGGTGCCCAGGCGCAGGGCCAAGTGGACGAGCATGCCGAGGACCAGCGCCAGCAGCGCTCCCAGGAAGACCGGGGTGCGGGCGAAGCCGGTGCGCCGGTGCAGTGTCTCGACGAGCGCACCGGCGTCGGAGGACATCCGCACGTGGCCGTTGAGCAGGGTGGACCTGCCCTCTTGCACGCGGGGTGCGGGGGCCGGCGCGGCCGGCTCCGGGAGGGGGCCTCCGTCGAGCAGCCGGCGCGCCCCGAAGAGGGCGAGGAGTTGCTGCCAGCGGACGTCGTCCAGGCGGGCGCCGAACTCGCGGGCGTAGGCGTCGCCGATGGCGCCGAGGGTCTGTTCGCCGTCGAGCCGGGACAGGACGAAGAACTCCTTGGGCCGCAGTTCGAAACGGCGGCCGCCGACCGGGTCCTTGAGGGGGTGGACGGGGGTCGTGCCGCGCAGCACGGACGGCCCGATCAGCAGGTCGGGTCTGCGCCGCGGGCGCAGCGCGAGCAGGGAGGGTGGGGCGGTCACCGCTCCCCCTCGGGGGCGCCGGTGCCCTCGCGCAGGGCGCGGGCGAGGACGTAGGCGAGGAACGCCTCGTCGCGGATGGTCACCGAGAGCCGGTTGTTGGTCATGTGCATGTACGGCGACATGAGCATCGCCAGGGCCCGGCCGGGCTCGGTGACCGCGAACTCCTCGTCGCCGCTCCAGGACCGGAAGACCAGCTCGCCGGCGGCCGCCAGCTCCCGTACCCGGCCCGCCAGTTCACGGCAGTGCCGCGCCCAGCCGCGCAGGAAGCCGGGCAGTTCGTCCTCGGCGCCGGCGGCGATGGCGGACCGGATCCCGGCGAACCGGCGGCCCAGTTCGGCGCCCATGTCGCCGAAGGCGCGGTCGTAGCCCTTGCGCGCGGTGAACTCGGTCGCGGAGAAGGCGCCGTCCCAGAAGGCGTGGTAGCGCTCCAGGAAGTGCGCCAGCTGCTCGTCGTCGTCCAGGAAGGAGGCCGACATGACCATCATCAGCTGGGCGGCGGTGCCCAGCAGGACGGTGCGCACGTGCAGGTTCATCGTGCGCAGGGCCTCGATGACCAGGTCGCTGGAGCGCTGGAAGTGCCATTCGGCGAGCGCGACGCCGGCCGGGCCGCCGTACTTGCCGTACTCCGGCTCGTAGGGCTCGACGCTGACGGAGTTGTTGTCCCGCAGGAGCATCCGCCCGTCCGGGCCGACCAGCCGGTCGCGCTGCTCCCGCGGGTACTCCAGCTCGAACAGCTGGTTGTACAGGTCGGCGAGGAAGCCGGCCTTGACCTCGTACAGGGCCGGGCGGGTGGCGAGGAATCCCCGCACGGCCCGCAGCGCGCGCTCGCCGACCTCCTCGGCGACGTCCGGCGACGAGGGCTTCAGGCGCAGGCGGACGTGCGGTCCCTGGAGCCAGTAGTTGATGAAGAAGTACCCCGACAGCAGCCCCTCGGACTCCAGTTCCGCGACCAGCGGCCGTACGCAGTCGAGGAGCAGCGGCCGCGGGCTCGCGGCGTAGAAGACGTGCAGCGCCTGCCACGCACCGGGAGCGGCCTCGGTGGGGGCGGTACCGGTCTGGGTGGGTGAGGTCATGACCGCTCACCGTGTCCTTCCTCGTCGGGTGCGGGGCGTGCCGGGGCGGCGGGGAGGATCTCGACCGCGAGTTCGGCGACGTGCCGGCCGCGGGCGGTGCGGACGTGGAGGTCGTCCTCGGCCGGGAGCATCTCCTCCAGGACGACCTGTCCTGCGCGCTCCTTGAGCAGGCCCTCCAGGGCGACCAGGCACAGGGGGCTGTCGAAGTCGACGTAGTGCGGCTTGGAGCCACCGCCCGCCCAGCCGCCCGCGGCGCCCCGGGGCGCTCGCACGGTGGCGAACACCCGGGCGGGGACGCCGTGTTCGCGCCGCCAGCGCTGCCAGGCCAGGAACCAGCCGGCGTCGTCCTGCCCGGCGGGCCGGACGGGCAGGGCCGCGGCGTCGGCGGTCCAGCTGCGGCGGCTCAGCACGACCGACCCGTGCCGCACCCGGGGGCGGGCGGTGACCCCGCCGGCGGCGGGCGCCTCGGGCACGCCGGTCCACACGTCGAGGGCGGTCTTGGAGGTCGGGGAGAGCAGCAGCAGGGTGCGGGGGATCTCCGGGAGCACCATGGGCACCAGGTAGCCGAGGTAGAGCGGGACGACCTCCTTGCCGAGCCGCCGGGACCGCACGACCAGGCGGTCCTCGGCGGCGTCGTGCGCCACGTACAGGTCGTCCAGATGGATGCGCTGCTCGGGCGGGGCCGAGCCGGTCTCACCGGGACACAGGATCTGATAGTCCGTCATGCGACCGTGGAGATTGAGGTTCGTGGTCGCCGAGCCCGCGGTGATCTCCGCGAAGACCGCGCCCTCCGGCTGCGCCGCGCGCAGGTCGGCCAGGAGCGCCGCCGACAGTCCGGGGTCGTCACCCGCGGTGTCGAAGCAGTGGGTGAAGCGCGTGAAGGGGAAGCACAGGCCACCGTACGAGCCGTTGAGGACGACCAGGGGGTCCTCCTCCCGGGCGGCGAGCTGGAGGAAGTGGCTCTGCGCGGCGAAGCCCTCGGCGAGCGGGACGAGTTCGCCGGCGACCTCCGCCACGAACGCCTCGTCCAGCCGCAGTTCCTCCGCGCCCCGCGGCAGGTCCCGCCACAGCTCGCGCATGCGGCGCACGAAGGCGGCGCGGGCCTTGTCGAGTGCCGCGATCTGCGGCAGGCCGAGCCAGTTCTCCTCGGGGGCGTGGCCCTCGGCGGGGTCGTGGGGCCCGCGCTGCGAGGTGAACAGCAGATACTGCTCGAACAGGTCCTCGTGGAAGTCGTGGACGAGGCGCAGCAGGTCGTCGCAGCGGCCGCCGACCCCGTAGCGGGCCAGGAAGAAGCCCTTGAACGTGAGCCGCTGCGCCAGGGACACGTCGAAGGCCGGCAGGATGCGCGCCAGCGACCGCAGGGGGCCGGCGGCCAGGTCCGTCCAGGTGCGCGGGTCGGCGGCGACGGTCTCCGCGCTGACCCGCGCGTCCTCGTAGACCAGGGTCTGCGGCAGGGTCGTGCCGGAGGCGCCGAGGGACTCCACGAGCGCGGGCAGATCGCGCTTGAGGCCGGCCAGCAGCTCGCGGCGGCGGGCGAGCGGCGCGGTGGCGTACGCGTCGACGGCCGCGGCCACACCGTCCAGGCGCGCCGCGACGTCCAGCGCCCAGGGGCGGCCGACCTCGCGCAGCGCGGCCTGGAACGCACGGACCGGATCGGGGCCGTGCACATCCGGGTAGAGGCCGTCGAGCTGCACCATGCCCAGTTGCAGCAGCGCCGACAGGTAGCGTTCCGCGTCCTCCTGACTGGCGTCGCGCTCGGCGGTCAGCCACGACGTGAGGTCCCGGTGGCGCAGCCCGGGCCGCTCGCGCAGCAGGCCGAGCAGCCCCTCGAGCGCGCCGCTGCGGCGCAGGAAGAACAGCCGGTCGCGGGCGGCGTCGAAGCTGACGGGGGCGCTGTCGTCGCCCGCGGTCACCGACCGCCGGACGAAGCGCACCCGTTCGTCGTCCAGTTCCCAGCCCGAGGCCGGGCCGACGAGCAGGTCGCCGCGCCGCTCGGGGTCCGCGGCCACGGCCTCGGCGATGCGGCGCAGGACGACGACGTTGAGGCGGGCGTGCCCGGACCAGCTCTCGGTCACCTCGACGGCGCCCGCCGGGGCGGCGTCCGGCCGGAACGCGCCGAGTGCGACCCCGGTGAAGGTGCTGAAGGGGCTGGTCTTGCAGGCCGTGCGGTACAGGTAGGCGAGCAGCGACCGCTCGATCTTGCGGCCGCGCTTGCCGGACGCGGACGCGTCGCCCCGGATGTACGCGTCGAGCTGCCCGTCGAGCGTCGGGGAGGCGAGCAGCAGGCCCAGGCGCAACTGCTCGGAGTCGGCGAGTTCGCGCAGCGACGCCCGGCCGCGGCCGAACTCCTCCTCCAGCAACCCCGGTCCCCGGGCGTGCAGTTCCGCCAGGTGCCGGCGCTCGTGCAGCCAGGTGGCGAGGTCGTGGCCCGCGGGGCCTTCGAGGCGCGCGGCGAGGTCGAGAGCGGCGGGCACGTCCTGCGGGAGCCGGTTGTTGAACACGGCGCGGCGCAGGCGCAGCACCTCCCGGCGCATGCCGTCATCCTCGTTGCCGTCGACGACCGCGGCGAGCGGGTCGCTCAGGCGCGCGCCGAGCTCCCGCAGACGGGCCTCCTCGGCCAGGACCTCGTCGGCCCAGCCGCGCGCGGCGGGGCTGCGCAGCGCCTCTGCCGCCTCGACGGGCAGACCCGCGAGACGCATCATGAAGCGCGGGGAGAGCGCCGAGTCGGGCGCGGCGCCGGAGGCGCGCTCCGGCGAAGTGAGCGAGGTGGTCACCGGGCCTCGTCCTCCTGGGTCTCTTCCGGGGTGCGGCGCGGGGCGCTCGGGACCGGGGACGGCGCGAGGTCGTAGTGGAAGTCGGCGGGGCGCGGACGTTCGTTGCCCACCAGCATGAGCAGCAGGGGCAGTTCTCCCGTCCCGGCCAGCCCCAGTTCCTCGGCGAAGGCCACGCTGTCGAAGCCCAGCGCCACGCCGCAGGCGGTGTCCGAGGCGGCCGCGGCGGTGTAGACGGCCTGCGCGGCCGCGCCGATGGCGGCGCTGACGAGCCGGTAGCCGCGCTCGCCGACGGCGTCGAGCACCTGGTGCGTGCGGATCGCGGGGACGATGGCGGCGGCGGCCTGTTCGAGGTTGTAGTTGTTGAGGAAGTAGTGCGCCTGCAGGAAGGGCCCGGGCGCGCCCGGCTTGATCAGGCGCAGTTCGTCCGTGGCGGGGTCGAAGGCGTAGGTGCCCTGGGGCACGCCCTCGACGTGGTTGACGAAGACGTACAGCGAGGCGAGCCGGGGCCCGCCGGGCGGAGTGGCGTCGGTGGTCAGTTCCGTCCCCGCCGCGGCGGCCCGCAGGGCGGCGGTGAGGTGGGCGGCGGACAGCGGCCGCAGGCCGGTGAACCGCCCGAAGCTGCTGCGGCGCGAGCGCAGGGCCCGGCGCACGCTCAGGTCCATGGGTGCGGCCGGCGGCAGCGCGACCCGTTCGCCGCCGGAGGGCACCGCGGGGGCGGCGGCGCTCTCCAGGGCGCCGGGCGCGGGGCGTTCCGCGGCGTGCGCGGTGGTGGCGCGGTGCACCGTGCGCACGGTGTCGAAGGCGATGACACGGCGGGAGCGCTCCTGCTCGGTGCGGTGGACACCGGAGGTGCGGGAAGCGGCCGGCGCCCTGTCCGGGGCTGGGGCGGCGCCCTCCCATCGCAGCGGCACGACCGCGAAGACGCCCTCGTCGTCCGCGTCCGCGCCGAGCAGCCGGCCCAGGCGCGGCTCGTCGAACCACAGGACGGGGTCGATCCGCAGGCCGCGGGCGTGCGCCCACATGCTCCAGGTCTGCAGCAGCGCGCCGAGGTCCATCGTCACGACGTGGTAGCTGAAGCTGTTGTACTTGAACGCGTTCTGCCAGAACTTCACGCCGAGGACGAGGAACTGGTCCGCGTCCCGGTGCAGTCCGGCGTCGCCGACCGCCGCACGGACCTCGCCGGTCACGTCCCCGGTCAGCAGCCGCTGCACGGCGTGGTGCTGCGGCGAGTAGTGGTGGACGCCCGGCGTCAGCGGGCCCGAGGGACCGGAGACCCAGTGCACGCCCACGGGGTACAGACCGCCGCCCGAGGCCGTGCCGCGCGACCAGTTGGCCTGCGTGTACATCGGCAGCGTGCCCAGGTCGGTGTTGGCCTGCACGGCGAGGCGGCGGCCGACCAGCCCGTAGGAGTCGCGGAGCATGCCGCCGAGCAGCGGCAGGGTGAAGGGGGCGTCACCGTGCGGCAGGGACAGGCCGCGGCCGACGCCGGCGTCCTCGGGGAAGTCCCCGTCGGGCAGCGGGAAGCGTTCGGCCTCGGGGTAGAACTTCTCCTTCCGGGGACGGTCCGCCCAGTCGGGCACGAAGTCGGCGGGCTCCATCGCGACCCGGCCGCGCCGCATCACCGCGGTCGCGTACTCATGGGTCTCCCCCATGTCCGTTCCTCTCTGTCTGCTGCGGCGTCCGCTGCGGTGGGTGGGCGGTCGTTCACGGGAAGGGGTGCGGGGCGAGGTTGAGGTCCTCGTCGCGCAGGTCGTGGCCGGTGAGTCCGGCGGCGCGCGGGGCGGTACGCAGCCGGGGCATGTGCAGCGCGCGCTGGCGGTGCCAGCCGAAGTCGATGGGGATCAGTCCGGGAACCAGGACGGCGGCCGTGTGCAGCCCCGCGTCGCGCTGCTCGGGCATCGTCTGGTCGACCACGACGACGTCGAAGCCGTGCGCGGTGACGGCCCCCACGGCGGCGTCGAGGTCGTCGCGCAGGTCGGCGGCGGGCGGACGGCCGGTGCCGAGGCCGGCGACGGGGAGCAGCGGCCGTGCGGGGCCGTCCTCCCTGTCCAGCAGGAAGGCCGCGTGCCGCGCCATGCCGGGCAGCCCGTACAGCAGCGGGTGGTCGTGCAGGACGTGGACGGAACCGAAGTCGGCCGCCATCGCCTCCAGCCGGTCCCGGTCGCGTTCGGTGCGCCGCTGGAGCTTGACGGCGTCGGTGGCGATCTCGGCGAGTCCGGCGGCCAGGGCCGCCTCGGGATCCCAGGACGCGCCCGCGCCGAAGCACAGGGTGCCCGGGCCGCCGTCGATGCGCTGCGCGACGGCGGTGACGACCGGGACCGGGAAGGTGATCCGGGTGTCGAAGAAGCGGGCCCGGTAGCCGTACATCGCCAGCCGCTCGACCATGTGCCGGGTCGCGGGCCGGGTGCTGGTGGCGGGGTCGATCTCGGGCAGCGGGAGGCCGGCGTACCAGGCGATCAGGAAGGCGTCGCGCTCGACGGCCTCCATCAGCCCGAACAGGACGGCCTCCTCCGGACTGCCGCCCGAGGCGCAGCCGTTGGAGCTCTCCTGGACGAAGCGGTTCTCCAGTCCCCCGGGTGCGTGGTAGTACGCGAGGACTTCGGGGACGAGCAGCGGCCGCCGGTCGCGCAGCGAGTACCCCCACACCCAGGGGTGGGGCCGGTCCGGGTCGAAGGGCCGGACGAGGTCCTGGTGCCGGTAGAAGGCGTCGGAGTACACGCCGCAGGTGCGGGGGTCCAGCGCGTCGTCACCGAGGTCGCTCAGCGACGCGACGACGGCGGTGCGCTTGCCGCGGGCGCGCATCCCGGCGAAGCGCTCCATGCCCTCCAGCAGGCCGACGCGGACGCTGCGTCCGTAACTGCCGGTGTGTCCGCCCCAGTAGGACTCGCGCAGGTAGCTGCCCGAGCGCAGGGTGAAGGAGCCGACCGTCGAGGCGGTCGACGCCGAGGTGAGGTCCGGGGCGACGGACGGGCCGAGCATGCCGGTGACCGGGTTGACGAAGGCCTCCAGCGGGAGGTCGTAGTCGTCGATGTGCCGGGCGCGGAAACCCGCCGGGTCCGCCTTGGGAACGCTGCGTACGGTGACCGTGGCCGCCTCGGCGGTGTCGGTGACGCGGCGGTCGCAGTGCGGGCACTCCGCGTCGGGCACGAGGACGGCCCGGTTGACCTGAAGGCTCTCCAGGTCGAGGAGGTGGACGTCCCCGAACCTGCCGTCCCCCGAGGCGCGTTCGCCTGCCGCCGCGGCGAGGGCGGCGACCGCGTCGACCGCGAAGGCGGTGGTGAAGGGCCACTCCCCCGTCTCCCGGGTGCCGGAGCCCAGTTCGAGGGCGTCGCGCAACGTGCCGGGGCGCACGGCCTGCCAGCGGCGCGCCAGGCAGCGCGGGCACGGCGCGTCCGCCGCGGGGGCGGGGCCCGGGCCGACGAGTGCGTGATGCCCGTAGAGGTGGACGGGCGTGGCCCCCTCGGCATGCGCGTCGTCGGCGGGCCCGGTGGTCGCGGCCTGCTCGTCACGCAGACCGAGCACAGCGACGCGCACCTCGCCGCCACCGGGGTGGCGGCGCAGGCTGCGGGCGAGCAACGCCTCGACGCCTACGGCGCCGGGCGACCCGTCCGGGCCCGGCACGCCCTGCGGGCCAGTTGCGGATTCCGCACCCGGCACGGCCCGCCGACCCGCCACGGCCTGGGAGCCCGGCACGCCCTGCGAGCCGGAGGCAGTCCCCAACCCCGACGCCGACTCCGCGCCCGGAACCGCCTGCCCACCAAGCACGGACTGCGGAACCGTCCCGGCCTCGGGGCTCGGGACGGCCCGCGATCCCGGCGCGGTAGCCGAGCCCGACACCGCTTGCGAGCCGGACGCGGCCTCCACGCCCGACATGACCGGCCGACCCGGGGCAGCCTGGGAGCCCGGCAGGGACTCCGCACCCGGCACGACCTCGGGGTCCGGCGCAGTCCCCGGACCCGATACGCCCCGCGAGCCCGACACGGCCTGACCGCCCAACGCGCCCTGAGCGTCGGGCAGATCCTGCTCACCTGACGCGTCCCCAGCGCCCGGCACGCCCTCCGCACCCGACGTGCCCGGCCGACTGGGCGAAGCCTCGGAGCCCGGCAGGGGCTCCCTGCCCGGCACGGACCGAGGAACGGAAGCGGCCTCCGCGCCGAGCGCAGCCTGCCGAACCGGCACAGCCGGCGAACCCGATGCGACCTGCGGGTCCGGGAGAAGCCGGCGGCCCGACGCAACCCCAGCGGCCGACGGTCCCTCCGCACCCGACGCACCCTCAGCGCCCGCCGCGGTCAGAGCGGTCACAGCGGTCGCCGCACCCGACACCGCCTGCGAGCCGGACGCGGCCTCGGGGCCCGGCACGGACTCCGCGCCCGGCGCGACCCCTGCGTCGCTACGCATCCACGGCCCCGTGGGCGAGCAGGACGCGGGCGACGTGGACGCCGCCGGCCCGCAGGTCGGCAGAACCGGTGGGTACGACCAGGGCGTCCAGGCCGTGGGCGGCGAGCCGGGACGGCATGTCGGTGCGCGGGGCCCGCTCGTGCTCGGCCACGTCCTCCCCGGTGACGGCCAGCGTCATCGGGTCGAGGTCGCCCAGCAGCGGGTCGCCGGTGTCCGGGTGTGCGGCGAGGCCGGTCTCGCGGCCCAGTTGGACCTGCCCGAGGAGGTCGCGCAGCGCGGTGACGGCGGCCCGGCGGCGGGCGGCTCCGGCGCCGATGGCCCAGAACGTCCGCCCGGTGTGCGGGTCCTCCGCGCGGGCGAGCATGGCCGCGGCGGGCGCCTCGGGACCGCCGAGGTCCAGGAGTTCGGCGGCCAGGCCCAGGTTCACGGCCGAGCGACGCAGGAAGACCAGTTCGCGGTCCTCGCCCTCCCAGCCGGCCGGGAGCAGGGTGACCGCCGTTCGGCCGCGCAGCGCGAGCGTGAGGGCGTGCAGCGACAGCGCCGAGTACAGGCCGAGCGTCGCGGCCGCGGACGGGGACGCGGCGGCCGCGGAACCGGCGGACGTGGGCAGGAACGTCCGGTCGTGGTTGTCGGCGCCGAAGGTGCGCACCGCACCGGCCGGGACCAGGGCGGTACGCCCCGAGGTCAGCGACGTCGCGGGCAGCCAGGAGCGGACCCGCGCGGTGCCGGCGCCCGTGCCGGAGGCCACGTCCAGGGTGTCCGGGGCGAGCAGCGGCCACTTCTCCCGGGCGGTCTGCAGGGCGGCGCCGCGCACGACGCCGGCCGGCGGCACGACGTGCTCGGCGTAGGTCTCGGCGGCCCGGTGCAGGGCGCGCAGCCGGGCCCCGGCGACGTGGTGCACGTCGAAGGCGGTGATCTCGCGCGGCCCGCGGTGGCCTATGCCGAGCCGCACCGTGCCGACCTTGAGCGGCGTCTGCTCCCACGCGTCGTCGGCGAAGGCGGCCAGCACGCCCGCCCGGGGGTGGGTCAGCACCGACCGGGCGTCCAGCGCGGCCATCGCGGCGTCGGCGTCCGCCTCGGGAGTCACCTCGCCCGGCTCCTCCTCCTGACCGTTGCTCAGGTCCAGGACGGCGGCCGCGGGTTCTGCGACACCGTCCTCGCCACCCTCGACGTCCCGGCAGAACGGGCAGCGCGGGTGCGGCAGCAGCGGCTCGGTGACGACGTCGAGGGAGTCGAGGTCCTGGAGGACGACGCGGCCCTCGGTCTCCGGCGCGAGGACCCCGGTGATCTGCCGGAACACCTCGTACGCGAGGAGGTTGCCGAGCATCGCCGCGGGCGGACCGGACACACCGGCCGTGGCGGACCGTCCGCTCTCGCCCAGGCTCGCACCGCTCCACAGGTCGGCCGCCGCCCCGGGTTCGCCGTTGGCACCCAGGCGCAGTGCCGCGCACGCCCAGCAGCCCGCCGTGGCCGAGGTCATGACGGGGCCGGTGACCGCCTGGCCGCCGAACGTCCAGGCGGGCAGCAGCCGTACGCCCTCGGGGACGCCCGCCTCCAGGAGTCCGAGCACGGTGCGCGGGCCGCCCGTGGTGACGACCACGCCGTACCCGGCGAGGTCCGTCCATCCGGCGTCGGCGCCGGTGCCGAAGTCCCGGCGGACGATCTCGACCGGGCACCCCTCGGCCTCCAGGGCGCGCGCCTCGTCGAGGACGTCGGCGAACGGGTCGTCACCCGTGGTCAGGGGGAGGGCGATCGCCGTGCAGCCGTTGCGGACGAGGCTCAGCGCGCACCACTGGGCGACGGGGTCGTCACCGAGCACGGCGACCCGGGTGTCGCGGAAGCGGCGGAACCGGCCGCCCGCTTCGCCCACATAGTGGTCGATGTAGTCGATCTGGGGCGCGAAGCGCCGCGCGACCTCGGGGTCGAGCCGGTCCAGGCCGTCGCTGCCGGGCGTCACGTCACGCGCGAAGCCCCGTCCGTACAGGGCGCCGACCAGCTCGCCGACCATGGCCCGCTGCTGGTCGCCGAGGCCGGCGCACATCTCCTCGACGCGGTGCGTCCCGTCGAGGTGGGGCACGATCAGCGACGCGAACCGGTAGGCCGATCTGCCCTGGAGATTGAATCCTCCGTGGGCATTGTGGAATACCACGCCCGCGGGCGTCTCGGTGAAAAGCACATCACGACGGATACGGGGATACGAGTGCGCGACTTCCTCGTACGCAGCGGTCATGCCGAATTACTCCCTTGCAGGGCGCGGTGAGGGGACACACGGATTCCCGGGACGGTCGGGTGAACCGCCGGGGAACCGTTCAGGTCGTACCGGGGGACATATCGGGGCCGGTGGCATCGGAACGCATTTCCAGCGCACCCCTGGCGAGGATGCGCAGCGAGTCGTGCATTCGGTACTGGCCTTCGGGGCCCTCTTCCAGCAGCCCGGCGCCGACGAGTGTTTCGAGGACCTGCGCCGCACCCCCGGCCAGAAAGGACTTTCCCGCGTGACCGGCCTTGGCGCCGGAATCGGGACGAGCCGGGAAATGGTCTCGACCATTGGCACGGGACATCGGGAGGGCGCGGCCAGCGGGCGCCCCGGCCGTCAGCTCGTCGCCGCGCAGCACCGCGAGCTCCAGCCGCTGCAGCGCGGGACCCGGGTCGACGCCGAGCTCGGTACGCAGGTAGCTCTTCACCACTCCGTACTCGCGCAGCGCGTCGGCGCGCCGCCCCGTGTGGTGCAGGGCTGCCACGAGCTGCACCCAGAAGGGCTCGTGGGCGGGGTGGGAGCGGGCGGCGGGCCACAGCTCGGCGAGCACCTGGCGGCTGCGCCCGAGGGCCACTTCGAGGTCGAAGACCCGCTCCATGGCGCGCAGTCGCTCCTCCGTGAGCCGCGGCACGACCTCGCGCTGCAGGATCTCGGAGTGGATGTTGGCCAGCAGCGGCCCCTGCCACAGGGCGAGCGCCGCCCGCAGGGTGCGCAGCTCCTGTTCCGGGTCGGCCACCGTGTCGGCGCTGCGCAGCAGATCGCGGAAGGCGATGAGGTCGAGCGTCGCGGCGTCCGCGGTGATGCGGTAGCCGCCGGGGACGGCCTCGATGAGCCGGCTCGCGACGCCGTAACGGGCGAACAACTGCCGCAACCGCTGCACGCAGGTGTGGAGCGCGGATTTCGCGGTGACCGACCGCTCCTCTCCCCACACCACCCGCTGCAGGAATTCCACGGACACCGTGGAATTGGGATGTAAAAGAAGGGCCGCGAGGAGGTTGGCGGGTTTCGACGGCTGAAGTGCGATGACGTCGCCGCCGTCCGCTATCCGGACCGGCCCCAGCATGAGAAACCTCGGACTGAATCCCTCTGAATCGAATGACGCACCCGGTCCGGGTCCGTCAGACTCTTCTTGGACATGGTCGACAGATTGCCTTTTCTGCATTTCCGCCCACACTCCCCGCTGACGTCGGCGAAGGTACCACCGCTCACAGACCTCTCACAAGAGGACCGCAACAGGTCCGCGGGGTTTCCGGGAAGCCGTATGCACCATTTCACCTCATTCATCTACGCGTGTCGACCCGGATGTCCGAAGTATTAACAAAGACGCGCCTTCGACTGCACTCCAGGAATGGCCCACACCAATACCGGGGCGCCGCGGAACCACCCGCGGGACACCCACGTCGGACATCTCGGAACACCTCGGGCGCGGAATATGACCGGGGGAACCGCGATCCGCGCCGTCCACGGCCCCGGACCCGAACGGACCCGGTTCCGGGCCACCGCCCCTCGGCCCACGTCCTGGCCGGTCACAGGGCCGACGCCCCTGCGAAACCTCATCGACGAACAGAAGTAACCGCAGGAACGATCAGTCACGGTCAGGAACTCGCATATAGTGACCCGGAGTTCACGCGGCCCCCGGCCTCCGCCGGACGGGACGCGTGTTCTTTTGTGACGTCACCTCCTCTCGCGCCCTTTACGCACCGTCCGCACCGTCCGTCCGTCCGCACGGCCCCGAGGTCACCGATCCATGACAGCGCACACCGCGCCCACCCGACTGTGGTCCGGGCGTTCGCGAGCCGCCGCAGTGCCAGAACCGCCGCGTCCGCCGCTCCCGTACCTGGCCCGGACCGTCGCCGCCCCGGTGGCCGTCACCGGATCGGCGGGAGTCTGGCTGGTGTCCGCCGCCGACGGTGCGCGCGTGCCCGCCGCGGTCGGTGCCACGGCCGGGGTGGTGCTCCTCGCCGCGGCCGCCGTCGTGGCGGCGACGTCCTCGTGGCGGGCCCGCCGCCTGGAGGAGCAGCTCGCCCAAGAGGACGCGGAGACCGCCCGGTTCACCGACGAGCTGCTGCCGGCCCTGATCGGCCGGCTGACGCACGGCGACTCCGCGGCCTCCGCACTCGCCGCGATCGCCGTGCCCCAGGACGACACCCGGCGCCGGGCGCTGACCCTGGTCGCCGGGGAACTCGCCACCAGCGAGTCGCGCCGCGCCGCGGCCATGTCCGCGGGCTCCAACGCCGCGGGCCGCATGCAGGCGCTGACCACCAGCATGCTGGCGGACCTGCGGGAGATGGAGCACCGGCACAGCGACCCCGCGGTCCTCGGCGACCTCCTCCACCTCGACCACCGTACGGCGCAGGCCGGCCGGCTCGCTGACAGCATCGCCGTGCTCGCCGGGGCGCGTTCGGGACGCCGGTGGGCCAAGCCGATCCGGATGGAGTCGATCCTGCGCGGCGCGATGGGCCGCATCAGCGGCTACCAGCGCGTGCGGCTGCACTCCAGCAGCGAGGTGGCGATCGTCGGGCACGCGGCCGAGGGCGTGATGCACGCGCTGGCCGAACTCATGGACAACGCCGCCAACTTCTCGCCGCCGACAGCCGAGGTCCACGTCTACGTCGAGGAGGTGCCCGCCGGCGCGGTCATCACCATCGAGGACAGCGGACTGGTCATGGGCGAGGTGGCACTGCGCCGCGCCGAGAGCGCGGTCGCGGCGAACGGCTGGGACCTCACGGGACTGTCCGGCACCCGCCTCGGGCTCGTGGTGGTCGGGCGGCTCGCCCGCAAGCACGGTCTGAAGGTGTCGTTCCGGCCCTCGGCGCGCGGCGGCACCGGCGTGGTGGTGATGGTCCCCCAGGAACTGATCACCCGTCCGCGCGCCGGCGGCACCGCGGACGCCGAGTCCGCCGAGATCCTGCTCCCCGATCCGCTGCCCGTCGCGCCGCGCCCGGACCCGGCCCCGGCCGCCGCGCCTTCGCGCTCCGAGGCCGGCGAGCCGGCCTCGGAGCCGGAAACGGGGACGGGGACGGAGACGGGCACCGAGTCACCCGAGTACGGCGAGAGCGGCCTGCCCAAGCGCCGCCGCGGCCGCACCCTGGCCGCCGCCCGCCACGTCGAGCCGGCCGTCGGCGCCCGGCGGTCCGCTCCCCGCGACGACGACACGCCGGCGGCCCGCGCCGCCCGCTTGAGCAGCTTCCGGGGAGCCCTCAAGCGCAAGCCCTCCCCCGCACCAGACCCCTCCGCGGCCCCCCACCAGCAGACCGCGACGGACCCAGAAAGCGACTCCCGATGACCGCACCCGCAGCCGGCAGCACCCACGGCAGCAGCACCAGCACCGACGAGAGACTCAACTGGCTTCTGGAGAACCTGCTCGAGCGGACGCCCGGCGCCCGCCACGCACTGGTCCTGTCCCGCGACGGACTCAAGCTGTGCCGCACGCCCGAGCTCTCCGTCGACCAGGCGGACCAGCTCGCGGCGATCTCCGCCGGCATCCAGAGCCTGTCGCAGGGCGCGTCCGTCGAGTTCGGCGACGGCAGCGGCGGCGTCCGGCAGGCCATGGCCGAGTTCTACGGCGGCATCCTGTTCATCGTGGAGGCCGGTGACGGCGCCCACCTGGCCGTCGTCGCCCGCGAGGACTCCGACGTGGGCGTGATCGGCCACAACATGAGCGAGTTGGTCGAGCAGCTCGGGGAGCACCTGAGCGCGCCGCCCCGCGAGGTCGGCGGCGCGGACGGCGACAGCGGATGACCCCTCGCCCGGGCCGGGACGACAATCCGGACCGGCTCTACACCCTCACCGGAGGACGCAGCCGGCCCGCGTCGGACGTGTTCGACCTGGTGACCCTGGTGGTCGCCGAGTGCGATCCCGCGCCCGGGATGCAGTCGGAGCACCAGCTGATCCTGCGCGTGTGCCGGCAGCCGACGGCGGTGGTGGAACTCGCCGCCGACCTCGCGCTGCCGGTCGGCATCACCAAGGTCCTGCTCGGCGACCTGCTGGAGACCGGCAGGATCAGCGCCCGCCACCCCCGAACCGCCCGTACGGCGGCCCAACTGCCGGACCCCGAGATCCTGGAGCAGGTGCTCGTTGGACTACGCAACCTCTGACCACAGTCCGCCGTTCCGGCGGCCGCTCAGCGCCACCGCCGACAACGGGCTGAAGATCGTGATCACGGGCGGGTTCGGCGTGGGCAAGACGACCATGGTCCGCTCGGTCAGCGAGATCCGCCCGCTGAACACCGAGGAGACGATGACGCAGGCCGGCGAGAGCGTGGACGACCTCGCCGGTGTCCAGGCGAAGACCTCGACGACCGTGGCCTTCGACTTCGGCCGGATCAGCCTGGACCACCGCAACGTCCTCTACCTGTTCGGCGCGCCCGGGCAGCAGCGCTTCTGGTTCCTGTGGGACCGGCTGTTCAGCGGCACCCTCGGCGCCGTCGTCCTGGTCGACACCCGGCGCCTGGACGACTCCTGGTACGCCATCGACCGCCTGGAGCACCACGGGACGCCGTTCGTGGTGGCCCGCAACGACTTCGGCGGCCCCCGGCACACCGAGGAGCAGGTGCGGGACGCGCTGTCGCTCTCGGACGGAATCCCGCTGATCGAGTGCGACGCGCGTTCGCGCCAGTCCTCCAAGGACGTGCTGATCACGCTCGTCCGGCATCTGCACACCCTGTCCGCCGCCAGTCCGCGTGCCCGGGAGACGACCGCACCGTGACCACCGAGCCATCGACCACCGAGGACGCGTTCGCGGGCGCCGTGCCCTTCAGCGGCCCGCGCTTCCACGTCGAACCCGCCGAGCTCTACCGCGAGATGCGGCGCGACCACGGCGCGGTCGCCCCCGTCCTGCTCGACGGCGACGTGCCCGCCTGGCTGGTGCTGGGCTACCGGGAGCTGCTGCACGTCACCAATGATGCGGTGCTGTTCAGCCGCGACTCCGACCTGTGGAACCAGTGGGACCGCATCCCGGGCGACTGGCCGCTGCTGCCGATGATCGGCCGCAAGCAGCCGTCGATCCTCTACACGGTCGGCGAACGGCACCGTCAGCGGGCCGCGATGATGAGCCACGCCATGGAGGCGGTCGACCCGTTCGAGCTGCGGCGCACCGCCGAGCGGTACGCCGACCGGCTCATCGACTCCTTCTGCGGACGCGGCAGGGCCGATCTGCTGGCCGAGTTCGCCACGCTGCTGCCGGTGCGCGTGCTGGCCCGCATCTACGGCTTCGCCGACGAGCAGGGCCCGGCGCTGGTCAAGGCGATCAACGACCTGGTCGACAGCACCGAGGACGCCATCGCGGGCCAGACCCATGTCTTCACCGCCATGACGGAGTTGCTGGAGCGGAAGAAGGAGCGGCCCGGCCCCGACGTCGTCTCCCGGATGCTCGCCGACCGGTACGACTTCTCGGACGAGGAGATCGTGCAGGACATGATGGTGATGACCATCGCGGGCCACCAGCCGACCGCGGACTGGATCGGCAACTCGCTGCGGCTGATGCTGACCGACGACCGCTTCGCCGCGTCGTTCTCCGGCGGCCGGCACAGCGTGGGCCAGGCGATGAACGAGGTGCTGTGGGAGGACACGCCCACGCAGAACATCGCCGGCCGGTGGGCCTCGCGGGACACGCGGGTGGGCGGGCGTCAGATCCGCACCGGCGACCTGCTGATCCTCGGTTTCGCGGCGGCCAACGCCGACCCCCAGGTGCATCTGGAGGGCGGCGGCCCGACCCACGGGAACAACGCCTTCTTCTCCTTCGGGCACGGCGAGCACCGCTGCCCGTTCCCGGCCCAGGAGATCGCCGAGGTGATCGCCCGTACCGGGATCGAGGTGCTGCTCGACCGGCTGCCCGACATCGATCTCACGGTGGCGGTGCAGGGCCTGGTCCGGCGCCCCTCCCCCTGGCTGCGGGGCATGACCGAACTCCCCGTGCGCTTCACTCCCACTCCGGCCCTTGGAGACCGTCCATGAAATGCCCCGTCACCGGAGCGAGCGCCCTCGACGGCGCGCGCATCGTGCTCGACCCCCTGGTCCAGGACCTGGCCGCGGAGAGCGCGCTGCTGCGCGACGCGGGCCCGCTCGCGGCGGTCGAACTGCCCGGCGGCGTGCCCGTGTGGGCCGTCACGCACCACGCGGAGGCCCGTGCGCTGCTCACCGACCCGCGGCTGGTGAAGGACATCGCCCACTGGGACGCGTTCACCCGCGGTGAGATACCGGCCGACTGGGCGCTGATCGGCCTGGCCAACCCGGGCCGTTCGATGCTCACGGTGGACGGCGCGGACCACCGCCGGCTGCGTGGCCTGGTGGCCCAGGCGCTCACCCCCCGCCGGGTGGAGCGGATGCGCGAGCGCATCGAGGAGCTGACCGCGGGTCTGCTGGACCGGGTGGCGAAGGCCGCGCAGGACGCCGACGTCATCGACCTGAAGGCCGAGTTCGCCTATCCGCTGCCGATGTACGTCGTGCAGGAGCTGATGGGCATCGACGAGGCCCATCTGCCCCGGCTGAAGGTGCTGTTCGAGAAGTTCTTCTCGACCCAGACCCCGCCGGAGGAGGTGCTCGCCACCCTCGGTGAGCTGGCGGAGATGATGGGCGGCACGGTCGCTGCCCGCCGCGCCGAGCCGGGCGACGACCTGACGAGCGCCCTGATCGCGGCCTCCGAGGACGGTGACCACCTCACCGACGCGGAGATCCAGAGCACCCTGCAGCTGATGATCGCCGCCGGTCACGAGACCACGATCTCGCTGATCGTCAACGCGGTGGTCAACCTGCTGGCCCACCCGGACCAGCTCGAGCTCGTCCTGGCGGGCAAGGTGGCGTGGGAGGCCGTGGTGGAGGAGACGCTGCGGTACTCGACGCCGACCTCGCACGTGCTGATCCGCTTCGCCACCGAGGACGTCCCGGTCGGCGACAAGGTCATCGCCAAGGGCGAGGCGCTGATCGTCTCGTACGCGGCCATCGGCGGCGACGAGGCGCAGCACGGGCCGACGGCGGGCGCGTTCGACATCACGCGGGAGCCGATCCGGCACATCGCCTTCGGCCACGGCCCGCACGTCTGCCCCGGCGCGGCCCTGTCCCGCCTGGAAGCCGGCGTGGCACTGCCGGCGCTGTTCGCGCGCTTCCCCGGCCTGGCCCTGGCGGTCCCGGCCTCGGAACTGCGCAACAAGCCCGTCGTGACGCAGAACGACCTGTTCGAGCTCCCGGTCCGGGTCGCCGGCTGACAGCTCAGGAGCGGGCGCCGCGCACGGGACGTGTCCCGCGCGCGGCGCCCGCGGTCAGGCGTCCGGGGCCGGCCGGCCGAGCTCGTACGGGGCGAGGACGTCGGCCACGGTCCGGTTGCGGGGCGTGGGCACGCCCAGTTCCCGCCCCAGGGAGACGACTCCCCCGCTGAGCCACGGCAGTTCGAGCCGGTTCCCCCGCTCCAGGTCGTGGGCCATGGACGAGGTCATGCCGGCCGGGAGGGTGTCGACGGCGGCCATCTGCGCGTCGGCGAACGCCTCGTCGAGGTCCACACCCGAGGCACGCCCGACGGCGACGGCCTCGGCCATGACCTCGCGCAACAGCTCCCGCGTGGCGGGGTTGCCGCGGATGACGCCGATCGGCTGCCGCACGGCGGTCGTCGTCGCCGACAGGCCCGTGAGGAACACGTACTTCTCCCAGACCGTCCGCGCGATGTCCGCGCCGACCTCGGCGTCGATGCCGGCCTTCACGCAGGCCTCGTGGAACTCGGCCACTCCGTCGGCCGGGTGCCCCTGGTAGGCGCCGAGGACGATCCGCTGCATCGGCCCGCGGTGCACGACGACACCGGGTTCCTCGATGACCGCCGCGATGTAGCAGACACCGCCCCACACGGCGTCCTCGGGCAGGTGGCGGCGGAGCACCGTGTCCTTCTGCACACCGTTCTGCAGGGAGAGCACGCGGGCGCCGCCGTCGGTGAGGTGCCGCAGCCCGGCGGCGACGTCCTCGGTGTCCCACAGCTTCACCGCGACGAGGACGACGTCGGCCTGGTGCACCTCGGCCGGGGACTCCACGAAGTGCCGCGCGTCGACCCGGGCCTCGCCGAGCGGGCTGCGCACCAGCAGCGCCCCCCGTTCCCTGATCGCCGCCAGGTGCCGTCCGCGCGCGACGAAGGTGACCTCGTGGCCCGCCTCGGCCAGCCGGGCGCCGAAGTAGCCTCCGACGCCGCCCGCTCCCACAACCACGATCCGCATGACGTGCTTTCCTTCCGGTCAGGGTGATTCAGCTGCTGCCGCTGGTGGTGCCCATGTGCTGGGCCGCTCTGGTGCGCGCCGCCCTGTGCAGCAGGGCGGTCGCCGGTATGAGGAGCGCCGCCGCGGCGGCGGCGCAGACGAACAGGAGCACGGGCGGCAGGACACCGTGCAGGGCGGTCACGACGAGCGGCGTGACGAAGCCGAGGTAGGCCAGGCAGTAGAAGACCGCCGCGGCGCCCGCGAGGTCGCGCGGCGCCGCCCAGGCCTCCAGCTGGCTGAGCCCGGCCACCAGGAGCATCCCGTAGCAGGCACCGAGGGTCATGGCCGCGGGGATCAGGAGAGCGGGTTCCGCCAGCCGGACGGCTGCCGCGGCCAGCAGGAATCCGGCGACCGCGGCGGCGAGCCCCCAGTGCCGTGTCACGTGGGAGCCGCGCCGGGACAGCCGCCTCGCCAGCGGCTGGACGAGCAGGCCGGTCAGGAGCGTCAGCCCGGCGATGCCGCCGCCGACCGCGATGTCCGGGCCGTGCAGCGGCACGAGGGCCGGCAGGACGGCGAAGCTCGTGGTGGGCGCACCGAACACCAGCGGCGCCGAGGGGGCGACTTCCCAGCGGAACTCCCGTTGCAGCAGCGCGGCCCGCAGCCGGGGACGCGCCTGCGGCCGGGTGCTCGCGGCGGGCGCGGCCGGGTCGGGCGCGTGCCACACCAGTGGCGCCACGGCCGCCGTCAGGCCCAGGTGCACGAGATAGGGCAGTGCCTCGGGTCCGGCCAGCCACTGGGCCAGGAGGCCCGCCACCAGGGGGCCGCCGCCGAATCCGGCCGACAGCGCGACGGCGGCGCGCCGCGCGCCCGCGCCGGGGCCCGCGTCCGCCGACAGGTCCTTGATCCATGCCGTACCGGGTCCGAACGCCGCGCCGGACGCGACGCCGGCGACCAGCCGCCCGAGCATCAGCGCCCAGAAATGGTCGCCGCCCACCAGGAGGACGGCCGAGGCGACGGCCGACAGCAGCAGCGCGGCGCACATCACCTGCCGCCGCCCGTAGCGCTGCGCGAAGCGCGCCGCCAGCAGCAGCGCGGGGATCAGCCCGACGGCGTAGGCCGCGAACGCGGTGGTGACCACGCTCCCGGACACCCCGCTGTCGGCGCGGTAGACCAGGAGCAGTGGCGAGAACTGGTTCGCGCCCCAGCCGACGACGAACATCGCCGAGGCCGCGCGCATCCAGGGTCGCATCGTCTGTCCTTAGTAACCGGTTCCCTGGTTACTATTGTCACATGAGCGAGGAAGTCCCGGCCACCCCACGGACCCGGATCACGGCCAAGGCCCGATCCCTGCGGTTCGACTCCGGCTCGCTGTCGCTCGACCTCGTCGCCACCGTCGGCCGCAGGCCCAGCACTCCCATCGAACGTCTGGACGGGCCCGAGCGCCTGCGCGCGTGGTGCGCCGGTGTCGGTCTCGCCCCGCGGGACGAGGAGGACCCGGCCGCGCTCCTTGCCGCGCTGCGCGAACTGCGCGACGCCGCCTACGACCTCGTCACGGCCGAGCTGGACGACCGCGCCCCGCGATCGGACTCCGTGGCCCTGCTCAACACGCTGGCTGGGGTCGCCCCGCCCGCGCCCCGGCTGCGGACCGACGCGGACGGACGGCTCGCGCACGGCCCCGCTCCCCTGCTGACGACCGCCGAGCTGCTGTCCGCGGTGGCCCGGGACCTGATCGCCGTCATGGCCGACCCCCGCACGCGGGCCCTGCTGCGCACCTGCGACGCGGAGACCTGCCGCATGCTCTACCTCGACAACGGCCCCGGCACCGGCAAGCCGCGCCGATGGTGCTCCATGGAGCGGTGCGGCAACAGCGCCAAGGCGGCCCGCCACCGGCGTCGCGCCGCCCACCCCTGACGCGTCCGCCGCGGTCGCCGGTCCGCACCACCCGCTGCCACGATGGGAGAGCGGTACACGACCCGGACACCCGGAGCGGACGGGAGCGAGCCATGGGAGAACTCACCGGCAGGACGGCGATCGTCACCGGCGGCACGACGGGCATCGGCCTGGCGACGGCGCGGCGGTTCGCGGAGGAGGGCGCCCTCGTCTTCGTCACCGGCCGGCGCCAGGAGTCCGTCGACGCCGCCGTCGCCGCGATCGGCGGCGACACCGTGGGCCTGCGGGGCGATGTCTCCGACCTCGCCGACCTCGACCGGCTCTACGCCACCGTGGCCGAGCGCGGCCGGCAGGTGGACGTCGTCTTCGCCAACGCGGGCGCCGGGCGAAGGCTCCTGATCGAGGACGTCACCGAGGAGTACTTCGACGCGACCTTCGCCGCCAACGTCAAGGGCGTGTTCTTCACCGTCCAGAAGGCGCTGCCCCTCCTCGCCGACGGGGCGTCGATCGTCATCAACGCCTCCACCGAGCACACCGCGGCCAAGGAGGGCCTGAGCGTCTACTCCGCCACCAAGGGCGCGCTGCGCACCCTCACCCGCTCCCTGGCCAACGAACTGCGCCACCGCGGCGTCCGGGTCAACGCCGTCAGCCCCGGCCCGGTCGACACCCCCGGCATCGAGGGCCTGGCCCCCGACCCGGCGGCGAAGGACGCCTTCAAGTCCGCCCTGGCCTCGGGTATCCCCCTCGGCCGGCTCGGACGGCCGGAGGAGGTGGCGGAGGCGGTGCTCTTCCTCGCGTCCGACCGCAGCTCCTTCACCACCGGAGGCGAGATCTACGTGGACGGCGGGGTCAACCAGTTCCAGACGTGACGGAGCGGCCGGTGGGCCGGGGTCATTCGCCGGCCTCGTAGGTCGTGACCACACGGTTGTCCAGCAGCGGGGCGATCCGCCTGAGGACCAGCTCCTTGAAGTGCAGCGACTCCCGGTGGACCGCGAAGGCCCGCGGGGAGGCGTAGCGCTCCAGCAGGACGACGTCCCGCGCGTCGCCGAGCGCGTGGAAGACCTCGTAGGAGATGTTGCCAGGTTCGGCGCGGCTCGCCTCGGCCAACCGTGTGAGCAGGACGAACACCTCCTCCTCGTTGCCCTCGGAGACGGTGTAGCGGGCGATCACCTGCAACTCGGGCATCGAAGCGCCTTCCTGGGCGGGCGGGGGCGCGGGGCCGCGCCCGGGGTGACGGGGAAACCGGGGCACCCGCCCTCCCATCATCACCGGGGACGGGTGACGGGGCAGTTCCGAGGGAATGTGGTTGTTACACCTATTGTCCGACGTCCTCACCGCCCAGGTACCGATGCCCCTCACCGACCGATCCGACCCGCCCGACCCGCCCGACCCGTCCGGACATTCCGGCTGGTCCCGGTGGTCCAGCCGGTCCGGCCCGCGCGATCGGGCCACCGCCGCGGCGGGCCAGGGCCCGTCGGGCCGGCTCGTCCTCCTCCTGGCGATCGCCTGCGGGCTGACGGTCGCCAACCTCTACTACGCCCAGCCGCTGCTGGCCGTCCTGCGGGGGTCCCTCGGCATCAGCGCGCTGACCGCCGGGACGCTGATCACCGTGGGCCAGGCCGGCTACGCGGCCGGAATGATCTTCCTGGTCCCGCTCGGCGACCGCGTCGAGAACCGGCGGCTGACCACGATCCTGCTGGCCGTCGCCACCCTGGCGTGCGTCGCCGCAGGCACGGCGCCCGGCTTCGGGGTACTGGCGGCGGCGCTCCTGGTCGCCGGCGCCGTGTCCGTCGTCGCCCAGATCCTGGTGCCCTTCGCCGCCGGGCTCGCCCCGGACCGTCTGCGCGGGCGCGTCGTGGGCCGGGTGATGAGCGGGCTGCTGACCGGCATCCTGCTCTCCCGGACCCTGAGCAGCCTGATCACCGAGGCCGCCGGATGGCGTGTGGTGTACCTGGTCTCGGCCGGGCTGATGGCCGTACTCGCGGTGGCACTGCGCTGGACCCTCCCGGACCGCGCCCCGCCGGCCGCCCTGCCGTACGGGCGGCTGCTGCGCTCGACCGCGGGGCTGCTGCGCCGGCACGGGGTCCTGCGGCGCCGGGCGGCGTACCAGTCACTGATGTTCGGCGGGTTCAGCGCCTTCTGGACGACGGTCTCCTACGTGCTCACCGGACCGCCCTTCCACTACTCGCAGATCGGTGTGGCCGTGTTCGCGCTGGCCGGGGCGGGGGGCGCGGCGGTGGCCCCGCTGGCCGGGCACTGGGCGGACCGCGGTCTGACCCGGCCGATGACGGCCGCCGCCTTCGGCACCGGGGCGCTCGCGTTCGTCCTGGCCGGTCTCGGACGGCACCAGATCCTGCTGCTCGCGCTCGCCGCCGTGCTGATCGACATGGCCGTCCAGACCTCGCTCGTGCTCGGGCAGCACACGGTGTACCAACTCGCCCCCACCGCCCGCGCGCGTCTGAACAGCGCGTACATCGCGGTCTTCTTCGTGGGTGGCGCGCTGGGGTCCCAGCTCGGCTCCGTCGCGTACCACCTGGGCGGCTGGGTCGCGCTGAGCGGCTTCGGTGCCGGGTTGCTCGCCTTCGGGCTGCTGATGCAGGTGCCGGGGCTGCTGCCGCGCCGCAAGGACGCCGAGGCGGGCGTCAGGCCGGCCCGTCACCGGAGGGACGCGGAGCGACCATGAGGTCGATGTTCCCCTCCTGCGCGATCTCGTCGCGCTGGTTGAGCAGTTCGAACCTGCGGACCAGGATGCCCGCGTCACCGCGGCCGGTCAGGCGGGTGGAGAGGATCACGACCCGGCAGCGCACGGTGTCGCCGACCAGCAGCGGCCGGCGGAAGCGCCAGTCGTCGATGCCGAGCAGCGCGACGGAACTGCCCTCGAAGACACCGAGCCGCGAGGCCAGCCCCATGGCCACGGAGACCCCGAGCAGTCCGTGGGCGATGCGCTCGCCGAAGCGCGTCTCCGCAGCGAACCGCGCGTCGGTGTGGACGGGGTTGGTGTCCCAGCTCCACGCGGCGAAGGACGCCACGTCGGACTCGGTGAGCGTGCGGCCCTGGGTCGTGAACTCCTGGCCCGCGTGGAAGTCCTCGAAGTACAGCGGCATGTCGGCTCCCGGTGCTGTCAGCGGTCCAGTCCAGTGGCGGTGCGGGATTCAGCGTAGGGGCGCGGACGGGGCCGTCACGCGCCGCGGCCGGCGGTTCCGATCCCGGCCATCACATTGGCCACCAGGGCGGCCGCGAACTCCTCGGTGAGGGGCTCGTCGGGGATCAGCAGGCGGTGGTAGCAGGCTCCCCACAGCTGGTCGACGAGCACTTGGGCGTCGACCTCGGGGCGGATCTGGCCGCGCTGCTGGGCTCGGCCGATCACCTCGACGGCGAAGGCGCGCCGGGGGCCGGAGTAGTGCTCCCGGAAGGCCGCGGACAGGTCCGGGTCGGTCTGCGCCTGCCCGACCAGTTCCACGACGATCCGCCCGGCGCGGGTGCGGGTCATCAGGCGTACGAAGGCGCGCAGTTGGGCAGTGAGGTCCGCGGTGATGTCGCCGGTGTCGGGGAAGGCGAGGGTGTCGCGGACCGCGGTGAAGTATCCGTCGAGGGCCAGCGCGCCCTTGGAGGGCCACCACTTGTAGATGGTCATCTTGCTGGCGCCCGCCGCGTTGGCCACCCGCTCGATGGTGAACGCGGCCATGCCGTCGGCGAGCAGCAACGCGCCCGCGGCCTTGAGGATGTCGCCGCGCACCTCGTCGGCCGGCCTGCGGCCCCGGCCGCGGCGGACGGGTTCCGATGCTGATGTCATGTCGGTCCTCTTCCCTGGTCCGGAGGTCTCGGCAACATTTTATATGGACGCGGCGTCTACATCCATGCTTATATGGACTCCGCGTCCATTAAATGCCCCGCGGCCGACCGGCCACGGGAGTCCGAGACCGGAAGGACCCCCTGCCATGACCACCCCCGAGACCTCCGCGGCCGCCACCTCCTCCACCGACCGGGTCGCCATCGTCACCGGCGGCTCCGGCGGCATCGGCCGTGCCGCCGCCGAGCGCCTGGCCGCCGACGGCATGAAGGTCGTCATCGGTTACGCGGGCAACCCCGGACGCGCCAAGGAGGCCGTCGAGGCCGTCGTCGCCGCCGGCGGCACCGCCATGTCCGTCCGGGCCGACGTGGCCGACCAGGGCGAGGTCGCCGCCCTCTTCGACCAGGCCGAGCAGGCCTACGGCGGCGTCGACGTGGTGGTGAACACCGCGGGGATCATGCTGGTGAGCCCGCTGATGGAGCTGGACTTCGAGGACTTCGACCGGATGCACCGCACCAATGTGCGCGGCACCTTCGTCATGAGCCAGCAGGCCGCCCGCCGGGTGCGCGCCGGCGGCGCCATCATCAACCTCTCGACCAGCGTGACCAAGCTGGCCCTGCCGGCCTACACCGCCTACGCGGCCACCAAGGGCGCGGTGGACGCCATGACGCTGATCCTCGCCCGCGAGCTGCGCGGCCGCGACATCACCGTCAACGCCGTCGCCCCCGGCCCGACCGCCACCCCGCTGTTCCTGCAGGGCAAGGACCAGGCCACCATCGACCGCCTCTCCTCGGTCACCCCGTTCGGGCGCCTGGGGAACCCCGAGGACGCCGCCGAGGTGATCTCGTTCCTCGCCGGCCCCGCCCGCTGGGTCAACGGCCAGGTCGTCTACGCCAACGGCGGGGCCATCTGACGGCTCCCGCGCCGCCGCACCCGCACCCGCCCGATCCGCACCCGCACCCACCGGCCCCGGCGCAGCGCCGCCGGGGCCGGGCCCCACCCGCTCCGAGGAGACGTTCCACCATGCCCTCCACCGTCCTCATCACCGGCGCCGGTTCCGGATTCGGCGCCCTGACCGCCCACGCCCTGGCCGCCGCCGGCCACACCGTCTACGCGAGCATGCGCCACGTCGAGGGGCGCAACGCCGCCCGAGCGGCCGAGGTCCGCGACCGCGCCGCGCGCGAGGGCATCGACCTGCGCGTGGTCGAACTCGACGTGCTCGACCAGGACAGCGCCGACCGCGCCGTGGCCCGCGTCGTGGCGGAGACCGGCCGGCTCGACGTGCTGGTCCACAACGCCGGCCACATGGTGCTCGGCCCCGCCGAGGCCTTCACCCCGGAGCAGTTGGCCGCCGTCTACGACACCAATGTGCTCGGCACCCAGCGCGTCAATCGCGCCGCCCTGCCCCAACTGCGCGAGCAGGGCCACGGACTGCTGCTGTGGGTCGGCTCCTCCAGCACCCGCGGCGGCACCCCGCCCTACCTCGCCCCGTACTTCGCGGCGAAGGCCGCCATGGACGCGCTCGCCGTGAGCTACGCCGCCGAACTCGCCCGTTTCGGCATCGAGTCGACGATCGTCGTCCCCGGCGCCTTCACCAGCGGCACCGACCACTTCGCCAACGCGGGGCACGCCGCCGACCGCGCCGTCACGGAGGCGTACGAGGCGCGGTACGCGGGCATGACCGACCAGGTCGGCAGGGCGCTGGCGGCCATGACGCCCGAGGGCGCCGATGTCGCCGACGTGGCCCGGGAGATCGTCCGCGTGGTCGGGCTGCCCGCGGGCAACCGCCCCTTCCGCACCCACATCGACCCCGTCGACGACGGGTCGGAGGTCGTGTCGGTCGTCGCCGACCACGTCCGTGAGCGCTTCTACCACCGCCTGGGGCTGCCGGACCTGCTGGGCCCGGCCGTCGCCCCGGCCGGCGGGGCGGTCCGCGTGCCCTCGGTGTGAGCCACCGCGGGGCCGACGCCCCTGGTCCGGGTTCCCCCGCGAGCGGAGCCCGAACCAGGGGCTTTCAGTGCGTTCATATGTCTATTTGCCGGGCCCCATGGGTGTCGTCCCGGCACGCGTGTCCCACCCTTTCGTGTGCACAGTGCAGCCCTATGCTGACGAAAGCCGTAAAACGATCAAATCGGCGTGGATGGGAGCCAACGTGATCCGAGGTATCGACCGGCGCCGCTTTCTCGCCACGGGTGCGGCAGCGGTCATCGGGGCGGGGGTGGCAGCACGCGCCACGGCCCTGTCCCCCGCCGACGTGCCGCCAGGCGGCGTCATGCAGAGCAAGGCCCCGCTTCCCCGCCCCTACCAGGTGCCCCTGCCGATCCCCCCGGTGCCGAGCCCGCTCGGGTCCGCCGGTGGCACCGACACCTTCCAGATCGTGCAGCGCGAGGCGAAGCTCGAGATCCTGCCGGGTCTGCGCACCAGCTGCTGGACGTACAACGGCACCTTCCCCGGGCCCACGATCATCTCCCGCTCCGGGCGGCGGACCATCGTGCGGCACCGCAACGAACTGCAGCAGCCGACCGTCGTCCATCTGCACGGCGGCCACACCCCGTCGGAGAGCGACGGGTACCCGATCGACCTGACGATGCCCGTCAACAGCAGCCTGTCCGTCGAGGACGCGATGGCGGGCATGGACGACATGGGCGAGACGCACGGCAACATCGCCTACGGCGAGCGCTCGTACACCTATCCCATGCAGCAGCGCGCGTCCACCATGTGGTATCACGACCACCGCATGGGCTACACCGGCACGGCGGTCTGGCACGGCATGGCGGGCTTCCACCTGGTCACCGACGACGAGGAGGACGCCCTCGCGCTGCCCCGCGGCGACCGTGACATCCCCATCATGATCGCCGACCGGGCCTTCGAGGCGGACGGTTCACTGATGTACCCCGGCGACCCGGGCATGCACTCCCCCGGCGTCCCGCGCAACCACACCGCCGGCGTCCAGGGCGACGTCATCCTGGTCAACGGTGCCCCGTGGCCCGTGCACCGGGTCCAACGGGGGCGCTACCGGCTCCGGTTGCTCAACGGCTCCAACGTCCGCTACTACAAGCTCGCCCTCGACCCGCCGCCCCCCGGCGGCAAGGGCCTGGTGCAGATCGGCAGCGACGGCGGCCTGATGGAACGCCCCCTGCCCCACGACAGCCTGCGGCTGGCACCCGGTGAACGCTTCGACATCGTCGTGGACTTCTCCCGCTACCGGCCCGGCACCAAGGTCCGCGTGGTGAACCTCTTCGGCAGCCGGACCACCGCGGAGGTCATGCGCTTCGACGTCTCGCCGTCCACGCGGGCCGTCCACGACGACGCCCGCCTCCCGGACCGGCTGGCGCTGCGTGCCGAGAGCGTCCTCGACCCCGCGAAGGCGGTCGCCACCCGCTCCTTCGAGTTCCGGCACTCGGGCCGCAACGGCTGGACGATCAACGGCCGGCCGTACCTGCCGGGGCGCTCACTGACCCGCGCGAAGCTGGGCACCACCGAGATCTGGCGCTTCAGGTCGGTGTTCTTCCACTCGATCCACGTGCATCTGGACCCCTTCCGCGTGGTGTCCCGCAACGGCAAGGCACCGGGGCCGTTCGACCACGGCTGGAAGGACACGATCGCCATGGGTCCCGGCGAGACCGTCGACGTGGCCGTCCACTTCACCGACTACACGGGCCACTTCATGCTCCACTGCCACAACCTGGAGCACGAGGACATGGCGATGATGGCCGACTTCTCCACGTACTGAGTGCACCGATCACCGGTCGGCACATCCGGTCGACCGCGACCACCCGAACGAGAGGCAGGTGCCGCCGTGGCCCCTCGCATCAGTCCCGAACGCCGGGAGTGCGCGGTCTGCGTCATCGGCGGCCCCACCGCCGTCCTCGACATCGGGGGGCTGCGTCTGGTGACCGACCCCACCTTCGACGAGGCCGGGGATCACGGGTACCTCACCAAGACCGCCTCCCCGGCCGCCCACGAGGACGAACTCGGCCCCGTGGACGCCGTCCTGGTCAGCCACGACCTCCACCCCGACAACCTCGACGTGCGCGGACGGGCCTTCGCCCTGGCGTCCTCGCTGGTGCTCACCGGGCCCGCGTCCGCGCGCCGGCTCGGGCTGCCCGCCCGCGGGCTCGCGGCGTGGGAGAGCGTCGAGTTGCCGCGGCCCGGCGGGGACACCGTCACCGTCCACGCCGTACCCGCGCAGCACGGCCCCGACGACGGCGACCGGGACGAGCAGGGCCATGTGAACTGCGAGGTCACCGGCTTCGTCCTGACCGGCACGGGGCTGCCCACCGTGTACGTCAGCGGCGACAACGCCTCCGTCGGCGTCGTCGCCGAGATCGCCCGCCGCCTGCCGCCCGTCGACATCGCCGTGCTGTTCATGGGCGGCGCGCGGGTACCCGTACGCAGCCGCAACCGCCCGCTGACGCTGACCGCCGAGCGGGCGAGCGCGGCCGCCTCGGTGCTGGGCTCGCCGCTCGTGGTCCCCGCGCACTGCGACAGCTGGGCCCACTTCACCGAGGACCGCTCCGACATCGACCGGGCCTTCGACGACGCGGGGCTGACGGCGCGGCTGCGCACCGCGGAGAACGGGCAGTGGATCGACCTGGACATGCCGGGGTCCTCCGGGGCGGATCGGTCCGCCACGCGGTAGCGACAGGCTGCCACTTCGCCGAAACCGGCCCTCCCGTACCCCGGCCCGGCCCGTGTCGGCGACCGCACGGCCGCCGGCGACGACCTCGTTCCCGATCAGCGCGCGAGCCTGGGCCGACGGCCCGTCGACCCGGCCGATCGGGGTCCTACTCGCCGCGCGGATCGGCGTCGTGTCCCTCCACCGTGAGCCACTCCGGCGCGGGGTGCTCCGCCACCTCCACCCGGACGGCACCGGCGGACGACCTTCCCACGACGCGCGCGGTCACCGCGGTCCGCAACGACACGGGGCCGTCTCACCGGTAACCCGGCCCACGAGCGGGGAGACGAGCCCCTCCGGGCACGCACCTCGCGGGCGCACCGTGGGCCTCCGCCCCGACAACCCTGCCGGGCAACTCCCCCGGCGCCACCGTGCCGTGGGGCAGCGCGGCGCCCACCCACCAGGAGCAGCCCGGCGTCTGGCGAAGCCACCACCCGTCGGCGTCCTGACGGTGCCCGGCCGGCCGGGCGCGGGCCGTCCGTTCCCTGGAGCGCCCTGATCGTCTCCGTTCCAGGGGTCCGCCCGGCGTCACGCGGCGTCATCCCGTAGGCGGCGTGGAAACGGCGGGCGAAATGGCGCGCGTTGCCGAATCCGCAGCGTGTCGCGACCGCCGCGATCGTCAGGTGGTGGTCGTGCCGCACGGAGGCCGGCAACCGCCGTGCCGCTTCGAGGCGTTCGAGGCTGATGCCGGAGCAGCGGAGCAGCGCGTAGAGGTGGCGCTCAAAGACCGCGTGGCCGGCGGCGATCCGCTCGGGCGTCAGGTCGGCCTCGGTCAGGTGGCGGCGCACATAGGCCATGACGCGGGCGGGCAGGGAGT
The DNA here is from genome assembly GCF_042889545.1 of Streptomyces sp. NPDC002574. Taxonomy (NCBI): domain Bacteria; kingdom Bacillati; phylum Actinomycetota; class Actinomycetes; order Kitasatosporales; family Streptomycetaceae; genus Streptomyces; species Streptomyces sp. NPDC002574. The sequence continues at coordinate 211,099 of NZ_JBIARB010000008.1, forward strand.
CGTCCATCACCGACCCGGTCGGACCAGGGCCTCGCGCAGCGCCTCCAGCATCCGGTAGGACGGCCCGCGCCCCTGGTGGGCGGTGTCCACCGTGATCCCCAGCGCGCTGAGCGCCGTCCGGCGCCACCCCCGGCGCCGGTCCTCGTACGCCCACCCCAGCACCCGGTCCCACCGCCTGCCCGGGCGTCCCCTCGCGCCCTTCGCCCGCCCCCTCGAACCGCACGGCGAGCCCTCGCGCGACCACGCGGTCCATGTCGGTCAGGCGGTCGGCGAGCGGGGTGCCGGCCCCGGCACCGTGTCACGGCAGTCGCGCCGCGGACCAGGCGATTTCCGTGTCGTCAGACGGTCGGCCGCGGTCGGTCCACGGCCGACGCGCCGATCCGAGGGGGGCCGCCTACCGTGGGAAGCGGGGAGATCGTCGGCGAGCGCCGCGCGCGCCCGGGCTCCGGGGCGGCAGCAGGAGGCCCCGTGATGGATCGGACACCGGAGGACGTCGACCTGCTGGTGGTGGGCGGTGGCAAGGCCGGCAAGACGCTCGCCATGGACCGGGCGCGTGCCGGGCAGCGGGTCGCGATGGTGGAACGCGGCATGATCGGCGGCACGTGCATCAACGTGGCCTGCATCCCCACCAAGTCCCTGGTGGCCTCCGCACGTGCCCGGCGCGTCGTCACGCGCGCCCGGCAGCTCGGGCTGATCGCGGAGGCGCCCGTCGTGAGCGCGGAGTCGCTGCGCGAGCACAAGAACGGCGTCGTCGACGGCATGGTCTCCCTCAACCACCGGCAGTTCCTGGACTCCGGGATGGACTTCGTGCTCGGCAGGGCCCGCTTCGTCGCCGAGCGCACCGTCGAGGTGGCGCTGAACGACGGCGGCACGCGGGTGCTGCGGGGTGCGGACGCCGTGATCAACACCGGTACCGTGCCGCACGTCCCCGGCATTCCCGGGCTGGCGGAGGCGGGGGCGCTGACGAGCGAGACCCTGCTGCGCCTGGAGCGGCTGCCCGCGCACCTCATCGTGATCGGCGGCGGCACGGTGGGCCTGGAGTTCGCGGACATGTTCGCGACCTTCGGCAGCAGGGTCACGCTCCTGGTCCGGGGCTCGCGCCTGCTGCCCGGGGAGGACGAGGACATCGCGCTGGCGGTGACGGAACTGTTGACCGCGGACGGCGTGGAGATCCTGTTCGGGCGCACCGCCGCCTCGGTCCGCCGCGGCGCCGACGGCCGCGTCACCGTGGGGCTCTCCGACGGCGCCGAGGTCAGCGGCGACGACGTGCTGGTGGCCGTCGGCCGTGACCCGGTCACCTCGGACCTGGCCCTCGACGTGGCGGGAGTACGGACGGACGCGGCGGGCTTCGTCGTCGTCGACGAGCACCTGGCGGCGGACGCGCCGCACACCTGGGCGGCCGGGGACGTCGCCGGGAGCGCGCAGTACACGCACATCTCGCTGGACGACTACCGGATCCTCAAGGCGAACCTCGCGGGCGGTTCCCGGTCGACCCGGGACCGGCTGATTCCGCACACCACCTTCCTCAGCCTCGACTTCGCCCGGATCGGCCTGACCGAGGGCGAGGCACGGGCCGCGGGGCACGACGTGGGCGTCGCCCGGCTGCCGGTCTCGGCGATCCCGCGGGCCCGCACCATGCGCGAGACGGACGGGGTCTGGAAGGCCGTCGTCGACAACGCCACTGAGCGCATCCTGGGCGTTGCCATGCTCTCCCCCGAGGCGGGCGAGACGCTGGCGACCGTGCACACCGCCATGGTCGCGGGCCTGCCGTACACGGCGCTCCGGGACATGATCATCACGCACCCGACGATGACCGAGGGCCTGAACCTGCTGTTCGCCAAGGTCGAGAACTGACCGCACCGCCCGACGCGGTGGCGTCCGCCGTCAGTCCGCCGTCAGTCCTCCGGGACCGGCTGCGGGAGCGGCGCCTCCCGGAACCGCACGTCGTCGGCCGGGACGACGGCGCCGGCGTCGTCGACGAACGCCACGCGCACCACGCGATCCCCGTTCGCGGAGCGCCGCAGGACCGTCGGCCCGACGGAGGGCGGGCGGTTCTCGTCACCCCACTGCTGGAGCGCGGCCAGCACCGGGAGCAGTTGCTTCCCGCCCGGCGTCAGGTGGTAGCTGAAGCGCGTGCGCGCGCCCGGCTCGCGGTAGGGCCGCTTCTCCATGACGCCCTCTTCCACCAGCGTGCCCAGGCGTGCCGCGAGTACGTCGGGGGCGATGCGGAGGCGGTCCCGGAAGTCGGCGAAACGGGTCGCTTCCGCCAGCGCCGCGTCGCGGAGGATCAGCATCGTCCACCGGTCCCCCACCACTTCCAGGGCACGGGCGATCGAGCACGTCTCTTCGGGGTCGCGGTCCCTCCGCGTGGCCTTGGCGGGAGTCATGGCACCAGCATACCCCTGGGTTGCGCATTCATATTCAGACGTCTAAGTTGGAGATACCTACCCAGCTTTCTCCCGAGACGAGTGACCCATGGACATCAAGAACGCAGTGGCTGTCGTGACCGGCGCGAACCGCGGTCTGGGCCGGCACCTGGCCGCCCAGCTGCTGGAGCGCGGTGCCGCGAAGGTCTATGCGGCCGCGCGCAAGCCGTCATCGGTCGACCTGCCCGGGGTCGTGCCGCTCGAAATGGACATCACGGACGTCTTCTCCGTGGAGCGGGCGGCCGAGGCCGCCCCGGACGCGACCCTGCTCATCAACAACGCGGGCATCAGCACGCACGTGGGCCTCGTGGCCGGTGACATCTCCGACATCCGCCTGGAGATGGAGACCCACTTCTTCGGCTCCCTGAACGTGACACGGGCCTTCGCCCCGGTGATCACCGCCAACGGCGGCGGGGCTGTGCTCAACATCCTGTCGGTCCTGAGCTGGGCGCACTTCCCGAACTACGGCGGCTACAGCGCCGCCAAGGCCGCCGAGCTGGCCATGACCAATGTGACGCGACAGGAGCTGGCGCCGTCCGGCATCGACGTGACCGCCCTGCACGTGGGCTACATGGACACCGACATGGCGGACTACGTCCCCGGGTCGGACAAGATCGATCCCGCCCGGGTGGCCGGGCTCGCCCTGGACGGCATCCAGTCCCGCGCCCTGGAAGTGGTGGTCGACGAGAAGAGCCGTGCCGTGCGCGCCGCGCTCTCCGGCGACCTCTCGAACCTCTACCCCGGCCTTCCCGCGGAACGCTGACCGCACGGCCGGCCGGACGCCGGGCCCCGCCGTGGGCCCGGCGCCGGCCGCCCGTATGACACGCGCCACCTCCCCGGGACGCACTTCGCGTCCGAGGACGGAACAAACGGACACTCCGGGCGGTTGGCACCCCTATCGGTCGCGGGACCGATGACCACCCACCAGCCGGAGGGGCGCTGTCACCACAGCGTGGACGAGGACACGGAAAGGTGCCCCGCATGAACAGCTCGACTGCGGAGACGTTCAAACGAGCGACGCTCTACTTCAACGGCCAGCACTACCGGGCGGCCGCGAGGGTCCTGAGCGGCATCGTCGACGTGGCGCCCCGCAACCTGGCGGTTCGCATGCTCCTGGCGCGCTCCTACTACTACTCCGCCCAGTTCACCAAGGCGGAGAAGGAACTCCGGCACATTCTGCGCACCGAGCCGAACGACCCGCACGCGCACCTGCTGCTCGGCCGCTCCCTGGAGCGCCTCGGGCGCACCGCGGAGGCGGGGCCCCACCTGCGGCTGGCGGACGCGATGACGGCCTGGGACCTCATCGTCGTCTGAGCCCCCGACGATCCGGCGGCCGACCGCTCAGGCGATCAGCCCGGCAGCCGATCAGCGGGTCAGCGGGTCACGCGCAGTAGCGGATGAGCCAGTCCGTGTCCGGGTTGCGGCCGAAGCCGGGATCGTGCGGCGCGGCAGCGGGACGGCTCTCGACGGTCTTCTCCAACGGGACGCGCTCGGGCAGCCTGCCGAATCGGGCCACGCGCAGAGCGGCGTCCACGGCGGCCTCGGCGTCGTCGTCACGCGAGGGCCGCGGGACCTGGGAGTGGGCTTCGGCGCTCATCGTTCCCTCCCTGATCACGAAGTCCGGAGCCAGACGCCCCGGGCCCCCAGAGTACTGCGGCGCTCCTACGTGATGCCGCCGATGCGGCGGATCTCCTCCAGCGGGTACGGGGTCTGTGTGCGGCCGCGCAGGAGGCTGCTCTGGAACTCCGACATCACCGCGGCGATCGGCGCGTACCGGGCGAGGATCGCCGCGGCCTCGTCCGGGACTCCTGTGGGGCGCTCGCCCTCCGCGTAGGCACGCACCCGTGCGCGGCGGCCCTCCCGGTCCTCCCTCCGGTATCCGCACAGGGCGGTGACCAGCCAGTTCACCAGGTACATGGCGGTGTAACAGCGGTCGTAGTCCTGATGGCGGTCGAAGAACTCGCCCTCCTCGCGCGACAGCTCGAACCGGGAGGACAGGGCGAGGCCGTAGTCGGCGTAGTAGAGGCGTCGTCCGTCGGTCAGGATGTTCTCGAAGTGCGCGTCGAAGTGCAGGAGTCCGCGGCCCTTCATGAACGCGGTGCCGGCCGCCAGTTCCCTCACCACCATGGCGCAGGCCCTGTTGGCGACGTCGTCCCCTCCTTCGACCTGGGTGCCCAGCCACTGGTGCAGGTTCTGCGGGATGTACTCCAGGAACAGCGCGACGCTCGCCGAGGACCGCTGGAGAGCGCGGATCCGTTCGCGCACCTGCGGTGCACCGCCCCAGAGGGCAACAGCCCGTTCCACATCGGCCAGTTCATCGGGCAGGGGCTGCGTGTCGGGCAGCACGCGCCAGTGGTACATCAGGGGAAAGCCCTCGTAGTCCCCCGCGAGCACCCAGTTCGTCGTCATGGTCTGCACGGCGAGTTCCCTCCACGCCCCGAAGCCCGGACCACCGATGCCGCCCTGGCCGATGCCGTACTGGCAGAAGACGGGCACCTCGAACAGGTTGGCCGTGGACCGGAGATGCTCGGGTCGCCTCTCCAGGTCGGTCAGGGGCACCCGCTTCACGAAGACCGGGGTTCCCTCGACCTCCAGCAGGGCCGACTTCCCGCCGATGCCGGATCCGATCGGCGCGGCCGAGTCCACGAGCTCGTGCAGGGCGCGATCACCGCGCATGGCCAGGGACGCGGAGACGGCGCCATGGGCGGCGAGACGCGCACCGCGCGACATGTCACGGACGTTCACTGCCGCCTCCCCCTGGGCGCCGGCCACCCTCCTTATGGGGCCGGTGCCACAGCATCGCAGGGAACGGCTGTTCCCGGGCGCTTCCACGCCCGCGACCGGCTCCGTACAGGGTGGTGGAGGTGGGGTACGACCGCTGACCTCGCCGGCCCCGAGGCTGCTTCAATGACCCCCGGAGGTGAGGGAATTGGTGTCCACCGACCGGCTGCTCGCATTCGCGGCCATGTCCCTGGTCGTCATCGTGATCCCGGGACCCAGCGTGCTCTTCGTCATCGGCAGGGCGCTCGCGCACGGCCGCCGCACCGCGATGGCCTCGGTCCTGGGGAACTTCCTGGGGTCCTACCTGCTCGTGGTGGCCGTCGCGCTGGGCCTCGGCTCGCTGTTCGAGCGGTCCCTGCCGCTGTTCCTGGCGGTCAAACTGGCGGGCGCCGCCTACCTGGTGCACCTCGGGGTGCGTGCCTTCCGGCACCGCGGGGAGATGACGGTCGGCACAACGGACACCGCGGCCGGGACCCCGGCGCGCGGGGACCTGCGGACGGTGGCCGACGGCTTCACCGTCGGGGTCACCAATCCCAAGGGCATCGTCTTCTTCGCCGCCGTCCTCCCCCAGTTCGTCGACCCCGCGGCCGGCCACCTGCCCGGCCAGATGCTGCTGCTCGGGCTCGTCCCCATCGGCATCGGCCTGATCACCGACACCTGCTGGGGCCTCACCGCCTCCGCCGCCCGCGCCTGGCTCGGGCGGTCCGACCGCCGGCTGTCCCTGCTCGGCGGCGCGGGCGGCCTCGCGATGATCGGCCTCGGCGTCACCGTCGCGGCCACGGGCCGGGCGGACTGACACGGGCCCGGGGTCTCCACCGGTTGCGGCCGCCGGGCATGATCGACAAGACTCGGTCCATGACCTCCGCGATCCGCCATGTGACGATCGACTGCGCCGACGCCCACCGGCTGGCGACCTTCTGGTCCCTGGTCCTGGACCGTCCACTGCACGAGGAGGACGAGCCCGGGGACCCGATGGCGCTGGTCCGGACCGAGGGGCCCGGGCTGCTCTTCATCACCGTGCCGGAGCCGAAGACCGTCAAGAACCGGGTGCACCTGGACGTGCAGCCGCAGGACCGCACCCGGGACGAGGAGGTCGAGCGGCTGCTCGCCCTCGGCGCCGCGCTGGTCGACGACCGCAGGAACCCGGACGGCACGGGCTGGGTGGTCCTCGCCGACCCGGAGGGCAACGAGTTCTGCGTCGAGCGCAGCGCCTCGGAGCGCGAGGACTGACGATGCGTCAGCGACCGCCTCAGTAGCGGACGTCGCTCTGCAACAGCGGCGGGTACACCGCGGACGTCTCGCCGTCCACGGTGGTGCCGCCGAACTGCAGCATCGCCCGCAGCGCGCCGCGCATCGGCGCCGGGTAGTCCAGGACCGGGGCCGACACCTCGTCCAGCCGCCGCAGGTGCCCGGGGGTGAGGGCGGTCTCCAGACCGGCGAGGTTGCCCTCCAGGTGCTCCAGGCGGCGGGCACCGACGATGGGCACGACGGTGCCCTCGCGGGCGCGCAGCCACGCGAGCGAGACGGCCGCGGCGGTGGTCCCGAGGTCGTCGGCGATCTCGGTGACCGCGTCGATGACCACGAAGTCCTCCTCGGTCGGCTCGCCGACGAAGGACGTACGGGCCGAGTCGGCGGTGCGCGTGCCGCGCCGGTACTTGCCCGACAGGAAGCCGTTCTTCAGCGGGCTCCACGGCACCAGCGCCATGCCCTGGTCGAGCGCGAGCGGTCCGATCTCGCCCTCGACGGTGCGGGCCAGCAGCGAGTACTCGACCTGCAGCGCGATCAGCGGGGTCCAGCCCTTGAGCAGCGCGGTCGTCTGGGCCTGGGCGGTGACCCAGGCGGGCGTGTTGGAGAAGCCGATGTAGCGGATCTTGCCGGCCCGGACCAGGTCGTCGAGCGTGCGCATCGTCTCCTCGATCGGCGTGTTCCGGTCCCAATTGTGCAACCAGTACAGGTCGATCCAGTCGGTCCGCAGCCGGCGCAGGGTCTCGTCGAGCTGGGCGATCACCGACCTGCGGCCCGCGCCACCGCCGTTGGGGTCGCCGGGGTGGAGGTTGGTGAAGAACTTCGAGGCCAGCACCACGTGTTCGCGCCGTCCGGGGCGCGCGGCGAAGAAGTCGCCGAGGATGCTCTCGGAATGGCCGTTGGTGTAGAAGTTGGCGGTGTCGATGAAGTTCCCGCCCAGGTCGAGGTAGGTCGCGAGGATCTTCTCGGACTCCTCGACGCTGCACCCGGCGCCGCCGGGATCCTCCCCGAAGGTCATCGCGCCGAGGGCGAACGGGCTGACCCGCAGCCCCGAGCGGCCGAGGGTGACGTAGTGGTCGAGCGGCATGGACGTGCTCCCGTGGGTGTCGAGACGGTCGGTGCGTCGGTCCTGACCATCGAAGCGCGGGGCGGGTCCTGGCCGGTAGGCCGAAAGAGGCGGGCTCTTGCCCGATCCTGCCGACTTCGAGCGGATCGGGCTGCACGGCCGGCGGCGGCGTTCCACCGGCACTTCCGTGACGTCTCCACCATGAGCCCGCCTGTTCGGCTCCCCGCCCGGGCAGGACGCGGCGCGGTGCCCGGCGCCGGCCGTGAGCGCCCACCTTGCCAGACCTATCGTATCTCGATAGCTTTCCATCGTTGCTCGATGGATGGAGGGGTGATGGGAAAGCTGACAGTGATCACATTGCGTGCCGTGCTCGTGGCGCTGCTCGCCGGCACGGTGCTCGTGCAGGCCGTGATGGTGCCGCTGCTGGCCATCGACATGAGGGGTCTCGACGCGGATCTCGTGTACCTGCGCGACCCGTTCCTCGTGATCGTGGTGCTGGGCATCGTGGCGGTCCAGGTCGTCCTGGTCTGCGTGTGGCGCCTGGTGACGATGGTGCGCCGCGGGACCGTGTTCTCCCCCGCCGCCTTCCCCTACGTGCACGTCGTCTTCGGCGCGGTCGTGGCGGCCGCCCTCCTGGTCTTCGCCCTCGCGGTCCTCCTGGCCCCGGGCGAGGCGGTCCCCCCGGGCATGGTCCTCCTGCTCTGCGGGGCCGCCCTGGCGGTCATGGGCGTCGCACACGTCGTACTCGTCCTGCGCACGCTGCTCGCCCAGGCCGTCGAGCGCGTCGTCGAGGCGGAGCGGCTGCGCGGCGAGCTGGCCGGGGTGATCTGACACCGGTCGGTGTCGGCATCGGTGTGATGCGAGTCCTGGCGGTGACGGAACCTACAGGCCCCTGCCGGTGACTAAGGCCGAGAAGGTGGGCGCCACTGCCCGCCGCCGGCACCGGCACCGACGGGGGTCCGTCCAGAAGTCACTGCCGACGGCACGAGGGTCCGAGGGGTCCGTCCGGTAGTCGAGCGCCAGGGCGCCGTCATCACCGGGGTTGCGCGTGATGGCGATGAGTACTGCGTGTTCGACGTCCAGCCACGGCAGATCGAGCGGGACAGTGCCACGGCTTCCGCGTGCCTGGCGAAAGAAGGCGCAATGCGGATCGTCCGCGAACAGGTCCATCGACCGGGACGCCAAGTCCATCTGCTCCGCGTCCGAGACGAAGGCGAGCAGGTCCTCGAACCAGGGGACGACCTCCGCCGACACGGCGTCGCCGGGGTGATGCCACAGATCGCGGTCGATCAGGGCGGCCAGTCGCTCGGGCAGGGCAAGTCCACGGACTGTCGAAGGCGCCATGGCGGGCAGCTTCGCACGCCCCGGCTAGGCGTGGCGCTCGTGGTCGTCCAGGACGTCCTGGATCACGCGCTGTTGGACGGCGGCCCGCGCCGGGTCGTCGTCGATGACGCCGGTGAGGACCAGCAGCGCCTTCCACAGCGCCCAGCCGCGGGCCCGGGCCCAGGTGGCGTCGTCCACGGCGACGGCGCGGCGGAACGCCTTGCGGCCGGCGCCGGAGAAGAAGTTCCAGGTGATGACCAGGTCGCAGGCGGGGTCGCCGACGCCGCAGGTGCCGAAGTCGATGACGGCCGCGAGATCGCCGTCGGCCACGAGGAGGTTCCCCGAGGCGATGTCCCCGTGGAACCAGACGGGTTCGCCCTCCCATCGCGCGGCGAGGGCGGCGTCCCAGACCGCGGTGGCGCGGGCCGTGTCCACACGGCCGCCGAGTACGGCGAGAAAGCGGCGGGTCTCGTCGTCGTAATGGGCGGGCGACGCGCCCCGGTACCAGCTGTGCTCGCCGGCGAGGGGTCCGCCGGAGGCGTCGCAGCGCTGCAGGGCGTGGAGGAACCCGGCCACGGAGACCGCGAACCGGGGCCGGTCGTCGAGGGGTCCGCGGTCGGCGGTCCGCCCGGACAGCCAGCCGCGCACGGACCACGGGTAGGGATAGCCCTCGCCCGGGGCGCCCATCGCCAGGACCGGCGGGACGGGGACGGGCAGGTGGGGGGCGAGCCGGGGCAGCCACTGGTGTTCCTTGGCCACGGCGGGGACGTAGCCGGCGCCGGTCGGCAGCCGGACCGTCATGGCGTCGCCGAGACGGTAGGTGCGGTTGTCCCAGCCGTCCTTCTCGACGGGGGTCACGGGCAGGTCCCGCCACCGCGGGAACTGGACGCTCACCAGCCGCCGTACGAGTGAGGCGTCGATCCCGGCGCGGCCGTCGGGCGGAGAGGTCGTCGGCATCCGGGGATGGTGTCCTCCGGCGGGGGCCCGCCGCAACCGGATTTCGGCGGGGGACGAGCGGACCGTCCGGCGGGCCGGGGCAGGGATGCCCGGCCCGCCGGCGGTCGTTCGGAGGGCGGCCCGTCCGCGCGGGGCGGCCCGGACGGCGGTGCGCCGTGAACGGTCAGGTCGCCGTGGCGGCCGCCGCGGCACGGCCCGCCTGACGGCCCGAGAAGAGGCAGCCACCGAGGAACGTGCCCTCCAGGGAGCGGTAGCCGTGGACTCCCCCGCCGCCGAAACCGGAGACCTCGCCGGCGGCGTACAGACCGGGAACGGGAGTGCCGCCGGCGTCCAGGACCCGGCCGGACAGATCGGTCTGCAGGCCGCCGAGGGTCTTGCGGGTCAGGATGTTGAGGCGCACGGCGATCAGCGGGCCCGCTCCCGGGTCGAGGATCTTGTGGATCTGGGCGGTGCGGCTGAGGAAGTCACCCGTGTAGGAGAGGGCATTGCGGATGCCCATGACCTGGACGTCCTTGCTGTACGGGTTGTCGATCTCGCGGTCCCGGGCGTCGATCTGCCGCTTGAGGTCGGCGAGGTCGATCAGGCCCTCCCCGGTCAGGCGGTTCATGCCCGCCACCAGGTCGGTCAGGTTGGACGCGACGACGAAATCGGCCCCGTTCTTCTTGAACCGCTCGATCGGCTCCGGGGTCTGCCAGAGCCGGGAGAGGGTGAGCGGGATGTCCTTGTTGGTGAGGTCCGGGTTCTGCTCGGAGCCGGAGAGCGCGAACTCCTTGGCGAGGATCTTCTGCGTCGTCACGAACCACGAGTAGTCGTGGCCGCTGCCGGTGATCGCCCCGAGGGTGCTCAAGGTGTCGTAGCCCGGCAGGTCCGGGGCGGAGAAGCGCTTGCCGGTGGCGTCGAACCACAAGGACGAGGGGCCGGGCAGGATGCGGATGCCGTGCTTGGCCCAGATCGGGGCGTAGTTCTGCAGCCCCTCGGTGTAGTGCCACATGCGGTCGGGGTTGACGATGCGTCCGCCCGCCGCCTCGGTGATGGCGAGCATGCGCCCGTCGACGTGCTCCGGGACCCCGGAGATCATGTTCCTGGGCGGGGCCCCCAGGCGGGCCGGCCAGTTCTGCCGGACGAGGTCGTGGTTGGCGCCGATACCGCCGGAGGTGACCACGACCACCGGGGCGCGGAACTCGAAGTCGCCGACGACGGTGCGCGAACTGCGCGTGCCCCGGGGCGCGTTGCTCGGCTCCAGCACCGCACCGCGCACTCCGGTGACGACTCCGCCGGTCCGCACGACCTCGTCCACGCGGTGGCGGAACCGGAACGCGACCTTGCCGCGGGCCACGGCGGCGCGGACCTTCTTCTCGAAGGGCTCGACAACGGCCGGGCCGGTCCCCCACGTGACGTGGAAGCGCGGCACCGAGTTGCCGTGGCCGTCCGCGAGGCCGCCCCCGCGCTCGGCCCAGCCGACGATGGGGAACCACCGCACGCCCAGCCCGTAGAGCCAGGAGCGCTTCTCCCCCGCGGCGAAGTCCACGTACGCCTGGGCCCACTTGTAGGCCCAGTGGTCCTGTCCGGCGGGGTCGCCGACCCCGCGGTCGAAGCCGGCCGCGCCCTGCCAGTCCTGCCACGCCAGGTCGCGGGAGTCCTTGACACCCATCAGGCGCTGCTCGGGGGAGTCGACGAGGAAGAGCCCGCCGAACGACCAGAAGGCCTGTCCGCCGACGTTGGTCTCCGGCTCCTGGTCCAGCAGCAGCACCTTGCGCCCGGCGTCGGCGAGTTCGGCCGTCGCGACCAGACCGGCCAGGCCGTGGCCGATGACGATCACGTCGGCGTCCTGCGCCGGCGTCGCGGCGAAGGCCGTCGCGGCCTGCGAGAAGGCGGCCGCGCCGGCGAGGACTCCGCCGGCCGCCGTCAGCAGGTGGCGGCGGCTGGGCAGGGGGGACCGTGCCGATCTGTCCGTGCTGTCCATGCTGTCCATGCTGTCCATGGAAGATGCCTTCCGGATGCGGTGGGGGGCGGAACGCACGAAGGCTGTTGTCCCGGTGACCTTGCTGTTACCTTCGGTAGCTCACAGGTAACCAGGAGGTCGCGCCGGCGCGGTAGTCGCCCGGTGTCAACGCGTCCGCACCGGCGTTGTGTCCCGCGCACAGCGCTCGGACGAAGAGGGGCGAGGCTCTTGACCGTCACCGATCAGCGCGAGCCCGTCGCCGGGATCCTGCGTGCCATGGCCGCCGACGCGGACGTGCGCGGGGAACTCGTGCACGCCGCGCGCACCCACTCCCCCGACGTGGCCCGGCTCGGCGAGGACGACACCCGTCGGCACGTCACCGCCATGGTCCGCGCCGCCGGCGGATGGCTCGGCACCCTCGACCGGGTGGACGAGCAGGACTTCGGCGCCGCGCTGGGGCTGGGCACCGACCGGGCGGCCCAGGGCGTCCCCATGACCTCCGTGCTGCGCGGCGTGCAGGCGGGGCTGACCCGCGCGGTGGAGATCACCGTCGACCGCAGCCGCTCGGCGGGCGTGCCCGACGGGATGCTGCTGACGGCGGTCCTGCGGCTCAAGGAGTACGGCGACGCGGTCGAGCGCCATGTCATCAACGGCTACCGCGCGGCGGAGCACGACAGGCCGGCGACCGGGGAGAGCGCGGCCCGGGCCCGGCTGCTGCGGCAGGTGCTCGTGAACGGCGTGCTGCCCGCCCCGCGGGACCTGGCCGGGGCGGGACTGCGGCCGGACGGCGTCTACCACTGCCTCGTCGCGGACACCCGTGCCCCCGGGGCCCTGCGACTGCCGGGGCGCGGGATCGCCGCGGTGCTGGAAGGGCGGCTCGTGGGTCTGCTGCCGTGCCGTCCGCAGCAGGCGGTCGCGGGCAGTGGTGCCGGTACAAATGCGGGCGCCGTGGTGCCGCTCGCCGTGGTCTCCCCCGCCGTTCCCCTGGCCGGCGCGGGTGCGGCGTACCACCTCTGCCTGCGGGCGCTGCAGGTCGGCGCGCGCGGCGGACGCCACGGTCTGCTGGACCTCACCGACCTCGCGGGCGAGACCGCCCTGGCGGAGCAGCCGGTGCTGGGCGCCTACCTGAGCGGCCGGCTGCTCGGCGCCCTCGACCCGGCGGACGACTTCCACCGGCAACTCGCTCTCACCGCACTGGCGTTCCTCGACCACGGCCGCCGGCTGGACCAGGCAGCGGCGGCCCTGTTCACCCACCCCAACACCGTCCGCTACCGGCTCGCGCGGCTGCGGCAGATCACCGGGGGCTCCCCGGCCGACCCCGCCGCCGAGGGCAACTCCGGCCCGATGGCCGCGCTGCACTGGTGGTGGGCGCTGTCGACATGGCTGCGGCCCGACGCGGAGCCGCCGTTCAGGCCGTCGTCGTAGGGGTGGTGCCGTGGCGGCGCCGGCGCTCGAGCAGCGTCCGGACGGCGTACTCGCCGACGAGGATGCCCAGCAGGCCGACGAGGGAGATCCACGGCGGTGCGGGCGACCGGACACCCATCAGCCAGTAGAGGACGCCCGCGAGGAATCCCACCGCGAAGGACACGGCGCTGCTCCTGGCCAGGGCCCTCATACGAAGGACTCCAGCAGCCCGTAGCCGATCAGCATCCCGGCCAGGCCCACCAGGCAGACCAGCGGCGGTGCGGGCGTCCTGACCCGCAGGAGCCCGTACATGACACCCACGGCCAGGCCCGCGCCGAGGGAGACGGCGTACTCCACGCAGGACCTCGTTCCCGTGCGCACGACGTGGACGTTCTGTCCCTTTGTAGCAGCACGCGCGGCGGCTTCCGCGTCCCGACGCGGGAGGCCCGCGGAAGCACTGCGGCGGCGCGGGGGGTCCCCCCCGCCGCCGCCGGATGCCGGGGCCCGGTGTCAGGCCGCGGTGACGGCCGTGGAGCTGAGGCGCTCGATGACCTCGGCCAGGCCGGTGACCACCTCGGCGTCGTCGATGGGGTGGGTGTCCGCGAAGCGGACGACCGAGCCGGGGATGGAGAGCTTGACGTCCTCCAGCACCGCGGCGCCGGCGATGCGGGCCGCCTTGCGGGCCTCGTCCTGCGCCCACACGCCGCCGTACTGGCCGTAGGAGGTGCCCACGACCGCGACCGGCTTGGCGGTCAGCGCGCCCTGGCCGTGCGGACGGGACAGCCAGTCGATCGCGTTCTTCAGCACCGCGGGGATGGTGCCGTTGTACTCGGGCGAGAAGAGCAGGAGGCCGTCGACCCCGCCGACGGCGGCGCGCAGGCGGGCCGCGGCCTCCGGCACCGCGCCCTCGACGTCGATGTCCTCGTTGTAGAACGGGATCTCGGCCAGGCCCTCGTAGAGCTCGATCTCGACACCGGCCGGGGCGTGCTTGACAGCGACCTCGGCGAGCTGGCGGTTGTGGGAGCCGGCGCGGAGGCTGCCGACGAGCGCGAGGATGCGGACGGACATGTGGGGTACTCCCGGGTAGCAGTGGGGTAAGCGGACCGTGGTCCGTTTCTCCATTTCTAGCATCTAAGCGGACTGCGGTCCACTTTCATTCCCCCGCTACGCTATGGCCATGACCGAGCCGCTCCCGGCCGCCCGCACCGTATTCCACGCCGCCGCGGACATCGCGCTGACCGCGGCGGGCGACCAGCCCCCGCTGCGGGCCGATGCCGCGCGCAACCGGCAGCGCCTGCTCGACGTGGCCGCCGAGCTCTCCGCCGAGCACGGGACCGCCAACGTGACCATGGAGGCGGTCGCCGCCGCCGCGGGGGTGGGCAAGGGGACGGTCTTCCGGCGGTTCGGCGACCGCGCGGGGCTGATGCTGGCGCTCCTGGACCACCACGAGCAGCAGATCCAGGCGGCCTTCCTCATGGGCCCCCCGCCGCTGGGGCCGGACGCCCCGGCCATGGACCGCCTGCGCGCCTTCGGGCCCGCGGTGATCCACCACGAGCACACCTTCCGCGACCTCTACACGGCGGTCGCGGCGCATCCGGGCCGCCGCTACAACCCCTCGTACCACATCAAGCACACCCATATCAGCCTGCTGCTGCGGGAGTCGGGGGCGCCGGGCGACATCGAGCTCGTCGCGCACACGTTGCTCGGCTACCTCAACACCACGCTCGACGACTATCTGATCAGCAGGCGCGGGATGTCCCTGGAGCGCTTGAGCGCGGGCTGGCACGAGCTCGTCGCCCGCCTGGGCGGCGGCAAGTAGACCGGTGACGCGACAGACCGGGCGGGCCGGGCCGGCGGAGGTACGGCCCGGGACGGGGGAACCCGGGACGGGACGGGCCCGCGCCGCCGCGCGGGCCGCGGCGCGGATACTGGTCAATCTGGCCCTCGGGCTGCCGGCCGCCGTGCCGCTGTACTGCGCCTGGTGGCTGCTGACCGAGTACCTGCCGATGGACTGCCGCAGCATCTCGGACGCCACCGCGCCGGGCTTCTCCGGCACTTGCGACTACCACACGCTCGACCACGCCGGCCCCGTGATGTTCCTGCTCGTGCTCTCCGGACTCCTCGTCGCGGCCCTGGTCCTCCTGGTCGACGTGGTCCGCCCTCGCTCCCAGGGCCGGCCGGTGCGCCCCTGGATCCTCTCCGGGCTGCTGGTCCCGGTCCCGTTCCTCGCGCTCCTGCTCGCCGCGCACATGTGACGTGATCCCGACAGGCGTCGCAAAGACGCCGCTGGTCAACGCGGCGTTCCCGCTTCTTTGAAACGTTCAAGTCACTAGCATGCGGCGGACATTGGACGGATCTAGCGTGAAGGACCCATGTGAGACCGCTCTTTCGGGGCCGTTCGGGCCTGCAGACCATCGCGGGCGCCGCGGGCGTCGCGGCCGTGCTGATGGCGATCCCACCGGCATCGGCCAGTGACCACGCCACCGCTTCCACCCCCACCCCCACGCACCGGACCGCGACCGTCGAGGGAGCCCCCAGCGGCTCCCCTTCACGGACCGTCACCCTCCTCACCGGCGACCGGGTCACCCTCACCCCCGGCGGCTCCGGCCCCGCCGCCCTGACCGTGGAGGGCCCGGACGGCGGGCGCGCCGACGCCCGCATCACCACGCGGGACGGCGACACCTACGTCTACCCGGCCGCGGCAGAGCGGTACGTGGCCGCCGGGCTCCTCGACACCGACCTGTTCAACGTCACCCGGCTGATAGCCGACGGCTACGACGACGCCCGCTCGCAGGGGCTGCCCGTCATCCTCACCTACGCCTCCGACGCCCGCCGCAGGCTCGCGGCCCCGTCGCTGCCCGATGGCGCCACCGGCGCGCGGGCGCTGACCAGCATCGGCGGCACAGCCCTCACCGAGAACCACGACCGCGCCACGGACTTCTGGGCCGACCTCACACGGCAGGCGCCCGCAGCGTCCGGCGCCCGGGCCGCCGCCAGGGCCGCGGCGGAGCGCCCGGCGCTGACCGGCGACGTCCGCAAGGTGTGGCTGGACGGCAAGGTCGAGGCCGACCTCGCGGACAGCGTCGCGCAGATCGGCGCCCCCGAGGTGTGGGCGGGCGGCGACACCGGGCAGGGCGTGGACGTGGCCGTCCTCGACACCGGTTACGACACCGGGCACCCCGACCTCGACGGCGTGGTCTCCGATTCCCGCAGCTTCGTCCCCGGCGAGGACGTCACCGACCACCACGGGCACGGCACCCACGTGGCCTCGACCATCGCCGGCAACGGCGCGGCCTCCGGGGGCAAGGAGAAGGGCGTCGCCCCCGGCGTGCGGCTGCACGTGGGCAAGGTCCTCAACAACGCGGGCAGCGGCGCCGACTCGTGGATCATCAGCGGCATGGAGTGGGCCGCCCGCGACGCCGGGGCCCGCGTGGTCAGCCTGAGCCTCGGCAGCGACCGGCCGTCCGACGGCACCGACCCCATGAGCCAGGCCGTGAACGAACTCAGCGCCGAGACCGGCGCGCTGTTCACCATCGCGGCGGGCAACGCCGGCCCCGGCGAGGCCACCGTCGCCGCTCCCGGCGCGGCGGACGCCGCCCTCACGGTCGGCGCCGTGGACGCCTCCGACACCGTCGCCGACTTCTCCAGCCGCGGTCCCCGCTTCCGGGACGACGCGCTCAAGCCGGAGGTCACCGCCCCCGGTGTGGACATCCTGGCCGCCCGCTCGCAGTACGCGACCTTCGGATCCGGCCCGTACGCCACGCTGAGCGGCACCTCCATGGCCACCCCGCACGTGGCGGGCGTCGCCGCCCTCGTCGCGGCGCGGCACCCGGACTGGTCCGGCGCCACGATCAAGAACGCCCTGGTCAGCACGGCCAAGGCAACGCCCGCCAATCCCGCCGACGCGGGCGGCAACGGCCGGGTCGACGCGGTCGCCGCCACCGGCAGTGCCCTGGTGGCCACCGGAGTCGCCGACGCGGGCATCCACTCCCTCGGCGGCGCGCCCGGCGAGACCGTGGCCCGCACCGTCGAGTGGACCAACCCCGGTGACTCGCCGGTCACCCTCACGGCACGCGTCGACGCGCCGGACGCCCCGGAGGGGCTCTTCACCCTGACGGATCGTCAACTCACGGTACCGGCGCACGGCACGGCCTCCACCACCGTGACCACCGCGCTGGACCGCGCCCCGGCCGGCGGCCGGTGGACCGGCCAGGTCGAGGCGGCCGTGGACGGCAGGGTCGTCACGCGCACCCTCCTCGCGGTCAGCACCCGCGAGGAGATGCACCACCTGCGGGTCCACGTCACCGACCGCGCCGGCGCCCCCGTCTCGGACCTCGTGATGTACCAGCGCAAGGGCGACGAGTACGCCCAGGCCGCCTACAGCGACCTCGACGGCACGCTCGACGCGGTCGTGCCCTCCGGCACGTACACGGTGTGGACCTGGATCGCCGTCCGCGGAACGCACGGCGAGTCGTCGTTCGGCCGCGCGCTGATGGCCAGGACCGGCGTCGTGATGCGCGGCACCGACACCGACGCCGCGCTCGACGGCACGAAGCTGCGCAGGACCGAGGTCGTCACCCCGCGGACGTCCACGGACAGCGACATCCGCATGGACTTCAGTCAGTCCTTCAAGGACGGCACGCCGGCCGTCACCGACACCGTGACCGTCGGCGACGGCTTCGACAGCGTGTGGGCGCTGCCCGTCGCCAAGCCGTCCTCCGGCGACCTGGCGTACACCGTCCGCTGGCGCATGCAGCAGCCGCTGCTGGCCCTCTCCTCCGGTGCGCAGGAGTTCGACGACCTGTGGCTGCAGCCCGGTTCCGGCCGGCCCGCGGAGGGCACCCGCACCCTGCCGGCCGTGTTCGCGGGCAACGGCACGGCCGCGGAGTACGCGGCCGCCGGCGCCAAGGGCAAGGCCGCCGTCGTCCGCTATGTGGAACCGGCGGACGATGACGACGACCGGTCCGCGGCGACCGCCGCGACCGACGACCAGTACACCGCCGCGCAGAAGGCGGGCGTCGCCCTGCTGGTGGTGGTGAACGACCTGGGCGGCCGGCTGCG
This sequence comes from Streptomyces sp. NPDC002574, assembly GCF_042889545.1. NCBI lineage: Bacteria > Bacillati > Actinomycetota > Actinomycetes > Kitasatosporales > Streptomycetaceae > Streptomyces > Streptomyces sp. NPDC002574. Next base: position 229,304 of record NZ_JBIARB010000008.1, read on the forward strand.
CGAGCCGGTGCGCCGCACCGACCTCGTCATCGCCGGCATCTCGCACACCGAGGGCGAGACCCTGATCGGACGCATCCAGGACAGCCGTTCGGGCTCCGTGCCGATGCGGGTCGCCGGGCACGCCGAGACGGACTACCTGTACGACCTGGTGCACACCTGGCGCGGCGGCATCCCGGCGACCCAGCGCTACGCGCCCGCCGAGCACCGCCTCGCGCGGGTCGACGTCGGCTTCCGGGCCGAACCCGGCACCGAGGTCGACGAGTTCCGCTACGACATCCAGCCGTACCTGGGGGTGAAGGTGGGCGGTCAGCGGCTGTCCACCGCCGGGGCGGAGCGCACGGACTGGGTCACCCCGGCCGGCGAGGCCACCTGGATGGAGGAGGCCTCCAACGGCATCCGGTCCATCCAGTTCTCCGGGCAGGTCGGCTACCCGGCCGGCCGCGCCACGGACGTCCAGTGGTTCGGTCCCGTCGAGCACCCGCGGATCAACGAGAGCCAGCGGCTGCCGCAGCGCACGGGCGACTGGCTGGACGTGACCGTGCCGGGCTGGGGCGACGGCGGCCGCGACCACATGGGCGTGGTGGGCCCGGGCACCACGTCCGAGGTGAACGAGCTGTACCGCAACGGCACTTTGGTGACCCGCACGGACGGCCCTTGGCTGGGCACCGACCTGCCGGGCGCCTCTGCCCGCTACCGCCTGGCCACCTCCACCGAACGGACGGAGGGCTACCCGTACTCGACGGCCACCCGCACCGAGTGGGCCTTCTCCTCGGCCACCCCGCACGGGGACGCCCCGCAGACGCTCCCGCTGGTGCAGCTCGACTACGGGATCGCGACGCGCGCGGACGGCACGGCGCGCCGTGACGCCGAACTCGTCGTCACACCCTCGCAGTTGCCTGGTGTGTCCCGCGCACCGCTGCGCACGGACTCCGTCGAGGTCTCCTACGACGACGGGCGCACCTGGCGCCGGACCACGCCGCGGGACGCCGGCTCCGGTGCCGCCCGTGTCCGGCTCGACGCCCCGCGCGGCGCCGCGTTCCTGTCCCTGCGGGTCCGGGCCTCGGACACGCGCGGGAACACCGTGAAGCAGACGGTCGTCCGGGCCACCGGCCTCGGCTGACCTCCGCCGTCCCGTCAGGAGGTGCCGGTCCCCGCCGCGGGGGCCGGCACCTCCGGCGTCACGGGTGCGGCCGTCCCGGCGTCAGGTGCCGGGCATCCGCTCGCCGAGCACGGGGAGCAGTTGCAGCTTCTCGTGACTCTCCGAGCCGGGCGTGGCGGTGTAGACCAGGAGCGACTGGGCCTGGTCGGCGTCGTGCAGCACCTGGCAGTGCAGCTCCAGCAGACCCAGCTCCGGGTGCAGCATGCGCTTGGGATCGGCGCGGCGGACGCCGATCTCGTGGGCCTCCCACAGTCCCCGGAACTCCGGGCTCCGCGCCAGCAGCCCCTCGACGAGGGTGCCGGCCCGGGAGCCCGCCCCGTGCCGGGAGTAGACCGCGCGCAGGTCGGAGACGAACTGACGGCCCAGTTCGGGGTGGTCGTCCTCGGGGAACCCCAGCCGGGCGGCGGGATCGGTGAACCAGCGGTGCACGACGCTGCGGGCCGGTCCGGTGAACCGCGTCTCGTCCCCGACCAGGGCCACCGACAACCGGGTCTGCAGCAACGTCTCCCCCAGGGCGGTGACCACCTGGGCAGGGGTGTCCGCGAGCCGGTCCAGGATGCGCATCATCCCCGGGCTCACGTGGTCGCCCCGCAGCGCCCGGCTGGGGGTGTTGTGCCCGGCCAGCCGGAACAGGTGGTCGCGCTCGTCCATGGACAGCCGCAGGCCGCGGGCGATGGCCGCGAGCATCGGGTCGGACGGCTGCGGGCCGCGCCGCTGCTCCAGCCGCGCGTAGTAGTCCGTGGACATACCGCAGACCGCGGCCGCCTCCTCGCGGCGCAGGCCCCGGGTGCGCCGCCGGGGGCCGCGCGGCAGGCCGACGTCCTCGGGCTGGAGGGCCTCGCGCCGGGTGTGCAGGAAGTCGGCCAGTTGTGCTCGGTCCATGTCGGGATGCTTTCGGTTCTCGGCGTCAGCGGTCGGGGGGCGTCGGAGCCGCTGGATTCGAAGGGTACGCCCGGGGACGAGGACGGGGCCCCGCCCCCGGGGCCGGGCCTAGAGGCGGGTGCCGCCGGAGGCCTCGACGCGCTGGCCGGTGAGCCAGCCGGTTCCCGGTGCCAGCAGCGCGGCGACCACCGGCCCGATGTCCTGCGGCTCCCCGATCCGGCCCAGGGCCGCGTGCGCCGCCATCACCGTGCGCAGCTCCTCGTCGTCACGGAGCACACCGCCGCCGAAGTCGGTGGCGATCGGCCCCGGCGCGACCGCGTTGACGCTGATGCGCCGCGGGCCGAGCTCCACGGCCAAGTACCTCGTGTACGTCTCGACGGCCGACTTGACCGCCGCGTAGACCGACCAGCCCTCCCCGACGAAGCGGGTCAGCCCCGTCGAGGTGTTCACGATCCGGCCGCCGTCCGCGAGCAGCGGCAGCAGTTCCTGGGTCAGGAAGAACACCCCCTTGAAGTGCACGTCGACCAGCAGGTCGAATGCCTCGGCGCCGGTGGCGCCCAGCGGGGTCAGCGCCGCCACGCCGGCGTTGTTGACCAGGAAGTCGAACGACTCGCGCCCCCACGTGGCGCGCAGGGTTTCGCCCAGCGTCCGGGCGAAGCCGGGGAAGTCCTCGAACACGGTGGTGTCCAGTGGCAGGGCGGCGGCCTTGCGCCCCATCCCGGTCAGTGCCTCGACCACCTCCGCGGCTTCCTTCTCGTTGCTCCTGTACGTCAGGACGACGTCCGTCCCCGCCTCGCCCAGCGCGAGGGCGGTGGCCCGGCCCAGTCCCCGGTTGCCTCCGGTGATCACCGCGATCGTGTTCCGGCTCATGTTCGGCTCTCCTGCTCCATCGGTTCGCGGCCGGGCCCGGACGGGCTCCGGAACCGCTCACCACCAGATTCGGCGCCGCCGCCGCGCCGATGAAGGCATCACTGATCCAGGGAGCGCCGCTCCCCCTTTCGCCCCGCTGCCCGCCAACGCGGTGTACACCGCATGGGTGCGGACGGCTGCCGCGATCCGCGGGCCCGGGGCCGTGCCGACGGCAGTGCTCACCCGCTACCGGGCCCGGGAGACGGGGCCGCGCCCGTGGCTGCCGCTGCAGCTGACGCCGGTGGCCGCGGGAGGCCGGTGTCCTCGACGCGCTGCTGGGCCGAGCGCCGCCGCGTCGCCCGCGGGGGCGGGTGGGGCCGCGTACTCAGCCCGTGGTCGAGGCGTCCAGCAGCGCGCGCACCTCCTCCGCGCTGCTCTCCCGCAGGTCCTCCCCGACGAGCACCCAGCGGGTGGTGCCGATGGCCTCCAGGAACGGCAGGTCGTGGCCTGCCACCACCAGCGCGCCCTCGAAGCCGGCCAGCGCGCCGGTCAGCTGCCGCACACTGGCCGCGTCCAGATTGTTGGTGGGCTCGTCCAGCATGAGCAACTGCGGGGCGGGCGCCGCGAGCATCGCCGCGGCCAGCGCGGCGCGGAAGCGCTCGCCCCCGGAGAGCGTGCCCGCCGGCCGGTCGGCGCGGGCGCCCCGGAAGAGGAAGTGCGCGAGCCGGGCCCGGATCTCGTTCTCGCCGGCGCCGGGTGCGGCGCGAGCCACGTTCGCCGCCACGCTCAGCCCGTCGTCCAGCACGTCCAGTCGCTGCGGCAGGAAGCGCAACGGTACGGAGGTCCTGGCCTCGCCGGACAGCGGTGCCAGTTCGCCCGCGAGGGTGCGCAGCAACGTCGTTTTGCCGGCGCCGTTGCGGCCGACGAGCGCGACACGTTCGGGGCCGTGCACATGCAGGTCGCCCGCCCGCAGCCTGCCGTGGGCTGGGCGCAGCCCGCGCAGTTCCAGTACGGTGCGGCCCGCGGGCACGGCGGTGCCCGGCAGGCTCACGCGGATCTCCGCGTCGTCCCGCACGGCCTCCGCCGCCTCCTCGCGCCGTTCGCGCGCCTCGCGCAGCCGTTCCTCGTGCAGGCGGCGCAGGGCGGCGCCGGACTCCTGGGCGGACCGCTTGCGTTCACCGGCGACGATGCGCGGGGCCCGCCGCTGCGCGTCCATCTTCTTGGTGTGCCGCTGTCTGCGGGCGACCTTGATCTGCGTCTCCTCCAACTCGCGCTTCTGGCGCCGGACGTCGGCCTCGGCGACGCGCAGCATCCGCCCGGCCGCTTCCTGCTGTCCGGCCACGGCCTCCTCGTACGCGGACCAGCCGCCGCCGTACCAGTTCACGGAGCCGGAGCGCAGTTCGGCGATGCGGTCGACGTGTTCGAGGAGTTCGCGGTCGTGGCTGACGACGACCAGCACACCCGAGCGCCACGAGCCCACGGCCTCGTGGAGCCGGCGGCGCGCGAACAGGTCGAGGTTGTTGGTCGGTTCGTCGAGGAGCAGGACGTCGGGACGGTCCAGCAGCAGCGCGGCCAGTCGCAGCAGGACCGTCTCGCCACCGGACAACTCGCCCACGGTGCGGTCGAGTTCCACGCCGGCCAGGCCGAGCGAGCCGAGGGTGGCCAGGGCGCGCTCCTCGACGTCCCAGTCGTCGCCGATCGTCTCGAAGTGGTGCTCGGCGACGTCGCCGGACTCGATCGCGCGCAGCGCGGCCCGCCGTGCGTCGATGCCGAGCGCCTGGTCGACGCGGAGGGTCGTCTCCAGGGTGAGGTTCTGCGGCAGGTAGCCGAGGCGGCCGCCGACCGTCACCGATCCCCGGGTGGGGCGCAGGAGGCCGGCGAGCAGCCGCAGCAGTGTGGACTTGCCCGTTCCGTTGGCGCCGACCAGGCCCGTCCTTCCCGGGCTCGCGGTCAGGGAGACGTCGTCGAGGACGGGGGTGCCGTCCGGCCACTGGAAGGACAGCGCGGAACAGGTCAGCGAGGGGCCGGGGGTGCCAGGGGTGCCGGGGGTTCCGGAAAGTGACATGGGGTTCTCGCAGTCGCGGTCGCGATGGGTGGGGGGCTTGGTGTGCGAGCACCGCGCGGCCGTGGGGCGAGAAGGGGGAGCCACGTCCCGTGAAGGTGAGGGACGGCTCTGGCACCGAGGTCGCGGAGGGGGCGCGGGTCACGGGCGGCAGGAACGCCGACAAGGTGACGGGCGTACGGCCGGGGCCGTACGGCGCGATGATCGCGGACCTCAGACGAGCAACGTCCACCTCTATCGGAGACGACAGGACCTCTGCACTGTACCTCAGGCGCCCACGCGGCGGGCCGGCCGCCGTCGGTGCCCCTGCCGCCGCACGAGCAGGCCGGGGTCCGGAACGTCAGGTCAGAGCGCGCGGGTCCGGACGTCCAGGACCATCGTGTCCGAGCCTCCATTGCGCCCGACCCGGGTGAAGCCGAGGGAGGTGTAGAGACGCACGGCGGAGTTGCCGTCCTCGACACTCAGGCTGAGGCGGGCGACCGGGGCCGGCCCCTCGGCAGCCGCCCGGATCAGCGCCTCCATCAGTGCCCTGCCGTGCCCGCGGCCACGGTGTCCGGGCAGCACGCCGAGGGTCAGCTCGGGGACGTCCGGGGCGACGAAGCCGTACCCGGGCTCGTCCTCGGGCAGGCATCGTGCCCAGGCCGCGCCGACCGGTTCCCCGGCGTCGGTCTCCGCGACGACCCCGAAGTCGCCCCCGCGCGGCCAACCCGCGAGGTAGCGCGCGGCGTGCGGGTCGGCGGCGAGCTGCTCGGCGGTGAACCGCTGCTCGCCGTCCCAGTTGTACGCCTCCAGCAGTACGCTCCGGAGCACATCGGCGTCGCGAGCGAGGGCAGGGCGAACAGGCATCGACGGCCTCCGGGCCGGGAGTGACGCGGGTGGCTGACGATAGGTCATCACCGGCCCGGCGGGCAATGGGACCCAGCGCCGGGGCGACCCGCCGGACGGGCCCCCAGCGGAGCTGGGGGCCCGTGACGACCAGAGGCCTATCCCGCGGCCTCGACGGGGGCGCCCTCGTAGGCGGAGCGGGCCGTGCTCAGCAGGTCGCGCCAGGAGGTGACGGTCGGGCGGCGGCGCAGGAGGGCGCGGCGCTCGCGCTCGGTCATGCCGCCCCAGATGCCGAATTCGATGCGGTTGTCCAGCGCGTCGGCGAGGCACTCGGTACGGACCGGGCAGCCCGCGCACAGGGCCTTGACCCTGTTCTGCGCGGATCCCTGTACGAACAGCTCGTCCGGGTCGGACACGCGGCAAACGGCCTGGGCGCCCCAGTTCTCCACCCACGCCTGCCCTGCCACATCAAGCTTCATCCGTGCCTCTCTTCCGCTCAATCCCCGCGGTTGACGTCGCTCTCTGATACGGGTTCCCTGGCGGAAGCGTTCAACTCCGGTCGTGCATGGCCAATAGATTTCATCAATTGTCGCGGCCACGGTATGACATGAGGGCACATCACACCCGCGCATGCACGGGCGGACGCGCGCGGGCCCCGGCCGCGAAGGCGGCCGGGGCCCGGGGACGACCGGTGCCGGTCAGGAGGCGGCGGGCGCGAAGTCCGTGGACAGGGCCACCTCGCGCCAGGCGTCGATGTCGCCCGCCACCTCGGCGAGCTTGTTCTCGACGTCGGTGACGCTGGCCTTGCCCAGCGGCACGCGGGCCGGCATCCGCTCCGCCGCGGCGACGGTGACGATGGCCGCGGCCGCCCTCACCGGGTCGCCGTCCTGGGCGTGGTTGCTCTCGTCGGCCCAGGCACGCATGCCGCCCGAGCTCGCCTCGTAGTCGTCGATGACGCGCTCGGTGCGGTGCAGCGAGGAGGAGTCGAGGAAGTCGGTGCGGAACGGGCCCGGTTCGATGGAGGTCGCCTGGATGCCCAGCGGGGCGAGCTCCAGCCGCAGGGCCTCGGTGACCGCCTCGACGGAGAACTTGGTCGCGCAGTACAGGCCCCAGCCCGCCCAGCCCACGAATCCGCCGACCGAGCTCAGGTTGACGATGCGGCCGGACCGCTGCGCCCGCATGACCGGCAGCACGGCCCGGGTCACCGTCAGCAGGCCGAAGACATTGGTGTCGAAGACCGCCCGCGCCTCGGCGTCGCTGGTCTCCTCCACCGCGCCCAGCAGGCCCCGGCCCGCGTTGTTGACCAGGACGTCGATGCCGCCGAACCGTTCGACGGCCGCCTCGACCGCGGCCTTGGCCTGCCGCTCGTCGTTGACGTCCAGCGGGACGGCCAGGACGCGGTCGCCGTGCCCGGCCAGGGCGTCGTGAAGCGGGCGCGGGTCCCGGGCCGTGGCCACGACGTTGTGGCCCTGCTCCAGGGCCTGTCGTGCGATCTCCAGACCGAAACCGCGGGACGCGCCGGTGATGAACCACGTGGTCATGGTGGTGTGCTCCTCATGGATACAGGGATCGGCTGGTGCGTCGATCGATGTCCAGCGTGCGGCCGCCGCCGGGAGCGGACCAGAGAAGCCTTGACCGTAGGTGACGCCTGCCTGGGACCGGTGGTACCAGGCAGGCGTGGCTCATCGGGCCGCCGGCGTCACCGCCGCGCGGCCTCGGGGGCCGAGGAGGACCAGGTGGCCAGGAAGCGCAGCGCCTCGTAGGACGGCGTGTCCGGCTGCGCCGAGTAGACGAAGACCGTCCGGTCGGGCTCGTCCCCCAGCACCAGGCTCTGGAAGTCCAGCGTCATGGCGCCCGCGACCGGGTGCCGGAAGCTCTTGGTGCCCACCGCCCGCGTCCGCACCCGGTGGTCCGACCACCAGCGCCGGAAGTCGGCATCGGCGGTGGACAACTCCTCCACGAGCGCGAGCAGTTGCGGGTCCTCGGGGTCGTGCGCCATGCCCATGCGCAGATACCCCACGCACTCGCGCGCCACGTGCCGCCAGTCCGTGTAGAGCTCCCGGAAGCGCGGGTCCAGGAACGCCAGCCGTACGAGATTGCGCTCCTCCTCCGGGAGGGCGCCGAAATCGATCCCCAGCAGGGCCGCGCCGAGCGCGTTCCACGCCAGTACGTCCAGCCGGGGCCCCAGCAGCATCGCGGGAAAGGCCCAGCCGTCGAGCAGCGTCCTGGTCTGCGGCCGGACGGCGGACGCGGCGGGATGCGGCACCGGCGCGTGCGACGCCGCGCCCGCCTCGGCGATCCGCAGCAGGTAGTCCCGCTCGTCGGGCCGCAGCCGCAGGGCCCGGGCCAGCGACTGCAGCACCGCCGTCGACACGTTCGCCGTACGGCCCTGCTCCAGACGCACCACGTAGTCGACACTGACGTTCGCCAGTTGCGCCAGCTCCTCGCGCCGCAGCCCCGGCACCCTGCGGTGGCGCCCGTCGTCGGGCAGCCCCGCCTCGACAGGATGCACCCGCGCGCGGCAGGCCCGCAGGAAGTCGCCCAGCGTCGGATTCGCGGCATTGCGCTGACTCATACCTCGATTATCGGCGCTCGGCCGCGCTGCCGGAACGGGCCGCCGGGCCGGACGGCGCTGCGGCCCGGCGGCCCGTTCTCAGAAGGCCGCGTCGGCGAGCCGGGCGACCTGGTCCGGATCGGGCGACCAGCAGTAGAGCATCACCTCGTCGGCGCCGAGGGCGGCGAACGCGGCGACGGCCTCGCGGACCGCCCGCTCCGTGGTGAGCAGGCCGGCGGCGATCCCGGCGGCATGGCTCGTGAACGCGTAGTACGCGCCGATGCCCGCCCGCGCCTCCTCGACCACCGTTTCCGTGCCGAGCGCGACGTTCACCTGGGCCAGCAGGCGCGGGCCGCCCGCCCGGCCGTGGGCCGTCCAGGCACGCTCCACGTCCCGGAAGAGCCGGTCCATCGGCCGCGGGGGCAGGCCCGCGCCGATGAAGCCGTCACCCCAGCGGGCGACGCGTTCGGTCACGGCGGCGGCGAAGCCGCCGAAGAGCACTTCGGGACCGCCGGGTGTGGCCGGCGCGGGTCCGATCGGCCCGATGCCCGCGCCGTGGTCCTCGCCCGTCCAGGCGCGGCGCAGCGCCGCCATCTGCTCGTCGAGCCGGCGTCCGCGGCGCCGCGGGTCGACACCGGCGGCGAGGTAGTCGTCCTCGCGGCCGCCGACCCCGATGCCCAGGCTGAACCGTCCGCCGGAGAGCCGGTCCAGCGTGGCCGCCTGCTTGGTGAGGAGTGCGGTGGTGTGCAGCGGCGCGATGAGGACTTCGGTCTGGAGCCGGATCCGGGTCGTCGCGCCGGCCGGCACGGCGAGGGTGACCAGCGGTTCGGGATTGCCGTACACCAGGCGGTCCAGCAGGCCGAGCGTGGTGAAGGGGCCCGCGTCGGCGCGCCGTGCCCAGGACAGCAGCCGGGCGGGGTCGCCGATGGGGAGGCCGAGGCCGATCTTCATGGTGCGGTTCTCCTTCGGGAGGGCAGGCGTCATCGGTGCCGCCCCTCCAAGGTCCCCGCACCCGTGGTGCGTTCGTGCTCCCGCTCTGCGGCGTCGTTCCAGGGAGCATGCTGTTCGAAGTGCCCTCACCGTATCCGGGCGTGCCCGGGCCGGCCAACGGGATTTCCCCCTGGCCGGCCGGCGTGGCACCGTCAGGAACGGGCCTCCTTCCAGGGTGTGCTGTTCTCGAAGTACGTGTCGTAGAGCTCCTGGACGTCGAGCAGGGACTCCGGCGGAACCTTGCCGTAGGCGATGCGCTCCAAGTGGCGGAAGTACTCGAAGCGTTCGACGCCCGGGGTGATGACGATCAGGATGTCGGCGTTGTGGCCGGGGGCGGCAGCGAAGGCGTGGGCGAGCCGGGGCGGGACGATGACGAGGTCACCGCGCTCGGCGGTCACGACCTGCTCGCCGGAGAGCAGTTGGGCGGTGCCGTCGAGCACGTAGAACAGCTCGGCGGAGTTCGCGTGGTGGTGCGGCTTGGCCCCGTCGGCGCCGTCGTTGAGCGTGACGCGCTGGGTGGACAGCGCGCCGCCGGTGGCGCTGCTGTCGGCCAGCAGCCGGATGGTCGTGGGGGCTCGGCCGACGACCTCGGCATCTGCGGTGCGGACGACCACGGACTCGGTGAAACCGGGAACGATCAGGGACACGGCCGGATCCTTTCGGCTGAGGTGAGCGACGGTGGTCAGACGGCGAAGAGCAGAGCGGCGCTGATCAGTACGACCACGGCGGTCGCGAAGTGGATCCCGAACGCGACGGCTTTGGTGCCGCCGTTGCGGAGCACTATCAGGGTGTCGCCGAGGGGCAGCAGAGCGACGACCAGCATGTACCACGCCTCGGCCTCCGCGCCCACGAAGGCCAGAAGTGCCAGGCCGAGCAGGCCGTAGGCGCCGTCGCGCAGGCCCTTGACCGTCAGGTAGGCGCCGTCGCCGTTCTCCTTGGCCGGGACGCCGTAGCCGGCGGCGGCCGCGCGGGGCGCGAAGAGGAAGCGGCCCCCGATGAAGAGCACGAAGAGATTGAGCACGACGGCGAGCGTGTAAGCGATGGTGCTGAGCATGTCATCCCCCAGTGGCTAGCAACGCTAGGAACAAGAATGACGCTAGCAGAGCATCGATCTGAATTCTAGCGCTGCTAGAATCCAGTCATGACGATCCGGACGCGCCGCGAGCGCGAACGTGCCGAGCGGGAGGCGCTGATCATCACGGCCGCCCGCGAACTCGCCGAGGCCGAGGGCTGGGACGCGGTGACGACCCGGCGGCTCGCCGAACGCGTCGAGTACAGCCAACCGGTCCTGTACAGCCACTTCAAGGGCAAGGACGCCATCATGGCGGCCGTGGCGGTGGAGGGATTCGCCGATCTGGCCGAGGAGTTGAGCGCGGCCCGTGCGGCGGCGCCGGACGCCCGCAGCGCCCTCGCCGGCGTGAGCGCCTCCTACACCGGCTTCGCGGAGCGGCGCCCGGCCCTGTACGACGCGATGTTCGGCCAGGCCGTCGACCTGCCGTTCGCCACGCCGCAGGCCCCGGCCGCCCTGCACGCCTCCTTCGGGGAGCTCGCCGAGGCCGTCCGTCCGCACGCCGGGGACGACGACCTCGGTCTGCTGACGGAGACGTACTGGGCCGCGCTGCACGGCCTGGTGACCCTCACCCGGGGCGGCCGCCTGCCCCCGGGGCGCCACGCCGAGCGCCTCGCGTTCCTCCTGGCCCGTTTCACGAACTGACCGCTCGCGCCCGCAACTGACCGCTCACCGGACGGCGTCCTGTCCGGTGGGGAGCAGTGTGGGGGGCCGCATGCAGTTCATCGAGGTGACCGAGCTGGCGGGGGTGCGCTCCGCGGTCGTCCGCTTCCGCAGGCGCGGCAGCGGACTGTCCTTCGTGATCTTCCCCATGGTGCACCTGGGCGAACGGTCCTTCTACGACCAGGTCACCGCCCGGCTGCGCACCATGTGCGACCTGGTGATCGCCGAGGGGATCAGGGGCGAGTCGCCCTCGGCGAAGGCCCTCACCCAGTCCTACCGCCGGCTGGACGGCAGCGAACGTCTCGGCCTGGTCGTGCAGGACATCGACTACGGAGCGCTGGGCGTGCCGGTGGTGGGCCCTGACATGACCGGCGAGGAGTTCGAGACCGGCTGGCGGCACATCCCGCTCAGGGAACGGGCGGCGGTGGCCGCCCTCGTGCCCGTCTACGCGGCGGGGATGCGCCTGCTCGGCACACGGCGCTTCATCGCCCGGCACCTGCGCACGGAGGACCTGCTCACCGACGCGGAGGAGGCCGCCGCGGACGTCATGACGGGGATGGACGACGTGCTGCTGCACCGGCGGGACCGCCTCCTGCTGGACGCGGTGCGGGAGTTCCACCGCGCCCGCGGCGACCGCAAGGAGCCGTTCACGATCGGCATCGTCTACGGCGCCGAGCACATGCGCGCCGTAGCCCCGGCACTGGCCGACCTCGGCTACCGCACGGCCGAATCCGAATGGCTGACGGTGTTCGCGCTCGACCCCCCGCACACCGGGCCGTGACCGCGCGGGCCGTCCCGCGTCAGCGGACGGCGGCCTCGATGAGCTCCTGGAGGCGCAGCCCGCGCGCGGCGTCCAGTTCCCCGGGGCGGCCGGTGCGGACGGCCTCGGCGAACTCGGCGCGCAGGATCGGCCAGCACTCCTCGTGGTCGATGCCGGCGGTGTCGTAGGTCAGCTCGCCGCCGGGGCCCATGAGTTCGACCCGGGTACGGGCCTTGGGCAGGTTCACGCTCCCGGACAGGGAGGCCTGGCTGACGGCGCCGTTCTCGTGCTCGCAGGTCAGCTCGACCCAGCGGCGGGGATCGCCGGTGGCGCGGATCGCGGTGATCGGGCCGATCGCGGCGTCGAGCAGGTCGATCAGGTGCGGGCCGAGGTCGAGCAGGGCGCCCTGCTCCAGCCGCCAGCCGGTGGCGAACTCCCCGCCGAGGAAGGCCCCGTGCAGGTAGCAGGACCGTGCGCCGACGACCTGGGTGTCGCGGGCCCGGCGCAGGAAGTCCCGGGTCGCGGGGTGGTAGCGCTTGGTCAGCACCATCTGCGAGACGACGCCGGCCTCGGCGACGGCGTCCGCGACCGCCCGAGCCGCGGCCAGGTCCGGCCCGAGCGGCTTCTCCAGGAGGACCGCCTTGCCCGCCTTGGCGGCGCGCACGGCGAGTTCGGCCTGCACGGCCGGGGGCACGGCGAAGGCGACGGCCTCGCACCGGTCGAAGAGCTCTTCCGGGCTGCCGGCGGCCACCGTGCCGTAGGCGTCGGCGATCTCCTGGGCCGCCTCCGGCCGGCGGGCCCACACCGCGGCGAGCCGGGTCTCGGGACCTGCGGCGAGCATCCGGGCGTGCATGGTGCGGGCCCACGGCCCGGCGCCGATGAGGCCGACGCGTACGGGGGCCGGGCCGGCAGCCGGAAGGGGGGCGGGGCTGTTCATCGGGCTTGCTCCAAGAGGCGGTTCGGGTCCTCGGCCGCCAGGCGGGCGTTGGCCTGGTCCGGGGCGTACAGGTGCTCCACGACCATGGCGGTGGCGCCGGCGAGCGCGGAACGGTCGCCGAGGCGCGAGGTGACGACCTGCAGGTGGCGTGTGGCACGGGGAAGGGCGCGCTGGTAGAGCAGTTCGCGGACGCCCGTGACGAAGTGGGTCTCGGCCAGGTCGCCGGCGATCATCAGGACGCCGGGGTTGAGCAGGGTGACGACGGTGACCAGCACCTCGCCGCAGCGCCGGCCGGCCTCGCGGGCCAGTCGCACCGCGTCGGGATGGCCCGCGTCCAGGTGGGCGCGGACGTCCGCGGCGGAGGCGGAGGCGACGCCGAGCGCGCTGAGCTGCCCGGCCAGCGCCCGGCCGCTGGCGACGGCGGCCAGGCAGCCGTAGGAGCCGCACATGCAGCGGGCGTCCGGCGCGTCGTGCAGGCGGATGTGGCCGAGGTCGCCCGCCCCGCCGTCGATGCCGCGGAAGGGCCGGCCGTCGATGACGACGCCCGCGCCGATGCCGGTCGACACCTTCACCAGGACGAAGGCCGAGCAGTCGCGCCACGCGTCGCGCTGCTCGCCCAGGGCCATGAGGTTGGCGTCGTTGTCGACGAGCACCGGGACCCCGGCGGGCAGTCCGGCGTACCGGACGAGCGCCTCCTGCATGCGGCCCGGGACGGGGTAGCCGTCCCAGCCGGGCATGATCGGCGGACGGACGACCACGCCCGTCGACTGGTCGACGGGCCCGGGCACCGACAGGCCGACACCGCACACCGCGGCCGGGGCGATCCCGGCCGCGGCGAGCAGGCCCGCGAACCGGCGGGCGAGTTCGTCCAGGACCTGCTCGGGCCCCTCGTCGAGGAGGAGTTCACCGGTGTGCTCGGCGAGCACCCGGCCGGACAGGTCCAGCACGGCGGCGTGGGCGTGGGCGGTGTCCAGGTCCGCGGCGAGCACGACGGCGTGCGCCGGGTCGAACCGCAGGTGGAGGGAGGGCCGCCCGCCGGTGGACTGCCCGCCCGGCACCGCCTCCACCCAGCCCGCGGCGAACAGCTGGTCAAGGCGCTGTCCGACGGTCGAACGGGACAGACCGGTGACACGCTGGAGTTCGCCGCGGGTGGAGGCCTGCCCGGTGCGGATCAGTTCCAGCAGATGTCCTGCCGTGCTCCAGGGCGTTGCCATGCGTGCTCGCTCCCCCTCGTGTCGGGCCACTGCGCTCAGCTCTTGTCCGCGCCGCTGGTCAGGCCCTCGGTGAGGAGCCGTTCGGCCGCGTAGAAAAGGAGTACCACGGGAATCGTGAGCACCACCGAGCCGGCCATGAGTACGGTCTTGGGAACCTCGATGCCGTTGGCCAGCTGCTGGAGGCCGAGCGAGACCGTCCACTTGTCGGGCTTGGCCGCGAGGAACAGCAGCGCGAACAGGAACTCGTTCCAGGCGATCATGAAGACGTACAGGCCGGTGGCCATCAACGACGGCGCGGCGAGCGGGAGGACGACCCGCCGCACGGTCTGCAGCCGCGAGCAGCCGTCGAGCGCCGCGGCCTCCTCGATGCTCTCCGGGATGGTGATGAAGTAGTTCTTCAGCATGTAGATCGAGACCGGGACGGTCTGCGCGATGTAGACGATCGCGAGGCCGAACAGGCTGCCCTGGAGGCCGATCCGGGCGAAGACCACGAACAGCGGCACGGCCAGCAGCGTGGCCGGGAAGAGGTACACGGCCAGGAAGACCGCGCTGACCTGGCGGCCGCCGAAGAACTTCAGCCGGCTCACCGCGTAGGCGCCCGGGACGGACACCAGCAGGGTCAGCACCACCGTGCCGAGGGCCACGAGGGCGGAGTTGCCGAGCATCCGCAGGAAGCCCTGGCCCCCGTCGTCGACGGACTGCAGGACGGTCCGGTAGGTGTCGAAGGTGATCTCGGAGGTGCTGACCCAGAGCTTGCCGGGGTCGAGCAGGAGCTCGTCGATCGGCTTCAGCGACAGCAGCACCATGTAGTAGAAGGGGAAGATCGTGGCGACGGCGAGGCCGGCGATCACCACCCAGCGCAGGACCGCGAAGGTCCGGTCCTCGATCTGTGCGCGACTGGCCATCACGCCTCCTCCTGAACCTTCTTGGCGAAGAACTTGAAGTAGATGCCGAGCAGCACGGCGAGGATCGCCGCGAGGACCAGGGCCTGCGCGGCGGCGGCGCCCACGTCGTAGCGGGCGGTGAGGAAGTCGTAGACGCGCACGGCGACCACGTCGGTGCCGGAACCGCCGCCGGTCAGCAGGTAGACGTCGTCGAACTTGTTGAACGTCATGATGAAGCGGAGCACCGACAGCAGGGCGATGACCGGCATCAGCTGCGGCAGCAGGATGTGCCGGAAGCGCTGCGTGATGGTGGCGCCGTCCACGACGGCGGCCTCCTCGAGCCCGTCCGGGACCGCCTGGAGGCGGGCGAGGAGGAAGAGGAAGGCGAAGGGGAAGTAGCGCCAGATCTCGAAGGCGATCACGGTGAACAGCGCCAGCGGCACGTGGACGTGCCAGCCGAGCAGGGAGATCTCCTGCGACCTGGTCGACAGGAAGGCGATGGGCTTGTCCCAGCCCAGCAGGTTGGTGCCGACCTCGTTGACGATGCCGAACTGCGGGCTGAGGGCGATCTCCCAGACGAAGGTCACGGCCACCACGGGCGCCACGTAGGGCAGCAGCATGGTGCCGCGCAGCAGCGCGCGGCCCCGGAAGGGGCGGCGCAGCGCGAGCGCCGCGACGAGTCCGAGGAGGATGGAACCGACGGTGGCGCCGACCGTGTAGGCGAGCGTGGTCCACAGCGAGGTCCAGAAGCCCGGCGAGGTGAAGACCGCGGTGAAGTTCTTCCAGGTCCAGTTGGACAGGAAGTCCATACCCTGGATGTCGACCAGCCGGGCGTGCTGGAAGGCCAGCAGCACGGTCCAGGCGATCGGGAGGATCACGACGACCAGGACGACGAGCAGGGTGGGCGACACGAAGGCCAGGCCCGTCCGGTTCTCGCGCTGGGCCAGGGTCAGGGGCCGGCGTCCGCGAGGGCCTCGCGGGGTGCCTGTGGCCGGGGTTCTGCGCTGCTGGGTGGTCTGTGCGGTGCTCATCACTGCTTCCTTGAAGGACGAGGCCGGTGGCGGGTCAATGGAGGGACTTCTGCAGTGCCGCGACTTCCTCGTCGGCCTGCCTCATGGCCTCGCGCGGAGGCGTCTGGCCGGTGGTCATCTCCCCGACGGCCTTGGGGATGGGCAGCTCGCCGATGGTGGCGCCCACCAGGGCGCCCTGGCCCTGGGTGATGCCCCAGCGCTTCATGTTGCTGACGCCGGCGGTGAGCTCGTCCAGCAGCTGCGGTGAGAAGACCGACTGCAGGGGCTTCTTGGTGTCCACGCCGATGTCGCTGGCGCGCCAGGCCTTGAGGTACGTGTCGGGTTCCTCCGCGGTGCCGTCGCGGACCGGGATCTTGCCCTCGGGGGCCATGCCGAACCAGCCGGGGTAGCCGTCGCTCATCATGTAGCGGATGAACTTCTCCGAGGCCGCGGTCTCGGCGGTCCTGGTGACCACCCACGAGGAGATCTCGCCGAACTGGGCGGGGGTCGAGGCGTCGGGGCCGCGCAGCGCCGTGACGATCCCGCTGTTGTCGGAGAGGTACTGGTGGTCCTTCTTGCACTCGGGGCAGCTCGGCAGGGCGTCGTTGCGCAGGCCCGCCAGCTCGTCCAGGAGGAAGGTGGACCAGACGATCATCGAGGACTGCCCGGCGAAGTAGGTCGCCCGGGTGGTGTCGACGGTCTGGGTGCCCGGGGCGCCGAAGTCGCCGCCGAGGCGGTCGTACAGGGAGAAGGCGCGCTCGCACTGCGGGCTGTCGAGGGTGACCTTGCCGTCGCTGCCGGCGAGTTCGCAGCCGTTGGCGAGGGCGATGTCCTCGAAGCTCTGCTGGGTGAAGACGTCCCCGGGGTCGGTGGACAGCGACATCCCGTCGACGCCGCCGGTGTTGAGCTTCTGCGCCGCCTTGAGCATGGCGTCGTAGGTGTCGGGGGCGGCGAGGCCGGCCTTGGCGAAGAGGTCCTTGCGGTAGACGAGGATCTGCATCCAGGCGTCGCTGGGGACGCCGAGCCGGGTGCCGCCGTCCGCGGTGAGCTTGAGGGCGTTGGCGTTGAAGGTGCCGGCGCCGAGGTCGTCGACGACCTTCGCGGTGGCGTCGGTGTTGAGCAGGCCGTTGGTGTACATCTGCCAGACCGGGGCGAGGGGTATGCCGCCGATGACGTCGGGCAGGGTGCCGGCCGCCGCGGCCGACATGATCAGCTGGGGGAGCTGGCCCTCGTCGACGCCGACCAGGTCCACCGTGACCCCGGACTGCTTCTCGAAGGCCGCGACGTTCTTCTTCGTCGCCGCCATGCGGTCGGTGAGGTTCTCCAGACTCCAGACGGTGATCTTGTTGTCGGGTTTACCGGTGTCCTGAGCGGCGCACCCGGTCATCACCCCGATCCCCAATGCGGCGGCCAAGCCGCTCGCCAGCGCTCTCGACCGTCGGGACCACATCCCCATCAACCGTCCTCACGTCAGCCCTGCGTTACGTATGCGTTGCATCAGAACATCACTTTTGCTTGTTGACAAGACTTAAGTCTCGGATATCTTCGACGTAAGTCAGCTCGTGAGGGCTGAACGGTCTGCATAACCGAACTCTCCGGAGCCTCTTGTGGAACGCGTCGTCCAGTTCACCGGCCCCCGTCAGGTGGAGGTCGCCCCCAGCGAGTCAGCCGCCCTGCCCCCCGGCCATCTGCGCGTGCGCACCCGCTACTCCGGCATCTCCGCGGGCACCGAGCTCACCGCCTACCGCGGCACCAACCCGTACCTGACCCGCACCTGGGACGCCGAGGCCCGGCTGTTCAGGGACGGCGCGGCCGGCATCGAGTACCCCGTCGCGGGCTGGGGCTACTCCGAGGTCGGCGAGGTGACCGAAGTCTCACCCGAACTCGTCGAGGTGCCGGGCATGCCCGCCGTCGGCGACCTGGTCTGGGGCATCTGGGGTCACCGCAGCGAGGGCATCGTGCCCGCCGAGCGCATGGTCGGGCACCGGCTCCCGGCCGGCCTGGAGCCGCTGGCGGGCGCCTTCGCCCGGGTCGGCGCGATCGCGTACAACGCCGTCCTCGGCGCCGACCTCCACCTCGGCGAGGACGTCGCCGTCTTCGGCCAGGGCGTCATCGGACTGCTCACCACCCGGCTCGCCCAGCTCAGCGGCGCGCGCGTGACCGCCGTCGACGCCCTGGACGGCCGACTGGCCAAGGCCGCGGAGTACGGCGCGAGCAGCACCCTCAACGCCCGCACCGACGCCGTCGCCGAACGGATCCGCGCCGCCACCGACGGCCGCGGCGCCGATGTCGCCATCGAGATCAGCGGCGCCTACCCCGCGCTGCACGACGCCCTGCGCTCGGTCGTCGTGGGCGGCCGGGTCGTCGCCTCCGGCTTCTACCAGGGCGACGGCGTGGGCCTGCGGCTCGGTGACGAGTTCCACCACAACCGCGTGCAGCTCATCTGCTCCCAGATCGGCGGCGTGCCCCCGCAGCTCGCCGGCCGCTGGACCGTGGAACGCCTGCAGCAGACCTTCCTGCGGCTCGTCGCCGACGGCCAGGTCGATGTGAAGTCCCTGGTCAGCCATGTTGTCCCGGTCGCCGACGCGGCCGATGCCTATGTCCTGCTGGATGAGCGTCCCGCCGACGCGCTCCAGGTCGTCCTGGAGTTCTGAGAGGCCCTTCGATCATGTTCAAGACCGCTTGCCAGGAACAGCTGCTGCCCGGCGACACCCTCCAGCAGAAGTGGGAGTTCGCGCAGAGCGCGGGCTACGACGCCATCGAACTGCGCGCGAAGGGCGGCTTCCACTTCCGCGACCGACTGCCCGAGCTCCGCAAGGCCCTGGCCGACGGCGTCGTCATGCCCACCGTCTGCGTCGACATGCTGCACTTCTTCGGCGCCTTCGACGCCGAGCTGCGCCGTGACGCCCTGGAGCAGATGAAGTCGCAGCTGACCGTCATCGGCGAACTCGGCGGCCTGGGCGCCCAGACCCCCGCCTCGTACGGCATGTTCTCGCGCCGGCTGCCGCCCTTCGAGCCGCCGCGCAGCGAGGAGGAGGACCGCGAGGTCCTGCTGGAGGGCCTGACGGAGCTCGGGGAGCATGCCCGCTCCGAGGGCGTCACCCTCTTCCTCGAGCCGCTCAACCGCTACGAGGACCACATGGTCAACCGGCTGGAGCAGGCCGCCGACCTGATCCGCGCCGTCGGCCTGGACTCGGTGCGCATCGGCATCGACAGCTACCACATGAACATCGAGGAGGCCGATCCCGCGGCCGCCATCCTCGCCGTCGCACCGCTCATCGGCCACGCCCAGGTCAGCGACTCCAACCGCTTCCAGGCCGGCGCGGGCCACCTGGACTGGCCGGCCTGGCTGGGGGCGCTGGACGCCGCCGGGTACGACGGCTACCTGGCCGCCGAATGCCGGCTGACCGGGGACCCGGTCGAGGCCGTGCGCTCCGTCCCGGCCTTCCTCCACCGGGCAGCGGGATGACCTCCGTCCTCGAACCGGCCCTGCGCTCCCCCGCCGCCGACCCGGACGCCGCGCTGCGCCGCGACGCCGCGCACGTCCTGTTCTCGAACTGGACGGGCGCGGCGACCGTCCCCTCGCGCACCCTGTACCCGCACCAGTGGAGCTGGGACTCGGCGTTCATCGCCATCGGCCTGCGGCACCTGTCGCCACGCCGCGCCCAGCGCGAACTGGAGACGCTGCTCGGCGCGCAGTGGGGCGACGGCCGTGTCCCGCACATCGTGTTCAACCGCTCGGTGCCGCTGGACGCCTACTTCCCGAGCCCCGACTTCTGGCGCTCGTCCTCCGCGGGCGCCGCCTGCGGCGCCCCCGCGGACATCGAGACGTCCGGCATCGTGCAGCCCCCCGTCCACGCGCTGGCCGCCTGGAAGGTCCACCTCGCCGACCCCGCCGAGTCCCGCCGTCGCGGCTTCCTGCGGCGCATGTACCCCCGGCTCGCCGCGTGGCACCGGTGGCTCGCCTCCTCCCGCGACCTCGGGGGCGGCGGCCTGACCGCGATCGTGCACCCCTGGGAACCGGGGCTGGACAACAGCCCCGTCTGGGACACGGCCCTGGCCCGCATCGAGCCCGCGCCGCCCGCGTCCTTCCGGCGCGCCGACCTCGACCACAGCGCGGCCGCCGACCGGCCCACCGACCTGGACTACGGGCGCTACGTCCGGCTGGCCGCCACCTACCGGGACCACGGGTACGACGACGCGGTCACGCCGCACGCCTTCGCGCTGGAGGACCCCGGGTTCAACGCCCTGCTCATCGCCTCCGAGCACGCCCTGGCCGACATCGCCGAGGAGGCCGGGGCCGACCCGGCGCCGCACCGCGAACGGGCGGCGGCGGCCACCACCGCGCTGGTCGCGCGTCTGTGGAGCGCCGAGTCGGGCGTCTTCCTCGCCCGCGACCTCGTCACGGGCGAGGCCGTCCGCACGTACAGCGTCTCCGGGCTCACCCCGCTGATCGTGCCGGGCCTGCCCGACGACGTCGTGCGGGCGCTGGTCGGCACCGCGCACGGCGAGCACTTCGGTCTCGGCCGGGCGCACCTGGTGCCCAGCTACGACCTGACCGGACCCGTCTTCGACGCCAACCGGTACTGGCGCGGCCCCAGTTGGTTCAACACCGCGTGGCTGGTCCACCGTGGCCTGGCACTGCACGGGCAGGCCGAGGCCGCCGACCGGCTGCGCGCCCAGGTGCTCGCCGACGCCCGCGCCACCGGCTTCGCCGAGTACGTCGAACCCTGGAGCGGCCAGGGCCGCGGCATCCGCCGCTTCAGCTGGACGGCGGCCCTCGCGCTGGACCTGCTGCGGCAGCCCGGCGACACCCGCGACGCCGGTTTCCCTCGTCGCAACGGACAAGGAGAGCCCCGCCGATGACCGTCGATCGTCTGCTGGTCCACCGCGGCACCTTCGCCGCCACCAGCCTGTCCGGGGACATCACCGGGCGCCGCGGCGACAGCCCGGACGGCCTGTTCCTCCGCGACGCCCGGCACCTCAGCCGCTGGCGGCTCACCGCGAACGGCGCCGAGCCCACGCTGCTGACCTCGTCCGACGAGGGCTTCGTGCTCACCCCCGCGGGCGGCCGGGACGAACCGCCCGCGTACTCCCTCTTCCGCCTCCAGGCGGTCGTGGCGGGCGCGCTCACCGAGCGCGTCCGGGTGGTCAGCAACCGGGCCGAACCCACCGTCGTGGAGCTCGCGTTGGAGGCGGACGCCGACTTCGCCGACCTGTTCGAGCTGCGGGCCGACCACCGCCGCTACGACAAGTCCGGCGCCGTCAGGACCGCGGCGGAGCAGCCGGCCGGTGTCGTCTTCCGCTACCGGCGCGGCGACGACTGGACTTCACGCACCACAGTGGCCGCGTCCCCCGCGCCGGCGGACGTACGTCCCACGGACGCGCGCGACGGCGGCACCGCGCGCACGCTCACCTGGCGGTTCGAACTGCCCGGCCACGGAACGGCCGAGCTGGCCCTCACCGTGACCGCGGTGCCCCAGGGCGCCGAGGAGGAGACCTCTCCCCCCTCCCCGGCCGCGGTGCGCAACCAGCACGCGGCCGAGGTGGACGCCTTCGTGCAGGCACGGCCCCGCCCGCGGACGCTGACCTCGTGGGACGAACTCGCGCGCGCCTGCGCCACGGGGCTGGCCGACCTGGCCCGGCTGCGGGTGCCGGCCACCGGGCCGTCCGGGGAGGCGCTGCTGGTGCCCGCCGCAGGCATCCCCTGGTTCCTGACGCTCTTCGGCCGCGACTCGCTGCTCACCTCCCTGTTCGCACTGCCGTACCGGCCCGAACTCGCCGCCGGCACGCTCCTCGCGCTGGCCGCCACCCAGGGCACGCGCGACGACGACAGCCGGCTCGAACAGCCGGGCAGGATCGTCCACGAGGTCCGTCACGGCGAACTCGCGCACTTCCGGCAGGTGCCCTACGGCCGCTACTACGGCAGCGTCGACGCCACCCCGCTCTTCCTCGTCCTCCTGCAGGCGTACACCGCGGCCACCGGCGACCCCACGCTCGCCAAGCGGCTGCGGCCCCAGGCCCGCGCCGCCGTGGACTGGATGTTCGGCCCCGGCGGCCTGGGCGCGGGCGACTACCTGCGCTACACCTCCGACGCCGATCGCGGCGGGCTCGCCCACCAGAACTGGAAGGACTCCGAGGGCGCGATCTGCCACGCCGACGGCCGCCGCCCCGAGGGCGCCCTCGCCGTCTCGGAGGTCCAGGGGTACGCCTACGACGCGCTGGTCCGCACGGCCCGGCTCGCCCGCACCGTGTGGGAGGACGCCGAGGAGGCGGACCGGCTGGAGAAGGCCGCGGCCGACCTGCGGGACCGCTTCCGCAGGGACTTCTGGATGACGGACGCCGGCTTCCCCGCGCTCGCGCTGGACGGCCAGGGCCGCCAGGTCGACGCCCTGGCCTCCGACGCCGGGCACCTGCTGTGGTCCGGCATCCTCGATACTCAGGACGCCCGCACCGTCGGCCGCCGCCTGCTGCAGCCGGACTTCTTCTCCGGATGGGGCATTCGGACGCTCGCCGCGGGCCAGGCGCCGTACCACCCGCTGTCCTACCACCGCGGGAGCATCTGGCCGCACGACAACGCGGTCATCGTGCTCGGCCTCGCGCTCAGCGGCCTCCAGGAGGAGGCCTCCCAGGTCGCCCACGGCCTGGTCCGCGCGGCTTCGCTGCACGACTGGCGGCTCCCGGAGGTCATGGCCGGCTACGGCAGCGCCGATCACCCGGTCCCCGTCCCCTACCCCCACTCCTGCTCCCCCCAGGCATGGGCGGCCGCCACTCCGCTGGCGCTGCTCACAGCTCTCAACAGCGCACCTGACCTGCGCGGTTGAGACCCGGGCCCGGTGGGGGGACGGACACGGACCGTCCCCCCACCGGGGCCCGTTCCCCAGGCGGCGAGCCCGCGCTCCGCGAACTCGACGCCCTGGTGGACCGGATGGACCGGGCCACCGGCTGGGCGGAGTTCCACGGCTGCGACGAGGGCTTCCACCTCGCGGCGGCCGACGCGACGGGCGTTCCCGCGGCGGTCGCCCCGTACGCGGCCGTCGTCCGCGACCCCTACCGCTACTACCTCCCCTATCCCATGGCCGCCCTGCGCGCCTCCAATGAGGAGCACCGGGCGCTGGTCCGCGCCCTGCGCCAGGGGGACGCCGCCGCGGCGGCCGAGGTCGCCCGGCACCGTGTGCAGTCTCCGCACCGGACCATGTTCATCGGCCTCGCGCCCGCCGAGGACCCACCCGCGACGACCTGAGCTCCGGGCGTCAGCCCGTCGTGCCGTGCACGTAGCACCACCGCCACGACTCACCCGGCTGGAACGAGCGGATCACCGGGTGCCCGGTGGCCTCGTGGTGCGCGGTGGCGTGCCGGCCCGGCGAGCTGTCGCAGCAGCCGATGCGGCCGCAGGTCAGGCACAGGCGCAAGTGCACCCAGTCGCGCCGGTCGTGCGCCAGGCACCATGTCCAGTCCCTGCACCGGACCATGTTCATCGGCCTCGCGCCCGCCGAGGACCCACCCGCGACGACCTGAGCTCCGGGCGTCAGCCCGTCGTGCCGTGCACGTAGCACCACCGCCACGACTCACCCGGCTGGAACGAGCGGATCACCGGGTGCCCGGTGGCCTCGTGGTGCGCGGTGGCGTGCCGGCCCGGCGAGCTGTCGCAGCAGCCGATACGGCCGCAGGTCAGGCACAGCCGCAAATGCACCCAGTCGCGCCGGTCGTGCGCCAGGCACTCGGCGCACCCGTCCGCCGGCGGCAGGGGTGTCATGTCCGCCGGAGCCTCGTCGAGCTCGGCACAGTCCATTCGCGCCACCCGTGCCTCACATCCCCTCAACGATGTCAGCAGGTCAACGGCCCGCCCCGGGCCCGCGGGGCCGGTGCCCTCCCAGGCTACGCGCCCCCGGCGCGGACCGCGGGGCGGGCCGTGGATCACGCGATCTCCACCACGACCCTGCCCGGCACACCGCCCGCCGCCAGGGCGCGCTGCGCGTCCGCCGCGCGCTCCAGCGGGAACACCGCGCCCACCCGCACCGCGATCCGGCCCTCCCGCGCCATGGCCGCCAGTGCGGTGAAGTCCGCGTGGTCCAGCCGGCAGAAGTGGGTGCGCACGCCGGGCAGTCCTGTCTCCGCGACGGACACCACCCGCGCGCCGGGCCGGGCGGCGCCGGCCGTCGCGACGAGCGTCCCGCGGCCGGCGGCGTCCATCACCGCGTCCGCTCCCCCGGGCGCCAGCGCCCGTACCCGGTCCGTCAATCCCGGGCCGTACGCGACCGGCTCGACGCCCAGCGACCGCAGGTACGGATGGTTGCCCGGCGAGGCGCTGCCGATCACGCGGGCCCCGCGGGCCACGGCGACCTGGGCCGCCAGCGAGCCGACACCGCCCGCCGCGGCGTGCACCAGGACCGTCTCCCCGGCCGTCGGCGCGAGGACGTGCGTGACGGCCTGGTAGGCGGTCAGCCCCGCCAGCGGGAGCCCCGCGGCCTCGGTCCAGCCGAGCCCGGCGGGCTTGTGGACCAGGGTGCGCACGTCGGCGGCCACCGACTCGGCGAAGCCGCCGTGCGCGCGCTGGACCTCGCCCCGGATGTAGCCGATCACCGCGTCACCCGGGGCGAACTCCGGTGCCCCGGGCCCGGCCCGCACGACCTCCCCGGCGATGTCCCAGCCGGGGACCACCGGGAAGTACGTCTCGACGCTCGCGTCCAGCGCCCCCGCCTGACAGGCGGCATCGGCCGGGTTCAGCGCGGCGGCCCTGACCCGCACGAGCACGCTGTCGACGCCGACCTTGGGCTCCGGCAGCTCCGCGGGCTCCAGTACCTCCGGACCGCCGTAGCGGCGGTAGACCATGGCGCGCATCAGGCGGCCGGGAGGGCGATCGGCATGTCCAGCAGGACACGGTGGTGGACGATCCGCCACGCGTCACCGACGCGGCGCAGGCGGGACTCGTAGTACCCGGACTCCGTCGGCCGCACGGTGCCCTGCACCCCGAGTACGCCCTCGGGCCATCCGTCGGCCGGGCGGGGCGTCGCACGCACCTCGAAGACGACGAACTGGGCGCTCAGCCGCGCGTCGTCGCCCTCGACCACCACGATGTGGTCGGCCGTCACATGGTGGCTGGTCCCGCCCGGCGGATGGGGTGCCATGAAGTGCTCGACGGCGTGAGCGACCCCGGCCGAGCCGATCACCGGTTCCCCGACGCGCTCGTAGGAGTCCGGCCCGGTCCTGGTGAGGATCTCCACGATCCCGTCCTCCGCGAACAGGGCGCCCTGTGCCGCGCCGTCCCGCCGGTCCGTGGCCCGCACGTAGCGGGCGAGCACCTCGCTCACCGCGCGCTCGTCGTTGGTGGTCATCGGCTTCCCTTCGTCGTGCACGAACATCTGCCTGCAGTGCACCAGAGGCCGCCCGGACGGAGCCATGACCGCTTTGACAAGCATGCATACCCTGGAGGTATGGATCGACTGGAGACCCGGGAGCTGGTCTACTTCGTCGCCGTCGCCGAGGAACTGCACTTCGGCCGCGCCGCCGAACGACTGGGCATCGCGCAGCCGCCGCTGTCGCGCGCCATCGGCAGGCTGGAGCGGCGGATCGGGGTGCGGCTGCTGGAACGCAGCAGCCGACGGGTCGCCCTGACGGAGGCGGGCGCGGAGTTCCTGGAGGGGAGCCGCAGGTCGCTGGACGGCCTCGACGCCCTGGTGCGCCGCACCCGGCGGGCCGCCCGGCCCGCCCGTCTGGTGCTGGCGGTGCGACCCGGCACCGGCTCCGGACTGCTGGGGGAACTGGTGGGCGGCGACGCGGGGCCCGGCGTCGACCTGGTCTTCACCCACGACCAGCCCGCCGCCCTGCGGGACGGCACCGCGGACCTCGCCATGCTGTGCTCGGGGACGGACGACCTGACCGGGCTGCGGACGGCCGACCTCACCGAGGAGGACCCGGTCGCCCTGCTCCCGGCCGGACATGCCCTGGCCGCGCGGCCGTTCGTCACAACCGCGGAGCTGCGGCACGAGGCGGCCTACGCGGGCGAGTGCCCCGCGGCCTCGCTGGACGAGATCGTCGACCGCGTGGCGCTGGGCCGCCTCGTCGCCGTGGTGGGCTCGACCGCGGCCGGCCGGATCGGGCCGGCGGCCGTGGCCGTCCCGGTGGCGGACCTGCCGCCGACGCGGGTCGTGCTCGGCTGGCCCGAGCACGTCTCCCGTCCCGATGTCGCCGACTTCGTCCGCGCCGCCCGGGCCGTCGCCGCGGATCAGGACGTGATGCGCCCGAGGAACCCGCGCATGTAGCCGGCGATCGTGTCCAGCTGGCTCTCCAGGGCGAAGTGCCCGGCGTCCAGGAGGTGGACCTCGGCATCCGGCAGGTCGCGGAGGAAGGCGCGGGCCCCGTCGGGGCCGAAGATCTCGTCTCCCGCGCCCCATGTGGCGAGCAGCGGGACCTGGCTGCTGCGGAAGTACTCCTGGAGGGCCGGGTACATGTCCGCGTTCCTGGGGTAGTCCCGGAACAGCCGGAGCTGGATCTCGTCGTTGCCGGGCCGGTTGAGCAGCGTCACGTCGTGCAGCCAGGTGTCCGGGCTGACGAGGCTCGGCTCCGGGACGCCGTTGAGGTACTGCCAGCGGGTGGCCTCCTCGCTCAGTGCGAAGCGCACGGCCTTCTCGTTCTCGGGGTTCTGGTCGGCGGCGTAGGCCCAGATGCCCTTCCAGAAGTCCTCGACGAAGCCTTCGGTGTAGGCGTTGCCGTTCTGGCTGATGATGCCGGTGACCCGGGCGGGGGTGCGCAGCGCGAGGCGCCAGCCGATCGGGGCCCCGTAGTCCTGGACGTACATGGCGAACCGCTCCACCCCGAGGTGCTCCAGGAGTCCCTGGGTGATGTCGGCGAGGGCGTCGAAGGTGTACGGGAAGTCCTCCGGGGACGGCATGGCCGACTGGCCGAAGCCGATGTGGTCGGGCGCGATGACCCGGTACCGGTCGGCCAGGAGCGGGATCAGGTTGCGGAACATGTGCGAGCTGGTCGGGAAGCCGTGCAGCAGGACGACCACGGGGGCCTCGCGGGGCCCGGCCTCGCGGTAGAAGACCTCCTGTCCTGCGACAGTGACGGTGAGATGACGTACGGGAACCATGATCTAACCTCCGAAGACGTCTCGTGCGGTTAGCTCCAGCCAAACGCACACGCGCTAACCTGTCAATCGCAGTGAAGGGGTTAGGCGCTGTGACGCCTCGCCCCAACCGGCCCGGTCGGCCCGCCTGCCGGCGCCGGACCGTCCGGTGGGTCCAACCTGGACGACGCATTAAGCTGGTGAGAGCTCCCGCGCAGGGTGGGGACGGAAGGGACACCGGAATGGCCGACAGCGACTTCCTGCTCGCCCTCCTCAACAGCCGGCCGATCGTGCACGGCGAGCAGCAGGACGCCCTGGCCGAGGACGACGCCGGTACGGCCTGGCTCCGCGCCCGCGGCGGCACCGGGAGCGCGGCGGAACTCGCCGCCGTGCGACGGGCCAGGCACCTGCTCGACGAGGTCGTCCGCGGCGAGAGCACCGCCCAGGTGCTCGCCGAGGTGCTGCGCGGCGTCCACCAGGTTCCGGCGTTCGGCCCCGACGCCCTCGACTGGGAGCTCGTCGTCCCCGACGACGCCCGCCTCGCGGTGCACAGCGTGCTCGCCTGGGACGAACTGCGGCGCACCGCCCCCGGGCGCCTGCGGGCCTGCGCCAACCCCGAGTGCCGCCTCTTCCTCGTCGACCGCAGCCGCGCCAACCAGGCCCGCTGGTGCTCCATGGCCACCTGCGGCAACCGCATGAAGGCCCGCCGCCACTACGCCCGCGGCCGCGTCGCGTAGGGCCGCGTCGCCCAACGATCCGCCGCGCAACCCGGACTGACCGGCGACCGGCTCCGCGAGAAGGCCGTCCCGCCCTCGAGGCTCCCCCTCCTCGGGCTGGTACGGCACGCCGTCGAAACCACCGGCCCCGACGATGCGTTGACGGCGTGGCAGCGGGAGTGCACCCACTCCCGCGCCGTCGTGGACGCGGCCGTGCGGTGGCGCGACGGCGGCACAGGCGAGTGAGGCGCGGGCGCCGCAGGTCAGTTGGCGGCCCACCGGGTCAGCCGGTGAGGGGGCCGTCCCACAGCTGGTAGGTCGAGGAGTGCGGCCACCACGGTTGCCGGTTGAGGTAGCTGATCGTCAGCGTCGTGTAGCGCCGCAGATGCGGATCGCCGGGCCAGGCCACGTTGCCGGACAGCCGCACCGTGACCGCGAACGTGTGGAAGGTGCCGGCCGCGCAGTACGGATCGCAGTCGTTGACCTCCTCGTACCCCGAACCGACGGCCGAGTCGCGGTCCCAGCTCGTCCAGTAGAGCCCTCCGAGGCGGTCGTTGCCGTCGCCGCAGGCGAGGAGGACGTCGCCCGGGATCACGCGCGGCTGGCCGAAGCAGTTGACGAGGACGGTGGCGTAGGTCGCGGCGCCCGGGGTGTTCCGCGGGGTGCCGGCGGAGGCCTGTGTGGGCGCGAGTGCCATCGCGGCGGTGAGGCCGGTGGCGGTGGCGGTGAACGCGAGGGTGCGGAGGAGTGGCATGGCGGTCTGCCTTCCTGGCCGCTGCCTGGTGCGGTAGCAGTCGGGTGCGAAGGTCGGCGGCGGGTCCCGCCGCCGGTGGTGCGTTCGCGAGGGGGCGTGACGGGTGTGACGGCCTCCTCGGGCGGCAGTCGTACCACTGCGAACTCACGGTCCTACAGGGGGCAGCGGCTCGCAACCCGGCCCTGTCGCACCGCCGCCGGCACCCCGATGACCTGCCGCTTCACGGGCGTTGGCCCGCGCTCGGATCCCGCCACGATCCGTCACCGAGCGAGCAGATACGGTCACTCGACGTCACCGAAGCGTCGCACCGCGCACCGCGTGGTCCGTGAGCGGACCCACCGTCAGACCGGCGGCACGGCACTCCGCGACGAGGCCCGGCAGGGCGGCGAGGGTCGCACGCCAGCTGCCGGGGGCGGAGGCGCGGTCGGAGTCGTGGAGGAGCACGGTGCCTCCGGGGCCGAGGTCGCCGCGCAGCGTCCCCAGGACCGTGTCGGCGGTGGCCTCGGCCGTCCAGTCCCGGCCCCACGCCGTCCACAGCACCGGGGTGAGGCCGGCCCGCGCGGCGGCGGCCAGGCGGCCCCCGGTGAGGATCCCGTACGGGGGCCGGTACCAGCGCGGCACGCTGCCGGTGGTGTCGCGGACCGCCGCCCCGGCCCGCAGCAGCGCGGCACGGTCCCGTCCGGGGGCGGGCAGCCACGGGCGGGTGTGCGTCCAGCCGTGCACGGCGAGTTCATGGCCGCGGCGCACGGTCTCGCGGGCGACCGCGGGATGGCGCAGGACGCTCGCGCCGAGCACGAAGAAGGTGGCGCGGACCGACAGTTCGTCGAGCGCGTCGAGGAAGTACGGCGTGGAGCGCGGGTCGGGCCCGTCGTCGAAGGTGAGGGCGACGTGATCGGCGCGGCCGAGGCCGGCCAGGCCGGGGAAGGCACGGCGGCGCAGCCCGGGCAGCCAGGTGGCGGCCGGGACGATGTGCGTGGCCGCGAGGAGCAGGGCGGCCGCGCCGGCCCGGCCGGCCGCGGTGCTAGTCATGGCGCGCCGCCCGTGCCGGGGCCGGCGTCCGCTCGCGCTCGGGTGTGTCCCAGCCCCCGCTGAGCGCGGGCGAGCGGGAGAGGCCGACGACCCCGGCCGCCATGAGGGCCACGCCCGCGAGTTCCGGGCCGAGGTGGGTGCCGAGGGCGATGCGCTCGCCGAAGAGCACCCACCCCAGGACGACGCTCAGCAGCGCGTCCCCGAGGGTGAGGGCGGGCTGCGAGGCGGCGAGGGTGCCCGCCCGCAGGGTGGCCTGCAGCATGACCAGGCTGAGCAGGCCGACCGCGGCCGCGGCGTACAGCTGCCAGGCCGTGACGAGCGCGCCGGGACCGTCGGGAATGCGTCCGGTGACGTCCTTGATCAACGCCGCGGTGCAGGCGAAACCGGTCGCCGTGGCGCAGCCGAGCACACCCGCCCGGGCCGCCGCCCCGCGCAGCGCACGCCCTGCGAGCCACAGGACGGCCATCAGCGCGGCGAGCGGCGGTCCGGCGCGCAGCCAGCCGTCCGTCACGGCAGTGGGCTGTCCCTCGGAGGGCGCCGCCGCGATCAGGAACACCGCGAGTCCGGCGGCCAGGGCGAGGAACCACAGCCACGTACGGCCGTCCGGGCGGTGGGAGAAGACGACGGTGCCCGCCATCAGGGTGAACAGCAGCTCGGTCGCCATCAGCGGCTGGACGACGGACAGCCGGCCCACCGCGAGCGCGGTCGCCTGCAGCGCCCCGGAGAGCGCGAGCGCGCCCATCCCGGCCGCCCACAGGGGACGTCCGACCAGCCGCAGGACGGGCCGTACGAGGCCGGGCACCCCCCGGCGGCCGGAGCCGCGCCGCCCGTCCCGCCCCTGCGCGTCCTGCTGCAGGTTGGCCTTGCGCTGGAGCACCGAGGCCGCACCGTTCGCGCAGGCCGCGAGCAGGGCCAGCACGATCGTCAGGACGTGCGCGTCCACCGTCTCATCCGTACTTGCCGGCCATCCGGCGGTAGACCCCGGGCAGCAGGCCGCGCACCATCACCGGAACGCGCAGCCAGCCGGGCACGTAGACCTCGGCGCGGCCCCGCCGCACCGCGTCGCTGACCGCGGCCGCGACGCGTTCGGCGGGCACCGGCCGCGGCCGGGACCGCTTGTAGGCCACGCCCCGGTGGGCGAAGAAGGGCGTGTCCACCACGCCCGGGATGACGTGGGTGATCCGCACGCCGGTGCCCGCCAGTTCGTAGCGCAGGGACTCGGCGAAGGTGCCGAGGGCCGACTTGGCCGCCGAGTAGACCGCCTCCTCGCGCACGCCGACGGTGCCGGCGAAGGAGCCGATGATCACGATGTGCCCGCGGCGGCGGGCCAGCATCCCGGGCAGCGCGCGCCGTACGAGCTCCATGGCCGCCAGCACGTCCACGTGGAAGACCTGCTGGACCGCCGCCGGCGGCATCGACACGAACGGGCCGGCCCAGCCGATCCCTGCGCCGACCACGAGGAGGTCGACGTGGCCGGTGGTGAGCAGGGCGTCGTGCACCAGGCGACCGGGGCTCCCGGGCTCCTCCAGGTCGGCCCGCAGGGCCGTGGCCGCGGTGCGTTCCGCGACGGCACCGAGCCGTTCCCGGTCGCGGCCGCTGACCAGCAGGCGCCATCCGTCGGCCGCGAGGCGCTCGGCGACGGCGGCACCGATGCCCGACGACGCACCGGTCACCAGCGCGACAGGGGCCGGCCCGCCGGGCGGTACCGGCCTGCCGGACAGAGCGCGGTCGGCGCTGATCGCTTTGGACGGGTGAGTTGTCATGGGCGTCGCTTTCTGTCGCTGCCACAGCGTCGGGGCAGACGTCGCTTCGCTTCCCGGGAAACGTTTCCCTCCGTTTTCAGTAAAGCGCCCGAACGCCTCCCCGGCTCTGCGACGGTTCGCGGCCGGGGCGGTGTTTGCCGCGGCGGCACATCGGATACTCCGATACATCGAAGCAATCCGCAGTCTCGCGGAGGTGATCCGGTGAGCGACGCCGACGTGACGCACCGAGCCCACGAGGACCCGGCGCGCCCTCGGATCCTCGTCATCAGCGCGTCCATGGGCGCGGGCCACGACGCGGTCGCCCGCGAACTCGGCGCACGCCTCGCCCACCGCGGCGCCCACGCCGTGCGGACCGACGTCCTCGACCTGCTGCCCGCGCACGCGGGCGCGGCACTACGCTCCTTCTACCGGGCCTCGATCCTGCACCTGCCGCTGCTCTACGCGGGGATCCACAGAGCGTTCCTGCGTTCCGGCGCGGGGCAGCTGCCGGGCCCGGGACGGCTCGCGGCGCTCGCCGAGGGGCGCCTGGCAGAGGTGGTCGAGCGCGAACGGCCCGATCTCGTCGTCCCCGTCTTCCACCTCGCGGCGCAGCTCACCGGGGCGATGCGGGCGAAAGGCGTGCTGCGCGTGCCCAGTGCGGTGGTCGTCACCGACTTCGACGTCCACCGGCAGTGGCTGCACCCCGGCAACGACCTCTACTGCTGCCTGACCGAGGACGCGGCGCTCCGGGCCCGGGAGGCCACCGGACGGCCCGCCGCCGCGACCGGCCCCTTGGTCGCGTCCCGTTTCCTCGACCCGGCGCCCGGGGCGGAACGGTGGCGGCGCTTCTTCGCGGCCCGCGCCCCCGGCCTGCCGGTCGTGCTGCTGTCGGCGGGCGCCTGGGGGGCGGGCACGCATCTGGCGGCCACCGCGCGGCTGCTGGCCGGGGCCGGATACCTGCCGGTGGCCATGTGCGGGGACAACGCGCGGCTGCGGGCACAACTGGCACGCGTCGCGGGCACCGTCGCCCTCGGCTGGGAGGACGACGTCCCCGGCCTGATGGCCGCGGCGGACGCGCTCGTGGACAACGCCGCCGGGCAGACGGCGCTGGAGGCCCTGGCGACGGGGCTGCCGGTGATCGGCCACCGGCCCATCCCCGGCCACGGCAGGGCCGGGGTGCGGCGGATGGCCGCGCTGGGGCTGACCCGCTGGGCCCCCGACCCCTGGTCCCTCGTCGACGCCCTGGACCGGGTCACCGACCCGGGCCGTCCCCGCGGCCGGGCGGCCGAGGTGGCGGCACTTTTCGCCCACGACACCACCGATCGGCTGCTGGCAGCCTGCTCGCGCGTTCCCGCGACACTCGGTGGGGGCGAGTAGCTGCGCCCGGGCCCGCACCATCCGTAGCATCGAGCCATGGCGACCCTCTGGGAGCTCATGAGCGACTGCATCCCCGACGACCACGCGCGGCAGGTGACCTCGCGCTACTACCTCGACGAGGCCATGAAGGCCAAGGGCGCGCCCGACCGGGTGGTGGACCTCGGCTGCGGGCGGGGCACGTCGGCCGGCCTGTTCCGGCGGCACGCCCCGAAGGTGCGGTGGGTGGGCGTCGACATCCGCGACTCCCCCGAGGCGCTGCAGCGCGCCGCGGGACAGGACCCGATCGTCTACTACGACGGTGTACGGCTCCCGTTCCGTTCGGGCACGATCCCGCTGGTCTACTCGCACCAGGTCTTCGAGCACGTCTCGCACCCCCGCGAACTCCTCGCGGAGATCAGCCGGGTGCTGCGGCCGGGGGCGGTCTTCATCGGCAGCACCTCGCAGTTCGAGCCCTACCACTCGTTCAGCCTGTGGAACTACACGCCCTACGGCTTCCGCGTGCTGGTCGAGGAGGCCGGGCTCGCCCTCGAGGAGATCCGGCCGTCGCTGGACGGGGTCGCGCTGATCATGCGGACGTACCACGGCCGGCCGCCGGAGTACGCGCGGTACTGGGACGAGTCGTCGCCGCTCAACACGGAGATCGACAGCTGGGCGAAGAAGACGAAGCGCCGCACGGCCCTGGTGAACCTGCGCAAGCTCACGTTCTGCGGGCAGTTCGCCTTCCGGGTGCGGAAACCGGTGGTCACGGCCGGCACATGATCCGGCCCAGCCGCGACCACCGCTGAGGGCGGTCCCGTTCCGCCGGTACGTGGAGCCCCAGCACGGCCGCGTACGCGACGAGCCTGTCCTCGGGACCGTTGACGAACCGCCGCACGACCCGCTGGGCCGGCCACACCACCGAGCCGCCCGGCAACCGCAGCTCGACGTTCAACTCGCCCCGGGGATCGTGACGTTCGCCCGGTGGCCGTCGCCGCGCAGAGCCCGCGCGATCCATTCGGCCCGCGCGAAGTATCCACCGCCGCCGACAGCGCGGCCCGGCCTGCCCCCGATGTCACACTCCGCACGGCTGTCCCGTCCCACCCGGGTGGGAACTTCCGCGGCCGGACGCCGCGGACCCCCTGAGGGGGGAAGACCGGAAGGACGAGGGAATGCGCATCGCGGTGGCAGGCGGGACCGGCTGGGTCGGGCGGATGGTCGTGGAGGCCGTACGGGCGACGGGGGACGTGCCCGTGGTGCTGGCCCGCTCGGCGGGGGTGGACCTCACCACCGGAGCGGGGCTGGACGAGGCACTGCACGGCTGCGCGACGGTCATCGACGTCAGCAACGTGATGACGACCAGCCGCCGGAAGTCGGTGGCCTTCTTCGACGCCGCCACGACCCAGCTGCTGACCGCGGGTGCCCGCGCCGGCGTCGGCCACCACATCGCGCTCTCCATCGTCGGCTGCGACAGGGTGGGGCTCGGCTACTACATGGGCAAGCGGCGCCAGGAGGAACTGGTCCTGTCCGCTCCCGTGCCCCACACCGTGCTGCGAGCCACGCAGTTCCACGAGTTCGCCGCACAGATGCTGGCCCGCCGGGGCCCGGTGGTGGCGCCGCGGATGCGCAGTCAGCCGGTCGCCGCGCGCGAGGTCGCCGACGCTCTCGTGCGGCTGGCCGGCGGCGCCCCCGCGGGCCTCGCCCCCGACCTGGCGGGACCGGAAGTGCTGGAGATGGACGACATGGTGCGCCGGCTGGCCCGGGCCCGCGGGGAGCGCCGGCTCCTCGTCCCCGTCCGGCTGCCCGGGGCCACGGGCAGGGCGCTCACCGGAGGGGCGCTGCTGCCCACGGCGGACGGTCCCCGGGGCCGGCAGACCTTCGCGGAATGGCTCACCACGCCGGACGCGGGGGCGCGGGGCCGGTGAACGGCCGGCCGCACGCCCGTGCGGGACGTGGACGCCCGGGCGAACCCGCCCTCCCGCCCGTGTGCCCGGCGAGGTCAGTGACCCCGGCGCGCGTGTGGGGTGGGCCGGGTTCGGGCCCTCCGGGGCTGCACGTCCTGGACTGGCATATTTACGCGCCTTTCCAGCTCCTGCTCATCCCATCCCGACCCGGACAGTGCGCACAAATATGCCGCACCGTCCAGAACATCCACCCCTCCGACCCCGCCCCCTCCGTCTCGTCATGCGCCTGATCCCCGGTGGGTGGTAAGGGGCGGCGACGGCTGGGCAGTGGGAGGGCGCTGCGCCGACGGATGGCCCGAGCACGGTGCCGTCTCTACCCACCCACGGGGGATCAGGCGCGAGAGATCACGGAGGGGGCGGGGGTGCAGGGGTGGGTGTTCTGGACTGTGGAGCATATTTGGGTGCGGCACCCGGGGCGATCAACAGAGAGCGCCCGAGGCACCTAAATGTGCTGTCCAGAATGCCCAGCCCCGGAGGCCCCGACCCCGGCCCCCACTTCAACGGGCGCCGGGGCACCTGACTTCACAGGGCACCCGGGAGGGCGGGCGGGGAAAAACCTCCCCGGACAGCAAGCGCAGCGCGGCGCACCCCCCCGTGACCGGGGCGGCTCGCGCAACGTAAGGTAAGGCTCGCCTAATGACGCACAGGCGAACCACAGCTACAGGAGCTTCTTCATGTCTCTTCGGCACCGCGGCACCGCCGCAGTCGCCCTGGCCGTCGCCGCCGCACTGTCCCTCGCGGCGTGCGGCAGCGATTCCTCCTCGAACGGGAAGGAGGGCAGCGCCGCCGCCTCCGCGACGGCCGGTTCGGGGTCGAAGGACTCGAAGTCGGTCGCGCAGGGCGGTCAGGACTTCGCGGACGCCGCGGAGAAGACCGCCGCGCTCGGCACCGACGCCAAGCCCGGCCAGTGGCCGCGCACGATCAAGCACGCGATGGGCAGCACCGAGCTCACCGCGCAGCCCAAGCGGGTGGTCGTGCTCGACGTGGGCGAGCTCGATAACGTTGTCTCCCTGGGGGTCAAGCCGGTCGGCCTGGCTCCCACCGAGGGGTCGCCGGACCTGCCGTCGTACCTGAAGAAGGACGCGGGCACGCCGAAGAACATCGGCACGATCAACAGCCTGAACCTGGAGGCAATCGCCGCGCTGAAGCCGGACCTGATCCTGGGCAGCCAGCTGCGCGCCGCCGCCTCCTACGACGAGCTGTCGAAAATCGCGCCGACCGTCTTCTCGATCCGCCCCGGCTTCACCTGGAAGCAGAACTACCTCCTCAACGCGGCCGCGCTGGACAAGACCGCGCAGGCGCAGGCGAACCTCGCCGCGTACGAGAAGCGCGCCAAGGCCCTGGGCGACAAGCTCGGCGCGAACAAGCCGACCGTCTCGATGGTCCGTTACATGCCCGAGGGCACGATCCGGCTGTACGCGAACGACTCCTTCATCGGCACGATCCTCAAGGACGTCGGCATCCCGCGCCCGAAGAACCAGGACATCGAGGACCTGGCGGCCGAGGTCAGCGCCGAGAACATCGACCAGGCGGACGCCGACTGGATCTTCAGCGGTGTCTACGGCGACCCGAAGGCCACGGACAAGACCAAGGCGCAGGGCAACCCGCTGTGGACGAACCTCAAGGCGGTCAAGGACGGCCACGCCTTCGACGTGCCGGACGAGACCTGGTACCTGGGGCTCGGCGTCACCGCCGCCAACGCGGTGCTGGACGACCTCCAGAAGTACCTGACGGCCTGACGGCCCGACGCACTGACGGTCCGACGAGAAGAGAGTGAGCGCGGCGCATGTCGCCACCCACCCGCCGCCGTGTCGCCTGGCTGCTGGCCGGCACGCTGATGCTGCTGGCCGCCGTCCTGCTGAGCCTCGCCGTGGGCAGCCGCCAGATCGCCCCGAGCGAGGTGATCCAGGCCCTGGTGCACGGCGGCACGAGCA
This sequence comes from Streptomyces sp. NPDC002574, assembly GCF_042889545.1. Classification (NCBI taxonomy): domain Bacteria; kingdom Bacillati; phylum Actinomycetota; class Actinomycetes; order Kitasatosporales; family Streptomycetaceae; genus Streptomyces; species Streptomyces sp. NPDC002574. Next base: position 265,722 of record NZ_JBIARB010000008.1, read on the forward strand.
GTGATGCCCAGGTGGTGCGGTCGCTGCGGGTGCCCCGCACCGTCGTGGGTGTCCTGGCGGGCGCCGCGCTCGCGCTCGCCGGAACGGTGATGCAGGGCATCACCCGCAACCCGATCGCGGAGCCGGGCATCCTCGGCGTCAGCCAGGGCGCGTCGGTGGGTGTGGTGTGCGCGATCGCGTTCTGCGGCGTGCACACGCTGGGCGGCTACGTGTGGTTCGCGTTCACGGGCGCGGCGCTGGCGGCGGTGGGTGTGTACGCCGTCGCCAGCGGGGGCCGCGGCGGCGCCTCGCCGGTCAAGCTCGCGCTCGCCGGGGCCGCGATGAACGCCTTCCTCGCCTCGCTCGTCTCCGGCATCGCCACGACCAACGCCCGGGCGCTGGACGAGTTCCGCTTCTGGCAGGTCGGTTCCCTCAGCGGGCGCGGGAGCGAGATCATCGGCCAGATCTGGCCGTTCCTGCTGGCCGGTCTGGTGCTCGTGCTGGCCATGGCCCGCGGCCTGGACGCCCTCGCGCTCGGCGACGACGCGGCCAAGGGCCTCGGTCACAACGTCGGCCTGTTGCGCGTGCTCGGCGCGCTGGGGGCGACGGTGCTGACGGGCGCTGCGGTGGCCGCGGTCGGCCCGATCGCCTTCACCGGGCTCGCCGTTCCGCACATCGCCCGCGCCCTGGTGGGCACCGGGCACCGCTGGGTGCTGCCGCTGGCCGCGCTGCTCGGGCCGGTGATGATCCTCGGTTCCGACGTGATCGGCCGCATCGTCTTCCCGCCCTCGGAGGTGCCGGTGGCCGTCATGACCGCCCTGATCGGCGTGCCGTTCCTGATCGCGCTGGTGCGCCGCCGTGCGGTGGTGGCCGCGTGAGCAGGACGACCACGACACCCGGCACGGCCCTCAGAGCGGTCCGCCCGGCCGGGCACGCCGTCGTGCGCGGCGGGCGTGCCAGCTTCCTCGTGCACCGCCGGTCGGTCGCCGTCGCGCTGGCGCTCGCGGTGCTGCTGGCGTGCGCGGTGGTGGCGTACCTGTGCGTGGGCGAGTCGTTCGTCTCCCCCACGCAGGTGGTCCGCGTACTGTTCGGGCGGCCGAGCCCCGACGAACTGGTGGTGGGCACGCTGCGCCTGCCGCGCCTGGTCGTCGGGCTGCTGGCCGGGGCCGCGTTCGGCGTGGCGGGCGCGCTGGTGCAGACCGTCGCGCGCAATCCGCTGGCCAGCCCCGACGTCATCGGCGTCACGCACGGCGCGGGCGCGGCCACCGTCGCCGCGATGAGCTTCAACGCCGTCGCGTACGACGCGCTGCCGTACGTCTCCGTCGCCGGCGGCGTCGCGGCGGCGCTGATCGTCTACGTCTTCGCCTGGCGGCGCGGTCTGCACTCCTCGCGTTTCGTGCTGGTGGGCATCGGGGTGTCGGTCGCGCTCGGCTCGCTGACCCAACTGTTCCTGGCCAAGGGCGACTACCTGGTGGCCCAGCAGGCCAAGGTCTGGCTGACCGGCTCCCTCAACGGCCGCGGCTACGAGGAGGCCGGGCCGCTCGGGCTCGTCCTGCTGATCGGTGTCCCGGCGGCCCTGTGGGCGGCACGCGCCCAGCGCGGCGCATCCTTCGACGACGACACCGCGACCGCGCTCGGTGTGCGCCTGGACCGGGTCCGTCTCGGTCTGACCGCGCTCGGCGTCGTCCTGGCGTCGGTGGCCACCGGAGCGGCGGGACCGGTCGACTTCGTCGCGCTGCTCGCCCCGCAGATCGCCCGCCGGCTCACCCGCACGGCCCAGATCCCGCTGCTGTCCTCGGCGTTGACCGGCGCCCTGGTCGTCGTGGTCGCGGACCTGCTGGCCCGCCGCCTGTTCTCCCCGATCGAGCTGCCCGTCGGCGTGCTCACCGCCGCGGTGGGCGCCCCGTACCTGATGTGGCTCATCGTCCGCACCCGCAGCCGTACCGGAGGCACCTCCTCATGAGCAGCCGTACGCCCACCAGTCGCCTCTCGGCGCAGGACCTCACCCTGGCGTACGAGGACCGCACCGTCGTCGAGGGCCTGGACCTGGAGATCCCGGACGGCCGGGTCACGGTCGTCGTCGGGCCGAACGCCTGCGGGAAGTCCACCCTGTTGCGGGCCCTGGGCCGGCTCCTCAAGCCGCGCCGCGGTGTGGTGCTGCTGGACGGCACCGAACTCGCGCGGATCCCCGGCCGACAGATCGCGCGGACCATCGGCGTGCTGCCGCAGTCCCCCACCCCGCCGGACGGCATCACGGTCGCGGACCTGGTCGCCCGCGGCCGCCAGCCGCACCAGAAGTGGTGGCAGCAGTGGTCGGAGGCCGACGAACAGGCCGTCGCCGACGCCCTGGAGCGCACCGACACCGCCGACCTCGCCGACCGCCCGGTGGACGAGCTCTCCGGCGGCCAGCGGCAGCGCGTGTGGATCGCCATGGCCCTGGCCCAGGACACCGACCTGCTGCTCCTCGACGAGCCCACGACCTACCTGGACATCGCGCACCAGGTCGAGGTGCTCGACCTGGTGCGCCGCCTCAACCACGAACGCGGCCGGACCGTCGTCGCCGTGCTCCACGACCTCAACCAGGCCGCCCGCTACGCCGACCACCTCGTGGCCATGAAGGCGGGGCGCATCGTCGCCCAGGGCCCGCCGGAGGACATCGTCACCGCCGAACTGGTCCAGGACGTCTTCGGCCTCGCCTCCGTCGTCGTCCCCGACCCCGTCACCGGCGGACCGCTGGTCGTCCCCACACGCGCCTGGCAGCCGGCGCCCGCGCAGGAGGCGCCGGCGGCCGGCTGACCGGGCGTGCGCGCGGGCTAGGGCCGCACGGGGCCGGTCTCCGTCAGGTGCCCGCCGGACAGGCGCAACCAGCGGTCCGCGCCGATCGCGGCGAGGAACCGTACGTCGTGGCTGACCACGACGAAGGCACCCTCGTAGGCGTTCAGCGCGCTCTCCAACTGCCCGACGCTGACCAGGTCGAGGTTGTTGGTGGGCTCGTCCAGCAGCAGTAGATGCGGTGCCGGTTCCGCGCACAAAACGCAGGCCAGGGTGGCGCGCAGCCGTTCCCCGCCGGACAGGACCCGCACGGGCAGGTGGGCGCGCGGGCCGCGGAAGAGGAAGCGCGCCAGCAGGTTCATCCGGTCCGCCTCGGGCATCGCCGGGGCCGCGTCCGCCAGGCTCTCGGCCACCGTCCGGTCGGGGTCCAGCAGGTCGAGGCGCTGCGAGAGGTGGGCGACGCGGCCGTCGGCGTGCCTGACCCGCCCGCCGTCCGCGGGAGCGAGGTCGCCGCCGACCAGGCGCAGCAGCGTCGACTTGCCGGCGCCGTTGGGGCCGGTCAGCGCGATCCGTTCCGGGCCGCGGATCGTCAGGTCGGCGCCCTCGCCGGCGAAGATCTCGCGGCCGCCGTGGCGGACCCGCATCCGCTCACCGACGAAGAGGGTGCGCCCGGCCGGGACGCGGGTGTCCGGCAGTTCCAGCGCGATCCGCGTGTCGTCGCGCAGGGCGCGGCCCGCCTCGTCGAGACGTGCCCTGGCCTCCGAGACCCGTGCGGTGTGGGTCTCGTTCGCCTTGCCCGCCGACTCCTGGGCGCGCCGCTTCAGCGTCCCGGCGAAGATCTTGGGCAGGCCGGCGCTGTCGAGGGAACGGGCGGCGGTGCCGGCCCGGCGTGCAGCCCTTTCCCGCGCCTGCTGCAACTCGCGCTTCTCGCGCTTGAGTTCCTGTTCCGCGCTGCGGATGTTCTTCTCGGCGGCCTGCTGCTCGGCGCGCACGGCCTCCTCGTACCGCGTGTAGTTGCCGCCGTGGAAGCGGACCTCGCCACGGTCGAGTTCTGCCACCCGGTCGACGCGGTCGAGCAGTTCACGGTCGTGGCTGACCAGCAGCAGGCAGCCCCGCCACTCGTCGAGGACGGTGTGCAGGCTGCGGCGGGCGTCCAGGTCGAGGTTGTTGGTGGGCTCGTCCAGCAGCAGGACGTCGGGGCGCTTGAGCAGTTGCGCGGCCAGGCCGAGCGTGACGGCCTGCCCGCCGCTGAGGGTGTGCAGGCGCCGGTCGAGGCCGACGTCGCCGAGGGCGAGCCGGTCGAGTTCGGCGCGGCTGCGGTCCTCGATGTCCCAGTCGTCGCCGATGGTGGTGAAGTGCTCCTCGCCCGTGTCCCCGGACTCGATGGCGTCGATCGCGCGGATCACCTCGGTGACGCCCAGGACCTCGGCGACGGTCAGGTCGCCGGTCAGCGGAAGGGACTGCGGGAGGTAGCCGAGCGTCCCGTCGACGGTGACGGTGCCGCCGCGCGGCCGGAGCTCCCCCGCGATCAGCTTGAGGAGCGTGCTCTTGCCCGCGCCGTTCGGCGCGACCAGACCCGTGCGGCCGGCGCCGACGGTGAAGGACAGGTCCTCGACGACAGCGGTGTCGTCAGGCCAGGAGAAGGACAGGTGGGAACAGACGATGTACGCGTCGGACATGGGTGAACCCTCGGGGGAACGCCGCGGGCACGCCGGAAGGGCCCTGCGGGGAAGGAAGGAGGACGGCACGACGAAGCGGCCACGGCGGCGTCGCGTGCGCGCCTGCCCATGGCCGGGGACACCCGGTATCACCCGGAGATGTCGTCGTCACCCGCCACGTTCGGACTCCCTTGGGTCCTCGGACTTCCTTGCTTCCCGATCACTCGCGCGTCAGCATAGCAGCCGGGCCCGCGGCGGGTCCGGGCTCATGGGCGCGCGGGACCGCCGTCGAACGCGGCCACGGCCTCGAAAAGGTGGAGTCCCTGCTCCACGGCGTCCTCGCGGGACAGCGGGAGGGTGCCGTCGGCCCAGTTCAGGAGGATCTGGTTGACGCCGCCCACGATCGCCAGGGCCATGACCGTGGTGTGCGTTCCCGGGCCCGGCCGGTCCTCCAGCAGCAGCGACTCCACCAGGCGGGCCAGGTTCCGCATCCCGCGTCGCCGCTCGTTCGCGGCCAGCGGGCCGGCCGCGAGGGACTCGACCAGCTTGACGCGCCCCTTGCGGGGGTCGTCGGCCACGCCCGCCGTCAGCACCCGCAGCATGCCGCGGGCGCGCTCGCGGCGCGTCCCGGGACCGGTGACGGCGGCGCGGCACCGCGCGGCCTCTTCGTCCTGGATCTCCCGCAGGACGTCGGCCATCAAGGCGTCGAGGGAGGGGAAGCTCTCCGCGAAGTAGCGGTCCTGCAGTCCGGCCCGGCGCAGCACGGAGCGGATGGAGGTGCCGGAGTACCCCTGCGTGTGGAACAGATCGAGCCCGGCGTCCAGGAGGCGCCGGCGCCGCGCCGACATGCGCTCCTCGGCGGTCATTCCGTCATACGTTCGCATACCACCAGATCCCTCGCGCCCATCCTATGCGGGCCGCCCACCGGTCGCCCCGGCCGCGCGCCGGGGCCGGGGCCATCCGGTGGCACGTGCCCTCAGACGGGGGACGGGGGGCTGTCGAGGTACGCCCACCCCAGCGGGTTCCAGCGCAGCCGGTGCACCTCGATCCCGTCGATCGCGGCGTTCGCGCGCGCCGCGCACTCGTACTCTCCGGTGGCCCGGGTCGCCGCGATGTCCACGGCGTCCCGGGCGTCGGCAGCCTCGCCGACGACGTAGTAGTGGCAGCCCGCGGCACCCTGCGGTGTGCTGAAGCGGAAGCCCACGAGCCATCGGTCTCCGTGCACGGCCGACCTCGGCCGGTCCTTCGATGCGATGGTGGCAAGCATGGGCACTGCGCTCCTCGGTCACGTGGTCACGGGTGCGGCTCCGGGCCGCTCGATGTCCAGTTCAACAGCAACAGGGCCCCTGAGCATCGCCTTCTTGCTGGCCTCGCTCTGCCTGGGAACGGCAGTACCACCCTCCGCGGGCGGGGCCGCGGCCCCGCCCGCGGAGGGCGGCCGGGCACCTCAGTCGGCGCGCACCGTCGTCCGCGGGACGTTGTAGCCGTCCACCCGCAGGGCCGGGCGGCCCGAGGGCAGGGCGTGCGCGGGCCAGGACAGGGTCAGGGTGCGCGACTCGCCGGGCAGTAGCCACAGGTAGTTGTCGCCGTACAGGGTCGGCAGCACCCGCTCGCCGCTTCCGGAGTCCAGGAGCGACAGCCGCACCATGGCCGCCACCGACGAGCCGCGGTTGGTGACCGTGGCGGTCAGCTCACGGCGCTCGCCGGACCGGGTGACCCTGCCGGCCGTGGCGGTGACCCTGGTGCTGTGCGCCGAGTTGAGCGCCCGCATGGCGGACGGCTCGCGGTAGCGCCAGTAGGTGTTCTCCGACAGCACCGTGCCGCCGCGCTCCATCCGCAGCCGCAGCAGGTGGAAGTCCGGCAGACCGTCCTCCCACCCGGCCGAGAACGCCTCGGTCGTACCGGAGGAGGCCACGTCGAGGGTCGTGCGCACGGTCTTCCCGAGCTGGTGGCCGTCGAGGTCGAGCAGTCGCGCCGTGACCGTGACGCCCTTCAGCGCCCGGGCCGTGTGGTTGACCGCCACGACCTGCCAGGAGCCCGGCACGGCCTGCACGTGGACCGCCTCGCACGCCGAACGGGCGCCGTAGTACGTGCCGTTGACGTCGAAGTCGTAGTCGTAGGTCTGCCACACGGTGCTGTGCCACGCGGGGTGCGACATCCACAGCAGCAGACCGCTGGCGTCGTCCCAGAGGTTGGCGTTCCACGCCTCGAACATCGCGCGGGTGTTCTCGTAGTTGACGAACTGCGCCTTGCGCGTGAAGTCCTCCAGGTCGCGCGCGGTGTCGAGACGGGCCTCGATGGCGGCCTGGTAGTTCTGCGGTGCCTGGTTCCCCCGCGTGCTCCAGTCGTGGTAGTACCAGGCCCCGCCGACGGGCCACTCGGGCTCGGGGCCGACGAGGTTGCGCATGCTCTCGGCGGTGGACACCACGGGCATGCCGATCTCGGTGTGGAAGCCGAAGTTGCCGCTGCCGTAGGTGGACGCGGAGAAGTAGCGGTCCGGGTCGACCCAGCCGTAGGGGCCGCCGCCGGTGACGATGCCGCCCGCGGAGTTGTTCTGGTACAGGATGCCGGGTGCCTCGTCGTGGACGGCGTCGCGCATGCCGTCGTCGATCGCCCCGGGCGGGTTGCCCTCGTTGGCGCCGCACCAGACGACGACACTGGGGTGGATGCGGTAGCGCAGCACCGTGTCACGGGCCAGGGAGTTGAACGCGTCGTGGTTCGGCGGGTCCATCGCCCAGGCGTTGGGGAAGTCGTTCCACACCAGCAGGCCGAACTCGTCGCAACCGGCGTAGAACTCCTCGCGGTTGCTGCTGGCGACCCAGTTGCGGATCATCGTGAAGTTCATGTCGCGGTGCATGCGCAGCGCCGCGTCCATGCGCTCCTCCGGCATGCGGCGCAGCAGTTCGTCCCAGCCCCAGTTGCCGCCGCGGCAGAAGACGCGGACGCCGTTCACGCTGATCTTCAGCGGGTCCGGGGTGTTGTCGACGGACGTCACGTCCGTCCACGCGTCGCCGTCGTCGGAGACCTGGACGGTGAACGTCTTCGGGTAGGCCTGCTCCCAGACGACGGCGACCCGGTCGAAGGAGACCGAGGAGCCCAGGTCCACCTGGATCCACTGGTCGTCCTCGTAGGCCGAGGACCAGCGGGTGCCGGGGTCGCCGTCGGTGGCGTTGGAGGCGGGGTTGGAGGAGTCCTCGGTCGACGCGGTGGCCTTCTTGCGGAAGGCCAGGTCGGTGCCGGGCACCGAGCTGTCGACGACGGACAGCGTCCACAGCGAGTTGCCCCAACTGGTGGCCCGCGCACCGCCCTGGAGTCGGACGTAGCGCGCCGTGCGGGCCTCGAAGTCCACGTTCTGCAGGCTGGCGGCGCCGCTCTGGAACGGTAGCGGGACCGCGCCGTTGTCGACGGACTTCGCGTCGGTCCACGCGTCGCCGTCGTCGGAGACCTGGACCACGAAGGTCTCGGCGTAGGCCCGCTCCCAGGTCAGGTCGACCCGGTCGAAGGAGACCGAGGCACCCAGGTCCACCTGGATCCACTGGTCGTCCTCGAACTTCGAGGACCACCGGGTGCCGGCGTCGCCGTCGGTGACGTTCGTGGGCGCGTTGGCCGCGTCGTCCACGGAGGAGGCGGAGGCGTCCTTGTGCAGCGCGAGGTCCACGTCGGGGACGGAGCTGTCGACCACCGACAGGCCCCACAGCGACGAGCCCCAGCCGGTGGCCCGGGTCAGGCAGCGGACCCGCACGTGGCGGGCCTTGCGGCGGCCGAGGTCGACGGACTGCGTGTAGGCGTCGCTGCCGGAGGTGAAGCGCAGCGGGATGTCGTAGTCGTAGCCGAACTGGCGTATGCCGAAGCGGGTGCTGCGGCGGTCGCTCTCCGCGCCGCCGACCGTGGCCACGAGGGTCAGGTCGTGCAGGGCGGGGCTGCCGTAGCCGTTGGGCCACCACAGCTCCGGGTCGCGCAGGCGCAGCCGCGCGTCGGTGGCGGGGCTGAAGACGACGTCGGTGCTCCCGCCCGCGGCCACCGTGACGGTCCGCGACACCCGCACGCCGCAGAGCGAGGCGCTGACGGTGACGCTCCGGTCGGCGGTGTCGGCGTTGCGCACCGGGACGGTGATCGTCAGCTCGGCGGTGCCGGTGTCGGGCAGGTCGGGGAGGACGGTGTCGACCCGGGGGTCACCGAGGACGGCGTGGCCGGTCGAGCGCAGGCGCACGTGGTTCCAGATGCCGGCGGCCCGGTCGCGCACGGCCGGCATCCAGTCCCAGCCGGAGGAGGCCAGGTAGGTGGGCGAGTTGCGGTTCATCATGGTGGCGCCGGCGTCCACGAAGGCCAGGCCGGCCTGGCCCTTGTCGCCGGGGCTGCCGGGGAAGGGCATCGGCGTGATGCGCACGGCGAGCGCCTGCTCGCCGTCGGCGGCCAGGTGCGCGGTGATGTCGGTGGCGGACCGGGCGAAGGGGAACTCCATGCCGGCCACGGCGGCGCCGTTGAGCCAGATGTCCGCCTTGTGGTTGATGCCGTCGAACTCCAGCCAGATGTGGCGGCCGGCGCCCGTGCGCAGCGACCGCGGCAGGCGGAACTCGCGCCGGTACCACCAGGCGTGGCGGGACAGCGCCTCGGGGACGTGGAGGTTGTTGAACCCGGTGACCGGGTCGGGCAGCTTGCCCTGCTCGACCAGCGAGCCCAGGACCGTGCCGGGCACGGTGGCGGGCAGCCAGCGGCTGGTGTCCACGTCGGCGCGGGACAGGTCCGCGCCCTCGGCGCCGGCCCAGTCGTCCATGGTCAGGGTCCAGCCGGACTCCAGGGGCACGGTCCCGTCGGCCGCGGCCTCCAGCGCGGGCGCCTTGTGGTCGTGCACGCCCCAGTCCGTCCAGCCGGTGGCCTCCGGGCGGTGGCCGCGCGCGCGGCCGTGCACCTCGAAGCCGTTGAGGCCCAGGGGGTTGGCGTTGGAGCGCTTGTGCACGGTCAGCCGGACCCAGCGGGCGGTGACGGGGGTTGCCAGCGCGATGTCGACGACGCCGCCGGTGCCCGAGTCCGTCCGGTGGACGGCCGTCCAGGTGCGGTGGTCGCGGGAGGTCTCCACGACGTAGTCCACGGCGCAACTGGACAGGATCTCCTGGCCGGTGGTGCTGTCGCGCGGGTTGCCGCCGTTGGACGGGACGAACGGCGGGTCTTCGACCGTGGCCTCGAAGGTCAGGCGGACGGCGGTCACCTCGCAGTCGGCCTGGAGGTCGACCGAGATCCACTGGGGGTCGCCGTCCGCGGCGCGCCATCCGGTGCCGCGCACGCCGATCGCGTTCAGGCGGTCCACCGCGAACTCGCCCGGCGTCGGGGCGTAGTCGGTGGACGACACCGCGACCGGGCGGTGCGCCGCCAGGTCGCCGGTGGCGGCCGGGCCGCCCGTCCGGGTCTGCTCGGCGGCACGGGCGGTGCCGGGGAGCGCGACGCCGATACCCAGGCTCGCGAGGAGTGTGGTGCCGGTGGTGACGATCGACCGGCGGGAGGGGTGGGACGACTGAGTCGACATACGCAATTGGTCCAATCCGGGCACCCGGTGACGGGTAGGTAGACGACCCGGTCCGCTCGAGCCGCCTGACAACGTTGCCATCTGACAACGTTGCCATAGGCTGTAATCCCCCGGGGCCGCTGTCAAGGGGTACGGCATCACGGGCTCGCCCGCGGCCCGTTGGGCCAGGTCGCCGGGGTGGCCGAAACACCACGGGTCGTCCGAGCGGGGCCGCCCACCGACGCCGAGGTCCGGACGCGGTCGTCCGAGTGCCTGACCGGAACCGGACGACTGGGGATGCCGGTGGCGCACTCCCCCCTCCGAACTGCGGCTCAGCACGGCGGGCGGACGCTTCCCGGCCCGCGCCCGGCTCCCCCGCCGCGGCGCCCCGTTCACGGTGGGCAGCACGAGCGCCCCGCATCACGGCACCGGCGATTTCCGGCCGGCCGGGATCGCGACCGCGGAGGCCGTCCGGACCACCGGTCCGGAAGCTTGAAGCGGTACGGCCGCCCCGTGTCCGGGCACCTGCTGGTCGTTCACGCCGGGGTCGGCGCCAGGGTGTGCAGCCCGGCGCGGCACTTCGGCGTGCGGACCCGCGTCCGTTCACGCGGGTTCCGGCGCGGCGGCTGCGATTGCTCTCCCTCAGGGTCGGCCGCGCGGCAGCGCCGTCACGCGCGGCCGGCGCGTACGGCCGGCGCGTGCGGCTCCCGGGCAGGATCGCCGCCCCGCACGATCGTGCGGGGCGGCGATCCTGTCCGTGGCCGTCAACCCGACGAGCGCGAGGCTCCCGCCGAGGTCGTGTCCGGCAGGTCCTCGACCGCCATCGACCGGTCGCCCTCGGCCCCGGTGGACGGGACGCGGCGGAACGCTGCCCGCAGCGCGCTGACGGCGGGCTCGGTCCAACGGGCGGCCAGGGGGCCGGCGATGACCAGGATCAGGACGTACGCGGTGGCCAGCGGGCCGATCCGGGGCTGACTGGCGACGGCGAGGCCCGCGATGACGATCGAGAACTCGCCGCGGGCCACCAGCGTCCCGCCGGCCCGCAGGCGGCCGCGGGTGTGGATGCCGGCGCGACGTGCCGCGTACCAGCCCGTCATGATCTTGGTGACGGTGGTGACCGCGGCCAGCGCGAGCGCCGGCAGCAGGACCGGCGGGATGGCGCCGGGGTCGGTGGACAGGCCGAAGAACACGAAGAAGACGGCGGCGAAAAGGTCCCGCAGCGGCATGAGCAGCCGGCTCGCACCCTCGGCGGCCTCACCGGACAGGGCGATGCCCACGAGGAACGCGCCGACGGCCGCGGACACCTGGAGTTTCTGCGCGAACCCCGCGACGACCAGGGCGAGGCCGAAGACGACGAGCAGCAGCATCTCCGGGTTCTGCGAGGAGACCGCCTTGCTCAGCAGGCGTCCGTGGCGCAGCGCCAGGAAGAGCACGGCGCCCACGGTGCCCATCGCGATGGCGAGGGCCAGACCGCCGGCCGCCAGGCCGATGCCCGCGAGGAGGGTGGTGAGCAGCGGGAGGTAGATCGCCATGGCCAGGTCCTCGATGACCAGGACGCCGAGGATCACCGGGGTCTCGCGGTTGCCGAGCCGGCCCAGGTCGGTCAGCACCTTGGCGATGACGCCCGAGGAGGAGATCCAGGTGACCCCGGCGAGCGCGACGGCGGCCACGGGGCCCCAGCCCAGCAGCAGTGCCGCGGCGGCCCCCGGCACGGCGTTGAGCGCGAAGTCGACCAGGCCGGAGGGGTACTGCGTGCGCAGGCTGGTGACCAGTTCGGAGGCGCTGTACTCCAGGCCGAGCAGCAGCAGGAGCAGGATCACGCCGATCTCCGCGCCCACGGCGGTGAAGTCCTCGCTGGCGTCCAGCGGCAGCAGACCGCCGTGGCCGAAGGCGAGCCCCGCCAGCAGGTAGAGGGGTATGGGCGACAGCCCGAGGCGGCCCGCGAAGCGCCCGATCAGCCCCAGTCCGAGGATGACGGCGCCGAGTTCGATGAGGAGTTCGGTCGTGTCGTGCATCCTCACTCCCCCGCCACGATCGCGGCGAGCGCGTCCACGCCCTCACGGGTGCCGACGACGACCAGCGTGTCGCCGATCGCCAGCCGGAAGTCCGGCCCCGGGGAGGGGTGCGCGCTCGTCCTGCGCATGACGGCGACGATGGACGCGCCGGTGCGGGTCCGCGCGCGGGTGTCGCCGAGCAGCCGCCCGGCGTACGGGGAGCGGGAGTTGACCGGGATCTGCTCCGTGACGAGACCGATCCCCTCGGTGTGCACGGCCTCCAGCGGGGTGGGGTCCAGGAGACGGGCCAGCACGGCGGCCTCGTCGCCCTCCAGCGGTATCGACACCTGGCACGAGTCGGGGTCCTCGGCGCCGTAGAAGCCCAGGAAGCGCCGGCCGTCCTGGTGCACCACCACCGAGAGGTGCCGGCCCGCGCGGGTGGTGACGTCGTACTGCGTGCCGACGCCGGGAAGGGTCGTCCGCCGAGTGCCCACTCTTGCCTCCCAGGGGGTGGGTCCACGTCATGGATGCGTGGATGCGTGGTCGGGCGGTGGCGCGGCCCTGAAGCGTCCGGGCCCCACAGCACGGGTCCCCCCACGGCAGGCCGGGCCACCAGCGCGTTTTACCCTAGCATTACGTTTCGGCGGGGTGGATTCATTCCCGGGGGTGCCCCGCGTCACGGTGTGACGCGGGGCACTTGGGGGTCGCGCGGGTCAGGCCACCGGCCGCAGCGGGGCGTCGACCCGGGAGGCGTCCCCGCCGCGCACGACGTCGCGGACACCGAGGATCGCCTCGTGCGGCACCCCGAGCGGCACGTCGCTGACGTCGGTCAGACGGGTGTACTGCTCCGGGGTGAGCCGGACCTCCAGTGCCCCGAGGTAGTCCTCCAGCTGGGCCGTGTTGCGCGGGCCGATGATCGGGAGGAACGAGGTCGCCGCACGCGCCGCGCGCTCGCGGAGCCAGGCCACGGACACCTGGGCGGGCGTCGCGCCGGTCTCCTTCGCGAGGTCCAGCACCGCGTCGACGACGGCGGTCTTCTGGTCGGAACTCTCGGTGTGCACCAGGGTCTTGAGATCGCTCAGCCGGCCCTGCGTGCCGGCGCGGTACTTGCCCGTCAGCAGTCCGCCGCCGAGCGGCGACCACAGCGCGGCAGCCAGGCCCAGGCTCTCGGCCATCGGCAGCAGTTCACGGTCGGGGCTGCGCTCCACGAGGCTGTACTCGACCTGGACGCCGGCGACCGGGGCCCAGTTGCGCACGTCCGCGAGGGTCGCGGCGCGGGCGACCCGCCACGCGGGGAAGTTGGAGAGCCCCGCGTAGAGGATCTTGCCCGACCGCACGAGGTCGTCGATGCCGCGCAGGATCTCCTCGATCGGCGTCAGGTCGTCCGGGAAGTGCACCCAGTACAGGTCGATGTAGTCGGTGCCGAGGCGCTTCAGACTGGCCTCCACCGAATGGATCATGTTCTTGCGGCTGTTGCCCGTCTTGGAGATGTCCTTCCGGGCCGCGTAGCCGTTGCTGAACTTGCTGGCCAGGACGAAGTGGTCGCGGTCCGCGGCGATGAAGCGGCCCACGAGTTCCTCGGACTCGCCGAACTGGTAGGTGTCGGCGGTGTCGACGAAGGTGCCGCCGGCCTCGGCGAACCGGTCGAACATGCGACGGGACTCCTCGAGGTCGGCTCCGGCGCCCCAGCCGGTGCCGAAGTTGCCGGTGCCGAGGGCGTACTCGGAGACGCGCAGTCCGGTGCGGTGCCCGAAGGTCGTGTAACGCATGGAGAGCTCCTGGTGTGCGGGAAGAGGAATGAGCAAGAGTTCTTGAGGGGTACGGCGGGCGCTCAGCCGGCCGCGACGCCCGGGCTCGCGCCGGCCGCCCTGCGTCGCGGCGTGATGCCGAGCGCGGCGAGCGCGCTGAGGGCGACGATCGCGACCGACGTCCACCAGGCGTGCGAGAAGGTGGGCAGGGCCCGGCCGGGGGTGCCCGCCGCGAGGAGGACGACGAGGACGCTGACGCCCACCACGGTCCCGATCTGGCCCGCCATGGTGACGACGGCGCTGCCGGTGGAGGCCTTGTCCTTGGGGAGGTCGGCGGTGGCCGAGGAGATCAGGGTCGGCAGGGCCAGACCGACCCCGACACCGACGACCAGCCAGCCGGGCAGGATGTCGGTGGCGTAGTCGAGGTGTCCGTCCGCGGCGAGGGCGAGCCAGGCGGTGCCGGCGGCGACGAGCGCCGCGCCCAGTGCCGCCACCACACCGACCGGCAGGCGCCGGGCGAGGCGCCGTCCGGCGGCGGAGGCGAGGAACACCATGGCGGGGCCGGGGGCCACGCCGAGGCCGGTCCTGACCGCCGACCAGTGCCACTGCTGCTGCAACCACAGCGTGATGGCGAGCAGTTGCATGGCGAAGGCGGCGTAGAAGAGCAGCGTCGCGACTCCGGCCCAGGCGAACACCGGGTTGCGCATCAGTCGCAGGTCGACGACGGGGACGGCGTGCCGCGCGGAGCGCAGCAGGCACAGCGCCAGTGCCACGGCGGCCAGCACGAAGCTGCCCACCGTCGGCGCCGCGCCCCAGCCCCACCCCGGTGCCTGGACCAGCCCGAGGGCGAGCGAGCCGATCGCGACGGCCAGCAGGGCGCCACCCAGCAGATCGGGCATCCGGGCGTCACCGGACGTTCGTCCGCGGGGCAGCAGGCGTGCGGCGAGGACCAGCGCCGCCACGCCGATCGGCAGGTTGAGCAGGAAGATCCACTGCCAGGCGACCTGCACGAGCAGTCCGCCGACCACCGGCCCGGCCGCGGCGGCGAGCGAGCCGCTGGCCGCCCAGATCTGGATGTACCGGGTGAGCTTGGCCGGCGGGGCCGTGGTCAGGACGAGGCCCAGGCTGGCCGGGGTGAGCACGGCGGCACCGGCCGCCTGGAGGAAGCGGAAGGCCACCAGGACCCACAGGTCGCCACTGGCCGCGACGCCGACGCTGGCCGCGGTGAACACGGCCAGGCCGAGCAGGAATCCGGTCCTGCCGCCGAAGCGGTCGGTGAGCCGCCCGGCGGGGACCAGGAGGGCGGCGTACACGATCGCGTAGCCGTTGAGTATCCAGCTCAGCTTGGACAGCGAGGTCTCGCCGACGCCCTGCCCGATGGGGGCGAGGGCCACATTGACGACGAAGACGTCCAGCGCGGACAGGAACACCGAGATGGCCAGGACGGCGAGCACGACGCCCGGGTGGACCGGGCGGCGTGCGGACGCCTGCGCCGGGCCGTCGCGGCGGGAGGACGTGACGTTCGGGGGTGAGGGAGTCATGGGCGAGGTCTCCAACGAAGTGCGGGGGACGTCCCGATCGGGCGCGGTGCCGGGGCGGTGTCCCGCCATGACGGGGGGGCCGCGAGGACGGCTCGGACGGCGGACGCTAAAGCAAACCGATCGGTGTACTTAAGCACGACCGTAACAGGCGTTTCCGCTTAAGTAAAACGATCGGTATCCTGGAGGTATGAGCACGACCGAACCATCGCCAGTACGGCGGCGCCGTGGCCGCGGCGCCCGGGAGCGGATCCTCAAGGCGGCCACCGAGCTGTTCACCGCCCAGGGCATCAACGCCACCGGGATGGAGCAGCTCACGGCGGCCGCCGAGGTGTCCAAGCGCACGCTGTACCAGCACTTCAGCGGCAAGGACGAGCTCGTGCACGCCTTCCTGCGGGAGCTGGAGGACGGACTGCTGCCCCTCGAGGTCCCGCCGGAGATGACCGCGCGGGACGCCAGGGCACAGCTGCTCTCGGTCTTCTCCTGGCCGCCCCCGGACCCGTCGGCGCCGCTGCGCGGCTGCCCGTTCCTCAACGCCGCGGTCGAGGTCCCCGACCCCGACCACCCCGTCCACCGGCTGGCCGCGTCCTACAAGACCGAGTTCGCCCGCCGCCTGGCCGGCCTGGCACGGCGCGCCGGCGCCCGTGATCCCGACACGCTCGGCGAGCAGCTGGCCCTGTTGTACGACGGCGCGGTGGCCCGCAGTACGGCGCTCAACGCCGTCGGCAGCGGCGCCGTCGCCCGCTCGATCGCCGCGTCCCTGCTCGACGCCGCGCTCACGCCGCAGGAGCAGCCGGCCCGCTGACTAGGCCGTGCGGCGGTGGTCCGCCAGCAGTTCGCGCGCGGCGCGGGCGCCCGAGGCCAGCGCGCCCTGGAGGGAGCCGGTGGCGCGGTGGTCGCCGCACACGTAGCGGCCCGGGGTGACCCGGCTGGTACGGCTCAGCGGGTGCGGCGGCGGCATCGCGGGGAGGGCGCCGGGGACGGTGCAGGTGCGCAGGGGCTCCCAGGCGGCCGTGTCGGTGCCGTACACCTCGGCCAGCGCCTCGCGCACCGCCGCCTCCTCCTCCGGTCCGGGGACACCGAGGACCGAGGTCGACACCAGTGCGCGGCCGTCCGTGGACAGCCCGGGGTGGACCTCGGTGAGCACCACGGTGTTGAGGAACCGCCGCCGCGCGTCGACCAGGAGCGTCGGCTCCGCCAGCGGCGAGCGGTCGGCCGCGTGGTACAGCGTCGTCACCGTGTGGGTCTCCGGCACCGTGAGTCCCGGAAGCAGTCGCGCGGCGGCCGCCGGCCCGGTGGCCACGACCACCGACGGCGCCGCCGTCTCCGTTCCGTCGTCCAGCAGGACGCCGTACGCGGTCAGTTCGCGCACCGGCGCGTCCGTGCGTACCACGCCCTCGGGCAGCAGCCCGGCCAGCTGCGCGGGCACCGCGCCGATGCCCTCGGCCGGCAGGCAGAGGGTGCCGCGCAGCATGCTGCGCCACACCAGGTGGAAGAAGCGGCTGGAGGTCTCCAGCTCGTCCTCCAGGAAGACGCCCGACAGGAACGGCCGGAAGAAGCCCTCGACGATGTCCCCGGAGAGCCCGGCCGCCGCGAGGGCCGTGAGCGTCGTCGTGTCCGCGCCGCGGCGCAGCACACGGACGGGCAGCAGCATGTCGCGGGCGCTCAGGACACCGAGCGCGGCCAGGTCGCGCGCCGAGGCCAGACGGCCCGGCAGCAGATCGGCGGCCTCCCGCGGGCGGCGGGTCGGATCGGTGAACAGCAGCCGCCCCCGGTCGGTGTGCACCGCGACGCCGGGCGTGAACGCCCGCAGCCGCAGGTCGCGCAGCCGCAGCCGACGCCGCACCTGCGGGTAGGAGGTGTTGAAGACCTGGAAGCCGCGGTCCAGCAGGAAGCCCAGGTGGCGGTCGGTGCGCATCCGGCCGCCGACGCGGTCGGAGGCCTCCAGGACGCGCACGGCGAGGCCCGCGGCGCTCAGGTCGGCCGCGCAGGCCAGTCCGGCGGCCCCCGCCCCGACCACGATCACGTCACACCGGCCGCCGTGCTCGCGAGCCATCGATCGCCGCCCTCTCCACGACCGCCGTCGCAGGACGGGCCCCGCGTCGCACGGTGCCGATCACCCTACGTGCGCGTCCGGCGGCGTCCGGGCGCGGCGCGCCGCGCCGCTACAGCCGCAGCGTGACCAGGGCGACGTCGTCGTCGGTGTCCGTGCCGTCCTCGGCGCGCAGGTCGCGCAGCAGGGCGTCGGCCAGGTCCTCCGGGTCGAGCTTGCGGTGCCGGACGATGCTCTCGGCGAGCCGCCGCAGCCCGACGTCGATGTCCTCGCCGCGGCGCTCGACCAGGCCGTCGGTGTACAGGACGAGAATTGCCCCGGGCGAGTAGCCCACGGTCGCCTGCGACCGGTTCGCCTCGTACGTCCAGGCGCCGAGCGGGGGGTCGGCGATCGTGTCGAGGAAGACCACGCTCTCGTCGTCGGCGTCGAGCATCGCGGGCGGCAGATGGCCGGCCCTGCTGTAGGTGATGGTGCCCCGGGCCCGGTCGATGACCATCTGGACCGCGGTGGTCGCCAGCGCCCCGTCCACGGTGATGGCGTACCGCGCCAGGGTCTTCAGGGCGGGACCCGGCTGTCCGAAGGCGCGGACGGCGGCGCTCAGCGCGCTGCGCAGCTGCCCCATGACGCCCGCCGCCTCCAGTCCGTGCCCGACGACGTCGCCGACGGCGACCGCGAGCCGGTTGCGTTCCAGCCCGGTCAGGTCGTACCAGTCGCCGCAGACGTTCAGGGAGCCGGTGGCCGGGCGGTAGCGGACGGCCGCGAAGTCGTACTGGTCGTGGACGACGGTGGGCAGCATCGCGCGCTGCAGCGTGACCGCGATGGCGCGCTCGCGGGCGTGCGCCTCGCGCAGCCGCTCGTTGAGTGCCTCGAGCTCCTGCGCCCGCACCAGCAGCCCGGCGGTCGCGAGTACGTCGCTGCTCAGCCCGCCGCCCTCGGCGTCCCCGCCGCCGCCGGCGCGTACCAGGGCGGTGACGTCGTCCAGGCGCGCGATGACCATGCTGACCTCGCCGTCGGACGCGACGACCGGGATGTGGACGGGGCTCCAGTAGCGGACCCCGTCGTCGCCGGGGTCGCGCCGCACGGCGTCGTACCGGATCGGGCCGATCACGTCCTGCTCACCGGTGGCCACGGCGCGCTGCGCCGAGGCGCTCATGCGGCTGACCCCGTTCTCCGGTTCGGCGGGGAACGCCTCGACCGCCGGCAGTCCGCGCAGGCGTTCCCGGTCGAGGCCGAAGGCCCGCAGGAACGCCTCGTTGGCGTCGGCGATGACGAGGTCCGGGGTGAGCAGCAGCACAGGGACGGGGAAGGCCAGGAACACCGACTCGTAGTCGATCTTCCCGCCCGGCCCCCCGTCGGATCCGGATCTGCGGCTCACCCTTTGATGTCTACCTCGCCCGGACGGCTCCCGCCCGTTGGCGGGGTCCGGACCCCGCGCCGCCGGGGTGCGGGGCCCGGCGCGCGCCGGGCCCCGCGGGGGTCACGCGCGCTTCGGGACGTCGATCCGGTCGATGTCGGGGGCGTAGCCGGAGCCGCTGTCGAAGGTGACGGTGTTGGCGCCGGCCTTCAGGCTGAGCGGAATGCTTACGGTCTCGGCCGTCCCCCAGTCGCCGGTGGACGGGAACGTGTACGTGGTGGCGGCGTCGCCGTTGACGGAGACCTGGGCCTGGCGGGGGTCGCCGCTGACGTAGGCGACCTTCACCGTGTAGACGCCGGCCTCGGGGACGACCACGTCGTTGAAGCGCAGCGAGCCGCCGAGGTAGAGGTCGCCGACCTTCCGGGAGCCGGAGCACACGCCGCAGTCCGCGACCGAGGCGCTGCCGCCCAGGGTGTTGCCGGCGGCCTCGGCCTCGTAGCCGGTCGTCGCCTGCGCGGGGCCGTGCGGGGTGACCGTGAACAGGCGCGAGCCGTGCGCGGGCAGGGTCGCGGTGATCCTGTCCTTGAGGCTGCCGAGGTCCTGGTGGTTCCACAGGTCGCGCACCGAGCCGCGGCCGGAGAAGCCGAGGGAGGCCCAGTCGGCGGTGACGGCGGCGGGCGCGGTGCCGAGGTTGAACAGGGCGACGGTCCAGCTGCCGTCGGCGTTCCTGGCGGCCCACACCTGCCGGTCGCCGGTCGCGGTGACCGGGCGGGCCGCCGGAGTGCGGGACTGATTGAGCGCGATGACCTCGCGGTTGGTCAGCAGCGAGGTGCCGTAGGCGTCGAGGCGGGTGAGGTCGTCACCGGTGAACAGCGGGGACTTGGCGATGGCCCACAGCGTCATGTAGGTCTGCCGCTCGGCCTTGGTGAGACCGTCCATCCCGCCGTTGCCGACGTCGAGGGAGTCCAGGTCGTTCCAGCCGCCGGGACCGCCGTGGCGGCTCCAGGCCGCGGCGTCGGTGAACCGGTCGTCGACCGAGTTCTCCCAGCTGACCAGGGTGTCGCAGTAGCACTCGACGTCGGTGTCGATCCGCCAGCCGTTGGAGTGGTTCTTCCAGTCGGCGATGTGGCCGATGTCCAGCGACCAGGACAGTTCCAGGTGGATGGGGCGTCCGGTCGCGGCGATCGCCTTCTGCCAGGCGGCGATGTCGGCGACGTTGTCGTAGTTGTCGCCGCTCTTGAAGGAGCCGGGACCGACGCCGTCGATCTTGAGGAAGTCGTAGCCCCAGCCGGCGATCAGCCGTGCCTGCGAGTCGATGTACTTCTGCGCGCAGGGACGGGAGAAGTCGATCTTGTACGAGCTGTCCCAGCCGTTGGTGGTGCGCAGGTCGCCGTAGACGATGTCGGCGGTGGTGCAGCCCGGGGCGTTCCAGATCGGGACCGTGCCGCCGCCGTACCCCTCCTTCTCCAGACCGACCGGCAGGTAGATACCGGCCTTCAGCCCCTTGGCGTGGAT
Organism: Streptomyces sp. NPDC002574; assembly: GCF_042889545.1. Classification (NCBI taxonomy): domain Bacteria; kingdom Bacillati; phylum Actinomycetota; class Actinomycetes; order Kitasatosporales; family Streptomycetaceae; genus Streptomyces; species Streptomyces sp. NPDC002574. The sequence goes on from NZ_JBIARB010000008.1 coordinate 285,833, forward strand.
GTGGTCGGCGACCGGCTTCATGCCGCGGGGGAAGCGCACCGGGTCCGCGGTCTGCCGGCCGTTGGCGTCGAACTCGGGCTTCCAGTCCCTGTCGCGCCACCAGCCGGCGTCGATGTTGACGTAGCTGTAGCCGTACTTCTTGAGCTTGGCGGCCATCGCGTCGGTCTGCTGGAGCACCTTCTGCTCGGTGAGCCAGCTGTAGTCGCCGTCCGGGTTGAGCCCGGGGTACTTGGAGGACTGCATGCTCCAGCTGGACCAGCCCATGTACGGCGTGGCGGCGACCGGTGCCGTGGCCGCGACCGGCGCCGCCGCGGCGGCCGGCGCTTCCGGTGCGGTCGCCCGCGCCGCGGGCACGGCGGCGGACAGACCGGCGGTGAGGGCCAGGACGAGCAGCGTCCGGGCGGCACGTGGGGGCAGGACGGACTGCGAGGGTGACCGCATGGGTCGGCCTCCTGGGGTTGGGGGGACGGCGGGGCGGGTGCTGTGAGGGCGTCAGCCCTTGCCGGAGCCGATGGTCAGGCCGCTGATGAACTGGCGCTGGAGGGCGAAGTACACCAGCAGCGTGGGGACAGCCGTCATCAGGGCACCGGCGGCGATGAGGTTGGGGTTGGTGAAGTACTGGCCCTGCAGATTGGCCAGGGCCGAGGTGATGGGGCGCTTGTCCCCGGTCTCGATGAGCGCGAGCGGCCAGAAGAAGTCGTTGTAGATCCAGATCGCCTCCAGCGTGGCCAGCGCGGCGAAGGCCGGCCGGCACAGCGGCAGGATGATCTGGAAGAACTGCCGCCACACCTGGGCGCCGTCGACGAGCGCCGCCTCGGAGATCTCGCGCGGGATCGTCTTCATGTAGTTGCTGAGCACGAAGGTGCAGAACCCGCACTGGTACGCGATGTGGATGGCGATGATGCCCCACACGGAGTTGTAGAGCAGCAGCGAGTCGCTCATCCAGGCGGGCAGCGGGATCAGCAGGTAGAGCCGGTACAGCGGGGTGATGAGCACCTGGGCGGGGAGCAGGTTGCCCGCGGTGAAGAGCATCAGCAGGACGATGTTCCACCGGAAGTCGAAGCGCGAGACGAAGAACGCGACCGCCGCGGAGAACAGCAGGGTCCCCAGCACCGAGGGCACGGTGATGAGCACCGAGTTCCAGAAGAAGTGCGGCATGCCCGACTGGGTCCAGGCGTCGGTGTAGTTGCTCAGGCTGATCCCGTGCGGCCAGGAAAGGTAGCCGTGCTGGGCCGTGTCCTGGTACGGGCGCAGCGAGGTGTACATCGCCCACAGCAGCGGCAGCAGCCACAGCAGGGCGATGCCGCCGAGCATCAGGTGACGGCCCGTCTGGCGGGGCGGTCGGGAGACGGTGTGCGGCCCCGGTCCGCGCGCGACGCGGGCCCGGGAGGGGGCCGGCTCGGTGGCGGTGGTGGTCACTGGGCCTCCTTGCGGAAGTTCTGTACGAGGAAGGTCCCGATGGCGGCCAGGGAGACGACGAGCAGGACGACGGCCAGCGCAGAGCCGTAACCGATGTGGCTGGACTCGCCGATGATGTTGTCGGTGATCAGCAGGGACAGCAGCTCCATACCGGGCTTGCTGCCGACGCCGCCGCCGAGCACGTACACCACGTCGAAGGCGCGCAGCGACTCCATGACGGTGACGACCAGGATGACCACGTTGACCGGCCGCAGCGCGGGGAAGACCACCTTGAGGAAGGTCTGCCGGCCGTTGGCGCCGTCGAGGGCGGCGGCCTCCTTCAGTGCCGGGTCGAAGCCCTTCAGGCCGGCCAGGTAGAGGATCATGATGTAGCCGGTGTGCCGCCAGGCCGACGCGACCAGTACGGACCACAGGTTGAGGTCCGGGTCGCCCAGCCAGTCGATGTGGTGGCCGGGGGCGACGGCGTTCAGGATCCCGTCCAGCAGCCCGCTGTCGGGGTTGTAGATGATCTCCCAGATCAGGCCGACCACGGCCAGGGAGAGCACCATGGGCAGGAAGATCGCCGTCTGGTAGATCCGGGTGAAGCGCAGCTTCCGGTCCAGCTGGTAGGCGAGGAAGATGCCGAACGGGGTCGGCAGCAGCGCCGTGAACAGCAGCCAGATGACGTTGTGCTGCACCGCGGGCCAGAACGGCGGGTAGTTGGTGAAGATCTGCCGGTAGTTCTCCAGCCCGGTCCAGTGGATGTCGGACAGCGCGATGCCGTCCCAACTGGTGAACGACAGGCCCATGGAGGCCAGCGCGGGCAGCCAGACGAAGAACAGCAGCGCGAGCAGGGGGACGCCCACGACGACGGTCAGGAAGAGGCGGTCGCCGGGCCCGAGCCGGCGCGGACGGGACCTGGGGCGGGACCGGGGACGCGGGCGGGGCGGCGCGGAGGGGGGAGCGGACGGCACGGGGTTCCTTCCGGTCCGGGTCAGGCGGTGAAGAAGCGGGACCGCTGCGACTCGATCTGCTTCAGCAGGGACGACGCGTCGTCGGGGTGGCCCAGCCACTGCGTGAGGCCGGGCAGCACGACCGTGGAGATGAACCCGGGGTCGCTGTCGCGGTCCGCGAACTGCGTGATGTGCTTGGCGGAGGCGATGAGTTCGGCGGACTTCTTCTGCAGGGGGTTGTAGGAGCCGGTGTCCGCCTTCGCGTGGACGGCCACGTTGCTCGGGTCGACGCCCATGTAGAGGTTCTCCGCACCGGCGCTGCCGAGGAACTCCAGCAGCTTCTTGGCCCCGGCCTCGTTCTTGGGCCGGCGGCTGAGCATGAAACCGTCGGTGGGCGCCTCGACGGCGTCCTGGCCCTGCGCCGGGTCGATCTCGGGGAACGGGAAGAAGTCGATGTCGTCGCGGAGCTTCTCGTCGCTGATCTGCTGCCCGACGAAGAGCCCGATGATCGCCATGCCGGACTTCTTGTCCAGCAGCGACTGGGCGGCGTCCTGCCAGGAGCGGCCCGCGGCGCCCTGCTGGTAGTACGGGGCGATCTCGCGCCACAGGTCGAAGACGGCGACGGCACGGCGGTCGGTCCACGCGACCTCGCCGCGCATCAGCTGCATGTGGAAGTCGTAGCCGTTGGCGCGCAGGTCGAGGTAGTCGAAGGCGCCCAGGATGCTCCAGGCGTCGCCGCCGCCGTAGCCGGAGGCGATGGGCGACAGGCCGTCCTTCTTCATGCGCTTGGCCAGCGCGGTGTACTCCGACCAGGTGCGGGGGACGGTGTAACCGCGCTCCTGGAACAGGCTCTTGCGGTAGAAGACGGCCCACGGGTAGTTGTACAGCGGCACGAAGTAGTACTTGCCGTCCTCGCCGCGCGAGAGCTGCTTGGTCGCGTCGCTGAAGCCGCCGCCTATCTTCTCCCACACGTCGTCCAGCGGCGTGGCCAGGCCCTTCTTGGCGAAGTACTGCATGCGGTAGCCGGCGAACCAGGTGAAGACGTCGTCCGGGGTGCCCTGCAGGTAGGTGGAGATGCTCTTCTGGAAGCTGTCGTGGTCCACGGTGTTCGTCTTCACCGTCAGACCGCTGTCCTTGGTGAAGGCCTTGGTGACCGCCGCGTACGCGGACTTGGGCGTGGCGTCGGCACCGTTGGACCCGAAGGTCACCGTCTTGGGGTCGGCTCCCGCTCCCCCGCCGCAGGCGGTGAGCAGCGGCGCGGCCAGGGCGGCCGCCCCGAGTCCGAGCATGCTGCCGACCACGCGGCGGCGGCCGGGCCGGGCGGCGAACGGGGAAGTGCGGCTCTGCAGCGTCATCGCTACTCCTTGGACGTGTCTGAGGTGATGAAGGACTGGATCGCGGTGGCCGCGGCTCCGCGCGCCCACTCGTCGAAAGGCAGCGGTCGGGTCTGCAGGTCGCACTGCGCGGCCGTGCCGAAGGCGGAGGCGGTGAAGGCGTCGCGGATCTGGTCGGCGAACAGGTCGTAGGCCGCCAGCCCCTCGCCGGAGATGATCACGCGTTCCGGGCCCAGCAGGTTGGCCACGGCGCCGATGGCCCGGCCGATCGCCTCGCCGGCCCGCGCGTACACCGCGCGGGCCCCCGGGTCGCCCCGGTGGGCGAGTTCCAGGGCCTCCGCGGCGTCGGCCACCGCGACGCCGGTCGCCGCCCGTACGTCCCGGACGATGGCGGGGTCGGCGGCGATGGCCTCCACGCAGCCGCGGTTGCCGCAGTGGCAGACCGGACCCGCGGGGTCGATGGGCAGATGGCCGATCTCGCCGGCCACGCCGTAGGCCCCGGAGACCACGTTGCCGTGGACGACCAGGCCGCACCCGATGCCCGCACCCACCGTGATGACGGCGAAGCCGCCCAGCCCGACGCCGGCCCCGAACCACTGCTCGGCGACGGTCAGGGCCCGTACGTCGTTCTCGACGGTGACCGGCAGACCGGTCGTCATCGCCACGATCTCGGCGAGGGCGACGTCGCGCCACTCCAGGAACGGCGACCAGCGCACGACCCCCGCGGCCCGGTCGACGTCGCCCGAGACGGCCAGGCCCAGTCCGCGGACCTGGACGCCCAAGCCGTCGGCCTCGGTGCGCAGTTCCTGCACCAGGTCGCCGATGACGGCCAGCACCGGGCCCGGCTCGCGACTCGTCAGCGGCACGTGCCGGGCGACCTGGATCCGGCAGCACAGGTCGGTGAGGACGCCGATGACCTCGTCCCCGGTCACCTTGAGGCCGATGAACAGGGCCCGGCCGGCGTCCACGCGGACGTGGTTGGCGGGCCGCCCGAGGGCAGTGCGGGCCGCCCCGTCCGCCTCGTCCACCAGGTAGCCGGCCTCGATGAGGGGCCGGACCGCCTTGGTGACCGCGGCAGCGGACAGCCCGGCGCGCCGGGCGATGTCGGCCCGGGTGAGCGGGCCGTGGGACAGCACGATGGTGAAGATCTGCGAGGCGGCCGGGGTATGGGCCGGTATCGCCTCGCCGGGTGGGGTCGAGCGCATGGCCGGGAACCTAGATCCGTTCTTTTCTTCTGTCAATGAAAGAAACAAGGATGGTCGGAAGTTGCGGTTTTGAACCGACCGGGTCTTGTAAAGGGTTGTGACAGGTCGGTGTTGACATCTGATCAAAGGTCACGGTTGGCTTTCGCCATCTGCCTCGTGGCGTCGACCGATCGTGAGGACCCATGGCCCTGATCTCCTTCGCCCCGCACACCGGGGTCTGGCTGCTCTCCACCGCGCGCACGTCGTACGCGCTGCGGACCGACGAGACGGGGGCCCCCTGTCACGTCGCATGGGGGCCGCGGCTGACTCTCGCGGAGGCGGCGGAGCTGGCGGTTCCCCTCGCCCCGCCGGCCAGCAGCTTCGAGGGGCGGCCGGCGGTGGGCGAGGAGCTGCCCGTCGACGGCGGCGCCCGGTACGGGGTGCCGTCGCTCCAGGTCCGCTTCGCGGACGGCTCGCGCGCCTTCGAGTGGCAGCCGGCCGGCCACCGGCTGGACGAATCCAGCCCGGGCACCGCCGAGTTGGCGCTCGCCTACCGTGACCGCCGGTACCCGCTGGAAGTGACCCTGCACTACCGGGTCCACGAGGACACCGACGTCGTCGAGCGCTGGACCGTGCTGCGCAACGCCGGGGACCAGGCACTCGCCCTGCCGCGCGCCGACTCCGCCGCCTGGACGCTGCCCGCGCTGCCGGGTTACCGGCTCAGCCACGTCACCGGGCAGTGGTCCGCGGAGAACACCCTGCACCGCGAGCCGCTCCCGGCCGGGGAGACCGTCCTCGGCAGCCGCCGCGGCGTCACCAGCCACCACGCGAACCCATGGGTCATGCTCGACGCGGGCGACGCCACGGAGGAGCAGGGCCGGGTGTGGAGCGCCGCCCTCGCGTGGAGCGGCAGTTGGCGCATCACCGCGCAGCGCACCCCCGACGGCCGGGCGGGCTTCACCGGCGGCGCGGGCCACGACGGCGCGAGCCTGCCGCTCGCCCCCGGCGAGGAGTTCACCACGCCCGTGATGGCGGCGCTGTTCAGCGACGGCGGGTTCGGCGCGGCCAGCCGCGGCTGGCACGCGTACACCCTGGCGCACGTCCTGCCCCGGCCGCGCGAGACGGCCCCCGTGCTCTACAACTCCTGGGAGGCGACCGGCTTCGACGTGGAACCGGCCGCGCAGGCGGCGCTGGCCGCGCGCGCCGCGTCGCTCGGCGTCGAGCTCTACGTGGTCGACGACGGCTGGTTCGGCGGCCGCCGCCACGACCGCGCGGGCCTCGGCGACTGGACGCCCTCACCCGACCGCTTCCCCGACGGGCTCGGCCCGCTGGTCCGCGAAGTGCACCGGTTCGGCATGAAGTTCGGCCTCTGGGTGGAACCCGAGATGGTCAACGCCGACAGCGACCTGTACCGCGAGCACCCCGACTGGGTGCTGCACGTCCCCGGCCGTACCCGCACCGAGCTGCGCAACCAGCTCGTGCTGAACTTCGCCCGCCGTGACGTCGCCGACTGGGCGTACGACTGGCTGACCCGCCTGGTCGCCGACCACGGCATCGACTTCCTCAAGTGGGACATGAACCGCGCCTTCAGCGAGGCGGGATGGCCCGAGCGCGCCGGCGGCGCCGACCGCGTGTGGACCGGGTACGTGCACAACCTCTACGGCGTCCTCGACCGGCTCCGCGCCGACCACCCGGACCTGCGGATCGAGGCGTGCAGCGGCGGCGGCGGCCGTGTCGACCTCGGGATCCTCGCCCGCACCGACCAGGCGTGGACCTCCGACAACACCGACGCCGCCGACCGCACCCGCATCCAGCACGGCCACACCCAGATCTACCCCGCCCGCACCATGGCCGCCTGGGTCACCGACGTCCCGAACCAGCTCACCGGACGCACGGTGCCGCTGCGCTTCCGCTTCCACGTGGCGACGGCGGGACTGCTCGGCATCGGGGGCGACCTGAGCCGCTGGCCGGAGGAGGAACTGGCCGAGGCCGCGGAGCTGGTGGCGGAGTACAAGACGGTCCGCCACCTCGTCCAGCACGGCGTCCTGCACCGCCCGGCCGTCCCGGGCGACGACGGTCCCACCGTCGTCCAGTACGTCTCCGCGGACGCCGAGGAGACCCTGGTCCTGGCCTGGCGCCCGCCCCTCCCCCACGGCACCCCGCGCCGCCCCGTCCGCCTCGCCGGCCTCACCCCCGGCGCCCGCTACCGCGACGCCCGCACCGGCGCCGTCCACCACACCACGGTCCTCACGGGCTACGGGCTCACCCTCGACCTCCCCCCGGGCGACTGGGCGAGCACTGCCGTCCACCTCGTCCGCGTACCGGACGGCGAGGTTCCCGCATCCTGAATGCCGAGACAACGGATCTCACGTCATGAGATACCTGTTACCGTCCGGACCACGGGGACAGCGCGGAGGGAACGGGAGAGGACGCGATGCCCAAGACGGTCATTCATGTGTTCCACGACGATGACGACTCGCTCGCGACCGGGACGCGGGTGGCGCAGCGCATCCAGGAGATCGCCCCGGACCACGGGAGCTCTGTCGAGGTGTTCTGCTTCGGGCCGGCCCAGCGCCGTCTCGGCGGCCGGAACGGCCCGGAGTCCGTCGTGACCTTCAACCGGCGGATCGACGAGCTGATCGCGGACGGTGTCGTCGTCGGAGCCTGCGTCAACTCCGCCCGTGCCGACGGAGTCGAGGACGAACTCACCTCGCGCGGCCTCACCCTTCGGGTCGCCCGGGACGAGTTCCTGCGCTTCACTCTCGAAGGCGCGACGGTCGTCACCTTCTGACGCCGGCCGGTCCCGCCGTACCGCTGCCCCGCGCCCGGCGCGGGCCCGGGGCAGCCGACGGGAAGGGCGGTCAGTTCTTGACGGCGAGCACCCATTCGTCGACGGAGACGACGGCCGCCTGCCGGGGGAAGACCTTCTCCGTGAGCACGCGGTGCACCTCCGGGTCGGCGTCGAGGCAGGCGTCGGCCAGGACCGTGAGCCCGAAGTCCAGGTCGGCGGCCTGGCGGAGGGTGGACAGGACGACACCGCTGGTGGCGATGCCGGTCAGGACGAGGCTGTCGATGCCGCGGGCGCGCAGCAGCATGGCGAGGTCGCTGCCCGCGAAGGCGCTGACGCGCTTCTTGGTGACGACCAGATCGCCGGGCTCGGGGGCGACGTCGGGGTGGACCCGCGCGCCGGGGTCGCTCTCGGCGAAGGCGCCGGTGCCGGCGAGGGCGCTGAAGGTCTTGTTGCGGGGGCTGACCTCGGGGTGCCCGTCGCGGAAGCCGATGACGACGTAGAGCACCGGGATGCCGGAGGCGTGGGCCGCGTCGATGGCCCCGCGCAGGCGCGGCAGGTAGTCCGGGTCGGGGGCGAAGCGGTCGAGGATGCCCTGCTGGACGTCCATCACGAGGAGTGCGCTGTGCGCCATGCTTCTGTTTCCTGTCCTTCGTTCGCGCCGGCCGGTGTGCCCGGTCCGGCCTTGTGGTGCCGGCCGCGGAGCACCGAGGCGACCGCGGCGATCAGGGACATCGCCGTGGCGGCGGTGAAGACCGTGACGAGCCCGTGGTGGAAGGGCCCGGAAACCAGTGCGGGGAAGAAGCCCGTACCGGTCAGGACGTCGACGTTGTGCGCGGGCAGGGAGTGCAGTACGCCGCTGGGCCCGAGCAGGTGGCTGATGGGGTTGTTGCCGAGGAAGGTGGCGAACAGCGTGCTGACCGGGGGCAGCCCGGCCACCTGGCTCGCGATGTCCGCGGGCACGCCCTGGCCGCGCAGACCGCTCTCCAGCGCGCCGGGGAGCGAGCCGGCCAGGCCGGAGATCATCAGCGAGAAGGACAGCCCGATGGACAGGGCCGTGCCCGAGTTCTGGAACGTCGAGCGCATGCCGGAGGCCACACCGCGCTGGTCCGGTGCGACGCTGCCCATGATCGCCGAGGTGTTGGGCGCCGAGAACATGCCCTGCCCGATGCCGCTGAGCAGCAGCAGGCCCGCGAAGGCGGGATAGGGGAAGTTCACCGGCAGCATGAGCAGTCCGACGAAGCCGGCGGCCACCAGCACCAGTCCGGTCGTGGAGAACAGCCGCGCGCCGAAGCGGTCGGAGAGGTAGCCGGATGCGGGGCCCGCGATGAGGAACCCGACGGTGAGCGGCAGCATGAAGATGCCCGCCCACAGCGGGGTGTCCTCGAAGGCGTAGCCGTGCAGCGGCAGCCAGATGCCCTGCAGCCAGATGATCAGCATGAACTGCAGGCCGCCGCGGGCGACGGAGATCAGCAGCGCGGCCAGGTTGCCGGCGGCGAAGGCGCGGATGCGGAACAGGCCGAGGCGGAACATCGGCTCGGCGATCCGGGTCTCCGCGACGCAGAACACCACCAGCAGCGCGACGCCGGTGGCCAGACCGCCGAGCACCCAGGGGTTGGTCCAGCCGGTGGGGTGGCCCCCGTAGGGCTGGATGCCGTACGTGATGGCGGCGAGCAGTCCGCCGGCCCCGGCGGTGAAGGTGATGTTGCCGATCCAGTCGATCCGGCCCGGTTTGCGGACGCCGGTCTCGCGGAGGCTGCGGTACGACCAGATCGTGCCGACGATGCCGATCGGCACGCTGATCCAGAACACCGCGCGCCAGTGGATCGTGGCCAGCAGCCCGCCCGCGAGCAGCCCCAGGAACTGCCCCGCCAGGGCGGTGATCTGGTTGATGCCGAGCGCCATGCCGCGTTGTCTGGAGGGGAACGCGTCGGTGAGGATGGCCGCGGAGTTGGCCGTGAGCATCGAGCCGCCGACGGCCTGCACGACGCGGAAACCGATGAGCCAGAGCGCGCCCGAGCCGCCCTTGAACGGGTCGAGCGACAGCGCGAGCGAGGCGCAGGCGAAGATCGCGAAGCCCATGTTGTACATGCGGACGCGGCCGAACATGTCGCCGAGCCGGCCGAGCGCGACCACCAGGACCGCGGAGACCAGCAGGTAGCCCAGGATCATCCAGAGCAGGTAGCCGATGTTGCCGGGCGCCAGGGGGTCGAGGCCGATCCCGCGGAAGATCGCCGGCAGCGAGATGATCACGATCGAACCGTCGATGGTCGCGATCAGGACGCCCAGCGTCGTGTTGGAGAGCGCGACCCACTTGTACCGGCCGTTGTCGTCCGGCCGGCCGTCGCCTTCGCCTTGGGTGCGGGCCGCCGTGCCCGCCGGTATACCGCTCACAGCCGCTCCGAGAGCCGGTCCAGCAGCGGCAGCACGGTGAGCAGCTGCCGCCGTTCGTCGTCGGTGAACTCGTCCTGGATGACCGCGCCCAGCCGCTGCACGGACTCCGAGCGCCGGTCGGCGAGCACCTTGCGGCCCGCGTCCGTCACCGTCACCACCGCGCGGCGGCCGTCCGCGGCGTCGGGGCGCCGGCTGACCAGGCCCCTTTCCTCCAGCCCCGCGAGGGTCGTCGCCATGGCCTGCGGGCGCACCCGCTCCAGTTCGGCGAGCGACCCGGGGGAATCCGGCCCCTCGCGGTCCAGCCGGGCCAGCACGGACACCTCGGAGAGCGTCACGTCCCCCACGGCGTGTGCCTGCCGCAATCGGCGCGCGATCCGGCCCACGGCCAGCCGGAGTGCCGCTCCGACCTCCGTGGGGTCGTCCGCCGCCGGCGTTGTCTCGTCCATGAATACTTACAATAGCTTAATCAATCCGCCGTAACTACCCGTGGATCGCGGATCCGGGAGCTCCCTCGACGCCACCGCCGGCGAGGGCTCCGGCACCCGAACGCGGCCGCCTACCGGACCGGTTGGCGCGGGCGGGCCGCGGTCGCCGCCGATGACGCGCGGTCCGGGTGGTGGCAGAGACCCCTGCGACATACGTTTGACGTGGGAGCGGCGCCGCACGCTCGCGCGTCATCGCGACGCCGGTCCACGGCCCTGCAGTCCATCGCCGGTGAGGTGCTCCCCATGAAAGTCCAAGGGTCTGTCGCTCTCGTCACCGGAGCGAATCGCGGGCTCGGTGAGCAGTTCGTGCGGGCGCTTCTCGACGCCGGAGCGGCCAAGGTCTACGCGGGGGCGCGCGATCCCGGGAAGGTCACCGTGCCCGGGACGACCCCGGTCACCGTGGACATCACCGACCAGGAGTCCGTGCGCGCGCTGGCCGAACTGGCCCAGGACGTGACGCTCCTGGTCAACAACGCGGGTTCGACGACCCGGGCCCATGTGCTCACCTCCGACCTGGACTCCTTCCGCAAGGAGTTCGAGACGCACGTCCTCGGCACCCTCGCCATGAGCCGGGCCTTCGCGCCGGTGCTCGGGCGCAACGGCGGCGGCGCGATCGTCAACGTCCTGTCCGTGCTGTCCTGGGTGTCGATCCCGGTCAGCGCCGGATACGCGGCGGCCAAGTCCGCCGAGTGGTCCGTGACCAACGCCCTGCGGGTGGCGCTGGCGGAACAGGGCACGCAGGTCACCGCCGTGCACGTCAGTTACCTCGCGACGGAGATGGCCGCGCAGGTGTCCGGCCCGAAGGCCGATCCCGCCGCGGTGGCCCGCGCGGCCGTCGACGGGGTGGACGCCGGACTGGACGAGGTGCTCGCCGACGACATCAGCCGGCAGGTCGAGGCCGCGCTGGCCGCGGGCCCCGAGGCCCTGTATCCGCAGTTGTCCGGCCGCCCGCCACTGGTCTGACCGACCCGCCGCCCCGCCCACGAAGGATCAGTGCGGGAGGAGCTGCTGGCCGCCGTCGATGTCGTAGGTCGCGCCCGTGAGCGCGTCATTGCTCATGATGTGCAGGGCCAACGCGGCGACGTCGCCGGGGCCGACGACCCGGCGGATGGGCAGCGTGGCGCGCAACTCCTCGCGCCGGGCTTCGAGTTGATCGCCCAGCAACGAGGCCGACAGAGGCGTGTCGACGAATCCCGCCGCGATGAGGTTCACCCGGACCGGCGCGATCTCCAGCGCGAGGTTGGCGACGAGGGCCGGCAGCGCCGCCGTCATGGCGCCCACGACGGACATGCCGACGCCAGGGCGCCGGGCTCCGGTACCGCTCATGAACAACAGCGATCCCCCGGCCCTGACCTTCTCACGGCCGTGGAGGGCGACCGCGAGCGTCGTCGTCAGGCGGTCGCCGAACTGGCTGCGGGCGGCGGCGAGGTCCATGTCGTCGAGCGGCATGTAGGCCGGACTGCCGGCGGTGACCATCACATGGTCGACGGGACCGCGCAGATCCTCGAAGAACTGCCGGAGACGGTCGGTGTCGTTGGCGTCGAACGCGGCCGTGCCGAGCGGCTGGAGTTCGCGCGCGGCCCGCTCCAGCCGTTCCGGGCTGCGGGCGACGAGAATCAGCCGGCCGCCCCTGGCGCGCGCCTGGCGGGCGGTCTCCAGCCCGATGCCCGCACTGGCGCCGATCACCACGACGGTCCGGTCGGCGAAGTCGGCGGGACCGTGCGCGGCGGGAGCGCCGGGTGCCGCGCTCATGACGCGACCTCGCGGCCGCTGTCGCCACGGCATCGGCATCGGCAGTTCAGTGGGCAGCTCATCCGTGCCTCCGGGGGTCGGCCTCCGGTCCCATCGTCGCGCTTCGGTCCGCTGCTCGCCTGCCGGCCGGCCACAGCCCGGGCCCTTGCCGGGAGGCTCCCCTTCCGGAAACGCGCGTGCGGGCCGCCGGGCGAATCCACATGGACGTCCTACGACCCGCTGGCATATGTTCCTGCCTGCCCGTTCGCGACGGGCCCACCGCTCGTCCACGATCCCTTGGGGGGGATTTCGTCGTGTCCATCAGTCCTGTCGGTCCACCGGGTGGCGCCGCCCCGTACTCCCAGCCCGGCCTGACGCCCACACCACCGGTCCTGCCCCGTGTGCTCCGGTCGCCGGGCGGCCTTGCGAACGCGGTCACCGTACTACTGGCGCTCATGATGGCGTTCGACCTGTTCTCGATCGCCTCCGACGTCAATCTGCACTCCCTGGCCGGAACGCTCACGGCGGACGGTCTCGTCTCGATCAGTGGCGACGACGCCGACCGTGCCGAGGTGCTCGTGGGCGTCGCCGCGCTCCTTCAGGGCCTCGGCTTCCTGGCGACCGCGGTCGTGTTCATCATCTGGTTCCACCGGGTGCGCAGCAACGGCGAGGTGTTCTCGCCCAACGGCTTCAACAGGGGCCGCGGGTGGGCCATCGGCGGCTGGTTCATCCCCTTCGCCAACATCCGCATCCCGTACCGCATCGCGCGCGACACCTGGGCCGCCAGCACACAGCTCGCCCCGGACGGTTCGTGGCGTCCGCTCCGGACGGGGATCGTCACCGTCTGGTGGATCGCGCTGCTCGCCGACCGGGTCGCGACCGAAGTGACGTCGCAGATGTTCACCGGGGCCGAGACGCCCGACGCCCTCGGGGACGCCGCGATCGGATTGTCCTTCTCCGACGCGCTGGACATCCTCGCCGCCGTCCTGGCGATCCGCTTCGTCCGGAGGCTGACCGCCATGCAGCACATCAAGGCCGTGCAGGGCCCGGTGGCCGCCTTCTGAGGTTCCCGCTTCCGGGGTTCCCGCGGAGTCCGGGCGCCGGCCACGTGCCGGCGCCCGGACCCGTTCTCACGGCCCGGGTTGCGAGCGGTGCGGGCACACGGGGAGGCTGGCAGGGGGGACGGTGCCACGAAGGCGGTGGTGGGACGTGGAGCGCCAGGTGTCGGTGGAGATGACCGGTGAGGGCTATCGCGTCGCGTGCCGGGACACCGGAGTGGTCGGGCACGGCATGACCGAGTCGGAGGCGTGGACGGACTTCTGGGAGGCCCTGCACGCGGATTGGAAGTCGCCGGAGGACGCGCGGGCCGCCGCGGAACGGCGGGATGCGGACCGCGCGCGGCCCCGGATGGACCGGGTGCGCGGCCTGCTGAGCTGAGCACGCCGGACCGCCGCGACACACCGGAGGTCCTCCCGGCTTCAAGCAACCGTGGCCGGGAGTTCCCCGTGGACTGTGCGCCGTTCACCTCGGCGGGCAAGGGTGCCGAAGTCATTGCACGCACCATCCATTCAGGAGGGGACCGCCTTGTGCCAGTCCGGGGCCTGTGAGCACAGTTCGAACCCGTCGGGAGAGGAAGCGGCCGCGGGCATGGGCCGCCGCTCCCTGCTGATGGCGAGCGGCGTGATCGGCGCGGCGGGGGCCCTGACCCTCGCTCCCGTGAGCTTCGCCGAGGCGGACCAGGCCCACGCGGCCGGCTCCGCCGGAGCGGGCGTTCCCGCCGACGGCACGGAGGTCACCCGCGTGATCACCGGTCACCTGGAGACCGGCGCCGCCGACTTCGTCTACCTTCCGGTCGAGGTGCCCCGCGGCGTCAACCAGATCGCCGTCTCGTACACGTACGACAAGCCGTCGGTGCCGAGCGGCACCCCGGGCAACTCGTGCGACGTCGGCATCTTCGACCAGCGCGGCACGGCGCTCGGCGGCAAGGGCTTCCGCGGCTGGTCCGGCGGCGCGCGCACCTCCTTCGTCGTCAACAGCGACGACACGACCCCCGGGTACCTGCCCGGCCCGGTCGAGCACGGCACCTGGAACGTCGTGCTGGGCCCGTACCAGATCGCGCCGCAGGGCATGAACTACTCGGTGACCGTCACCCTGCGCTACGGCCCGGCCGGCACCCCGTTCACGCCGTCCTACCCGAGCGAGCGCGCCACGGGCCGCGGCCGAGCCTGGTACCGGGGCGACTGCCACCTGCACACCGTGCACTCCGACGGCAAGCGACTGCCGTCCGAGGTGGCGGCCGGGGCGCGCGCGGCGGGCCTGGACTTCATCGTCTCCACCGACCACAACACCTCCTCGGCGCACGCCGTCTGGGGTCAGTACGCCGGCCCCGATCTGCTGATCGTCAACGGCGAGGAGATCACCACGCGCAACGGCCACTGGCTGGCGCTGGGCCTGGACTCCGGTGCGTGGATCGACTGGCGCTACCGCTCGCGGGACGACGCGTTCGCGCGGTTCGCCCGCCAGGTCCGCCGCCAGGGCGGCCTGGTCGTCCCGGCCCACCCGTACTGCCCGTACGTGGCCTGCCAGTGGAAGTTCGGCTACGAGGACGCGGACGCCGTCGAGGTGTGGAACGGCCCCTGGACGTACGACGACGAGTCGGCCGTCGACACCTGGGACGCCATGCTCGGCGCCGCGATGCGCAAGGGCGAGGACTGGCTGCCGGCCATGGCCAACAGCGACGCGCACAGCGTCCCGCAGGTCATCGGCCTGCCGCAGACCGTCGTGTACGCGGACGACCTGAGCCGGCGCGCGGTCATCGAGGGCATCCGCGAGGGCCGCACCTACGTCGCGGAGTCCTCCGCGGTGACGGTGGCCTTCACCGCGACCGGCGGCGGCCGCCAGGCCGCCATCGCCGAGACGCTCACGGTGGACGGGGACACGCCCGTCGACGTGCGCCTGGAGGTCTCCGGCGTGCCGAACGGCACGGTCCGGCTGATCACCGACGAGGGCCAGATGCACCAGGAGTCGCTGGACGCGTCCGGCTCCGGCACGGTCGTGTGGCGGACGACCGCTTCGCTCGCCGCGTACGTGCGTGCCGAGGTCCGCCACCCGAAGGCGGACGGCACCCCGGGCAAGGGCAACACCATGGCCGCGGACCTGCAGTGGGGCCCGATGGCGGCGCTGACCAACCCGATCGTGCTGAAGGTCCGCGACTGACCGGCGCCCTCCAGCCGGCCCGGTGGGCGCAGGGGCCGCTGCCCCTGCGCCCACGTGCGGTGGCGCTCAGCAGTAGAGGTTGTCCCCGGCGGCGACCCCGAGGATCTGGGTGAAGCGCTGGTAGTTGGTCACCCGGCTCTGGACCTGCGCGGGGTTGTGCCCGTCGCACTCCAGGGAGCCGTTGATGGAGCGGATCGTCTGGCCGAAGCCGGCCCCGTTCACCATCGCGTTGTGGCCGGTCATGGTGCCGGGGCCGCTCTGGGTGTTCCAGTACCACAGGCCGGTCTTCCAGGCGACGGCCGCGTCCTGCTCGACCAGCCACGGGTTGTGCAGCAGGTCGATGCCCAGCGCGTCGCCCGCGGCCTTGTAGTTGAAGTTCCAGCTGAGCTGGATCGGGCCGCGGCCGTAGTACGCGGACTGGCCGGCGGGGCAGCCGTAGGGCTGGCCGCTGTCGCAGTAGTGCGGGTAGTTGGCGGTGTTCTGCTCGACGATGTAGACGAGGCCGCCGGTCTCGTGCGCGATATTGGCGAGGAAGGCCGCGGCCTCCTGCTTCTTCACGGTGTCACTGCCGGTGTTCGCGAAGCCGGGGTACGCCGACAGGGCCGCGACCAGGCCGCTGTAGGTGTAGAAGCCGTTCCTGTTCGGGAACATCTGGTTGAACTGGGCCTCGCCGACCACGAATCCGGAGGGGTTGCCCGGGTTGCCGGGGTCGGTGCCACCGCCGCCGCAGGTGCCCTGGTCGGCCCACACGCCCCATTCGCCGGTGGTGCCGGGCGTCTCGCCCT
Organism: Streptomyces sp. NPDC002574; assembly: GCF_042889545.1. Taxonomy (NCBI): domain Bacteria; kingdom Bacillati; phylum Actinomycetota; class Actinomycetes; order Kitasatosporales; family Streptomycetaceae; genus Streptomyces; species Streptomyces sp. NPDC002574. The sequence continues at coordinate 302,101 of NZ_JBIARB010000008.1, forward strand.
GGGTCCACCACTTGGCCTGCCAGTTGTGGCCGCCGAGGGACGCCGTCATGCCGTTCGTGTAGACCGCCGAAGCGCTCCAGGGGGCCGCGCAGGTGGCGGCGGAGGCGGAGCCTGAAGGGATGGCCACCGCCATGCCGGCGGCGGCCGCGATGGTTGTGAGGAGTGCCAGAGTGCGTCGCATGACCATAACTGCTCCTTGGGTGGGGGGAGTTGCGTTTCGCACTGAGCAATGAACCGGATTGGCCTATACCTGTCAAGGTCTAGACCAACGCCCATTCCGCTTGAGGGCGTGCCCCGGCGGCGTAGCGTGGGAGGGGTAACGCGGGACAGGCGGGAAGGGGGGCCTCGGCGCTACGAGGAGCGTGGGCGATGGGCAACCCCTCGATCGACCGGCTGCGCGAGCGCGTCCGCGGCCCGGTGGTCACCCCCGGCAGTGACGACTACGACCGGGCGCGCACGGTCCGCAACGCCATGATCGACAAGCGCCCCGCGGCCGTTGTGCGCTGCGCCGACGCCGAGGACGTCAGGGCGGTCGTGGACCACGCCCGGGACACCGGGGCCGATCTCGCCCTGCGCGGCGGCGGGCACAGCGTGCCCGGCTTCGGCACCTGCGACGGCGGTGTCGTCGCCGACCTGTCGTCGATGCGCGCGGTACAAGTGGACCCGGCGGCACGGACCGCCCGCGCCGAGGGCGGAGCCACCTGGGGCGACTTCAACACGGCGACCCACGCCTTCGGTCTGGCCACGACCGGCGGCATCGTCTCCACCACCGGGGTCGGCGGGCTGACCCTCGGCGGGGGCATCGGATACCTGAGCCGGGCGCTCGGCCTGAGCTGCGACAACCTCGTCTCGGCGGACGTCGTGACCGCGGACGGGAACCTGGTCGTCGCGAGCGGCAAGGAGCACGAGGACCTGTTCTGGGCCCTGCGCGGCGGGGGCGGCAACTTCGGGGCCGTGACCTCGTTCGTGTTCCGGCTGGCACCGCTCACGGACGTCTACGGCGGGCTGATGCTCTACGAGACGGAGGACGCCGGCAGCGTGCTGCGCGCCTACCGCGAGGCCATCGCCGCCGCCCCGGAACGGCTCGGCGCCTTCCCCGCCTTCCAGATCGCGCCGCCGCTGCCGTTCATCCCCGAGGACCGGCACGGGGACCTCTTCGTCGGCGTCGTGGCGTGCTGGGCCGGTCCGCCGGAGGAGGGCGAGCGCGCCCTGCGCCCGTTCCGCGACGCGGCACCCGTGGTCGCCGAGCACATCGGCCGGATGCCCTATCCGGCGATGAACAGCCTCTTCGACGCCATCGCGCCGCCCGGCCTGCAGCACTACTGGAAGGCCGCGTTCGCCACCGGACTGACCGACGAGGCCATCGCGGCCCACGTCGCCCACGCGCCGGGGCTGCCCGCGGTCAACTCGACCGTCCACATCTACCCGATCGACGGCGCCTGCCACCGGGTGGCCCCGGACGCGACAGCCTTCGCGTACCGCGACGCGTCCTTCGCCGCGGTCATCGCCGGGATGTGGCCCGACGCCACGGCCAACGACGCCAACATCGCCTGGGTGCGGGACTACTTCGACGCCATCGCACCGCACTCGCAGGAGGGCGGGTACGTCAACTTCATGGCCGGCGACGACCAGAGCCGCATCCGGGCCAACTACCGCGGCAACTACGACCGCCTGGTGGAGGTGAAGAGGGCCTACGACCCCGGCAACCTCTTCCACCTCAACCAGAACATCAAGCCCTAACGCGCGGGCACCGGGAGGAAGATGCTCCCGCGTGCCGCGGCCCGCGCCGTGCGCGCCACGACCGTGACCCACGCGACGAGCAGCAGGACGCCGAGCACCACCGCGGCGCCTTGGAAGGCCGTCGAGTGCAGCCGCAGCGCCAGCGCGCTCGTGCCGGTGACGCAGGTGCCGACGGGGAAGGTGAAGCTCCACCAGGTCAGGGAGAAGGGCAGGCCGCGGCGGGCGGTGCGCACCGTGAGGGCCGCCGCCAGGACGAGCCACATCATCGCGAAGCCCCAGACGGGCACGCCGTACAGGAGGCCGAACACCTCGGCGCCGGTGGCGTAGGGGCGCGGCAGCACCGAGGGGGCCACCCCGCCGAGCAGATTGGCGGCGGTCACCGACTGGCCCAGCGGGCCCAGCACGATCCACAGCGTCGGCACCATCGCGGCGGGTCCCGTCTTGTGGTGCACGAGCCGGCTCCACACCAGGGTGATGATGATCAGGCTCGCGATCAGGCTCATACCGAACATTGCGTAGCACGCCAGCAGCAGCGTGAGCCGTCCCTGCCCGGGTGCGAGGTGCGGGATCAGGGCGGCACCGGTGGCGGCCGACACCATCGGGGGCACGACGGGCATCAGCCAGCCGCCGAAGGCCGAGTCCCCGGTGACGTGGTGGTCGGTCATCGCGCGGTACGGGATCCACACCCAGGTCACCAGCCCGAGCAGGGTGCCCGCCGACCAGAGCACCACGTCCACGACGAGCGCGGGGCGCTCCCCGATCCACGCGGAGCCCAGCGTCAGGGTGCCGACGCCGACCGTCATCAGCGCCATCGCGGGGGCGCCCCAGAAGTGCGCCATGACCGGGTTGGCGGCGTGCGCCCGGCCCCGCTCGGGGTGGCGCGTCCAGTGCACGGACCAGGCGGCGGTGAGCACGACGAGCCAGGCGGCGGCCAGGGCCCAGACGACGGTGGCGAACGTTCGCAGTCCCGGCACGTGCACCGGGAGGTTCGCCGCCGCGACGGCGATGATGCCGGTGCCCATGACGGAGGCGTACCAGTTGGGACCGAGGTCGCGGAAGAGCTGGGAGGGGTGGTCCAGCTCCCGCAGCAGGCCGGTGCGCGGGTGGGCGCCGGTGCTGGGCGGGGCGGTGAGCGAGCTGTGCATGGCCTCACCTTCCCGCCGCCGGGCGGGCCGCGGTAGGGATCATTCCGCGATGGGGTCATAGACTCGGCCTATGCCCTTGCCCGAGCGTGTGAGCGACCTGGCGGCGTACGACCTGCTGCTCTCCGTCGCCCGCCTGGGCAGCGTGGGCGCGGCCGCCCGCGCGCACGGCATCAGCCAGCCGTCCGCCAGCTCCCGGCTCCGTCATCTGGAACGCCGGCTCGGACTCCAGCTGCTGGAACGCTCACCGCGCGGTTCACGGCTCACCGAGCAGGGCGCGCTGGTCGCCGACTGGGCGCGCACCGCGGTGGACGCGGCGGCCTTCCTGGACGCGGGCGTGACCTCGCTGCTGGGCACCACGGAGAGCCGGCTGCAGGTGGCGGCCAGCATGACGGTGGCGGAGTATCTGCTCCCCCAGTGGCTGGCGGTCCTGCGGACGCGCGCGCCGCACACCTCGGTCGCGCTGACCGCGGGCAACTCCGACGAGGTCGCCGCCGCCGTGCGGGAGGGCAGGGCCCACCTCGGCTTCGTCGAGGCCCCCGACGTCCCGCGCGGGCTGACGGCCCGCACGGTGGGACGCGACGAGCTCACGGTGATCGTGGCCCCGGCCCACCCCTGGGCCCGGCGGCGCTCGGGGATCACCGCCGGCGAGCTGTCCGCCACGCCGCTGGTCAGCCGCGAACGCGGCTCCGGCACCCGGCGCTACCTGGAACGGGCCCTCGACGGGGTGGGCGCGGTCCCGCTCGCCGCTCCCCTGCTCGAACTCCCCTCGACGACCGCCATCAAGACCGCCGTCGCCGACGGGGTCGCCCCCGCGGTCCTCAGCTCGCTCGCGCTGACCGCCGAGCTGGCCAACGGCACCGTGGTGGCCGTCCGCGTGCGTGACCTCGATCTCACCCGCGCCCTGCGCCTGGTCCACCCGCGGACCAGCCCGCCGACCGGCGCCGCGGGCGAACTGGCGGCGATCGCCCGGCACGACTGCCCACCGACGGCGGCTTGAGCCCATCGGCCCATCGCCACGATCTATCATTGAGGGGCGGCAACGATCTGTGCCGACGGATGGTTTCCCGCTTGATACGGTGACCGACGTGACAGGACACGAGAACGCGACCCGGGACCCCGCATCCGATCCCCTGGACCGGCTCGGCTTCCTGTTGGTCCGTCACGGAGCCGTCGCCAAGAGCCGGGTGCAGCACGCCTTCGGCGTCTGCGGACTGGCACCCCGTCAGGGCACCACGCTGATGCTGCTCGGCAGGTCGGGCAACATGAGCCAGCAGTCGCTCGCCGGTGAACTGGGCGTCGACCCCAGCATCATGGTCGGCATCCTCAACGACCTGGAGTCATGCCACCTGGTGGAGCGGCGGCGCGACCCGGCCGACCGGCGGCGGCACATCGTCGCCATCACCGAGGCGGGCGGCGACACGCTGACGCAGGTCGAGAAGGCCCTCCATGAGGTGGAGAGCGAACTCTTCGCCGATCTCGCCCCCGAGGAGATCAGCACGCTCCGCGGTCTGCTCGCTCGGGTCAGGACCGACTCTCCGGTCGATCCCCCCTGCGACGAGGTCTGAGCCGACACCGGCCCCGGGCGGTGCGCGAAGGGCGGGCGGCCGTCACGTCCGAGCGTCCCCACGCGCGATGACGGGCCACCCGCCCTGGCGGACAGGGCGACAGCCGTGTCCTGTCAGCCGCACTTACCGTCCCCACGGGCGCGGCCTCCTGCGCCTCCCTCACAGAGCGCAGGGCCTTCACCCCGTCCTCACAAGTCCGGGGCGAGATTGAACGTACACGACGGTTGATCGAACTCAACGATTACGACCGTGTGACCATGACCTCAGCACGACGTTTCCCGGTGGCGGAATAAACGGCTCCGGATGGGCGCACGCCCGCCCCGGACGGCGTGGGGCACCTCACACCCCCTCGCAGAGCATGACGATCACCGCCCTGACCTGCCCTTTCACGGAATCACTCCTGGTGGGACCGGCTTGCGCCGACCCCAGGGCCTTGCGCTGTCCGCGCCCGCTGTCGCAGAGTCCAGTCCAGACATATCCGGCCTCGTTCGCCGATACGGCGACGAGGCCACCGGGCGGGGGGCACGTTCGAAAGGGTCCTCGTCCAGCCATGGCTTCCCCACGCAGCAACCAGGCAAAGCACCGCCGCGGTCGGTCCCTGCGGTGGAAGGTGACAACGGCGGGCGTCGCCGCGGCGGCCGCGCTCGGCGGCACCGCCTGGGCGCTGCAGCAGTCCTTCCAGGAACCCGCGGAGGCCGCCGGCAAGCCCCGGCCGGCCGCCGTCTCGCCGGCACCGGCGTCCCGCACCACCGCCGCCGGCCCCGACGGCGCGGCCGGCAAGGGCCTCGGCCCGGCGGACCACGGCAAGCGGACCGCGTCCGGGGAGCAGGACGACGCCGGTAAGGACCGCAAGCCCGCGCACGGGTCGCCGTCCCCGGAGCCATCGGCGTCCACCCCCGCGAAGGCGACGCACAAGCCCGCCGAACCCACCAAGTCCGCCGCGCCGTCGCACCACCCGGCCCCGAGCGCGTCGCACACGACCCACCCGACGCACCCCGCCGGCACCCCGACACCGGTGGTCACCCACCCGTCGCACACGCCCCCGGCCACCCCGCCCGCGCCCAGTCAGCCCGCACCCAGCACCCCGCCGGCGAGCCCCGATCCCACGGACACGCCGACTCCGACGCCTACCCCGACGGCCACGGACCCGGACCCGGCCGAGGACACGGACGCGCCGGTCGAGGACACGGCACCCACCACCGCGCCGGAGCACCGGGGGCCGCCGGAGCACGGCGGGTGGTGGCAGCGCCGCTCGCCGCGGTGACACCGCGGGCGCGAGTCAGCGCCCGCGCCCCGAGAAGCGCTCGATGGCGGAGAGCACGGCCTCCTGCATCGCGGGGCTGCCGGTGTGCCCCGAGTCCTCGATGACCTGCAGCTCCGCGTCCGGCCACACCTTGGCCAGCTCCCACGCGGTCGTCAACGGGCTGCCGAGGTCGAGCCGCCCGTGGATCAGCACCCCGGGGATGCCCGCCAGCCGGTGGGCGTCGCGCAGCAACTGCCCGTCCTCCAGCCAGGCGTCGTGCGAGAAGTAGTGCGCGCAGATCCGCGCGAAGGCGATCAGCGCGTCGTCCGCCCGGTCGCTGTACGCACCGGGCCTGCCCAGGCTCTCGTGGGCGATGACCGCGTCCTCCCAGGTGCACCAGTCACGTGCCGCCTTGGCGCGCACGGCCTCGTCCGTGCTGTTCAGCAGCCGGCTGTAGGCGGCGACCAGGTCGCCGTCGCGGTCCTCGGGCGGCAGCGCGTCACGGAAGGTCTCCCAGGGGCCGGGCAGCAGCCGGCCGACCCCGCGGTAGAGCCAGTCGGTCTCCTCCGGCCGGGTCGTCGTGACCCCGACGACGATGATCTCGGTGACCCGCTCGGGGTGACGCTCGGCGTACGCGAGCATCAGGGTCGACCCCCAGGAGCCGCCGTAGAGCAGCCAGCGCTCGATGCCCAGGTGCTCGCGCAGCCGCTCCATGTCGGCGACCAGGTGCCGGGTGGTGTTCTCCGCGAGGCTCACGCCCGGGTCGGAGGCGTGCGGCAGGCTCTCCCCGCAGCCGCGCTGGTCGAACATGACGACCTGGTAGAGCTCGGGGTCGAAGCCGTTGCGGGCACCCCGCTTGCCGCCGCCGCCCGGACCGCCGTGCACGCACAGCGCGGGCTTGCCCTCCGGATTGCCGCTGGCCTCCCAGTGGACGAGCTGACCGTCGCCGACGTCGAGCAGACCCTGCGCGTACGGTGCGGAATGCTGATACGGCGACGCCACGGCGGACTCCCCCTGCGAGGTACGGAACGGACCCGGAAAGGACGCGAAACGTCCGTGAGGCTACTGGGCGCGCCCCGGGAGACGCCATCCACTTCCGCACGCCCTCCACGGCGCGGGTCAAGCCGTACCGAACCACGCCTATGAGCTGAAAACATCACCAAAGATGTCAGCTCACGTCCTGGGGACCGCATGATCGAGGACACAAGGGGCTTCGCGCCCGTGGACCGGCGGCCGGAGCGGCAGCGCTCCACCCGCACGCCGATCGCCGAGAGCTTCTGCCTGGTCGTCTCGAAGCGGGCCGCGACGACCCTCCAGCAAGCGGGCCAGTACACGTATCACGAGTTCCGCAACGACGTCCCCGGCGCGGGCACGGACAAGAACGGCTGCGACGTCTTCCCCGCGGGCCAGACCGCGGCGAGCAGCGCGCCGGCGAACGCGCCGATCATGACGGCGGTCGCGTGCGGGCACGTGCTGACGATCCCGGGCACACCGACGCGTCGGCGATCCGCCGTCCCTCGACGCCGTGGACGCGCAGCTCCGCGTCGACGACCGACCCCACGGCGCGGGTGCCGACCGGGTGGGGGTACGGCATGGCGGCGTCGCGCGCGAAGGCCGGCGCATGCGGGTCGCGGTGGGTGCCTTCGGGCGAATGACGCCCGCGGCGCGTTGCTCGGGACGGGAGTGGTGGTACGAGCCCAGGCGTAGGGAGGTGGTGGCGGGCCCATGCCCAGGCGAGCGCACACGCAGGGCCGCCCGGACCCGGGCATGCCGCCGGGAGGACGCCGGGACCGCATCCGCACGGGCCGCCGCGTGTCAGCGGGACGCACTCCCGACAGGACCGGGCCCCGGGTGCTCCCGGCGCTCAACACGGCGGCCGCGTACAGCTGGCGGCTCATCGTCGTCGGCGTGGTCGTCTACGGGATCTTCTCCGTGCTGGGACGCTTCCACGAGATCGCGGTCGCGGTGTTCCTGGGGCTCGTCGGCACGGCGATGCTCCGGCCGGTCGCGGACCTGCTGGCGCGGTGGATCCCGCGGCCGCTCGCGGTAGCGGTGACGCTGCTCGGCAGCATCGTCCTCGTGCTGGGCGTGCTGGCGCTGGTCGGCGAGGCGGTCGCCCAGGAACAGGAGGGACTGCAGAAGGAGTTCGGGGCCGGGCTGTCCAGAATCGAGCGCTGGCTGGAGTCACCGCCGTTCCGCGTGGACCCGAAGGCCCTGACGGACCTCCAGTCCAAGATCGGCGACTGGCTGTCCAGCCACCGCTCGACACTCATCAGCACCGCGCTGAGCGGCGCCGGACGCCTCATCGAGGTCCTCACGGTCTTCGCGCTCGCCCTGTTCTGCTCGGTCTTCTTCCTGCACTCGGGCGACCGCCAGTGGACGTGGTTCTGCCGGCAGCTGCCGCTGTCGGTGCGGGACCGGGTGGCGGTCGGGGGCACGGCGGCGTGGCGCACCTTCACCGGGTACACGCACGGCATCGTGCTCGTGGCCGGCACCAACGCCGTGCTCGTCGGCCTCGCCCTCTACGCGCTCGGCGTGCCGCTCGCGCTCCCGCTGGCGCTGCTGGAGTTCTTCGCCGCCTTCGTGCCGCTGATCGGCTCCCCCATCGCGCTCGCGGTGGCCGCCGTCGTCGCCCTGGCCTCCCAGGGGCCCCTGATCGCGCTCGTCGTCGTGGCCCTGATCGTCATCATCGGCCAGATCGAGGGCCACGTCCTGCACCCCCTCGTGATGAGCTGGGCGGTCCGGCTCCACCCCGTCGTCGTCGCCCTCAGCGTGATCGGCGGTGCCATCGCCGCGGGCGTCATCGGCGCGGTCGTCGCCGTCCCGCTCGTCTCCGTGCTCTGGTCCGTCCGTCAGGCGCTGCGCGCCGCCGGAGCGCAGCGGGCCTGAGGCCGCCGGGCCCGGCCGCTCGGCGGTCCGTGAATCCGGAGCGAGGGCGTCCGAACACGTGGACGAAGCCGCTCCGGAGCGGCGAGGGAGCGTAGTAAAGGCGACCCGCAGAGGCAAGAGCAATTGCGAATTGCGCAAAATCTTGCATGCAGGCGCAAGCACGTGCCGTGCGCACGACACAGCAGTGCAAGCCTGTCGCGTGCATATCAAAAGGCCCGGTCGTAGGCATGGACGACCGCAATTGACTCTGCAACTATCGCCACGGTTAACGCAATTTCATGAGCGATCAACGCAACTTCTCGTTCACTCGACACACGAGAGGCACAGGGACGACATGCGTAGGAAGCACATGGTCCAGCGGCTGGTGGCGGGGGTGATCGCGGCGGGCATGGTCGTCCTCGGCCTGTCGGCGCCGCCCGCGTCGGCCGCCGGGGGGCCGAACCTCGCCGCGGGCAGACCGGCCACCGCGAGCAGTTCGCACGCCGAGTACGGGGTCGCGAACATCACCGACGGCAGCCAGGACACGTACTGGCAGAGCGCGGGAAGCACGTTGCCGCAATGGGTCCAGGTCGACCTGGGCAGCGGGACGAACGTCGACGAGGTGGTCGTGAAGCTGCCCGCGCCGTGGGGCGCGCGCGACGAGACCTTCGCGGTGCAGGGCAGTACGGACGGCAACACCTTCTCCACCCTCTCCGGCTCCGCGGCGCACACCTTCGCCCCCGGTGCGGGCAATACCGTCACGATCGGCTTCTCGTCCGTCACGACCCGGTACGTGCGGCTGAACATCACCGCCAACACCGGCTGGTCCGCCGCCCAGGTCTCCGAGCTGGAGGTGCACGGTGCCGCCTCCTCGACGGACAACCTGGCGCAGGGCCGGACGCTGACCGCGAGCGGCAGCAACGCCCCCTACACCCCGGCCAACGCCAACGACGGCAACCAGGCCTCGTACTGGGAGAGCGCCAACAACGCCTTCCCGCAGTGGCTCCAGGCCGACCTCGGCTCCTCCGTGGGGGTCAGCAAGGTCGTGCTGAAGCTGCCGCCGACCTGGGAGGCGCGGACGCAGACGCTGTCGCTGCGCGGCAGCACGGACGGGTCGAACTTCAGCGACCTGGTGGCGTCCCACGACTACGCGTTCACCCCCGGGAACAACAACACGGTCACCATCACCATGACCTCGGCCACCGTGCGCTACCTGCGGGTCAACGTCACGGCCAACACCGGCTGGGTCGCCGCCCAGTTGTCCGAGCTGGAGATCTACGGCCCGGCAACCGGTGACACCGTCGCGCCGTCCGCGCCCACCGGACTGGCGTACACGCAGCCCGCGTCCGGACAGATCCGGCTGACCTGGAACGCGTCCACCGACAACGTCGGCGTCACCGGCTACGACGTGTACGCCAACGGCATGCTGCGCACGAGCGTCGCCGGCAACGTGACGACCTTCACCGACAGCCAGCCCGACACCGCGACGGTCACGTACTCCGTGCGGGCCAAGGACGCGGCGGGCAACCAGTCGGGCAACAGCAACACCGTCACCCGCAACGGCGACACCGGCGGCGACACGCAGGCGCCCTCGCAGCCCGGCAACCTCGCCTACACGCAGCCCGCGTCCGGACAGGTCAAGCTCACCTGGACCGCCTCGTCGGACAACGTGGGTGTCACCGGCTACGAGGTGTACGCCAACGACCAGCTGCGCGGCACGGTCTCCGGCACGACGCTGACGTACACCGACACCCAGCCGGACTCGGCCACCGTCGCCTACTACGTCAAGGCCAAGGACGCCGCGGGCAACCGCAGTGTCGCCAGCGCCACCGTGATCCGCAACGGCTCGCCCACCGGCCCCGGTTCCAACATGGCCGTCGGCAAGCCGATCACGGCGTCCTCCACCACCCAGAACTTCGTCGCGACCAACGCCAACGACAACAGCGTGACGACGTACTGGGAGGGCGCGGGCGGCAGCTACCCCAACACGCTGACCGTCTCGCTGGGCGCCAACGCCGACGTGACCTCGGTGGTGCTCAAGCTCAACCCCGACGGCGCCTGGGGCACCCGCACCCAGAACGTCCAGGTGCTCGGCCGCGAGCAGGGCGCGACCGGTTTCACCAGCCTCAAGGCCGCGGCGGACTACACGTTCAACCCGGCCTCGGGCAACACCGTGACGATCGCGGTCAGCGCGCGCGTCGCCGACGTACGGCTGACCTTCACCTCCAACAGCGGTGCGGGCGGCGGTCAGGTCGCCGAGTTCCAGGTGATCGGCACCCCGGCGCCGAACCCGGACCTGACGGTGTCCGCCATGGGCGTGTCCCCGAGCGCGCCGGTCGAGACCGACGCGGTCACGCTCTCCGCCACCGTCCGGAACATCGGCGATCTGGCGTCCGGCGCCACGAACGTCAACTTCTACCTGGGCACCACCAAGGTCGGCACCGCCGCGGTCGGCGCGCTGGCCGCCGGTGGCTCGACCACGGTGACGGCGAACATCGGCACCCGTGACGCGGGCAGCTACCCGCTGAGCGCGAAGGTCGACGAGTCGAACACCGTCATCGAGCAGAACGACACCAACAACGCCTACACCAACCCGAGTCCGCTGGTCGTCAAGCCGGTCGACAGCTCCGACCTGGTCGCCGCGCCGTCCAGCTGGACGCCGGGCAACCCGGGCAAGGGCAACACGGTGACCTTCTCGGTCGCGATCAAGAACCAGGGCACCGTGGCGTCGGCGGGCGGCGCCCACGGCATCACGGTGACGGTCACCGACACCGCCTCCGGCAGTGTGGTGAAGACGCTCACCGGCTCCTACAGCGGTGCCATCGCGGCGGGCAGCACCGGCAGCCCGGTCAACCTGGGCACCTGGACGGCGGTCAACGGCAAGTACTCCGTCAAGACCGTGATCGCCGCGGACGCCAACGAGCTGGCCGTCAAGCAGGCGAACAACACCAGCACCCAGTCCCTGTTCGTCGGGCGCGGCGCCAACATGCCGTACGACATGTACGAGGCCGAGGACGGCGTCCTGGGCGGCGGCGCGCAGGTCGTCGGCCCGAACCGCACCGTCGGCGACCTCGCGGGCGAGGCGTCGGGCCGCAAGGCCGTCACGCTGAACAGCACGGGCAGCTCCGTGGAGTTCACCACCAAGGCCGCCACCAACACCCTGGTCGTGCGCTACTCCATCCCGGACTCGGCGGGCGGCGGTGGCATCGACTCCACGCTCAACGTGTACGTCAACGGCACCTTCCTCAAGGCCATCGACCTGACCTCCAAGTACGCGTGGCTCTACGGCAACGAGACCGCCCCGGGCAACAGCCCCGGCGACGGCAGCCCGCGCCACATCTACGACGAGGCCAACATGCTGCTCGGCACCAACGTGCCGGCCGGGGCCAGGATCAAGCTGCAGAAGGACGCCGCCAACGGCACCAACTACGCGATCGACTTCGTCAACACCGAGCAGGTCGCGCCGGTCGCCAACCCCGACCCCGCGGCGTACACCGCGCCCACCGGCTTCAGCCAGCAGGACGTGCAGAACGCCCTGGACAAGGCGCGGATGGACACCACCGGCACGCTCAAGGGCGTCTACCTGCCGCCGGGCGACTACGACACCTCCAGCAAGTTCCAGGTGTACGGCAAGGCCGTCAAGATCATCGGTGCCGGCCCCTGGTACACCCGCTTCCACACCCCGTCGAGCCAGTCCAACACCGACGCGGGCTTCCGCGCCGACTCCACGGCCAACGGCTCGTCCTTCTCGGGCTTCGCCTTCTTCGGCAACTACACCTCCCGCATCGACGGCCCCGGCAAGGTCTTCGACTTCGCGAACGTCGCCAACATCACCATCGACAACGTCTGGAACGAGCACACGGTCTGCCTTTACTGGGGCGCGAACACCGACAACGTCACGATCACCAACTCGCGCATCCGCGACACCTTCGCCGACGGCATCAACATGACCAACGGCAGCACGGACAACCACCTCGACAACATCGAGGCCCGTGCCACGGGTGACGACAGCTTCGCGCTCTTCTCCGCGATCGACGCGGGAGGCGCGGACGAGAAGAACAACCTGTACGAGAACCTGACGTCCCTGCTGACCTGGCGTGCCGCGGGCATCGCGGTCTACGGCGGCTACGCCAACACGTTCCGCAACATCCTCATCGCGGACACGCTGGTCTACTCCGGGGTCACGATCAGCTCCCTGGACTTCGGCTACCCGATGAACGGCTTCGGGACCGACCCGACCAACATCCAGAATGTCTCCATCGTCCGCGCCGGCGGACACTTCTGGGGCGGTCAGACCTTCCCGGGCATCTGGCTCTTCTCGGCCTCGAAGGTCTTCCAGGGGATCCGCGTCAGCGACGTGGACATCGTGGACCCGACGTACAGCGGCATCATGTTCCAGACCAACTACGTCGGCGGGCAGCCGCAGAACCCGATCAAGGACACGATCCTCACCAACGTGACGATCAGCGGCGCCCACCGCAGCGGTGACGCCTTCGACGCCAAGTCCGGCTTCGGACTGTGGGCCAACGAGATGCCGGAGGCCGGCCAGGGTCCGGCGGTCGGTTCGGTCACCTTCAACAACCTGCAGTTCAACGACAACTTCCAGGACATCAAGAACACCACGTCCACCTTCACCATCACCCGCAACCCGTAGCCGGCATGCCCCGGCCGGTGGTCCCGGCCGGGGCGCGAGGCGCACGCAAAGGCGGCGTGCCGCGCTGGATGTCGCGGCACGCCGCTCGTTCATCGGGCCCTGCCGGGCCTGGGATCAGCGGTGACGGCGGCCGCCCCACTCCTTGCTGTCCACGACGCGGCCGTGGTCGTTGCGCAGGGTGGCCATGTCACGGTTGTCCCAGACGCCCTTGCGGCGGTCCTGGAAGACGTCGAACCGGCTGTCGCGGCCCTGACCGGTGTGCACCCGGACCTTGGAGTGTCCGGGGAGGCGCAGGAAGTTGAAGCGGTAGCGGTTGCCGTCGCTGTCGGTCAGCGTCCAGCCGCGCAGGTTCACGGCGTCGCGACCGCGGTTGACCACCTCGACCCACTCGGTGTTGAGCGCGCGGTTCGAGCGGACACCGCGACCGCCCTCGTCGTGCCGGACGTCACCGATCGACACCGCGGAGCGGGGGGCCGGGCCGTGCCCGTGGCCGCGGCCGTTGTCCGCGGAGGCCGGCATGGCGGCGGCCGCCACGACGGCGCCGGAGGCGAGGACGGTGGCGATGACGCGACGGGCGTTGAAAGAAGCAGACATGATGCCCCCTCATCAGGGTGCGTCCCGGAACTCCCGTGTTCCGATGACGCGGTACGGATACCTCGGCGGTTGGCCGATGACCCAACTCTGACCTGCTTCGACGGCAAAATCCGGAAGATCCGCTTCACGTTACGGAATGCGGACATATCCGTAACCCTCGCCTGTAGGCGACATCTGTCAATGTCATAGGACACGCCATGCCATTGCCTGATACATCGACCCGCTTCGCAGGCGTCATCCGCGCGACGACGTGTCACTCACAGGGGTAACGGCCCCGGGCGCGACGTTGACGTCCGGCTCCGAGGGCCTTTGTAACGGCCCCATCTGCGAACATCGCGGCATGGCGACACACGAGCCCGACAGCGGCTACCTGCTCGACAACCGGCAGTCCGAGGCCGGCGTCCGCTTCGGCGCCCTCGCGGAGCTCTTCGACCCCGTGACCTTCCGCCATGTCGACGCCCTGGGCATCGGCCAGGGGATGCGCTGCTGGGAGGTGGGCGCGGGCGGCCCGTCCGTGCCGCTCGGGCTGGCCCGGCGTGTCGGGCCCGGTGGAACCGTGGTCGCCACCGACATCGACGTGTCGTGGGCGCGGGAGGCGGCCGGCGGCGTGATCGACGTACGGCGCCACGACGTGGCCGCCGACCCGCCGCCGGACGGCGGCTTCGACCTGGTGCACGCCCGGCTGGTCCTGGTGCACGTCACCGACCGCGCCGAGGCCCTGCGGCGGATGACCGGCGCGCTGCGGCCGGGCGGCGTACTGCTGCTGGAGGACGCCGACCCCGGACTGCAGCCCCTGCTGTGCCCGGACGAGTCGGGGCCCGCGCAGCAGCTCGCCAACCGCCTCAGGTCCGGATTCCGGACGCTCATGGCGGAGCGCGGCGCCGATCTCGCGTACGGCAGGACGCTGCCCAGGCTGCTGCGCGAGGCCGGCCTGGAGGACGTGCGCGCCGACGCGTACTTCCCGATCACCTCACCCGCCTGCACGGTGCTGGAGGCGGCCACGGTGCGGCAGATCCGCGGCCGGCTGGTGGCGGCGGGCCTGGCGACGGACGAGGAGATCGACCGTCATCTGGCCAACGTCGCCACCGGCACCCTCGACCTCGCCACCGCCCCGATGATCTCGGCGTGGGGACGGCGGCCCCTCAGCGCGACGGACGCCACCCCGGATCCCGGCCGGTGAGGGCGACCACCCGGTCCAGCAGCGGCGCCGTCGGCGGCACGGGGACCGGACGCCCGAAGGGCCCGGAGCCGTCCGACCCCGCGGCGAACGGGGTGAGCAGGGCGAGCGCGGCCTCCAGACCCGCCGGGTCCGGCCGGTAGTCCTGGCCCGTGGCGCGGGCCAGGTCCCAGCCGTGCACCAGGAGCTCGTTCAGGGCGAAGCGCCCGGCCGCGTCGGCCGGCAGGTCGACCCCTCCGGCGCGGGTGCGGCCCTCCCACGCGAGGGGACTGCGCCAGGCGTCCGCCATGTCGGCCAGCAGCTCCGGCAGCGTGTCGCGCCACTGGGCCGGCGGATCGGGCGGGAGGGCGCTGCCGGGATCTCTGTCGGTGGTGGGCCCGAGGTCCTTGCGTGCCGCGTCACGGAAGGCCGCGCACAGCCCCGCGACATGGCCGATCAGATGACCGACGGTGTAGTCGGGGCACGGGGTGGGAGCGCCGAGCCGGCCGTCGTCGATGCGCTCCAGCACCGCGGCGACGCCGAGCGCTGCGGGACGGAGATCGGGCTGCCCGGCGGTGCCGGGGCCGTGGAGCTGCTGCGTCATGGAAGGTCCCCTGGATGTCGGTGTTCCTGCGTGTGCCTGCGTGTGTCTGCCGGTTCTCCCTGTTCGGACCGCGGCGGCGCGCGGAACTCATCGGTGCGCGGGCCGTGGCGGGCCCTGGCCGCGGCGGGGCCGCCAGCGGGTGCTGCAGATCTTGGCTGAAGGCAGTATTGACCTGTGGAGGTCCTTGACACGAGGCACCGCCGCCCGGGTCGGCTGCGCACAGGGCGGCGCGGTGCTCCCTGACGCTCCGGGCGACTCACCCGTGAGGGGTGACGCGTACGCCGTGCTCGACGACAGCGGCGCCGTCGTGAGCTGGAGCCCCGGCGCGCAGCGGATGCTGGGGCGTACGGCGGCCGAGGTGGTGGGGACACCCGCCGCCGGACTGCTGCACAGCGGCGCCGACGCCGCCCGGATCCTGGAGCGGCGGCACGGGGACCGGTCGGTCGTGCTCGGGGTGACCGGTCTGCGCCACCTCGACGGCCGGCGGGTCGACGTGGTGCTGTGGGCCCATCCACTCGTCCTGGCGGGGCGACGGCACTGGCTGCTGCAGGCCGAGGACGCCGAGACGGTACGGCGGAGCGATCTGCGTCACGCTCTGCTGCAGGGCGTGTTCACCGAGTCGCCGTTCATCATCGACGTCTTCGACCGGGACCTGCGCTTCGTGGCACAGAACGACTCGCAGAACCGTGCGCCGGGTTTCACGAACGTCGCCGGGCGGACGATGCGGGAGGCCGCGCCGCCGGGTCTGCTCGACGTGGACGCCCTGGAGAGCCGGCAGCGGCGGGTGCTCGCCACGGGGAAGGCGCTGATCGGCACCGAGGTGCGCGGCCGCGATCCGCGCGACCCGGACCGCGACACCGTCTGGGAGGAGACCATCCTGCCGCTGCGCGGCGCCGCCGGTGACGTGGTGGCGCTCGCGCACATGGTGACCGACACCACCGAGGAGTCACGCGCCCGCGAGCGGCTCGACCTCGTCAACGAGGCGAGCGCCCGCATCGGCAGCCGGCTGGAGGTCCTGACCACCGCGCAGGAGCTCACCGACGTGGCCGTGCCGCGATTCGCCGACCTCGCCTACGTCAATCTGCTGGACCCGGTCTTCGGCGGGGCGGAACCGGTGACCGGGCCGCTGCGCGAAGCGGTCGTGCTGCGGCGGGCGGCGAGCACCATGGACGTCGGCGACCTGGCGAAATCCATCGTCGCCACCGGTGACGTGGACGTACTCGCCTCCGCGCCCGACTCCTACACCCGGCGCGCCCTCGCCGACGGGAAGCCGGTGAGGCTGGCCGGCGACCAGGTCAGGGCCGCACTGGCGGCGGCCGATCCGGCGCGTGGTGCGCTGGCCGCCCGCTACGGCATCCATTCCTGGCTGCTGGTCCCGATGTTCGCCCGCGGCGCGCCGCTCGGCTCCGCGGTCTTCGTCCGCATCACCCGCGCGCACCCCTTCGAGGACGACGACGTGCCGCTGGCCAGGGAGATGGTGACCCGCGCCGCGGTGTGCATCGACAACGCCAGTCGCTACACCCGGGAGCGGACCACCGCTGTGACCCTTCAGCGGAACCTGCTGCCGCAGAGCCTGCCCGAACTGCGGTGCGTGGAGAGCGTGTCGCGCTGTCTGCCGTCCGGTGACCGGGCGGTGCTCGGCGGTGGCTGGTTCGACGTGATCCCGCTCTCCGGCGCCCGGGTCGCCATCGTGATCGGCGACGCCGGCGGCGAAGGTCTCTACGCGGCCGTGTCGATGGGGCGGCTGCGGACGGCGGTGCGCACCCTGGCGGATCTGGACCTGTCGCCCGACGAGCTCCTCACCCATCTCGACGACCAGGTCAAACGCACCCTCAACGACCGGCCCGCCCCCATGGAACGCCCCGAGCCCGAGGCCCGGTCCTGCCTGTTCGCGGTCTTCGACCCGATCTCGCGCAAGTGCCGCTTCGCCAGCGCGGGCCACCCGCTGCCGGTGCGCGTGGGTGCGGGCGGACAGGCCTCGTTCGTGGACGTCCCCGTCGGGGCCCCGCTGGGTGTCGGCGCGGTCCCGTACGAGTCCGGGGAGGTGACCCTCGCCGACGGCGACGTGCTGGCCTTCTACACCGGCGGCCTGCTCGGGGCGCCGGGCTCCGAGGACCGCGGCGCGGGTTCGGCGCGGCTGCGCGAGGCGCTGTCCGACCCCGGCGTCGTGGCGGCCCTGCGCGCCGGCGGCGGCCTCGACTCGCTCGGCCGCGCGGGCGACGCGGTCCTGAGCCGGATGCACCCCGACCCCTCCGACCCCTCCGGCTCGTCCGCCCCGTCCGGCCTGTCCGGCTCGCACGAGAACAGCGACGTGCTGCTGCTCGCGCGCCTGCACGGGCTGGAACCCGACCGGCACGTGACCTGGGAGCTGCCGGCCGAGCCGGAGGCGGTCGGGCGGGCGCGGGCGCTGACCGTGGACAAGCTGGCCGAATGGGGCCTGGGAGAGCTGGAGTTCACCACCGAGCTGCTGGTGAGCGAACTGGTCACCAACGCGATCCGGTACGGCCGGCCGCCGCTGCGCCTGCGGCTCATCCACGAGCGCACCCTGATCCTCGAGGTCTCCGACGGCAGCAACACCTCGCCCCGCGCCCGCCGTGCCCTGGAGACCGACGAGGGCGGCCGCGGCCTGTTCCTGGTCGCCCAGGTCGCGAAGCTGTGGGGCACCCGCTACGAGGTGCGGGGAAAGACCATCTGGGCCGAACAGCCGCTCACCGACGGGACGGACGGCGCGGACGGCGCGGACGGCGCGGACGGCAGCACGTTGTGAGCACGACCGGGGATCAGGGGGAGGCTTGAGGGTCGCAGGCCGCCGACGGCGAACGCCTCACGCGGACGGGTGCCGTGGTCGGTACGCCGGCCTTCATGGCGCCCGAGCAGTTCACCGGGGCCACGGTCGGTCCCTCGGCGGACGTCTTCGCGCTCGGCTCGGTGCTCGCGTTCGCGGCCACCGGGCACGGGCCCTTCAGCGGCCACAGCTCGCACGCCATCGGCTTCCGCGTGGTGTACGAGGAGCCGGATCTGGGCGGGCTGCCGGAGGAGTTGCGATCCCTGGTGGTGGCCTTGCTCGCCAAAGGGCCGGAGCGGCGGCCCACCGTGGAGGGGCTGCTGGAGTCGCTCTTGGCACCGCACCCGGAGGCCGCGGATCCGGTCCCCACCGCCCCGCCCCCGACCGCCGTCGCCGACGCGGTGCCCCCGGCGCCCGCCCCGACCCCGACCCTGCGCCCTCTCGTACCGCCGCCGCCCACAGGGGAGTTCGGCCCGGCACCCGGTGCTGTCGCCGGGCCGCCCGAGGGCAGCGCGCGGCCCTCCCGTACCCGCGTCGCACTCTCCGCGGGGGCCGCGCTGCTGGCCGTCGTGGCGGCGGCCATCACGATCCCCCTGCTCGGCGACCGGGACAACGGGGCCGGCGACCGCGGTGCGCGGGCGGGCGGGCGGCGGCATCCCGAGCAGGGTCACGGCCCCCTCGGTCATCCCCCGCGTCGCTCGTGCTCGACCCGGCCACCCACGCCGAGGGCGCGTACGCCCTCGCCCGGGTCGACTCCGCACTGGTGTGCGCCAGGGCAACGACACCCGGTCGCTCGCGACGCTCAAGGCGTTCCTGTCGTACACGGTCAGCGGTCCCGGCCAGGAGACCGCGGTCCGGCAGGGGCACGCCCGGCTCCCCGAGCCGCTGGCCACACGCGTCCGCAGGGCCGTCGGAGCGCTGGCCTGAGAACACGGAGAACACGGAGAAGAGAACACGGCAGCCTGGGAGGGGGCGTTCCGGAACGGCGGACTATCGTGTCGATCATCCGTCACCTCGGAAGGAAACCCCTTTCATGTACGACGCAATCCTGGCCGAGACGATCACCGTCACCGGCCACGGCGACGACGCGATCGAGGCCTACGCGGCGCGCCCGATGACCCCCGGTCCGCTGGGCGGCGTGGTCGTGATCCACCACATGCCGGGCTTCGACAACCCGTCGAAGGAGATCACCCGCCGCTTCGCCGCGGAGGGCTACGCCGCCGTCTGCCCGAACCTCTACAGCCGCGAGGCACCCGGTGCCTCCCCCGACGACGCCGCCGCGACGGCCCGGGCCCGGGGCGGCGTGCCCGACGAGCGGCTGCTCGGGGACGTGGCGGGTGCCGCCGCGTACCTGCGCGGGCTGCCGTCGTCCAACGGGCGTGTGGGCGTGATCGGTTACTGCTCCGGCGGGCGCCAGTCCTTCCTGGTGGGCGCCTCCCTCGACGTGCAGGCGGCCGTCGACTGCTACGGCGCCTTCGTCGCGGGCCGCCCGCCGGAGGGCTTCCCCCTCCAGGTCGAGCCGCTCCTGCACCTGACGAAGGAGCTGCGCGCGCCGCTGCTCGGGCTGTTCGGCGCGGAGGACAGCTACCCCTCGCCCGAGCACGTCGCCGAGCTGGAGGCCGAGCTCAAGGCGCACGGCAAGCCGTACGAGTTCCACACCTACGAGGACGCGGGCCACGCCTTCTTCGCCGTCGACCGGCCGAGCTACCGGCCGCAGGCGGCCGTCGACGGCTGGTCCCGGATCCTCACGTTCTTCGGGGAGCACCTCTGATGTGCACCTACCTCACGGAGAAGGTCCGGATCGAGGGCAGCGGCAAGGGCGCGCAGGGCTACTTCCCGCTGACCGACGCGATGGTCTACGTCGACCATCCGCAGCACGCGCCCTTCGAGCACACCGTCAACATCGACTTCATGAACCCGGAGCTGGGCCCGGCCGCGCGCGTGGCCGTGGAGCTGACCGAGGAGGCCGCGCTGGCGCTGGTCGAGGCGATCCGCTCGGCCCTGGCGTCGGCGCCGCCCGGGCTCGCCTCGGCGTCCGCGGGACGCTGACGGGCGTTCCCCGGTACTAGGCCGTACTCACCTGGATCAGCGCTTGGGTTCCGGTGGTGCGCCAGGGCGTGCCGGTGGCGTCGAGACGGGCGACGGTCCGCGCGTCGACGCCGGTGAGGGTGTCCGACTTGAGGGTGCGCAGGGCCGCGACCGGGCCGGGGAAGTACGCGGTGACCTCCGCGAACGGCACGGTGGCGGCCCACTGCCGGTCGCCGACCAGGCGGCGGTAGTTGAGGTCGCCCTTCATGACGGTGACGGCCGCGGCCGCGAAGCGGTCGCGCAGGTCGCCGGGCAGGGCGTCGTAGGGCAGCGGCGCGCAGGCGAACGGGTGCGTGGACAGCGTCAGGCGGTCGGCGCGCAGGGCGTCGACGAGCCGGTGCCCGATCGACCCCGCGGCGCCGGGTGCGTGCGTCATGCGGCGCAGGCACATCAGCACGTCGCGGGGCGTGGCATCGGAGACGAAGTACGGGCGGGGCTTGAGCATGAGCTCGACCTGCCCGGCGCGTCCCGTGGTCAGCAGGTGGTCGACGAACACGAGGTCGGCCAGGATCTCGCGGGCGCTGTTGTCGGCCACCACGACGACCTGCCCGCCGTCGAGCAGCGGCCACAGCAGGCCGGACTCGTCGGCCACGTACGTCCCGGACGGCTCGGGGGCGCCGCCCGGCCCGCCCGCGATGGTGAAGCCCAGGTCGGCCTGGTTCCCCCAGACGGCCGCCGTCAGCAGCCGCTGCTCCCGCTCCTCCTGGGAGAGCGCGGCCAGGTCGTCCAGGGCCGCGAGGTCGCCGGCGAATCCGTGGCCCTCCAGTTCGGCGTCCTTGAACGGTGCGAAGAAGTCGAGGCCGTGCCAGGGCCCGTCGGCGAGGTACCCGGTGGCCTCGAGCAGCCTGCGGTAGAAGAACGACTCCGCCCACAGGAAGGGCAGTTCGGGCCAGGGTCCGCCGTACTTCCCCTGCCCCCACCGCTCCCACGTGGCCGCGTCCGAGGCGTCGCCCGGCAGCGGGGCGACGGTGCCGTGGCGCGACTCCTCCAGCAGCGCGGCGCACGCCTGCCGCTGCGCGGCGCCGTACGGGACGGACTCCAGGATCCGTCCGATCAGCACCGGGTGGCGGACCTGGAAGACGTTCCAGGCGAAGGAGCCCGGCTCGTCGCAGGTGATCGGCGGCGCGTCCGGGGTCGTCGCGCCGTGCGCTTGGTGGGACATGCGTGGGCCTCCAACGGTGGGAACGCAATTCTCACAGGAAGCGGCGCGAAATCAGGGAGCGCACGCCCGTCCGGGAGGACGTCCCCTACGCTGCTGACCGCGATGACGCCACCGAAACCGCTGGACCGTGCCCTCACCGACCCCGGCGACCCGCCGATGCGCCCGTTGCCGCCCGCGGTCGCCGCCCTCCTGCTGGGCCTGCAGGCCCCGCCCCGGCTGGCGGCGCATCTGCGGGCCGTCCACGACGTCGCCCACGAACTGGCCGACTGGACGCGGGAGCGCTGCCCCGGCCTCCCGCTGGACCGCGAGGCGGTGTTCTTCGGCGCGGCGACGCACGACATCGGCAAGACGGTCCACGAGGCCGAGTTGTCCGGCCCCGGTTCGGCGCACGAGGAGGCGGGCCGGGCGCTGCTGCCGGCGCACGGTTTCCCCCCGGCGCTCGCCCGCTTCGCCGGGACCCACGCGTCCTGGGCGCGTGCGGAGGTGACGGTCGAGGACCTGCTGGTCAGCACGGCCGACAAGGTGTGGAAGAACAAGCGGGTGCCGGACCTGGAGGACCGTCTCGTGGCACGGCCGGCCGGGGCGAACGGCACTCCGCACTGGGAGGAGTTCCTCGCGCTCGACGACGTCCTGTCCCGGATCGGCGAGCAGGCGGCACGCCGCCTCGCCTTCCAGGCGTCCTTCCCGGTGCGGGGCTGACGCGGCGACAATGCGGTGTCGGATGCGGCACGCCCTGTCGACAACGTCCGGAGGTCCCGATGCCGGTGGAGATCGTCTATGAGACCCATGCCACGACCACCGACAACGAGGCGGGCATCGCCACCGGCCGGCTCCCGGGCGAGTTGTCGGAACTGGGCCGCCGCCAGGCCCGTGAACTCGGTGAACGCCGGCCGGCCAGCGGATTCGCGGCCGTGTTCACCTCCGACCTGCACCGCGCCGTCCGGACGGCCCGGATCGCGTTCCCCGGCGGCCGCCCACCGATCCATCAGGACGTCCGGCTGCGCGAGTGCGACTACGGCGCCCTCAACGGAGGCCCGTACTCGCTCGTCGCCGCCCAGCGCACCCGGCGCATGGACAAGCCCTTCCCCGGTGGCCAGAGCTACCGTCAGGTCGTGGCGGCCACCAGCGCCTTCCTCCACGACCTGGCCGCCGGATGGGACGACTCCCGCGTCCTGGTGATCGCCCACTCGGCCAACCGGTGGGCGCTCGACCACCTGCTCACCGGCACACCCCTGGAGGAAGTCCTCCAAGCGCCCCCCACGTGGCGCCCGGGCTGGCACTACACGCTGCCTTCCGACTGGCCGCCCCCTCCGGTGACCCTGTGAGGCCGAGGCACTAGCGGAGGCCAGGACGCGATCCAGCGCCGCGCTGCCCGCCGGTCCGCCCACCCCCATGATCGCCCGGACGGCTCACCACCCCCGGTGCGGGGGCGGCAAGCGCGTCTGTGAAGGCCGCCTACCGGGGCCTCCGCACGGAGAACTCGTTGCCGTCGGGGTCGAGCATCAGCATCGGGCCGCCGCCGGCCCCGCCGGCGTCGGTGCGCTTCGCACCGAGCGAGATCAGGCGGTCGACCTCCGCCTCCCAGTCGGCGTGGGCGGGGATCGCCAGCTCCAGGTACAGCCTGTTGGTGCCCGTCTTCGGCGCCACCGGAGGACCGCCCCAGGTGATCTTCGTACCGCCGTCCGGCGATTGGATCGCGGTCTCCTGGTCCTGGTCCCAGACCAGCGGCCACCGCAGGGCCTCGCTCCAGAAGTAGCCGACCGCCTGGGTCCCGTCGCAGGACAGCGCCCCGATGAAGCCGGTGTCGGCGAGGAACGCGTTGCCCGCCTCGCAGACGCAGAACTCGTTGCCGTCCGGATCGGCGAGCACCACATGGCCCTCTTCCGGGAGTTGGCCCACGTCGATGTGCTGCCCGCCGAGTGCCAGCGCCCGCGCCACCGTCCGCTGCTGATCCTCCGGGAGGGCGCTCGTCAGGTCGAAGTGCGCGCGGTTCTGGCCGAGCTTGGGCTCCTGGCTCGGCAGGAAACGGATGCGGAACCCGCCGGGATCGGGGGGCAGGATCGCGACGCCGTCGGGATCGTCGGCCAACTCCCGGCCCAGGACCCCGGACCAGAACCGCGCCAGGTCCGACGGCCGGGTCGCGTGGAAACAGATCGCGAACAGTCGACTGCTCATACCCCGTGCATCTCCGATCCGCTGACGGTCGCTACGGCCCTCGTCCTCCCCCGACGGCGCAGCCTAGGGTCGCCGTGCACCGGGCGCACCCGAGTTTCCGGCGCCGGGGCGCCCGTCACGCGCCCGGCCCGCCACGGCCGTTCGGCACGCCGCCCGCATGGCTCCCGGACGATCGGGTACGCGACGTCTCACGGTTACGTCCGCAGCACTCCGTACGCGTTCTCCGGAAGGAGTTGCCATGGGCTGGTGGCGAAACGCCGCTTGTTCCGACGAGGATCCCGACCTGTTCTTCCCGGTCAGTGCGTCAGGGCCGGGGGCCGCTCAGGAGGAGCGGGCCAAGGCGGTCTGCGAGCGGTGCCCGGTGGAGGAGCAATGCCTGCAGTGGGCCCTGGACAGCGGGCAGAACCCGGGGATCTGGGGCGGCACGACCGAGGACGACCGACGGGCGATCAAGCGCAGGCGGTCGCGGAGCCGGTCGCACGCACCGTCGGCGCCGTCCTCCCCGCGGAAGGACCGCCGGCCGGCGGTGCGCTGAGCCCCGGGACCGGCGGGCGGCCCGGGTGACGCTCATCCGGTGCGCGGTCCGAGGCTCCGGCCGCGGGCCGGTCCCGGCCGCCGGAAGGCCACCGTGAGGGCGAGCAGCCAGCTCACCGAGAAGGCCGCCGCGACACCGGGCTGCCACGTCACCACGGTCGCCACGAGCAGGGCGATCGTGGCGGCCACGAGCACCGCGACGAGCAGCACCCGGGGCCGCCAGGTCTCGCGGTCGCGCAGGGCGTCCAGTGCCCGGTCACGGGGCGTCAGGCGCATGGTGCGCAGCCGCCGTTCGAGGACGGCGTCGGCGCTCAGCAGACGCTCCATCCCCGCCAGCGTGCGCCTCTCGCGGTCGGACAGTTCCGAACTTTCCATTCCCGGCACCTCCGCGGCTCGCCACCCATGCATGCCATCTACCCCGAATGGGCGCCGGGATGGCGGGTAGCCGGACTCCGGTGGCCCTCCCCCGGCCCCTCGCCGGCCCGCGTGCCCGGCCGGGCGACGGAAGGAGTCCGATCATGCTGGTGGCGCATCCCGTGGTGCTGTACATGCTCGTCGAGCGGTACGAGGCGCTGCGCGCCCGACCGTCGGGGGAGAACGACGCCGAGACCGGCCGGCACCGGGACGATCTCGCCGTCGCCCTGTGCGCGGCCACCGGGGCACCGGACGTGGAAGCGGCGCTGCGCGCCGCGCGCCGCCTGTTACCGGGGACGGGCAAGGAGGTCGGCGGATCCGAGGTCGGCGGATCTTGAGGACGGCCGGTCGGCACGGTGTGGCGGTGTGGTGAAAGGGCCGGTCCGCGCCCTGCATCACTTGACCGGACCGGCGGGCGGGCCGACCCTGAAAAGGATCGAGCGTTCCACCCCCACTGGGAGCTCCACGTGCCACCCCTCCCCTCACCCCGTCCGGCATGGGCCGCCCACCGGCTCACGGTCCGCTTCGGCGGGGCCGGGGACCGGCCGCTGGCCATCGTCGCCGGTGAGATCGACCAGGACTGCGCCGAGGACCTGCGGCACGCCCTGGAGGCGGCGCTGGGCGACGGCACGGACGGCCCCGGCGGCCTCGACGTCGACCTGCGCGACGTCTCCTTCTGCGACTGCGCAGGGCTCAACGCCCTGCTGCGGGTCCGCCTGCACGCCCTGGACAGCGGCCGCACGGTCCGGCTCAGCGCGGTCAGCGGGCAGGTGGGACGGCTGCTGTCGCTCTCCGGCACGGAGGACCTCTTCGCCGCCGCCGCGTGAGGACCGCGGGAACGGGCCGTGTCACCGCCGCGGCACCGGGTAGCCGACCGTGGAGAACGCCTCGATCCACTTCCGAGGAGGACCAGGTCATGACCGACCCAGTGCCCCCGAGCCCCGTCCCCTCGCCGGGTCCCACGGGCCCCGGCCCGGGCCCTTCGCCCGGCCCCGTGCCGCCGCCCGTCGGCCCCGACCCCGTACCGCCGGAGCCGCCGCGCCCCGGCCCCGACCCGCTGCCCCCGGACCCGACGCCGCCCGGTCCCGGACCGGAACCGGGCCCCCTCCCGGACCCCGGTCCGAGCCCCGCGCCCGCCACCTGACCGCGGGAGGGAGAACGCCGTGGCCGCCGGGAAGCCGCCGGCGGAGTACCACCGCGAGCGGGCCCTCGCCAGGACGTCCGAGCCCGAGGGCGGCCGCCGCGATCCGGACGGCGAGCCCCGGTTCGTCGTCCGGATCCACGACGCGGGCACGACGCACTTCGACTTCCGCCTCGAAGGGGACGGCGTACTCAGGGGCTGGGCCGTCCCCAAGGGGCCGTCCGGCGAGCCGCACGACACGTGCCTGGCGGTGCCCGCCGAGGACCATCCGCTGGAGTACGCGGAATTCGAGGGCGTCATCGGGCGAGGCGAGTACGGCGGGGGAACCGTGATCGTCCGGGACACCGGGACGTAGCGGCCCCTCACCGACCGCGCCTTCGCGGCGGCGCTCGCCCGCGGGCAGGCCTCGTTCCGGCTCGACGGCGGGAAACTGCGCGGCGGTTACGCCCTGACCCGGACCCGCCCGGCGGGCGAGGACGGCCGCGACGAGACCTGGCGGCTGGTCAAGAAGGCCGACCTGTACGGCTCCGCGCAGCACCACCGACCCGCGCCGCGCCCGCTCGGCCCGTCCGAGCCGCACGCTGCGCCAGGTTGCCGTGGCCGCCCCGGCCTTGGCCGCCGAGGGGGGGCAACACAACTCCCGCACAAACGACTTGGGAACAGCGGATTGACAGTGCTCGCTGTGCGCGGGAATTTGAGAGCGCTCTCATCAGAGCGCTCTCATCCTCCACCCCCCACACGAGGAGGAACCACGTGCACGCCCGAGTCGCACCACGCAGAGTCCTCGCGGTGCTGTTCGCCGCACTGCTGGTGGCCGTGGGCCTGACGGCCCTCGGCACCACGTCCCGTGCCGGCGCCGCGGTGCCGGCCACCATCCCACTGACCGTCACCAACAACTCCGGCCGTTCGGGGCCGGTGTACCTGTACGACCTCGGCACCCAGCTGTCGACCGGACAGCAGGGCTGGGCCGACGCGAACGGCACGTTCCACGCCTGGCCGGCCGGGGGCAACCCGCCGACGCCGGCGCCGGACGCCTCGATCGCGGGGCCCGCGAACGGCCGGTCGGTCACCATCCGGATGCCCAAGTTCTCGGGGCGGCTGTACTTCTCGTACGGCCAGAAGCTGGTCTTCAAGCTGACGACGGGCGGCCTGGTGCAGCCCGCCGTCCAGAACCCGAGCGACCCCAACCGCGACATCCTGTTCAACTGGACCGAGTACACCCTCAATGACGCCGGGCTGTGGATCAACAGCACCCAGGTGGACATGGTCTCGGCCCCCTACGCGGTCGGCGTCGGGCTCGCCGACGGCTCCGTCAAGAGCACGGGGCACTTCAAGCCGGGCGGCTGGACCGGGTTCTTCGACGCCCTGCGCGCCCGGCCCGGCGGCTGGGCCGGCCTGATCCAGACCCGCTCCGACGGGACCGTGCTGCGCGCCCTGTCCCCCGGCCACGGCATCGAGACCGGCGCCCTGCCGCGCACGGTCATGGACGACTACGTCAACCGCGTCTGGCAGAAGTACTCGACCTCCACCCTGACCGTGACCCCGTTCACCGACCAGCCCGGCACCAGGTACTTCGGGCGGGTCTCGGGCAACGTCATGAACTTCACCAACTCCTCCGGGGCGGTGGTCACCTCCTTCCAGAAGCCCGACTCCGACAGCGTCTTCGGTTGCTACAAGCTGCTGGACGCCCCCAACGACCTGGTGCGCGGCCCCATCTCGCGCACGCTGTGCGCCGGCTTCAACCGCTCGACGCTGCTGGTCAACCCCAATCAGCCGGACACGAGTGCGGCGAACTTCTACCAGGACGCCGTCACCAACCACTACGCCCGCGCACTCCACGAGCGGATGGCGGACGGCAGGGCGTACGCCTTCGCCTTCGACGACGTCGGCAACCACGAGTCGCTGGTCAACGACGGCAATCCGCAGCAGGCCTACATCACCCTGGACCCGTTCAGCTAGAACGCGGCTGGACGTCCCCGACGAGGGAGGCGAGCGTGCCGGCCGGTGCGGCGCGCTCGTCCGGGGGCATGCCGGGGTGGTGCCCGGCCGGGGCGGGCCCCGGGGGGACCGTGCCGGCCAGCGCGAGCCGGGAGACGATGCGGTAGCGGTCGCCCCGGTAGAGGGAGTGCACGTACTCCACGGGCTGCCCCTGCGCGTCGCAGGTGAGGCGGTCGAAGAGCAGCGCCGGGGAGAGCACGGGCACCGCGAGCAGCCGCGCCTCCTCCTCGTTGGCGACCGTGGGCTCGATGGACTGGACGGCCTCGTGGACGTGGACGCCGTGCCGGTCGCGCAGGAAGGCGTAGAAGTCCCCGGACTCCATGTCGGCGGCGCGCAGTCCGGGCACCAGGCCGGCGGGTACGTGCAGGTACTCCACCGCCATGGGCTCGCCGTCGACCAGGCGCAGCCGCGCGATGTAGACGATCTCGGCGGCGGGCGAGATGCGCAGCTTGCGGCCGACACGCGCGCCCGCCCGTACGGTGGCGAACTCCAGCACGCGGCTGAGCCAGTCGCCCCCGGCCTGCGGCAGGGTGAAGACGCTGGCGCCCTGTGCGAGTTCCTGGGTGATCTTCGCGGGCGCGACGAACATGCCGCTGCCGTGCCGGCGCACCAGCAGGCCGGTGTTGACGAGTTCGTCGACGGCGGAGCGCACCGTGGGGCGGGAGACGTCCAGCCGCTCGCACAGCGCGCGTTCCGACGGGATCGGTGTGCCGGGTTCCTGTGACTCGACGAGCTCCAGCAGATGGTCGCGGACCTTCTCCCGCTTCAGCGGCGACCGCGGCGCCTCGCCCGCCATGGATCAGCCCCCCGTTCCCTGTCCGGTACCCGGCCGTACGGCGCGACGCCGCACGGTGCGAGGCTAGCCAGTTGCTGACCAGTTCACCAGTGGTTACGGCCCAACGGATCGGCATGGAGTCCCGATTCCCTTGCTCCCCAGCCTCTTGACCCCCCATCAGGTCTATGCCATTTTCCCTTACCAGTGGAAGACCAGTTGCCAAGTGGTAAGCCCCACGCACTCCACCGACTGGAAGGGATCACCATGTCAGGAACGTCCCGCACCACCGCCCGGGGGCGCGGATCCGTCCGGGTCCGCACGGCCATGGCCGTCGTCGCCGCGGCCGGTCTGGCCTGTGCCGGGCTGACCGCCCTGCCCGCGTCCGCCGCGGTGGGCACCCTCAGTGCCCAGTACCGCACCAGCGCCGCCGGGGCGACCGCCGACCAGGCCGAGCCCTGGTTCGAGATCACCAACACCGGGAGCACCGGCGTCCCGCTCAGCGAGGTGACGCTGCGCTACTACTTCAAGGCCGACAGCGCCGGCACCGCGTACCGCTTCGCCTGCTCCTGGGCGGTCAAGGGCTGCGCCAACATCACCGGCACCTTCGGCACGCTCGCCAATCCCACCGCGACCGCCGACCGCTACCTGGAGATCGGCTTCACCTCCGGCGCCGGCACCCTCGCCCCGGGCCAGAACACCGGCGACATGCAGCTGCGCTTCTACCGCGCGGACTGGCAGCGGCTCACGCAGTCCGACGACTACTCCTTCAACGGGGCGCAGACCGCCTACGCCGACTGGAGCAAGGTCACCCTGCAGCGCGGCGGCTCCGTCGTCTGGGGCACCGCCCCGGCCGGCAACAACCCCACCGATCCCCCCACCGACCCGCCGACCACGCCGCCCACCGACCCCAACGCGCCCGCGCTCTTCGACGACTTCCGCTACGCCTCCAGCAGCGACCCGGCGCTGCAGAGCCACGGCTGGACCGTCAAGTCCGGCCAGGGCGGGCCGGGCGTGCCCGGCGCCACGTGGTCCCCGCAGGACGTCACCTTCGTCGCGGGCACCGGCGCCGACAAGGTCATGAACCTCCGCCTCACCACCGACGGCACCGCCGCCGGCACCAAGGAGACCGAGCTCCAGACCAGCGCCCGCAAGTTCCGCAACGGCACCTACGCGGCGCGGGTGCGCTTCGACGACACCCCGACCGGCGGCCCGGACGGGGACCACATCGTCCAGACGTTCTTCGCCTTCACCCCGCTGAACGCCCCCATGGACCCCGACTACAGCGAGCAGGACTTCGAGTACCTGCCCAACGGCGGCTGGGGCGAGCCGAGCAACATCATGTACACGACGTCCTGGGAGACCTACAACCCCGACCCCTGGAACGCCGTCAACACGCACTCGGAGAGCCGCGCCGACTACGACGGCTGGCACGACCTGCAGGTCACCATCGACAACAGCGCCATCACCTACTCCATCGACGGCCAGGTCTTCGGCACGCACGGCGAGCCGTACCTGCCCGAGACCAGCCAGTGGATCGACTTCAACCACTGGCTGATCGACCTCGTCGGCCAGACCGGCAGCACCGCGCGCTCGTACGACCAGCAGGTCGACTGGGTCTACTTCGTCAAGGACCAGGTCCTGACCCCGGCGCAGGTCGCCGCCCGGGTCGCCGCCTACCGCGCGGCGGGCACGGCCTTCACCGACACCGTGCCCGGGAGCTGACCGGACGCCGCGCCGCCGCCCACCGCCACAGGGGCGTGGTGGGCGGCGGCGCGGACCCGAAACAATCCCGACGCGAGTGAGTGACATCGCGTCAGGTGATTTCCGGCCGGCCCCTGGGGGCCGGTCGCTTTCAGGCCCCGAATTCCCCGGATTCGCGGTACGGCTCGCTCTGCGCGCCGCCGAATGCGCCGTACGCGCCCGGGCCGGAAACGTGAACGCCGCCGCGCCCCGCGATCCGGAATTCCTCCGCCGGAGCGGCCGGGACCGCCACGTCCTTCCGCACGTCCTGGACGGGACTCATCAGCACGGCGAACGTGATCACCATGAGTTCGAGACCGAGGCCGATGATGAGCGGTGCGACGAGAACGAGTCCGGTGACACCGCTGTCGCTGTGGACACCGGACACACCCCGCACGTTCACTGCCGCCATTCCCGTGTAGTGCATACCGCTGATCGCGATCGCCATCACCAGGGCCGCGCCGAGCGTGGCCCAGGTCCCCGTCACCCGCAGGGTGAACCACAGCGCGGCGGTGGCGGCCACGACGGCGATCACCACGGAGAGCACCACGAGCCAGGTCGTGTAGACGACCTCTCCCGGGAACAGCAGGGCCTCCATGCCCATGTAGTGCATCGCGGCGACACCGAAGCCGGCGCCGACACCGCCGCTGAGCAGCCCGGACCAGGACCGCCGCACTCCGGCGACGAACATGCCGAGGCCGACGATGACGATGGCGACCAGCAGGCTGACGATGGTCAGCGGCACGTCGTAGTGGAACTCCACCCCGTCGACGGCGAAGCCGAGCATGGCGATGAAATGCATGCCCCAGATGCCGGATCCGAGGGTCACCGCACCGGCGACGAGCCACGACCAGCCCCGAGCGAGCCCCCGGGCGTGGAAACGGGCCGCGCAGGCGAGCCCGAGTCCGGAACCCACCGCCGCCATGAGATAGGCGAGCAAGGGATACAAGGCATGCGAATAGAGATGCTGATGCTGCCCCACGAAGGAACTCCCCACCTGGCATGGACGGTACGCGCTCCACCGGATAAGGAAAGAGGGGAACGGGCCGCCGACCGGCCGCCATCTGTGCCCACAATCCTCGCCGGCGTACCGCCCGCAATTCGGAATCGGGTCACCCGCGACGGCGCCCTTGCCGTTCCACGGGGCACGGTCACGGCGACTCCCCCGTCGCCCGACCACCGATGCTTGAACCTTATATTAAGTGCCGGAAGGTGCCGCACGCCCACGCCATCGGAAACACGCCGTTCCCATAGGGGGAATTCTCACCCACGGGAAATGCCGCGGCGGGCGACCCGAATGGACGACCCGGCCCGCCCGCCGCGCGGGCGCGGGACCCTTCAGCGTGACGCGGAACGGCGCAGCGTGCCCGCGTAGGCGCCGGCGAGGGTGCCCAGCGCGGCGGCGACCGGGCGCCGCGCGGGCCCGGTGAGCAGCGCGGCGCCGGTGCGTTCCGCCGCCCGCAGCCGGTGGCCCTGGAGGTCGATCAGAGCGCGCGTCATGGGCCGGTGGGGCACCGGGACGATGTCGGCCAGACGGCGGGCGTCGGCGAGACCGCGCCGGGTGGTCGCGGCGACGTCACGCACCAGGCTCGCGAAGTCGCCCTCCGGCGCGCGGTGTTCGAGGCCGGCGCGGGTGAGCCCGTGGCGGGCGAGGGCGTCCTCGGGAATGCCGAGGCGGGCGGCCCGCAGGTCCTCGGTCACGTCCTCCAGGAAGTCCAGCCGCTGGGCGGCCTCGACGAAGGTGCGGCAGGCGGCCCGGTAGCCGGCGTACCCGGTGGGCGGGGCGAGCAGGCAGGCGACGAGGAGGAAGGCGGGCAGGGAGTACGCGTCCACGTAGGCCTGGAAGTCGGCCTCGGTGGCGAAGCCCCGCCAGCCGGCGTCGGCCGGGGCGGCGACGAGGTACTCGGCCACCACGTCGCCGAGCACGGGCCGCCGGGAGACGGTGTGGGCGAGGGCCCGCAGCACCCGATCGCCGTCGCCGTCGCCGCCCTCGCCCCCGGTGCCGTCCTCCAGGGCCCCGCGCACGCGGCGCTCCCACGCCGTGAAGGCCGTGAAGGCCGCGTCGCCGTCGGCGTCCTGGTCGAGCAGGTTGTCCGTGTGGTGCATGAACGCGATGGCGGCGACGACGTCGGGGACGAGGTCCGCCGGCAGCAGCAGCCGCACGCCGAGGAACGTGGCACGGTCGAAGCGGGCGACCAGGCGGCGCTGGGCGGTGTAGGCCTCGCGCAGCGCCGGATCGTCGATGCCGGCCCGGTCCAGGGTGTGCCGCCAGGTGGTCATCGTTCCGCCGCTCCGATCGTCCGGCCAGCAGGGTCCCGGCGACGAGTCAAACGCAGAAAAACCGGCAAACACACTGCCCGGATGCCGCCGAACACCCTCTGAGCTGGGATTCACCGTACCGGGAAACGGGTGGATCCGGGCACAGTCTTCCCTTGTACGGGCTGACCCGCGCGCGTCCCACGGCGGTATAAATCTCGGGCAGGCCCAAACGGGCACCGGATGCCCGAAGTTGCCCGAACGGCCATGGGGCATCGGCAAACGGCGTGTGCGGCCGGCGTGACCGGCCGACCGGCGGACCAGGGAGGTGCGGGACATGCGGGGCGACGAACGGCAGCACCGGATCCTGGCCCTGGTGCGGCAGTCCGGCCAGGTGGAGGTCACCGTACTGGCCTCGGACTTCAAGGTCGCGCCGGAGACCATCCGCCGCGATCTGAGCGAACTGGAGCGCAGGGGACTGGTCCGCCGCACCCACGGCGGTGCCTATCCCGTGGAGAGCGCGGGCTTCGAGACCGACCTGGCCCGGCGCGAGACCCATCACGTGGAGAGCAAGCGCCGGATCGCCGCTGCCGCGGTGAAGCTGCTCGGCGAGGCCGAGACCGTGTTCGTCGACGAGGGCTACACGCAGCAGTTGCTGGCGGCCCTGCTCCCCGCCGACCGGCCGCTGACGGTGGTGACCGCCTCGCTCCCCACCGCGGCAGCCATCGCCCAGTCCTCCGAGACCACCGTGCTGCTGCTCGGGGGCCGGGTACGGGGCCGCACTCTGGCCACCGTCGGCTCCTGGGCGACCCAGATGCTGTCCTCGTTCGTCATCGACCTGGCGATCATGGGGGCCAACGGCATCTCCCGCGACTTCGGGCTGACCACCCCCGATCCCGTCGTCGCGGACGTCAAGGCACAGGCGGTGCGCTCCGCGCGGCGGCGCGTACTGGTCGGGATCCACACCAAGTTCGGCGTCTCGAGCTTCTGCCGGTTCGCGGAGATCGGCGACTTCGAGACCGTCGTGACCGACACGGGCCTGCCGGCCGCGGAGGCCCACCGCTACTCCCTGCTCGGACCCAACGTCATCCGCGTCTGACCACCCTCCCCCCCCAGCCCGCGTGCGAGCCGCCGCGGGCCGGCCCGGCACACCCTCGCGCGCCTCCGACCCGGCGCGCACCGCCCGGGACCCACCCAGAGAAAGGCCTCCCCCATGCGTGCCCACGACCCCCGAACGCCACGGCGGCGTCCCGTCGTCCCCCGCCTCACCGTCGTCGCGGCGTCTGCCGCCCTGGTGGCCACCGGCTGCGCCGGCGCGGGCGGCGGCGGGAGCTCCGACGGCGGATCCGGCGGCGGCTCGGTGAACGTGCTGATGGTCAACAACCCGCAGATGCTGGACCTGCAGAAGCTGACCGCCTCCGACTTCACCAAGACCACCGGCATCAAGGTCAACTTCACGGTGCTGCCCGAGAACGACGTCCGGGACAAGATCAGTCAGGAGTTCTCCAGCCAGGCCGGCACCTACGACGTGGCCTCCATCAGCAACTACGAGGCGCCGATCTACGGCAAGAACGGCTGGCTGGCGCCGCTGGACGACACCGTCGCCAAGGACCCGGACTTCGACCAGGCCGACATCCTGCCGTCCATGAAGGAGAGTCTGACCGGCGGCGACGGCAAGCTGTACGCCGAGCCCTTCTACGGCGAGTCGTCGTTCCTGATGTACCGCAAGGACGTGCTGCAGTCCAAGGGTCTCACCATGCCCGCGCACCCCACCTGGCAGCAGGTCGCGGACCTCGCGGCGAAGGCGGACGGGGCCGGGCCCGGCATGAAGGGCATCTGCCTGCGCGGACTGCCCGGCTGGGGCGAGGTGATGGCGCCGCTGACGACCGTGGTCAACACCTTCGGCGGCACGTGGTTCACCAAGGACTGGCAGGCGCAGGTGAACGCTCCCGCCTTCAAGGAGGCGACGAAGTTCTATGTCGACCTGGTCCGCGCGCACGGCGAGGCGGGCGCCCCGCAGGCCGGCTTCGCCGAGTGCCTGGGCGCCTTCCAGCAGGGCAAGACGGCCATGTGGTACGACGCCACCTCGGCGGCCGGCATCCTCGACAGCGCCGACTCCCCCGTCGCCGGCAAGGTCGGCTACGCGCCGGCGCCCGTGGTGAACACCGAGAACTCCGGCTGGCTGTACACCTGGGCATGGGGCATCCAGAAGGCGAGCAAGCACCAGGACGACGCCGCGAAGTTCGTGGCCTGGGCCTCGGGCAAGGGGTACGAGGAACTGGTCGGCAAGAAGCTGGGCTGGGCCCGTGTCCCGGCCGGCAAGCGCACCTCGACGTACGCGAACGCCGACTACCTCAAGGTCGCCGGCCCGTTCGCCAAGGCGACGGAGGAGGCCATCGCCGGCGCCGACCCGCGCGACCCCGGCACCCAGCCCCGGCCCACCCTGGGCATCCAGTTCGTCGACATCCCGGAGTTCCCGGACCTCGGCACGAAGGTCTCCCAGGAGATCGCCTCCGCCATCGCCGGGCGCACCTCGGTGGACGCCGCGCTGGACAAGTCCCAGCAGCTGGCCGACAAGGTCGCGGCGCAGTACCGGAACGGGTGATTCGGACATGACCGGTACATCCAGCACTGTCGCGGAGAGGGCGCGCGGCCGGGCGCCGGCGCGGCCGGCCGCCGCCCGGCCACCGGGCCTGGACCGGGCCGCGGCCTGGGCCCGCCGCGCGCCGCTCATGCCGGCCCTGGTGTTCATGGTGGTCGTCACCCAACTGCCTTTCGTGGCCACGCTGGTGATCTCCTTCATGAACTGGAACGCGCTCTACCCCGACCGCCGGGGCTTCACCGGACTGAGCAACTACACCGATGTGTTCGGCGACGCCGATCTGCGGTCGTCCGTACTGACCACGGTGTGGCTGACGGCCGGCGTCGTCCTGGTCAGCCTGGTGCTGGGGCTGCTCCTCGCCCTGCTGCTTGACCGCCGTTTCCGGGGCCGCGGGCTGGTGCGCACCCTGCTGATCGCGCCCTTCCTGCTGGTCCCGGTGGCCTCCGCGCTGCTGTGGAAGCACGCGCTCTACAACCCGGAGTACGGGCTGTTCAACGGCGCGCTGACCTGGCTGTGGAAGCTGTTCGGCAGCGACCGCCCGCCGCAGCCCGACTGGATCACCTCCATGCCGCTGGGGGCGATCACGGCCTCGCTGGTGTGGCAGTGGACCCCGTTCATGATGCTGATCCTGCTCGCCGGACTGCAGAGCCGTTCCACGGAGGCGGTGGAGGCGGCCCGGGTGGACGGCGCGAACGCCTGGCAGGTCTTCCGCCACCTGACACTGCCGCACCTGCGCCGCTACCTCGAACTGGCCGCCCTGCTCGGGTCGATCTACGTCGTGCAGAACTTCGACGCGGTCTTCACCCTCACCTCGGGCGGCCTCGGCACCGCCAACCTGCCGTACACGATCTACGAGTCCTTCTACAAGGCGCACGACTACGGCCGGGCGTCCGCCGCCGGCGTCGTCGTGGTCGCCGGGACGATCGTCGTCGCCACCCTCGCCCTGCGACTGGTGTCGACGCTGCTGAAGGAGGAGTCCTCATGAGCGCCGTCGTCGCTCCCCCGGCCACCAGGCGGCGTTCCGGCTCCCTGTGGGGGCTGGTCGCCTGGGCGGCCGGGCTGCTCTTCGTCCTGCCCATCGTCTGGATGGTGCTGACCTCGCTGCACCGCGAGACGGACGCGGCGACGAACCCGCCCTCGCTGGGGGCCGGGCTCACCCTGGACGGCTACCGCGAGTTCTTCGGGGCCTCCACCGGTGCCAGCCCGTGGCCCGCGCTCATCAACTCACTGACCGCGAGCCTGGTCTCCACCCTGCTGGTGCTCGCACTGGCCGTGCCCGCCGCGTACGCGCTGTCGATCCGGCCCGTGCGGAAGTGGTCCGACGTGCTGTTCTTCTTCCTGTCGACCAAGATGCTGCCCGCGGTGGCCGGTCTGCTGCCCGTCTACCTCGTGGCGCAGAACCTGGGCCTGCTGGACAACATCTGGCTGATGGTCCTGCTGTACACCTCGATGAACCTGCCGATCGCGGTCTGGATGATGCGGTCCTTCCTGGCCGAGATCCCGGTGGCGATCCTGGAGGCCGCGTCCATCGACGGGGCCGGGCTGCCGACCGTCTTCCGCCGCGTCGTCCTCCCGCTCTCCGCGCCGGGCATCGCCGCCACCTCGCTGATCTGCTTCATCTTCAGCTGGAACGAGATGCTCTTCGCGCGGGTGCTGACCGGGGTGCGCTCGGTGACCGCGCCGGTCTTCCTCACCTCCTTCGTCACCAGTCAGGGACTCTTCCTCGCGAAGGTCTGCGCCGCGGCCGTCGTGGTGTCCCTGCCCGTCCTCGTCGCCGGATTCGCCGCCCAGGACCGTCTGGTCCAGGGCCTGTCCCTGGGAGCCGTCAAGTGAAGGCAGTGGTCATCGCCGAGCCCGGAAAGATCGAGCTCGCCACCGTCGAGGACCCGGCACCCGGGCCGCGGGACGTGGTCGTCGCCGTGTCGGCGTGCGGGCTGTGCGGCACCGATCTGCACATCCTGCGGGGCGAGTTCGCGCCCACCCTGCCGATCGTGCCCGGGCACGAGTTCGCGGGCGAGGTGGTCGCGGTGGGGTCGGCCGTCACCGAACTGGCGGTCGGCGCGCGGGTGGCGGTCGATCCCTCGCTGCACTGCGGCGAGTGCTACTACTGCCGCCAGGGCCGGGGCAATCTGTGCGAGCGGTGGGCCGCGATCGGCGTGACCGAGCCCGGCGGCGCCGCGGAGTTCGCGGTCGCCCCGGTGGCCAACTGCGTGGTCCTGCCGGAGCACGTGGCGACCGCCGACGCGGCGCTGATCGAGCCCCTGTCGTGCGCGGTGCGCGGCTACGACGTGCTGCGCGGCCGGCTCGCCTCCCATGTGCTGATCTACGGCTCCGGCACGATGGGCCTGATGATGCTGGAGCTGGCCAAGCGCACCGGGGCCGCGAGCGTCGACGTCGTGGACATCAACCCGGAACGGCTCGCCACCGCGCGCTTGCTGGGGTGCGACAACACGGCGGCGTCGGCGGACGAGATCGCCCGCCCGCGCGGCTGGGACGTGGTGATCGACGCCACCGGCAACGCCGCCGCCATCCAGGACGGCCTGGAACGGGTCGGCAGGGGCGGCACCTTCCTGCAGTTCGGTGTCGCGGACTACGCGGCCCGCGCCGTCATCGAGCCGTACCGGATCTACCACCAGGAGATCACCATCACCGGCTCGATGGCCGTGCTGCACAGCTACGAGCGGGCCGCCGAACTGTTCGCGGCCGGGGTGCTGGATCCCGGGGTCTTCATCAGCGACCGCTTCCCGCTGGGCGACTACGCGCACGCCATCGAGCGGTTCACCGCGGGCATCGGCCGCAAGATCCTGGTGCAGCCGTGACCGCGCCCGCCGCGCCCGCCGCGCCCGCCACGCTCGTCGTCGGCGAGGCGCTGGCGGACGTGGTGGTGACCGCCGACGGCGAGGCCGCCCACCCGGGCGGCAGCCCCGCCAACGCCGCCCTGGGCCTGGCCCGCCTCGGCCACCGCGTGGAACTGGCCACGCGGTTCGGCCGGGACGCGTACGGCGAGCTGCTGCGGGAGCACCTGACCGGCTCCGGGGTCGTGCTGGCCCCGGGGTCGGTGGGGGACGGCCCCACCTCCACCGCCCGTGCCCACCTCGACGCCCACGGCAGCGCCGCCTACCGCTTCGACATCACCTGGGACCCGGCACCGCCCCGGCTGCCCGCCGTGCCCGGCCACCTCCACACCGGTTCCGTCGCGACCGCCCTGGAGCCGGGCGCGTCCCGGGTCCTGGCGCTCGTCGAGGCGGCCCGCGCGGCGGGCCACACCGTGTCGTACGACCCGAACCTCCGGCCCGCGCTGATGGGGCCGCCGGAGGCCGAACGGCCGCGTGTGGAGCGGTTGGTGGCTCTCTGCGACGTCGTGAAGGCGAGCGAGGAGGACCTGGCCTGGCTCTGTCCGGGCCGGGCACCTGCGGACGTCGCGGCGGACTGGGCGCGCCGGGGCCCCTGCCTGGTCGTCGTGACCCGGGGCGCGGACGGCGCCGAGGCGTTCTGGTCGCCGGACGGCGGGCACCGTGTGCCCGGGCGCCGGGTCCCGGTGGTCGACACCATCGGCGCCGGTGACGCCTTCATGGCGGGGCTGCTGGCGGGGCTGCTCTCCGCCGGGCTGCTCGGCGACCGCGCGGGCCGGCTGCGGCTGCGCGCGGCCACCCGCGGCGGCCCCGCGTTCCCCGAGGTGGCGGCCGCGCTCGGGCTCGCGGCGCGGGTGGCGGAGCTGACGTGCGCACGCCGCGGTGCCGACCCGCCGTCCCTGGCGGAGGTGACGCGGGCGGCGGCCGTAGGATGACCGGGCCGGTGGCCCGTCGGGGCACCGGCCGGGCGGGAGGTGAGGCGGTCGTGCGGATCCGGATCGAGGGCCACGAACTGCCCGGGCGTACGCAGGCGTGCGGCCCGGAGGGCTCCGTCTACACGGACGTCCATGTCGCGGTCCAGCGCCGCAACCGCCCCGCGGAGTTGCTGGACCTCCAGCCGGCGGACGCCGCGACGGTCACCTGGACTCTGGAGTGTGCCGCCACGGCCACCCCTGAGGGTGTCGACCTCAGGGGGCCGTATGTGCAGGGCGGGCCCGGCGGCCGGTTCGTCTACCTGTCGTGGGGCGCCGTGGACGGCGCGGGCGGCTTCACGATGTTCCGCCGGGCCAAGCTCATGCTGGGCGGCGTCGACCAGGACGTGATGGAGAAGTCGGTCCGGTCCGGCCTGCTCGTGGGCAGGATCGCTCTCACCGACGGCGGAGGGCACCCTGTGTGCGCTGCCGTGCGGCCACCGCGGATCGCCTGGTCGGCGGGGCGAGCGGGCTCAGCGGGCTGAGGTCAGTCCTCGCCCCGGACGATGTTCCAGTCCGTGCTGTTGTCCTGGTCCCGCTCCGGCTTGTCGGCGCGCTTGGCCGTCTTCACCACGGCCGGCCTGCAGGTACGTATCTGCTGGTCACGCGGTATTCGGGTACTGATGGGGTGGCCGTTCCTGTTGTCCACGGTCCGGTGCCTCCTCGATTCCTCTCAAATGTCGACATACCCACTTGAATAGTACATACACGAACGACCTCGGCCCCCGTCCGGGCACGCTGCGTGAGGGCTTCCGCCCAGGTGTCACGATGCGCTCGGGTTCGCGGCGGAACGGGGGTGTTCCTGGATGAGGGAACCCAGCCGGAGGGCACCGCCCGCCATGGTCGCGCCTGCCCCGTCCTGCGGGACGGAAACCGCCGGCCGACCCGGCCGGCCCCCGGCCGCGACCCCGCCACCGTGCCGCGACACGCCGTCCCACCTGCGCGAACGCTCCTGGACCGCGGAGAGGGCGGCCGTCCACTGCCGGCCGACGGTCCGCGGTTCCGTAAATGGCCTTATTCCAGCAAATTGAGTGTCATCACGGGCGTGCCGCCGTCGCTGCCGGGGTGCGGGGGCCGACGCTTGCCCTGTCCAACCCCGCGGATGCCCCCGGGCACCCGCCGAGACAGGAGGTCCCCATGCGTCTTCCCCGCTTCGCGACCGCGGTAGGTGTGGCCGTCGTCGTCGTCCTGGGTGGTGCCGCCGGCGCCGGCGCCGCCACCCCGGAGCTGGTCGGCACCCACGCCGGCCACGGCTCGCACGCCACACACGACGACCACGGCCGCCACGGGCACCACGCCCGTCACCACGGCCGCCACCTGCCCAAGTGGCACGGTCACCGGCACCACCGTGACAACCACCGTCACCACCCGTTCGCCAAGCACCACCGCCGCTGACCCTCGGCGGCAGGCCCTTGAGGCGGGGGGGGGGGGGCGCGGGGGGGGGGGGGGGGGCCCCGCCCTGGTGCGCCGCGTGCGGGTGGCCGCGCGGGCCGGCACCCACCCCAGCGAGGACGTCGTCGGGGGGGCGGAGAGAGAGGGACGGT
>NZ_JBIARB010000008.1:342716-433592 GCF_042889545.1 Streptomyces sp. NPDC002574
GTCACCCCCACCCCCACCCCCGGTCCCACCACCCCCCCCCCCGCGCCCCCGCGGCGCCTGCCCCCTGGGGGGGGGGGGGGCGGGGGGGGGCCCCCCCCCCCGCCTCAGGCCGTCTGGGCGCTGCGCAGCGCCGCGTACGAGCCGCCGGAGCACAGCAGTTGGTCGTGCGTGCCGATCTCGATGATCCGGCCGTCCTCCATGACGACGATCCGGTCGGCGTTCCTGATCGTCGACAGCCGGTGCGCGACGACGAAGACCGTCCGGTTGCGCACCAGCCGCTCCAGCGCCTGCTGCACCAGCGCCTCGGACCGCGAGTCGAGGGCCGAGGTCGCCTCGTCCAGCACGAGGACCCGGGGGTCGCGGATGAGGGCGCGGGCGATCGCCAGCCGTTGCTTCTGCCCGCCCGAGAGCCGGGCGCCGCGCTCGCCGACGACCGTGTCCAGCCCGGACGGCAGGCGTTCCACGAACTCCATGGCGTTGGCGGCGCGCAGCGCCTCCCGTACGGTCTCCTCGGCCACGCCGGGCATGCCGTAGGCGACATTCTCGCGGATGGTCCCCTCGAAGAGGATCGACTCCTGGGGGACCACGGACACGAAGCGGCGGTAGCTGCGCAGGTCCAGGCTCTCCATGTCGGCGCCGTCGAGCAGGATGCGGCCCTCGGTGGGCCGCAGGAAGCCGATCACGAGGTTGAGCACCGTCGACTTGCCCGCGCCCGAGGCGCCCACCAGCGCGATGGTCTCCCCGGGGCGGACGGAGAGCGTGAACTCCCGCACGGAGTGCCGCCCCGCGTCCTCGTAGACGTGACCGACGCCCTGGAAGTCGATCCGGCCGCGGACCGCGTCCACCGCGGTCTTGCCCGCGTTCTGCTCCAGGTCGGGCGCCTCGAGCACCTCGCCGGCCGAACGCACCGACTCCAGGCCCTTGCTGACCACCGGGGTGAGACTGAGCAGGGTGGTCACGGCGGCCGTCAGCGACGAGAAGTACGTGGTGAGCATGACGACGTCGCCGGGGGTCACCCCGAGCCAGCCGTGGTACGCGGCCAGGGCGGAGCCGAGCAGGCAGCACGTGCCCAGGACGTTGAGGATGATCCAGGCGAGGGAGCCGAAGCGGCCGTTGAGCCGGTCCAGGCGCAGTCCCGCGGTGAGCACCTGGCTGAGCGTGCCGTCGACGCGGCGCAGCGCCGTGGACTCGAGCCCGTGCGCCCGGGTGATGGGGATCAGTGTCGTCATCTCCGTTACCCGGGAAGACAGTTGCTCGACCTCCTGGCGGAACGACTCGTTGGACTCGCGCAGCCGGCCGCGCAGCCACATCACCAGGGCGGAGGTCGCGGGCACCACGACCAGGAAGACCGGCAGGAAGGACGGGGTCTGCACGGCGATGACCACGAGCGCCCCGCTGAGGGTGGCGAGGGCCGACAGGCCCATGTCGCCGGTCTGCTGCACGGCCTGCTCGATCGCCTCGACGTCCCGGATCACCTTGGTCTGCAGGACCGCGGAGTTGACCCGGGAGTGGTAGCCGATGGACAGCTGCTGCATCCGCTGGCAGAGCGCCGAGCGCAGCCGCATGCCGGTCCGCCGCGCGCTGCCGTACCAGCAGCGCACGTAGAGCAGGTGGAAGGGGTAGTTGAGCAGGAGCATCAGCAGCAGGACCGCGGTGCCGAGCATCATGCCGGACAGCGGCCGGTGCTGCACGATCACGTCGATGACCTGAGCGGTGACCAGCGGGGTCAGCCAGATCGGCGTGTGCTTGACCATGAAGGCCAGCACCGCCACGGTCAGCCGCCCGCGGTCGTGGCGGAAGAGGTAGGCGAGGGTGCGGATCGGGTGCTCACCGCGGTAGCGGTGGTCGAGCGGGCCGTGCGGCGACGCCATGCGGGGACTCCGGGAGCACGTGGGTGCGAGGGGATGAGACGGCACTGGCTCATCGTCCGGTCAAGGCGGGATCTTAGGGCGCGCGCGCTCCCGCGGTCACGGCGCGGAACAGCGGCTGTCCGGTCCCGGCCGACTGGGGACGCTCTTCGGGGGAAGCCGGTGGAGGACAGGGCGCGACATGGCGCCCGCAAACCCTTGGGGAGTCAGCCATGTTGGCCATCATCGCGACGGTCGTCTTCGCGATCGCTTTCATCATCAACGCCACCGGGACGCACACCGACGCGGTGTTCACGCCGACCAGCCTGCTCCTGGTCGGGCTGGCGCTGGTCGCCGCCCACCTCGGTGGACTGGGCACCAGTGCCCGCTGGTCCGGCTACCGCGGCCGGCGGCGCTGAGACCTCGGGACCGCGGGACCGCGGAAGATCAGAGGGGGAGGCAACGATGACCGAGCGACCCGAGAAGTCCGCGCCGGAGGAGGACGGCCCGCACCGGCCGGGCTTCTCCAGCCCCGGCTTCTCCACGTCCACCGGCGGGGAGGAGGAGGGCCGCGTGCCGCCGGCCCCGCCGGTCCCGGAGTACGAGGTGCCGGAGCCCGAACTGCCGGACGCCGACGGCCCCGGCTACGCGTCGCCCGCCTTCGAGTCCCCGGGCTTCGAGTCGCCCGGCTTCTCCAGCCCCGACTTCAGCAGTCCGGGCCCGATGGGCGCCGAGGGACGGGACGCGGATCACGACGACACCGCCGACAGCCCGCACGGCGGGGACGGCGCGCACGTCGAGGACGACAGCGGCTCAGGCCGGGGGCTTTGACGCCTGGTCGGCCATCTTGGCCCGGCTCTCCGCGATGAGCCGCTGCGCGTCCCGCTCGATCTCGACGGGGTCCAGCCCGAGCGCCCGCCCTATGTGCGTCGACCAGACCTCCGAGCGCACATTGGTCTCGAAGTCCAGGTCCGCCCGGATGGTGTCGCGCGCCGCC
This sequence comes from Streptomyces sp. NPDC002574, assembly GCF_042889545.1. Classification (NCBI taxonomy): domain Bacteria; kingdom Bacillati; phylum Actinomycetota; class Actinomycetes; order Kitasatosporales; family Streptomycetaceae; genus Streptomyces; species Streptomyces sp. NPDC002574. The sequence goes on from NZ_JBIARB010000008.1 coordinate 345,561, forward strand.
TGCCGGTTCTGGCTCACCATGACGAAGGTCGACAGGAAGATCGCCTCCAAACTGACGACCATCGTGAGCAGTCCGAAGGGGAACGGGTCGAAGACCGCTGTCCGGCCGAGGAGTCCCTCGTTGGCCAGGATCCAGCCCGTGAACCAGACCACGTGGACGTACACGAAGCCCATCGACCCGGCGAAACGGGTGATCACGTCCGCCACACGGTCCTGGACACCGCGGCCGCGGGCGAAGAGGTCCTGCTCGTGCGGCAGGGCGGTGATCACATGCGGCAGTGCGCCGTCGCGGTGGGACGTCATGCACACATCCTGCCCGGCGCCGTTCGCCGCGAGGTCACCGGGTGAGGAACCGGGAAGAAGCGCGCCCCCCGCTGCGTTGACATGGCCGGATCGGGTGGATCCGGTGGATCCGCCGCCACCGCGACAAACGGAAGGAGTCACCGTGAAGGTACGTGCTTCACTGCGCTCCCTGAAGAAGGCGCCGGGCTCGCAGATCGTCCGCCGCCGCGGGCGCGTGTTCGTGATCAACAAGAGGGACCCGCGGTTCAAGGCCCGCCAGGGCTGAGCCGCCGCTCTGCGGGAACGGGCGTCGTGGGCCGCTGTACGGCGGCGCGGCGCCCGTCCGCGTGTCCGGGCGCAGGTCAGGACGGGGCACGCCAGGTCACGGCACGGGGGTCAGCGCACGCAGCAGGAGCAGGACGACGTCGTCGGTGCCGCCGCGCCGTCCGGCGGTGTGCGCGAGCAGGCCGTCGGCGACGTCCTCCAGGGACAGGTGCCCGGTGAGCGCGAGGTGCTCGGCGAGGTCGGCGAGCGCGTCGTCCATGTCCGTGCCCGGGGTCTCGACCAGGCCGTCGGTGTAGAGGGCGATCACCGAGCCCGGCGGGAAGGGGATCTCGGTGGAGGGGTAGCACGCGTCCCGCTCCACCCCCAGCAGCGGGCCGCCGGCGACGTCGAGCACCCTGACGCCTCCGTCCGGTTCGCGCAGCAGCGGGTGCGGATGACCGGCACGGGCGACGAGGGCGGACTGCCCCGGCAGGTCCAGGTGCAGGTGCACACAGCTCGCGAACAGTCCGGCGTCCAGGTCGACCAGCAGCCGGTTGGTGGACTCCATGACCTGACCGGGCGACTGCCCGGCCGCGCTGTACGCCCGCACCGCGGTACGCACCTGGCCCATCAGCCCGGCCGCCCTGACGTTGTGGCCCTCGACGTCGCCCACGACCGCGGACACCCGGTCGCCGACCCCGTTCATGTCGTAGAAGTCGCCCCCGATGTCCATTCCCTCGGTGCCCGGCAGATAGCGGGCGGCGACCTCCAGGCCGCGCGGCGACGGGAGGGTGTGCGGCAGCAGGGCCGCCTGCAGTCCGTGGGCGAGGCGGTGCTTGATGTCGTACAGCCGCGCACGTTCCGCCGCCTGCGCGATCAGGCCCCCGAGGGCGGTCAGCACGGCGCGCTCGTCGGCGGAGAAGGTGTGCGGCTCGGGGTAGCCGAGCACGCAGGTGCCCACCGCCCGCCCCGAGGCGATCAGCGGCAGGAACGCCCATGAGGCCATGCCGTCGCTGACCGCCGGCCGGTCGGGGTAGAGCTGCGTGAGGCGCTGCGGGGACTCCACGAAGGACGGCGCCCCGCGCACCAGCACCTGCACGCTCGCGGTGGGCGCGGTCAGCGGCAGCCCCTCGAAGTGGTCGAGCATCCGCGGGTCCGGGTATCCGCGGTGCCCCAGCACGCGCATCCGTCCGCCCTCCGAGGCCAGCAGGGCGACCGTGCGGCCGCCGATGGCGGGCACGATCTCGCCCGCCAGCAGGTCCACGACGTCCTGCACCCCGGCCGCCTCGGTCATGGCGACGGCCAGGTTCAGCAGGTGCGAGATGGTCACCAGCCGCGCCGGGCCGCGTGCCCCGGGGTCCCCGGCGTCTTCCCGGCCGCCATTGCCGCCGGGGTTGCCGGTCGAGGTGGTCGGGGCGGGCGTGATCCGTGCGGTCACGCCGTCGGTGCCCGGGTGGAGGGAGAAGCCGAGCCAGTCGTTCGGCGGGCGCAGCGCCACGAACGACATGGGCCGCTGGCTGATCAGCGCCCCGCGGAAGCGGTCCTCGTACGCCGGGTCGTTGAGCCAGGGCATCGCGGTCCACAGCTGGGCGCCGATCAGTGCCTTGACGGGGACCCCGAGGAGGCCGGCCGCGGCGGCGTTGGCGAAGGTGACGCGGCCGTGCACGTCCAGCGCGCAGAGCCCCTCCGGAAGCCGGGCGACCATGTGCTCGGCCTGCACCGGGGGTGTCGCGGCGGTCCGCGGGGCGGTCTCGCCGGCGTCCGGGGTGCCGGGCTCGCGGCGCACCGGGCGGCCGGCCACGGCCTCACGCTCCAGGCGCAGGGCCAGCCGCCGGCAGGCGGAGGTGAGCAGGTCGCGTTCCAGGTCACCCAGCTCCGGCGGATGGGCGGCGGCCAGGATGACGAAGATCGCGCCGTAGGGGGTCTCGTCGGTGGCGACCGGCATGGCCGCCATCGTGTACGGGTACGGCAGCACCAGCGCGATCCGCGGGTAGACGCGCGCCATCTCGCTCTCGCCGCCGACCCAGACCAGGCGGCGTTCGCGCAGGGCGTCGGCCGCGGGGAGCCGCGAGGCGAGCCCGATGCGTTCCCACGGGGCGGCGAAGGCCCGCGGAAGCCCCGCGGTGACGGCCATCTCCAGGACCGGTTCGTCGGGTGCGAGCAGGTAGACCGCGCCGGCGTGGGCGTGGACGTCGTCCATCATCGAGGCCAGCGCGAGGGAGAGCAGCGCGCCGCCGGCCGTCCCCCCGTCGGGCGGGTACGGCAGGCCGGGAGGCATCCCGTCGGGCACGGGGACCACCTCCTCCGGCTCTTTCGGTCCAGCCTGCATCCGGGCGGCGCTCCGCGCATGCGGGAACCGTTCTGACCTGCTCGGACCCCGGCCTCCCTGGCGCCGCCGGCGACCGGGTTCTGGGTCAACTCCCTTGAGGCGTCGCACAGATGGAGTAGCGCGTTTTTGTTCCATCCCCTTGGCGTTCGAACGGAGCGATGCTTCAATGTGGCGCTGTTAGGAAGGTTTCCTAACTTCTGACCCCCGGAGACCACCGTGCGGATCCCCCCACACCGTCATGCACGTACCGTCAACGGCAAGCGCGTGGCGCTCTGCGCGACCGCCGTCCTCTCGGCCGGCGTGCTCGCCGTGGGCGTCGGCTCACTCGCGTCCGCCGCTCCCGCCCCGGCCACCCCCGCCCACGCCGCCACGGCGGCCAGGGTCGCGGCGACCGGCCTCGACGACCCGCACATGAAGGACATCGCGATGCAGCTGGTGTCCAGCGCCGAGAACTCCTCGCTGGACTGGAAGGCCCAGTACAAGTACATCGAGGACATCGGCGACGGCCGCGGCTACACCGCGGGCATCATCGGCTTCTGCTCCGGCACCGGTGACATGCTCGACCTCGTCGAGCTCTACACCGACCGCAAGCCGGACAACGTCCTCGCCCGCTACCTCCCGGCGCTGCGCAACGTCAACGGCACCGACTCGCACAGCGGCCTCGGCTCCGGCTTCGTGAGCGCCTGGCGCACCGCCGCCGCGGACTCGGCCTTCCAGCAGGCCCAGAACGACGAGCGCGACCGGGTGTACTTCAACCCCTCGGTGCAGCAGGCCAAGGCCGACGGGCTGCGCGCGCTCGGCCAGTTCGCGTACTACGACGCGATAGTCATGCACGGCCCCGGCGACGACAAGGTCAGCTTCGGCGGCATCCGCAGGACCGCCCTGTCCAAGGCCAAGAGCCCGGCACAGGGCGGCGACGAGAAGGCGTACATCAACGCCTTCCTCGACGCCCGCAAGGCGGCCATGAAGACCGAGGAGGCGCACAGCGACACCTCCCGGGTCGACACCGAGCAGCGGGTCTTCCTCAACAACGGCAACTTCGACCTCACCCCTCCGCTGAAGTGGAAGGTCTACGGGGACAGCTACACCATCAACCAGTGACCTCCCCGCACCACAGAACCGGGCCGGCCCCCCGTGCGAGGGGGCCGGCCCGGTCCGCGCCGGCGCTGTGGCGGCGCCGGCGGGCCCGCCGGTCAGCCCACGCAGACGCCCTGGACCGCGAGCCGCTCGTACAGGTGCGGGTGGGCCACCGTGCCGTCCGGGTAGCGCTCGGCGGCGCCGCGGAACTCGGGGCTGGTGAGCGCCGCGTGCAGATGCCCGGCGGACTCCCAGACGGCGATGTTCATCAGCGCCCGGCTGCTGCCGACACCCTTGTGCATCTGGGCGGAGATGAAGCCGGGCCGGCTCTTGAAGTACACGGAGTCCTGCGTCCAGGCGGCCAGCACCTCCGCCTCCTTGCCGTCCGGCGCCACGATGGTGTTGACCAGGACCACCGGGCCGGTCTCCTCCAGCAGCTGCTTGGGATAGGGGGACGTCTCGTCTACGTCGGCGAGCTCAATCACGGCAGTTCCTGTCGTTCGGGAGCGGTGAGGGGTCGAGCGTTATGGGGAGTTCCGCCAGTCCGCGGAACGCGGGGAAAGGGACGGCGAGCCAGCGCGCCCGCTCGGGCGGCGTGCCCAGCGCCACGTGCGGGAAGCGGCCGAACAGCGTGGCCAGGGCGATCCGCGTCTCCAGCCGGGCCAGCGGCGCCCCGACGCAGTAGTGCGGCCCGTGCCCGAACGCCACGTGGGAGCCGGTGTCCCCGCGCGTGACGGCGAAGCGGTCGGCGTCCTCGAAGGCCGCGGGGTCACGGTTGGCGGAGGCGATGGCGATCTGCACCAGCGCCCCCTTGGGGATGAGCGTGTCGCGGATCTTCACGTCCTCCGCGGCGTAGCGGAACGTGGCGTTCTCCACCGAGCCCTCGAAGCGCAGCACTTCCTCGACGGCCCGGGGCCAGAGCTCCGGGTCGCGCGTGACCGCGGCCAACTGGTCCGGGTGGGCCAGCAGGTGGTGGACGGCGTTGCCGATCAGGTAGGCCGTCGTCTTGTGCCCGGCGAAGAGCAGCACCCAGGCCGTGGAGATCAGTTCGTGGTCGGTCATGGCCCCGCCCTCGTCCTGGGCCCTGACCAGCGCGCTCATCATGTCGTCGCCAGGGTGCGCGCGCTTGCGCGCGACAAGCTCCACCAGGTAGTCGCGCAGCGCTCCCTCGGCCTCCTCCAGCGCCTGCCGGGCCTCGGGACCGAAGCCGGTCTGCGCGACGGTGGCCGACCAGTGCCGGGCCTGTTCGCGCTCGGACTCGGGGACACCGAGGAGTTCACAGATCACATTGAGCGGCAGCGGGAAGGCGAACCGCGGCAGCAGGTCGACGGGCTCGCGCGTGGGGCACCGGTCCAGCAGTTCGTCGGCCACGCGCTGGATGCGCGGGCGCAGTGCCTCCACGCGGCGCGGGGTGAAGGCGCTGTTGACGATCCGGCGCAGCCGGGTGTGCTTGGGAGGGTCGGAGAAGAGCATGTTGTCGTCCAGCGCGACGGAGGAGTCCCCGAAGATGCGCTGGTAGGCGTCCATCGCGCCGTACATGTCCTTGCTCAGCCGCGGGTCCGCCAGCGCCGCGCGGGCGTCGTCGTACCGCGTGATCAGGTAGGTCTCCACACCGTGCGGGGGGCGCATCGGGCACACCGGGGCCGTCCGCCGCAGCGCCGCGTAGACCGGGTGCGGGTCGACCCGGAACTCCGGTCTCCCCTCCGCGACGGCGGCGGCAGCGTCGCCGGGGGTGGATGCGTGTGTCATGGCTCGTCCTGACATTCGGGCTGCCGTCGGTCACTGCAGCGGGGAAACGTGCGGCACGGTCGCATCCGCGCATGCTGTGGGGCATACCGGGAACCAATGGATGATTCACCGGAAACGCCGCCTCCGGACATCGTAGGAAGACTCCCCGCGGTCCAAATCCGGAAGGCGGCAAATGGATGAAACGCGCGAGCGAACGAACACCGGCCGGACGGCCGTACCTGGTAGTGGCAGGGCCAGGTTGTGCGAGGGGCGACCGCCTACGGTGGAACGCATGAGCGGTTCGAACGAGCTGGGCGCCTACCTGCGGGCCCGCCGCGGCCTGGTGAGCCCGCAGGACGCGGGCCTGCCGCCGACCGGGCGGCGGCGCGTGCCGGGGCTGCGACGCGAGGAGGTCGCACTGCTGGCCGGAATCTCCTCGGAGTACTACCTGCGCCTGGAGCAGGGCCGCGACCAGCACCCCTCACCGCAGGTCGTGGACGCGCTGGCACACGTGCTGATGCTCGACGCCGACGCCACGGGCCATCTGCACGGGCTCGCGCAGCCCCGGCGCCGCCGCGCCCCGGTGCGGCGGCCGGAACGCGTCGCCGAGGGCACCCGCCGGCTGGTGACGGGGATGTCCACCCCCGCGTTCGTCCAGGGCCGCCACCTCGATGTCCTGGCGGCCAATCCGCTCGCCGGCGCCCTGTCGCCGCACTACGTCGAGGGCGCCAACCTGCTGCGCTCCGCCTTCCTCGACCCGGCGGTACGGGCGATGTACCGGGAGAGCGAGTGGGAACGCACGATCGCGGGGACCGTCGCCTCCCTCCGCGCGCTCGCGGGCCCGGAGACCAACGACGCCCGGCTGACCGAGCTGGTGGGCGAACTGTCGGTGCGCAGCGAGGAGTTCCGCCGCCTGTGGGCGCGGCACGACGTGAAGCCGCGCACCAGCGGCACCAGCCTGCTCCTGCATCCGCAGGTGGGACCGCTGGAACTCGACTACGAGAAGCTGGCGGTCACCGGCGCCGACGGGCAGCTGCTGGTCGTCTACCACGCCGCGCCCGGCAGCGCGGCGGAGCAGAGCCTCCAACTGCTGCGCCATCTCGTCCCGTCGGACGCCACACCGGACCCCTCCGTCTCCCCCGTCACCTCCGCATCGGCGCAGGGCACTTCGGAAAAGGGCCTACCCAGGGATGGATGAAAGTTGTACGGTCCACGGGGCCACGTGTCGCCAGGAAGGACTGTCATGGCCCCATCAGCATTAACGACCGCACCCGCGGTACTCAGCCGCGCCCGTACCGTCGCACCGCCCGGCTGGAGCCGGTGGCTCGTACCGCCCGCGGCGCTCTCCATCCACCTCGCGATCGGTCAGGCCTACGCCTGGAGCGTGTTCAAGCCGCCGCTCGAGGGCTCCCTCCACCTCAGCGGCACCCAGTCGGCGCTGCCCTTCCAGTTGGCGATCGTCATGCTGGGGCTCTCCGCGGCCTTCGGTGGCACCCTCGTGGAGCGCAACGGCCCGCGCTGGGCCATGTGCGTGTCCGCGCTCTGCTTCTCCTCCGGCTTCCTCATCTCCGCGCTCGGCGCCGCGACCAGCCAGTACTGGCTGATCGTGCTCGGGTACGGCTTCGTGGGCGGGATCGGGCTCGGCATCGGCTACATCTCCCCGGTCTCCACCCTCATCAAGTGGTTCCCCGACCGCCCCGGACTGGCCACCGGCATCGCCATCATGGGCTTCGGCGGCGGCGCCCTCATCGCCTCGCCCTGGTCGACCCAGATGCTGTCGTCCTTCGGCACCGACACCTCGGGGATCTCCCAGACCTTCCTGGTGATGGGCCTGGTCTACGCGGTCTTCATGACGTTCGGCGTGCTGCTGGTGCGCGTACCGGCCGACGACTGGAAGCCGGCGGGGTGGACGCCCGCCGCGGACGCGGTGCGTCCCCTGGTCACGACCGCCCAGGTGTCGGCCCGCACGGCGCTGCGCACGCCGCAGTTCTGGTGCCTGTGGGTCGTTCTCTGCATGAACGTGACGGCGGGCATCGGCATCCTCGAGAAGGCCGCGCCGATGATCACCGACTTCTTCGCCGACACCTCGACGCCGGTCGCGGCCACCGCCGCCGCCGGTTTCGTCGGCGTCCTGTCGCTCGGCAACATGCTCGGCCGGATCACCTGGTCGACCACCTCCGACCTGGTCGGACGCAAGAACATCTACCGCGTGTACCTCGGCGTGGGCGCCCTGCTCTATCTGCTGATCGCGCTCGTCGGCGACTCCTCCAAGCCGCTGTTCATCCTGGCGGCCGCCGTCATCCTGTCCTTCTACGGCGGCGGATTCGCCACGATCCCGGCGTACTTGAAGGACCTGTTCGGCACCTACCAGGTCGGCGCGATCCACGGACGACTGCTGACCGCGTGGTCCACCGCCGGCGTGCTCGGGCCGCTGATCGTGAACGCGATCGCCGACCACGAGAAGTCGGCCGGCCGCACCGGCCCGGACCTCTACACCACGTCCTTCGTCATCATGATGGTCCTCCTGGTCGTCGGCTTCGTCGCCAACGAACTGGTACGGCCCGTCAACCCCCGTCACCACGACGGCCCCTCGGCCGAACCCGCCGTCGAGGCGTCCGGCCCCGAATCGGAAGGAGCCGTCCGATGACCGAACCGTCCACGCCGCCCGCACCCGCCGCGACCGCGCCGGCCACCGGCGGTACGCCGGACCGCCGCCCCCTGATGGCGCTCGCATGGCTGTGGGTGGGCGCCCCCTTCGCCTACGGCGTCTACGAACTGGCCCTCAAGCTGAAGCAGTTGTTCGGCGGCTGAACCCGGCGGCCGGCCGTGGTTGTTGCGGATTCCTTACCCCTTCCGCCGGGGCCGGGCGGGCCCGCGGGCGCACTCGTACGCTCGCGGGCATGCCCGCCTCCCTCACCGCCAGGCTCGCCCTGGTCACAGCCGTACCGCTGGCCCTCGCGGCCGTCGGCCTCCTGGCGCACCCGCACACGCTGACTGCCGCGACAGCCCACCACTGGGCCGAACTGCACGTGTGGCTGCTGCCGTTGTTCCCCCTCCTGCCGCTCGGCCTGGTCGTGCCGCTGCGGGGTCACCACCGGCGCGACGCGGCGGGCCTGGCCACCTCGCTGGCCTGGGTGGGGGCGTACGGCTACGCGGTCCTGTACACCGGACTTGACGCGGTCGCCGGCATCGCGGGGGGAACCGTGCGGGAGCATGCCGCGCCGGGCCAAGCGACCCTGCTGGAGCCCCTGTTCACCACCGCGGACGCCCTCGGCCGGGCGGCCGTCCTGGCCTTCGCCGGAGCCGTGCTCGCAACGGGGGCGGCGCTGCTGCTGCGCGGTGGCGTCCGGGACGGACTGCGGGCCGCGCCCGGCACGGCCGTCCTGCTCGCCGCGTGCTGGTCCTTCCGGGACAGCCACATCTTCTGGCCCCGGGGGGTGTTCACCATGCTGGCCTTCGCCGCCGGCTTCGCCCTGCTGCAGTGGCCGCGCCGTCCCGCCCGCACGGACGGAACGTGACCCTGCCGGCGACGGCGAAGGGCCTGCGCCCGGTCGCCACCTGCCCGCCGGCCCAACGGCGCTCCTCCAGCCTGCGGCGAGGGGAGTCGTCGAATCGTCCCGGCGCGCCGCCACGCCGACCCTGAGGGGCGACCCGATGCGACGGCCGGGGCCCCAGCCGCGGTCCGGTCGCACGCTGACGGCCGCGCACCGCGGAACCCGCCGTGCGTGCCCACCCGATCGGCCCTCCCCCGCCGGCTTCACCACCCGCGCCGGGCCGACGATCCGACGGGCACTAAGCGGCCGCAGAGCGGGGTAACCGGATTCCGTAGCACCGCGCGCGCTCGCGCCGTCGAGCGCCGGACACGGAGGAAACGAACCATGCCCCACAGCCCCCGGACGAGCACCCGCACCGACCGCGACACGCTCGGCATCATCGGTCTGATCTGCGCCGTCGCCGGCTTCTTCGTCCTCGGCATCCTGCTCGGCCCGGCCGCCGTGGTCTGCGGCTGGCTCGCCATGGGCCGCACCTGGCGGGGCGCCAAGCCGCTGCTGCCGCTGATCGCCGTGGTCCTGGGGGCGATCGACACCCTCGTCGCCCTGCTCTGGATGACCGGCCCGCACTGGAGCGGTGGCGGCGGCATCCTCTGACCGGCGCCTTCCCGCCGTTGCCGGGGCGCGACAATGGACAGCCCGTCCCCGGTCCCCCAGGAGCCCGTGTGCCCACCTCCGCCGTCCCGTCCCCGCGCAGGACGGCGGCCCTCCTGACCGCGCTCGTGCTGGCCACCGCGGCCGCCGGGTGCGGCACCGGCCGACGCCCCGCCCGGGACGCCCCCGTGACCCCGCCGGCGGCCGGCGCGCGCTTCGACTACCAGATCGGCGGCGGCTACCAGCCCGCCAAAGGCGTCCGCGTGGTCTCCCGCGACCGCGCCGACCGGCCCGCCGAGGGCGTCTACTCCGTCTGCTACGTCAACGCCTTCCAGGCCCAGCCGGGCGAGTTGCCCTGGTGGCGGCGGCACCACCCGGACCTGCTCCTGCGCGACCGGCGCGGTGCCCCGGTCGTCGACGAGGACTGGGGCGAGGTCCTGTTCGACGTCTCGACGGCCGCCCGGCGCACCGCGCTGGCCGCGGTCGTCGGCCGCTGGATCGACGACTGCGCCGAGCGGGGTTTCCGGGCCGTCGAACCGGACAACCTCGACTCCTTCGAGCGCTCCCGGGGACTGCTGACCCCCGGGCAGAACGCCGCGTACGCCCGGCTCCTGGTGGCACGGGCGCACGCGGCGGGACTGGCCGTCGCGCAGAAGAACACCGCCGAGCTGCTCCCCCGGCACGCGGCCATCGGCTTCGACTTCGCCGTGGCCGAGGAGTGCGGGGAGTTCGACGAGTGCGGCGACTACGCCGCCGCCTACGCGGACCGCGTCCTGGTCGTCGCCTACACCGCGGCCGACTTCGGCCGGACCTGCCGCCGCTGGGGCGGCCGTCTCTCGGTGGTGCTGCGGGACCGGGACGTCACGCCCGCCGGGGAGCGCGGGCACGTCTTCCGCACCTGCTGAGCGGCGGCGGGCACCTCACCCCCCGGACACCGCGTACCAGCGGCCCTCGCGCTGGTGCACGAGTTCCGCGGCGACCAGGGTGTCGATGTGGCGCACGATGGTGGCCGGCTGGTACCCGACGCTGGCGCTCAGGTCGTCGATGGTCGTGCCGTCACCGCCCGCGGCACGCAGCTGCTCCAGGGTCTTGAGCGCCGTACGCGGCAGGGCGGGTTCCGGCCGGCGCTCCGGGCTCCGCTCCGACCGCGGCGCGGGGGCCGCGGGCGAGGGCGCGGGGGCCGTCGCCGGCGCCGGAACGGCGGCGGGGACCGCCGTCGCGGGGGCGGCGGGCGAGGCCGTGCGGGAGGCGGGCCGTCCGGCGACCGGGGCGCCGGCCGCGACAGGGCGGGGGGTCCGGTTGACCGTGCGGTGCTTGCGGCCCTTTTGGTGACGTCGGGTGCTCATCTCACGCTCCTCCTTGGCTGCGATCTTGCAGGGCCAACGGGCGAACGCGGTTTCGGTCACGCGGATACGTGCATGCGGGGGACACCGCCCCGGGGAATGCGCTCCCGTTCCGTGAGGTTGCACGACGAGAGCCGAGCGAAAAGGGGAGCCTCATGGCGTCCACCCACAGCACTCAGGGGCACACCGTCAAGGCGGTGCCCAGTACGCAGCATGTGAGGGTCGAGATCGACGGGCAGGTGGTGGCCGACACCCGGCGCCCGCTCCTCGTCCACGAGACGGGCCTGCCCGTCCGCTACTACATTCCGCCGGAGGACGTCGACCTGGCGCTGTTCCAGCCGACCGACACCCACACCACCTGCCCGTTCAAGGGCCTGGCGTCGTACTGGTCGTACGGCGACCACACCGACGTGGCCTGGGCGTACCCGGAGCCGATCGGCACGGTGCCCGAGATCAAGGACCACGTGTCGTTCTACGACACGATCGCCGAGATCAAGGTGACGGACGGCGTCTGACCGACCGCCCCCCGTGGGCCCGCGGCCGTCGCGGTGCGTGACGCGGCGCGACGTACGGTGAAGCATCGCCCCACCAGGCACGAGTGTTCGTTTTGGGGCGCGCCGCGGGCCGTCGGGAGCAATGATGGTCACATGGCGAATCCGACCATCCTCACCGTCGACGACGATCCGGCAGTCTCCCGGGCGGTGGCCCGCGACATTCGCCGCCGGTACGGGGACCGGTACCGGGTGGTGCGCGCGACCTCCGGCGACGAGGCCCTGAGCGCGCTGCGCGAGATCAAACTGCGGGGCGAGCAGCTGGCCGTGATGCTGGCCGACTACCGCATGCCGCAGATGAACGGCGTCGAGTTCCTCGAGGCCGCGATGGATCTGTTCCCCCTGGCCCGGCGGGTGCTGCTGACCGCCTACGCGGACACCGCGGCCGCCATCGACGCGATCAACATCATCGATCTGGACCACTACTTGCTCAAGCCGTGGAGCCCGCCGGAGGAGAACCTCTATCCGGTGATCGACACCCTGCTCGAATCATGGCTGTCCACACCCGACCCCACCGCCAGCGAGACCCGGGTCGTCGGGCACCGCTGGTCCGCGCCCTCGTTCAAGGTGCGCGACTTCCTCACCCGCAACCTGGTGCCCTACCGCTGGCTGCCCTCGGAGGACCCGGAGGCCGTCCAGCTGCTGACCGCCGCGGGGCTCACCCCGGACGACGTGCCGCTGGTGGTCACCGACGACGGCTCGACGCTGGTGCGGCCGAGCGAGGCCGAGCTCGCCGCGCACGTCGGCCTCAGCACCACGCCGTCCGCCGACTTCTACGACCTGGTCGTGGTCGGCGGCGGCCCGGCCGGCCTCGGCGCGGCCGTGTACGGCGCGTCCGAGGGCCTGCGCACGGTGCTGGTGGAGCGCCGGGCGACGGGCGGGCAGGCCGGCCAGAGCAGCCGGATCGAGAACTACCTGGGCTTCCCGGACGGTGTCTCCGGCGCCCAGCTCACCGACCGGGCGCGCCGGCAGGCGCTGAAGTTCGGCGCGGAGATCCTGAGCACCCGCGAGGTGACGGGCCTGGAGGCGGCGGGCGCCGGACGCGTGCTGTCGTTCGGGGACGGCTCGGCGATCACGGCGCACACCGTGGTGCTCGCCACCGGCGTGGCGTACCGCAGGCTGGAGGCGCCGGGGCTCGCCGAGTTCACCGGGGCCGGGGTGTTCTACGGCTCGGCCATGACCGAGGCCATGAACTGCGCCGGCCAGGACGTCTACATCGTGGGCGGCGCCAACTCGGCCGGGCAGGCCGCCGTGTACTTCGCGCGCAACGCCCGCCGGGTCCACCTGCTGATCCGCGGCGCCGACCTGGGACGGTCGATGTCGCGCTACCTGATCGACCAGATCGCCGCGATCGACACCATCGACGTGCATCCGTGCACCGAGGTGGTCGGCGGCAAGGGCGGCGACCACCTGGAGCAGCTGATGCTGCGCGACGCGAAGACGGGCGCCGTGACGACCGTGGACGCGGAGTGGCTGTTCGTCTTCATCGGCGCGGAGCCGCGGACGGACTGGCTGGAGGGTGTCGTGGAACGCGACGCGCGCGGCTTTGTCATGACCGGCCCCGATCTGCTGACCGGCGGGCGGCGGCCGGCGCGCTGGCCGCTCCCCCGGGACCCGTACCACCTGGAGGCCAGCGTCCCCGGTGTCTTCGCGGCGGGCGACGTCCGCGCGGAGTCGGTCAAGCGGGTGGCGTCGGCCGTGGGCGAGGGAGCGATGGCCGTATCGCTCGTGCACCGTTATCTGGAGGCGCAGTGACCATGTCGGACCGGCTCGCGCCGGAGCAGCTGAAGACCCTGTTCCTGTTCGAGTCGCTCGGGGACAAGCAACTGGACTGGCTGGCCGAGCAGGGCTGTGTGGAGCGGACGGCCGGCGGCACCAACGTCTACTCCGAGGGCGAGCCGGCGACCTGCTTCTACATCCTGCTGAGCGGCACCGTGGCGCTGACCCGGATGCTCCACGGCGACGAGGTGGAGGTCAACCGCACGGACCAGCGCGGGGTGTACGCGGGCGCGACGCAGGCGTACCTCGGGGACCGGGTGGATCAGATGTACCCCAACTCGATGCGGGCCATCGTCGACAGCGAGTTCTTCGTGCTCCCGGCGGACGAGTTCGCCGGGGCGATGCGCAAGTGGTTCCCGATGGCGGTGCACCTGCTGGAGGGGCTGTTCTTCGGCGTCCGCCAGCAGAACACGATCATGGGCGAGCGCGAGCGCCTGCTGGCGCTGGGCTCGCTCTCCGCGGGCCTGACGCACGAGCTGAACAACCCGGCGGCGGCCGCGGTGCGCGCGACCTCCGCGCTGCGCGACCGGGTCGCCGGTATGCGGCACAAGCTGGCCCTCATCGCGGACGGCCGGCTCGACACCCGGCAGTTGCACGAACTGGTCGAGCTCCAGGACGCCGCGATCAAGCGCCTGGCGTCGGCACCGGAGCTGTCGGCCCTCCAGGCGTCGGACGCGGAGGACGAGCTGACGGACTGGCTCGACGACCACGGCGTCAACGGCTCCTGGGAGATCGCCTCGACGCTGATCGCGGGAGGGGTGGACATCGAGTGGCTCGACAGCGTGGTGGAGACGGTCGGCGAGGAGCGCCTGGAGGCGTCGGTGCGCTGGCTGTCGTACACCCTCGACACCGAACTGCTCATGGGTGAGATCGACGACGCCGTCACCCGGATCTCCGGGCTGGTCGGCGCCGCGAAGCAGTACTCGCAGCTGGACCGCGCACCGCAGCAGACCGTGGACGTGCACGCGCTGCTGGACGCCACGCTGACGATGCTCCACGCGAAGATCCCCGGCGGGGTGCAGGTGGTCAAGGAGTACGACCGCACGCTGCCGCAGATCCAGGCCTACGGCGCGGAGCTCAACCAGGTGTGGACCAATCTCATCGTCAACTCCCTGGACGCGATGGCCGGTTCGGGCACCCTCAGCATCCGCACCCACTGGGACGGGACGGACCGGCTGCTCGTCGAGATCGGCGACACGGGGCCCGGCATCCCCGACGACATCCGGCCACGGATCTTCGAGCCGTTCTTCACCACGAAACCGGTCGGCGAGGGCACCGGGCTCGGCCTCGACATCTCCTACCGCATCGTGGTCAACAAGCACCACGGCGACATCCGCGTGGAGTCCTCCCCCGGCGACACGCGCTTCACCGTGTGCCTGCCGGTCGCCCTGGGGAACTCCGGACCGGGCGACGCCGCCGCCCGGAGCTGAACCGGGAGCAGAGGACCCGGGCCGGCGGCCGGCGGCCGTCAGCCCAGCGACTTCCGGGACTTCGCGAAGTGGGCGGGCAGTTGCTGGTCCGCGGCGCTCTTGAGCGACCGCAGGGCCAGCAGCAGCACCCCGATGTCGTCGATGAGGATCGGGTCGGGCAGCAGGTCCACCGGGCACACCAGGTAGACCAGCGCGGCCCAGAAGGCGAGCTTGCCCGAGCGCGGGACGTCGGCGCTGCGCAGCAGGCTCCGGACCCGTGCCATCTTCACCACCAGCACCACGGCGACCGCGAGCATGGCCGCGACCGCCACCCCCGCGATGACCAGCACTGTCGTGGACCAATCACCCATGGCTGCCTCCCTCGTCCGCGTCTACCCCCGAGGGGTGCGCAGAAACGGTACCCGACCCGGCACGAAAGGCCGCCCACCGCATGATCGCGTCACACCGGATCGCCGCCACCACCGACCTCGGCGAGCGCAGACTCGCCGGGCTCGCGCTCAATCCCGCCGCCCCCGACGACGTGTTGCTGCGCCTGCTGGCCGACGGGCCGAAGGTGGCCCGCATGACGCTGTGCGAGGACCGGCCGCTGCCGGACACCGTCGTCGAGGCCGTGATCGCCCATCAGGACCGGTCCGTACGCGGCCGCTTCGCGCGCAATCCGCACGTCGATCCGGCCCGGCGCGTGCGGCTGATCGACGACCCGGAGTGGTTCGTGCGGGCCCTGCTGGCCGACGGTCCCGCGCTGCCGCCGCACACGACCCCCGCGCCGCTGCCGGACTGGGCCGTCCTCCACATGATCCGTACCTACGACGACGACATCCTGGGCGGCTTGTCCTCCCGCCAGGTGTCCACCGCCTTCATGTGGGCGGCGCTCTCCCATCCGGACCCCAAGGTCCGGCTCATGGGCATCGGTTGGCGTGGGGTTCCCGAGGACGCCAGGCAGGCGCTGCTCGCGGATCCCGACGATGCGGTCCGGAAGAGGGCGCGCGACCGTCTGCGCCACGAGGACCCCGAGTGGGTGGAGCGGGAGCTGCCGGCACGAAGCTGCCACGCCCGCACTCACCTGCTCCTCCACGGCGCCCTCGGCCGGAAGGTCGTCGAGAGCGTGCTCACCGCGCCGGCCGCAGGGGACGAACGCGCCATGATCGCGCGCAACCCCACGCTTCCCGCGGACGTGGTGGCGCTGCTCTCCGCCGATCCGGACGCCGAGGTCCGCCGGCGGGTCGCGGGCCACTCCCGGCTCCCGCAGCGGTGGCGCCGCGCGCTCGGAGCGGATCCCGACCCGTCGGTCCGGGAGAGAATCGCCCACCGCTCGGACCTCGCACGCGACGAGCGCCGGACGTTCGCCACCGATCCCGATCCCCGGGTGCGGCTCGCGGCGTCCATGGACCCCACACTGACCGACGCCGAGTGTGCGGCCATCGACTACGAGGTCCCCCTGGACGACTCGTTCGTCCCGTGGACGCAGCCGAGGGTGCCCGGGGACCCCGGCGCGTTGCGGCACGACGCCCTGTCCGGCCACCCGATGCGGCGCCGGCGGGCCGCCGGGGACCGCTTCCTGCCGTCCGACCTGGTGGAGCGCCTTGCCACCGACGACGACCTCGGCGTCCGCGTCCTGCTCGCGCAGAACCACCCGGAGGCACCGGCCGCCCTGCTGCTGCGCAGTTTCCTGGAGTACACCGGCCCCGGACGCGAACACCTGCTCGACCGGGGCGACTTCCCCACCGCCGGGCTGGCCCGGTACGCCGGCCACGAGGACCCGGCGGTCCGCGCGCTGGCCGGCCGGGATCCGCGGACCCCCGCGAAGACGGTGGACCGGCTCACCCTCGACCCCGACCCCCGCGTGCGGGCCGCCGCGGCACGCCACCCGAACCTTCCGCCGGCCCGGTCGGCCCAGCTCCTCGAGGACGGGGAACTGGCCCATCACGCCGCGGCGAACCCGGCGCTGGACCCCGCCGTCATGCGTCGACTCGTGGCGTCGCCTGCCGGATGAAACAGGTCAGCCGGTCGTAGGCGGCGCGCAGTTCGGCGCGGGCGTACTCCTCCCGGACGGCGATGAGGGCGCCGTGGGAGGCGGAGTGGTCGACCGAGAAGCGGTCGTGCCAACCGCCTCCCGAGGCGATGATCACGGGGACGTCGACTCCGTCGAACTGGTCGGCGGTGATGTCGACGCGCAGTCCGTTCTTCTCGATCCACGCGTGGGAGGCACCGCTCTCCCAGGCGCTGACGTACGTCCACACGCCGAGCCCGTTCTCGTGGAGGTACTCGCCGAGGAGGATCGAGGCGTCGCCGCAGGAGCCGTAGGGGAAGCGCTCCAGGGAGACCAGACCGGGATCGGGACAGTCGAGGATCGCCTGCCGGAGCCCGAGGGCGAGTGTGCGGAGTTCGGACACCCGCGGAGTGTAACGCGTGAAGATCATTAGTTCGAGTGGTGGACCGTGCGCCTCCGGCGTGCGGGTGGGGCGGTGACGCGGGGGCGACCGGCACCGGAAGCGGTGCCGGTTGCCGGGCCGGGAGTCGACTCAGCGGAGCCGGAACCGTCAAGAGTTCACGTCAGGATCAAGGCCGGGACGCCCTGCCGACGCTGAAGACCCGCCTCGTGTTCAACAAGCGAACGAAACGGACTCCCCGCAGGTCACTGACCGTTCGGGGTCCTGACGGCCATGACCATCCCTTGACCCGCCGGAAACAGTTCCTGTCGGACCACTTGACCGCGACTTCCCTCACGTCTTAACTCACGCCCTGAATTAAGTCGCGTGGCCGAGACAGGAGTTCCGATGAGACCCCACGTCAACGACGCCCACCGCAGACACTTAGGGCTGATAGCCCTGTTGTCCGTCCTGCTCGCCCTGATCGCCGTCCCGGCCGGCCCGCTGGCCAGGGCCCACGCCGCCGCCTGCGGCACCGCCAACGTCGCCCAGGGCAAGACCGCCACCGCCTCCTCCACCGAGAACGCGGGCACGGCCGCCTCCAACGCGGTCGACGGCAACGCCGGCACCCGCTGGTCCAGCGCCTTCAGCGATCCGCAGTGGCTCCAGGTCGACCTCGGCAGTTCGCAGACCCTCTGCGAGGTCGTGCTCACCTGGGAGGCCGCCTACGCCAGTGCGTACCAGATCCAGATCTCGCCCAACGGCACCGACTGGACCACCGTCGCCTCCACCACCACCGGCGCCGGCGGCACCGAGACCCGCGCGATCAGCGGCACCGGCCGCTACGTGCGCATGAACGGCACGGCCCGGCACACCCAGTACGGCTACTCGCTCTGGGAGTTCGCCGTGCACACCACCGACGGCGGCACCGGCCCGCAGATCCCCGGCGGTGGCGACCTCGGCCCCAACGTCCTGGTCTTCGACCCCTCGACGCCGAACATCCAGGCCAAGCTGGACCAGATCTTCCAGCAGCAGGAGTCGGCGCAGTTCGGCACCGGCCGCTACGCGCTGCTCTTCAAGCCGGGCACGTACAACAACATCAACGCCAACATCGGCTTCTACACCTCGATCGCCGGTCTCGGCCTCTCCCCCGACGACACGAACTTCAACGGCGACGTGACCGTGGACGCCGGCTGGTTCAACGGCAACGCCACCCAGAACTTCTGGCGCTCGGCCGAGAACCTCGCGCTCAACCCGGTGAACGGCACCGACCGCTGGGCCGTCGCCCAGGCCGCGCCGTTCCGCCGCATGCACGTCAGGGGCGGCCTGAACCTCGCGCCCAACGGCTACGGCTGGGCGAGCGGCGGCTACATCGCCGACAGCAAGATCGACGGCACGGTGGGCCCGTACTCGCAGCAGCAGTGGTACACCCGCGACAGCTCGGTCGGCGGCTGGACCAACGGCGTGTGGAACATGGTCTTCTCCGGCGTCCAGGGCGCTCCCGCGCAGAGCTTCCCCAACCCGCCGTACACCACGCTCGACACCACCCCCGTCTCCCGTGAGAAGCCCTTCCTCTACCTCGACGGCAGCGACTACAAGGTCTTCGTACCGGCCAAGCGCACCAACGCCCGCGGCACCACGTGGGGCGCCAGCGCGCCGCAGGGTTCCTCGATCCCGCTGAGCCAGTTCTACGTGGTCAAGCCGGGCGCCACCGCCGCGACCATCAACGCCGCGCTCGCCCAGGGCCTCAATCTGCTCTTCACCCCGGGCATTTACCACGTCGACCAGACGATCAACGTCAACCGTGCCAACACCGTCGTACTCGGCCTCGGCCTCGCGACGATCATTCCCGACAACGGCGTCACCGCGATGAAGGTCGCCGACGTGGACGGGGTGAAGCTGGCCGGCTTCCTCATCGACGCGGGCCCGGTCAACTCCCCGGTCCTGCTGCAGGTCGGCCCGCAGGGCGCGGCCGCCGACCACGCCGCCAACCCGACCACCGTGCAGGACGTCTTCATCCGGATCGGCGGCGCCGGCCCGGGCAAGGCGACCACCAGCATGGAGGTCAACAGCGACGACACCATCATCGACCACACCTGGATCTGGCGCGCCGACCACGGGGCCGGCGTGGGCTGGGACACCAACGCGGCCGACTACGGGCTGCGGGTGAACGGCGACGACGTCCTGGCCACCGGTCTGTTCGTCGAGCACTTCAAGAAGTACGACGTCCAGTGGAGCGGCCAGAACGGCAGGACGATCTTCTACCAGAACGAGATCGCCTACGACGCCCCCAACCAGGCCTCGATCCAGAACGGCGCCACGAAGGGCTGGGCCGCCTACAAGGTGGACGACTCCGTCACCACCCACGAGGCCTGGGGCGTGGGCAGCTACTGCAACTTCACCACCGATCCGACGATCCGCATGGACCACGGCTTCGAGGTCCCGGTGAAGGCCGGGGTCAAGATGCACGACGTCCTGGTGGTCTCCCTGGGTGGCATGGGCCAGTACGACCACGTCATCAACAGCACGGGCAGCGCGACCTCGGGGACCTCGACCGTACCGTCCAATGTGGTCTCCTTCCCCTGACCTGCCGTTGACGCGGTGACGCACGTCCGGCG
Source organism: Streptomyces sp. NPDC002574 (assembly GCF_042889545.1). Classification (NCBI taxonomy): domain Bacteria; kingdom Bacillati; phylum Actinomycetota; class Actinomycetes; order Kitasatosporales; family Streptomycetaceae; genus Streptomyces; species Streptomyces sp. NPDC002574. The sequence goes on from NZ_JBIARB010000008.1 coordinate 365,475, forward strand.
CAGGCCTGACGGCACAGGGGCGCCCCGCCGCAGCGCGGGGCGCCCTCCGGCGTGTTCACCCTGATGCCGCGCGCCGGGTGGGCAGCGCCACTCCCACGGCGACCGCCGCCGCCATGCACAGGCCGGCGACCGGTACCGCCCAGCCGCCGCAGAAGGTGCTCGCCAGCACCAGCAGCGCACAGACGGGCAGGATCAGGCGCTCGGCGACACCCTGGTCGGCGGACCTGGAGTGGATCAGCCAGACCATGACGAGGAACAGCGCGGTCGGCAGCGTGACGGCGGCCGCGGCGGCCGTCTGCGAGAGGTGCGCCTTGTGCGCCTGCTGCTCGACCACCACTTCGAGGCCGGCGCCGATGGCCGCGGCGGAGCCGAAGACGAAGTAGTGGCCGTATCCCCACAGGAACGCCCGCACCCTGGTGGTCAGGTGCTCGTGCGCGGGGACGGCGAAGTAGATCCAGTACGCCGCGAAGACGATGAGCAGACCGCCCGCGGCCACCGGCAGCAACTCGGCCGGCCCCGCGGACTCGTCGAACGAGGACTGCACCGCCACCGTCGCCGCGGCGACCGTCTCGCCGAGCACGATGATGGTGAACAGGCCGTACCGCTCGGCGATGTGGTGGGCGTGCCAGTTGGTGCGCTGCGCGTGCTCGGCGAACATCGGGACCGACAGGTCCGCGACGATCAGGAGTGCGTACCCCCACGCCCACATCGACTGGGGCAGCAGCAGCCACAGCAGCCATCCGCACTGCACGACCACGAGACCCGCCGCGTACCGCAGGGCCGCGGTCCGGGCCGCACCGGTCGCCGAGCGTGCCGCGCGCAGCCACTGGAGCGTCAGGGCGACGCGCATGATGATGTAGCCGGCGACGACCACGCCGAAGTCACGGCTGTCGAAGGCGCGCGGGACACCGGCCGCCAGCACCAGGACACCGGCGATCTGGACGAAGGTCGCGGCGCGGTAGAGCACGTCGTCGCAGTCGTAGGCCGAGGCGAACCAGGCGAAGTTGACCCAGGCCCACCAGATCGCGAAGAAGACGAAGCAGTAGCCGGCGATCCCGTGCACCGGATGGCCCTCGGCGACGGAGTGCACGAGCCGGCCGCCCGCCTGGGCCACCGCCACCACGAAGCAGAGGTCGAACAGCAGCTCCAGCGGGGTGGCGACCCGGTGCGCCTCGTGCGGGTCCCGCGGCGTCATCCGCACCAGCGGACGGTACAGGCGGCTCGACGCGCGATCGTGAGGGGTCACCCGCGCATCGTAGGCCGGGCACGACGGTGCCCGCGCCCCGGCGGGGGCGCGGGCACCGTCGTGGGGGGCGGCGTCAGCGGGCGGAAGCGTCCTGGAGCATCCCGGCGCGCAGTCGCGCGATGGTGCGCGACAGCAGGCGGGAGACGTGCATCTGGGTGCAGCCCATGATCTCGCCGATCTGGGCCTGCGTCAGCTCCTCCACGTACCTCAGGTGGAGCAGTCGCCGGTCGCGCTCACTGAGCTCGATCACCAGCGGGGCCAGCGAACGCAGATCCTCTATCAGTTCCATGCCGGGATCGGGTGCGCCGATGAAGTCGGCGAGCGCGGTCTCGCCCTCGTCGCCGTCGTCCGTGGTGAGCGCCGCGTCGAGGGACGAGGCGGTGTAGCCGTTGGACGCGACCTGCGCCTCGACGACCTCCTGCTCACTGAGGTCCATCAGCGCCGCCAGTTCGGCGACCTTCGGGGCCCGGCCGAGGCGGGAGGACAGCTCGTCCCGGGCGCGCGCCAGTTCGACCCGGCGCTCCTGCAGCCGGCGCGGCACGTGCACGGCCCACGTGGTGTCACGGAAGAAGCGCTTGATCTCCCCGACGATGTAGGGGACGGCGAAGGTGGTGAACTCCACCTCGCGCGAGATGTCGAAGCGGTCGATCGCCTTGATCAGGCCGATCGTGCCGACCTGCACGATGTCGTCCATGTCGTCGCCGCGGTCGCGGAAGCGCCGCGCCGCGAACCGGACCAGCGACATGTTCATCTCGATGAGGGTGTTCCGCGCGTACTGGTGGTCCGGCGTGCCCTCCTCGAGGACTGTCAGCCGCTCGAGGAAGAGCTTCGACAGGGCCCGTGCGTCCGAGGGCGCGACACTGCGCGGGTCGCTGATCTGCGGCAGTCCGTCCACGACGGCCTTCTCCACCCCGGCCCCGGCGCTCGTCCTGCTGACGTCCGCGATCACAGCTCCTCCTCAACCCGTCGTACGACGTGTTCCCGTGTGCTGCCGTTCGGGTACCCGGTCCCGCACCGAGCATGCCCCCCAATTCCGGGGTGACGTAAATCTGTCCACCGGATCGCGTAGGACCGGCACGGCCGGGCAGACACACAGGGACCAGTGAGGCCTACGGGGTGATCGTACGTGTACAGCCTTCAAACGGATGACGAAGGACAGGTGCCCACCACCGCACGCAGCGGCGGGGCCCTTCCCGCGTCCATCGGCGAGGCCCGCGACATGGCCCGGGCCCGCCTGACCGGGATCGATCCGGAACGGGTCGAGGACTGCCTGCTGGTGGTCTCCGAACTCGTCACCAACGCGTTCCGCTACGGCGACGGCATCGCCCGCTTCGAGGTGCTGCCCGGGCCGGACGGCATCCGCGTCTCGGTCGGCGACCGCAGTTCCCGGCTGCCCGTGACACCGCAGACGGAGGGCGGCTTCCTGCCCGGCGGCTACGGCTGGCGCCTGGTGCGCCGGCTGGCACAGGACATCCGCGTCACCCTGCTCGCCCAGGGCGGCAAGGTCATCCAGGTCGTACTGCCGCGCTGAACGCGCGCGCCACTCCATCCCGCCTCCCTTCCGGGGCGCCTCCCCCCGGGCATGTGCGTGGAGAGACGGATCGCGGATACACGCACCGTAGACACGACAAGGGACCCGAAACAAGGTCAGATCCCATTCGAGGACCCCATGGGTCCCCAGGAGGCACACCATGACCACGGGCATCATCATCGGGGCGGTCGTCCTCGTAGTCCTGATCGCCGCCGCGGCGCTGTACATGACGCGCCGTGGGCCGGGGTCCGGACATCTGAGGCGTCGCTTCGGCCCCGAATACGAACGTACGCTCGCCCGGCACGACGGCGACACGGCCGCCGCCGACAAGGAGCTGCAGGAACGCGTCGACCGCCACGGGCACCTGACGCAGCGCCCGCTGGAGGCCCGCCGCACCGAGGAGTACCGGGCCGAGTGGGCGGCCCTGCAGGAGCGGTTCGTGGACTCCCCCGCCGAGTCGGTGCGCGAGGCGGCCGGCCTGCTGGACCGGCTGGCGCGCGAGCGCGGCTTCCCGGCGGCCGACTCCGGCGAGCAGATCGACGCGCTGTCGGTGCACCGCCCGCGCCACCTGCAGGCGTACCGCGACCTGCGCGGCGCCGCCCGTACCGAGCACCAGAACGGTGACCGCCCCACGACGGACACCGAGGACCTGCGCGCCCGGCTGCTGGAAGCCCGCGCACTGTTCGACGACCTCGTCGCGGGGGGCAAGGAGCCCCGGAACGCCGTGCGGGGCCGGCACGACACCGGCGAGCGGGCCGACGTCCCGACCGGTGACACCCCGTCCGAGACCGAGACCGAGAGCGGGACCGGCACCGATGGCGACACCGCCACCGGACGCCGGGGCCCCCGCCGTCCGCATCTGCCGTCCGGGAGTAATCGATGAACCCCATGAACCAGACCGGCCACGACGACAAGACCAGGACCGACGAGACGACCGACGAGAAGATCGACGTCAAGAGCAATGACGTCACGCCCGGCACCGACCGCCCCGCCGACCGCCCCGAGCGGCACTCACAGCCCACGCGGCCCGCGCAGCCCGGACCCGTGAGCGAATCCGCCGCCGAGCGCGGCCCCGTGACACCGGCTCGGACCGCCGACCCGCACGAGTCCACCGACCCGCGGGAGCCCGCGGAGCAGGCGCGGCGCGTTCCCACCGCCCAGCCGGAGCGTCCGGCGCGGGCCCCGCACACCCCTCGGGAGCCGGGTGCCCCCAAGGCGACGGCCGAGGACACCGACAAGCTGCACCGCCGGCTCCAGCAGGCGGTCGGCGGCTTCGTCGACGAGCCGCGGCACGCGGTGGAGGAGGCCGACCAGGTCCTGGAGGAGGCCACCGAGCGTCTCGTCCAGGAGCTCAAGGGCCGGCGCCACGCGCTGCGCGCGGGCTGGGACGGCGGCCAGGACGGGACCGACACCGAGAAGCTGCGGGTCGCCCTGCAGGGCTACCGCGAGCTGGTGGACCGGGTCCTGCACGTCTGACCCCGCGTCACCCGTACGGAGGAAAGCCGCCGCGAATCGCGGCGGCTTTCCTCGTGCCCGCGCCCTTCCCGCGCCCTCAGTCCCCCTTGGCGTGACCGATACGCGCCCACAGCGGCAGCCCGTACCAGCAGGCCAGGTACCAGACGAGTACCCCCGCCACGAGGTAGGGGACGTAGTCGTCGTGGCTCGCCACCCGCAGGACGAGCAGCAGCGCCGAGGTCATCGTGGCCAGCAGGAGCACGAGCCCGGCGAACGTCAGCCGCGAGGCCCAACGCACGCTCTCCGGCTTGATCCGCCGGCCGGTGACGATGCGGTGGAAGGACACCGGGCCGATCAGAGCTCCCGTCGCCGCCGAGCCGAGCACGACGGTGACGATGTAGACGGTGTGCTCCACCGTGCCCAGCCGCTGGTAGAGCGGGGTGAAGACCACGGTGAGCAGGAAGCCGAACAGGATCTGGACACCGGTCTGGGCGACCCGCACCTCCTGGATCAGCTCACCCCACATCCGGTCCGCGCGTTCGTCCTCCGTCTCGTCCCGGCCCCGTGCCCCGTCCCCGTCCGCGGTCTCGGACATCGCTGCCTCCCGGTTCCTCTGCGCGCGACTTCGGGCGATATGTGCTTAATATGCGTTTCGCTAAGCTATGTAACATCTCATCAGATTGGGACGACCGATGGCGAAGAAGTACCTTCTCCGCGGCACCGCCGCCGCCTGCCTGGCGGCCGCGGCACTCGCGTGGCCGGCCTCGGCCCAGGCCGCCACCACCCCGGCCCGCCCGGCGGCGGTCCCGTCCGTCGCACAGGACGACCGGGATCGGGGTGACGACGACAACCGCTTCGGCGACGACCGCCGAGGGGACGAACGGGACGAGGACGGCCGCGGCGACGACTTCGGCCGCGACGACGACGGCGGACGCGGCGGTCGCGGCGACGACCGAGGCGACGGACGCGACGGGCGCGACGGGCGCGGGGACGACCGAGGCGACGGACGCGACGGCCGCGGGGACAACCGCGGCGGCCGCGACGACGACCGAGGCGACGGGCGCGGCGGACGCGACGGGCGCGACGGGCGCGACGGGCGCGACGGGCGCGGGGACGACCGAGGCGACGGACGCTGCGATCGCGGGGACGACCGAGGCGACGGACGCGACGGAGGACGCGGCGGGCGTGGCGACCGGGGCGACCGACTCGGCGGGCGCGGGGACGACCGCGGTTGCCGCGACGGGCGCGGCGGCCACGGCCGGCACCACTGCAGGTGCGGCCGGCACCACGGCGGCCACGGCGGAGGCGGCCACTTCGGCGGCGGAGGCAACTTCGGCGGCGGAGGCGGCAACTTCGGCGGCGGCATCGGCGGCATCGGCGGTGTCGGTGGCGTCGGCGGGTTCCCCGACAAGGACAACCAGGCCGCGGTCGGCCAGGGGCCTGCCGGCCAGCTGGCGGGCGGCCAGCTCGCCGGCGGCCAGGGGGTCAGCAACCGTTCGCTGTTCGACCCGAGCCTGCTCGACGTGATGTGAGTTCGATCCGCACACGACGGTCCGGCCGCCCCCTCGTGGGGCGGCCGGACCGTCGTGTCGTTGCGTCAGCGCGTCAGCGCCCCAGCCGGGTCCTGGCCAGTGCCGTGACACCGACGGCCGCGAGGGCGATCTGGATCAGCCACTCGATCCAGTCGACTCCCTCGGTGTCCGCGACCCCGAGTCCCGCCGCGATGGCACTGCCGACGAACGCGGCGACGATGCCCACGACGATCGTCCACAGCAGCCCGATCGGCTGCCGGCCGGGCGCCAGCAGGCGTCCCAGCAGCCCGATGATCAGGCCGATCACGATCGCGCTGATGATGCTCGAAATCTCCATCCCTACCCCAACCCTCGCTCCCCGTTCGCATGTCTGTCCGCATCCACCCGGATACCCCGGACCGGCGACTCCACGCGGGCCGGCGTCCGTCGGCGCCGCGCCCCGCTGTTTCACCGGCCCGGTACGGGGCAGCCGACGGCCGGGGGCCCAGGTACACACGCCCAGCGCAGGGAGGTCCGGCCATGGACACGACGGGGACAGCCGCCGCGGTGCGGCCCGGCAGCGGGGGGCGGCGCGCGATCCGGGCGGGCGCCCGCGCGGGACTGACGGCCCGTGGGGTCATCTACGTACTGACCGGCGTACTCGCCCTGCGGATCGCCTTCGACGGTTCCTCGCAGCAGGCCGACCGCGGCGGCGCGGTGGCCGAGCTGGCGGCTCAGCCCCTCGGCGGCTTCCTGGTCTGGGCCCTGACGGCGGGACTGGCCGGGATGACACTGTGGCGGCTGTCCGAGGCGGCCTTCGGGGCGGCCGGGCCGGACGGCGGCAAGGTGTCCAAGCGGGTGCAGTCGGGGGCCCGCGCGGTCTTCTACGGCTTCGTCACCTACTCCGTGGCGACCTTCGCGGTGAACGGGGGCTCCGGCGGCGGGTCCGGTGGATCGGGCGCCTCCGGCAGCGGGTCCGGGGGTTCGAGCGACCAGGCCTCCAAGGACGTCACGGCCGAGGTGCTGGGCTGGCCGATGGGCCGCTGGCTGGTCGGCGCGGCGGGTCTGGTCCTGGTCGGTGCGGGCGGCTGGATCGCCGTGCGGGCGATCATGCGCCGCTTCCGCAAGCACCTGCGCACCGGCGCCATGTCGCCGCGGACCCGCAAGGTGGTCGAGGCCCTGGGTGTGGGCGGGGGCACGAGCCGCGGGGTGGTGTTCGCCGCCGCGGGCTGCTTCGCCGTCATCGCCGCGGTGCGCTTCGACCCCGGGCAGGCCAAGGGGCTGGACGACACCCTGCGGACGTTCCGCGAGACCCCCGCCGGTCCCTGGCTGCTGGCGGCGGTCGCCGTGGGCCTGGTCCTGTTCGGCCTCTTCTCCGGCGCCATGGCGCGCTGGCGCGACGTCTGAGCGACGCCGGCACCTACCGGCACCGGCCGGCGACGGGTCAGCGCCCCGGCAGCTTCACCACGGTGACGAAGAAGTCGTCGATCTGCCGCACGACCTCGATGAACCGCTCGAAGTCGACGGGCTTGGTGACATAGGCGTTGGCGTGCAGCTTGTAGCTGCGCACGATGTCCTCCTCCGCCTCGGACGTGGTGAGGACGACCACCGGGATGTCGCACAGCGAGGCGTCGGCCTTGACGTCGGCCAGCACCTCGCGGCCGTCGTAGCGCGGCAGGTTGAGGTCGAGCAGGATCAGGCCCGGCCGGGGTGCGTCCGCGTGCTGCCCGCGGCGGTGGAGGAAGTCCAGCGCCTCCTCGCCGTCGCGGACGACGTGCAGCACGTTGCGGATCTTGTGCTCCTCGAAGGCCTCACGGGTCATCAGCTCGTCGCCCGCGTCGTCCTCGACCAGGAGGACGACGATCGGTTCTGGCTGGGGCGGCACGGTCAAGGCGTCACTCCTCCAATGGGGCGGGCCGCGCGGCGGCGGGCAGGGTGAAGCGGATGCGGGTGCCCTCGCGCGGCGCGGGGTCGAGCCAGATCCGGCCGCCGTGGTGCTCCACGATCTTCTTGCAGAGTGCCAGACCGATACCGTTGCCGTCGCCCCGGGGCTCCCCCTCGCGCGGGCGCGGCACGACACCGAAGACCTTCTCGGCGTAGGCCGCAGGCACGCCGACGCCGTTGTCGGTGACGGCGAAGCCGAGCAGGCCGTCCTCGTCCGGCCCGTCCGAGGTGATGGCGATGCGCGGTGCGCGGTCCTGGGAACGGAAGGCGACCGCGTTGCCGAGCAGGTTCTGCCAGAGCATCGTCAGCAGCGTCGGGTCGCCGATCGTGCGGGGCAGGACCGGCGGCCGCTCCACGCCGGCGCCGCACTCCTCGATCGGCCCGGCGAGGTTGGCCAGTGCCTGGTCCAGCGACTCGTCCAGCGCGACCTCGACATCGCCGTCGTCGGGCCGGCCCGAGCGCGCGAACGCGAGCAGGTCGCCCAGGAGCACCTGCATGCGCTTGGCGCCGTCGACCGCGTACGCGATGTACTGCAGGCCCCGCTCGTCGAGGCGGTCGCCGTAGCGCTTCTCCAGCAGCTGGCAGAACGAGATGACCTTGCGCAGCGGCTCCCGCAGGTCGTGCGAGGCGACGTAGGCGAACTGCTGCAACTCGCTGCCGGCGCCGCGCAGCTGTTCCTCCCGGTACCGGGACTCCGCCAGTTCGGCGTCGGCGGACCGGCGGGACCCCTCCAGTGCGCGCAGGGCCTCGCGCAGCGGGGTGAGCTGCCGCAGCGCCCTGCGGTGCACGAGCACGGCGAGGCCCGCCGCGGCGAGCAGGAAGACGGCCAGTACGGCGGCGACGGCCCAGTACGGCACGGTGATCCCGGCACGGTCGTCCAGGGCGGCGGCCGTGGTCCGGGGCGGAACGGCGGACCCGGGGGCGCGGCCGGGCGCGGCCCCCTGGCGCACGGCCCGGGGGATCAGGGCGGGCGCGGGGGCGGGGTTGCCGGTGGCGACGGTGTACCCGGCCGGGTGGCCCGCGGCCGCGGCACGCGGGGGCTGGTGGTGGGCGAGGCCGGCGACGGCGCCCACCACCACGACGAGGGCGGCGGGGGCGAGGGCGATCCGGCCCGCCTGCGTGAGCCGCGTGGTGGTCATGACGTGAGGTCCCAGTCGAGGCGGACGACCGCGACGTCGTCGTCGAAGCCGCCGTGTCCGGCAGCGAGCGACTCGGCCCGGTCGATGAGGGTGTCGACGAACTCCGGCGCCGTCAGCGCGGCGTGCTCCCTGGCCAGCGCGAGCAGTCCGGCCTCGCCGAGCCGCCCGCTGCCGGTGCGGCCCTCGAACAGGCCGTCGGTGAAGAGGGTGAGGGCCTGTCCGGGGCGCAGCTCGAGCCGGCCCTGGGGCCATTTCCCGGCACCGGGGACCATGCCGAGGGCCGGGCCGCCGGGCGGCTCGGCGTACTCGACCTCGCCCTCCGCCGTGCTGCTGAGCAGGCCGTGGTGGCCGGCCCGCCAGACCGACGCGCTGCCGCGGTCCGGGCTGAGGGTGAGCACCGTGGCGGTGGCGAAGATCTCGGGCGCCGCGCGTTCGGCGACCAGCACCTCTTCCAGCAGCGACAGCTGGCGTTCGCCCTGGACGCCGCTGAGGACGAGGGTGCGCCAGGCGATGCGCAGTCCCACGCCGAGCGCGGCCTCGTCGGGGCCGTGGCCGGAGACGTCGCCGATGACCGCGTGGACGACGCCCTCCGCGGTCTCCACGACGTCGAAGAAGTCGCCGCCCAGCAGGGCGTCGGCGCGGCCGGGACGGTAGCGCGCGGTGACGGTGACGTCCTTGGTGCGCAGCATCGGCAGCGGGAGCAGACCGCGTTCGAGCCGGGCGTTCTCCTCGGCGCGCATCTGGCTGGCGCGCAGGGCGACGGCGGCGCGTTCGGACTGCTTGCGCTCCACGGCGTACCGCAGCGCACGACCGAGCAGCTCCGGCTCCACGCGCCCCTTGACCAGGTAGTCCTGGGCACCGGCGGACACCGCCGCGAGCCCCGTGCGCTCCTCGGCCAGGCCGGTGAGCACCACGACCGCCGCCCGCTGGGTGAGGGCCAGGGCCCTGCCGAGGGCGGCCAGACCCTGGCCGTCCGGGAGGTGCAGGTCCAGCAGGACGCAGTCGGCGGGGAGGGCGCGGAGGGCGTCGCCGGCCTCGGCGAGCGAGCGCACCCACCGCAGGTCGACCGGCACGCCGCTGTCGGCGACCAGCTCCTCGACCAGGAGCGCGTCGCCGGCGTCGTCCTCGACCAGGAGCACGGCGAGCCGCCGGCTCGTGCTGTCACCCGGTCTGGGGATCAACCCCCCAGGCGGAGTCAGGGTGTTGCCTTCCACATCGTCTCCCCACCCACCAGCGGTGCCCCGTGCGGGGCGATGGGATCGTACGCGAAGGACACCCTGGCCGGGCGCCCTTTGCGACACTGCAGATCATCTTCGATCATTGCCGTTTGGCAACAGTAATACCGTGCAACAGATACACGGAGCACACCCGGGTCGGGAACAGCCCGTTCAAGAAGTGAGGATGCCGTGCGCACCTATGCGCTGTGGCTCCGTCCCTCCGTCACGGCGGGGGCGGCGGCAAGCCCCGTGGAGGCCGCCGCGTTGCGGAAGGCCGCCAGCCCCTCCAGCAGGGCGCGCCGGGACCGCTCGGGCATCGCGGCCACGACGGCGGCGAGTTCCCGCTCACGGCGTTCACGCAGGTCGGTGAGGAGCCCGGCCCCGCGGGGGGTGAGCCACAGCCGTACCTCCCGGCGCGAGGTCGGGCTGATGTCCCGCGTGAGGTATCCCACAGCCTGCAGGCGGTCGCAGAGCCGGCTCATCGCCGGCGGCGCGGCGCCGAGCACGTCGCACAAGGTGCGCAGGTTGACGCCCTCGTTGCCCTCCAGCGCGAACAGAAGGCGCAGCTGCGAGGGCGGAACGGGCGGATCCCCCGCGTCCCGGCCCCGGCCCCAGAGCACCTCCAGCGCCTCGACCATCGACGACGCCTCGGCGGCGACGTCCCGGTCGGTCGGGCGACTCGCGGACAAGGTCATCTCCTGGGCGTCGTGTCTCGGGCCCGGAGCGGGCAGGAAACGGATATAGGGGTACACATCGCGGCTCCCCTCGGCCCTGCCACCGTAACCGACCCTTCCCTCCTCCCAGAAGGACCCCAGCGAACCGGTGAACACCCTCGCTCTCCACTCCGCCGAGCGCGCCCTGCGCGCCTCCGCTCCCCATGCCCTCCCCGACGCCGTCCGCCGCGTCCTGCGGCAGCACTACGGGGCGCGATCGGTGGACGTCCTGCTGGCCGACTACGGCCAGACCGTGCTCCAGCCGGTGGGCGTCCGGGCCGGTGCCGACGACCCCGTACGCATCGCCGGCACACCGGCGGGCCGGGCGTTCGGGGCACAGGAACCGGTCACCGAGGCCGTCGCCGACGGTGTGCTGCTGTACCTGCCGATCAGCGTGCGCGGCGACCGCATCGGCGTGCTGGGCGTCGGGTTCGCGGCGGAACACCGGCCGCACGACACCGACGACACCGGCGACGGCGCCGGGACGGTCGCGGACCTCGGCGAGATCGCCGAGATGCTGGGCCACCACATCCTGGTCGCCGACCGCGACACCGACCTGTACCTGCGAGCCCGCCGCCGCGACCGCCTCACCCTCGCCGCCGAGATCCAGTGGCAGTTGCTGCCCGGGCACTCGCTCGCCCGTCCCGGGTACGCGCTCGGCGCCCAGCTGGAGCCCGCGTACGACATCCACGGCGACAACTTCGACTGGTCGGCGTCCGCGGACGACCTGACGCTGACCGTCACCAACGGCATGGGCCAGGGCATCGACGCGGCCCTGCTGACCAGCCTCACCGTCAACGCGCTGCGCAACGCCCGGCGCGCCGGCGTCCCGCTCGCCGACCAGGCCGTCCTGGCCGACCAGGCGGTCTACGCCCGCTACCGGGGCGAGAGTTACGTATCGGTACTGCTGATGCGGTTCGAGCGGGCCACGGGCACGGTCGACGTGGTCGACGCCGGGTCGCCGCGCGTGTACCGGCTGCGCGCCGGAGCGGTGGAGCCCGTCCCCTTCGAACCGCAGTTGCCCCTGGGCATGTTCGAGGACACCCCGTACGTCGTCCAGCGGTTCGAGGTGCGCTCCGGCGACCGGCTCGTCATCGTCAGCGACGGGGTGTACGCCACCGCTTCCCCGTCCGGTGAGACGTACGGCGAACAGGCCCTGGCGCGGGCGATACTGGCCACCCGGCTGGTGCCGCCGACCGATGTACCGCGGGCCGTCCTGCGCGAGCTGCCCGGCTACCGCGCGGTGCCGGACGCCGAGGACGACGCGCTCGTCCTGTGCCTCGACTGGGAGTGAACCGCTGGTAGGAGCTTGCCCGGGCGCCTCCGCATGGGGAAGACTCTTGCCGCAGAGCAAATGTTTCCCCGGCTCATCGACGTCAAGGTACGAGAGGGTGAGCAGAGCGAACCCCGCCGCTCCGCAGGGCCCGGGTTGCGCTCGTACCCCACTGTGACTTCACTTCCGCCCCCACGCTCACCAGTGGCCCGACCGGCGGGTCGGGACACCTCCGCCCGGATCGGGCAGCGGGTGCTGCGCGCGCTGATCGAGTCCCTGACCGAGACCGCCGTCGTGGTGTGCGACCGCCGCGGCGTGGTGCGGGCCGTCAACGCCCTCATCACGTCCTGGGACCCGGAGATCGCCGCCGGCCGGCTGCTCGCCTCCACCGCCCCCGGCTGGCTGGCGGCGGCCGACGGCTCCGGGGCGCCGGACGCCCACGGCCGTGTGGGGGAACGGCAGGTGACGGCGCGCCGGGCGGCGCTGCCGGGCGGTCATCACGCCTGGTACCTCAGCGAGGTCACGGACACCCGGGCCGCCGACCGCGAAGTGCTCCTGGTCCATGACCGCACACGCTTCCTGGCCGAGGCCTCCGCCCGGCTGCTGTCCTCGCTGAACCTCGGCACGTGCGTCGCGGCCACCGCGGAGCTCGCGGCCGGCCGGCTGGCGGACGCCGCCGTGGTCGTCGTCCCGCCCGAACGGGGCCGGCTGCGGCTCACCCGCGCGCTCGCGGGCCGGGCCGGGGTCGAGGAGCACGCCCTGACCGCCGACCCCGCCGAGGTCCCCGGACTCACCGAGGCCCTGGCCGGCCTCCCGACCCCGCCGCCCCACCGGAGGGACCCCGGACGGGCACCGGACTGGCTGGTCCCGGCGGGCTTCGGCGAGCCCGGCCCGCTGCTGGTCGCACCGCTGCCCGGCAACGGCGTCCCGGCGGGGGCGCTCGTCCTCGTGCGCCGCGGCGGCGGTGCGTTCAACGCCGACGAGCAGACCCTCGCCCGGGCCTTCGCGGCCCGCGCCGGCGCCGCGATCTCCGCCTCCGTCCTCTACACCGAGCAGGCGCGCAGCGCCGCCGTGCTGCAGGAGAACCTGCTCCCGCCGCGACTGGAGCCCATCACGGGGACCGAGGTCGCGGGCTCCTACCGGCCGGCCGGCGAGGCACTGCGCGTCGGCGGCGACTTCTACGACGCGTACCCGGCCCGGGAGCCGGACGAGGAGAGCACGGTGGTGCTCGGCGACGTGTGCGGCAAAGGCCTCGAGGCCGCGGTCCTGACCGGCAGGATCCGCAACACCCTCAGCGCGCTGCGCCTGGTGGAGAACGACCACGTGCGGCTGCTGACACTGCTCAACCACGCCCTGCTCGACACCGCGCACGCCCGCTTCGCCACTGTGGTGCTGGCCGGGATCATGCCGCTCGGCCATGGCCAGGTGCGCCTGCGGCTCACCGCGGGCGGCCACCCGGCCCCGCTGATCCTGCGGACCTCGGGCGAGGTGGAGGAGGCGGCGACCACCGGGACGCTGATCGGCGCGGTGCCCGACGTCCAGGCGACGACGTACACGACCGTGCTGCACCCGGGCGAGAGCTGCCTGATGTACTCGGACGGCGTCACCGAGGCCCGGGGCGGGGCGACGGGCCGCGAGTTCTTCGGCTCCGAGCGCCTGAAGCACACCGTGGCCGGCTGCGTGGGCATGCCGGTGGACGCGCTGGTGGAACACGTCGAGACGCGCACCACCCAGTGGCTGGCCGACCGGCCGCACGACGACATCGCCCTGGTGGGCGTGGCCGCACCGCGCGGCACCCACCTGAGCGCGGTGAACGGCCACGGCCCGGGCAGGTTCACCGGATGAGCACACTCACCGCGCCCGCGAACAGGGCCCCGCGCATCCTCGTGCCGATCGGCGCGGGGGTCACGGCTTTCCGACGAACGGAGGAGGCGACCGGTCCGCAGGGACCGGCGAACACCGTATGACGCTCCCGCACTTCCCACCCCTGCACCTGCGGACCGAACGCCTCGTCACGGGGGCGGTGGTGATCCGCGTCGCCGGAGAGCTCGACCACGAGACCGCTCCGGACCTGCTCGACGCCGTCACGGGCGAACTCGCCGCCCAGCCGCCGCCGGGCGGCCTGGAACTCGACCTGTCGGGCGTCGCCGTGTGCGACTCCTCGGGTCTGTCGGCACTGATCGTGGCTCTGCGCAGGGCGACCGGCGCCGGCACGGGCCTGCGGCTCACCGGGCTGCCGACCCAGCTGGTTCGGGTCATCAGGGTCACCGGGCTGGCGGCCCATTTCGACGGGGCCGCGGACACCGCGGGTCTCCCGTCCGCGCCCCGCTCCCCCACCGCCCCTGACGGCGGGACCTGACGGCCGCTCCGTCCCTCGCCCGCGAACGGGCCGTACGCTGCGGCAACGGCCGACGGCCGCGCGGCCGACCGGTCATACTGGTGCCATGACCAGGGCGGCGAGCGAGAGAGCGAGATCCCGCGCATGACGCAGTCCCGCGCCGCGCGCCAGGAGGTGCCCGCGGCGGACGAACCGCGCCTGACGGTCGACGAGTTCGCGGCGCGCGCGGGGACCACCGTCCGCACGGTCCGCTTCTACAGCGCCAAGGGCCTGCTGCCGCCGCCGGAACTGGGCTCACGCCGGGTCGGCCTCTACGGGCCGGACCATCTGGCGCGGCTGGCGCTGATCGAGGAGTTGCAGCACCAGGGCCTCACCCTCGCCGCCATCGGCCGCTATCTCGACCAGTTGCCCGGTGACATCACCCCGCAGGACCTCGCCCTGCACCGGGCGCTGGTGGCCACCTGGATGCCGGACACCGCGGAGGAGGTACCGCGCGCCCGGCTGGAGCAGCGGGCCGGACGCGAGCTGAGCGGCCACGACCTGGACCGGCTGGCGGCGATGGGGGTGCTGCACCCCACCGCCGACCGGGACGTCCTGCTGGTCAACCCGGCGATGCTGCACCTCGGGGTGCGGCTGCTGGACGTGCCGATCCCGCTGGAGACGGTGCTGGCCACCCGGGAGATCGTGCTCAAGCACGCCCGCGCGGTCGCGCACGAACTGCACCGGCTCTTCCAGCGCGAGGTGTGGCAGCCGTACGTGGCCGGGGAGCCCGACCGGGAGGAGCGGGCGCGGATGCGCAGCCTCAGCGAGGACCTGCAGCCGATGGTGGTGCAGGCCCTGGTCACCGCGTTCCAGCGGTCGCTGGCGGAGGAACTGCGGGTCACGGCGGCCGGGCTGGGCACGACGGAGAAGTGAGCCCCGGGGGCGGCGGGCGCCGTCCCCCGGGGCGTGGCGGTCAGCCGTCGGCGAAGGTCTCGCCGCGTTCGGCCTTGCGCACCAGCAGCTCCGGCGCCGCGAAGCGCTCGCCGTAGGCGGCCCGCAGCTCCTCGGCACGGGCGAGGAAGCCGGCCGGGCCACCGGGGTAGCCGTTGATGTACTGCAGGACGCCGCCGGTCCAGGCGGGGAAGCCGATGCCGAGGATGGAGCCGATGTTGGCGTCGGCGACGGAGACGAGGACGTTCTCCTCCAGGCAGCGCACCGAGTCCAGGGCCTCGACGAAGAGCATGCGCTCCTTGAGGTCCTCGAAGGGCACGTCCGCCGCCCCGGGCCGGGTGAAGTGCTCGCGGAGCCCGGGCCACAGGCCGGTCCGCTTGCCGTCGGCGTACTCGTAGAAGCCGGCTCCGCCGCTGCGTCCGGGGCGGTCGAACTCCTCGACCATGCGGTCGATGACGGCGTCGGCGGGGTGCGGCTGCCAGCTGCCGCCGGCCTCCTCCACCGCGCGCCGCGACTCGTTGCGGATCTTGCGGGGCAGGGTCAGGGTCAGCTCGTCCATCAGCGAGAGGACCTTGGCCGGGTAGCCGGCCTGGGCGGCGGCCTGCTCGACGGTGGCGGGGTCGACGCCCTCGCCGACCATGGCGACGCCCTCGTTGATGAAGTGCCCGATGACGCGGGAGGTGAAGAAGCCGCGCGAGTCGTTGACCACGATCGGGGTCTTGCGGATCTGCCGGACCAGGTCGAAGGCGCGGGCCAGTGCCTCGTCGCCGGTACGGGCGCCCTTGATGATCTCCACGAGCGGCATCTTGTCGACCGGCGAGAAGAAGTGCAGGCCGATGAAGTCCTCGCGGCGCTGCACCCCTTCGGCGAGCAGGCTGATGGGCAGCGTGGAGGTGTTGGAGCACAGCAGGGCGTCGGGCGCGACGACGCCCTCGATCTCCTGGAAGACCTTGTGCTTCAGGGCCGGGTCCTCGAAGACCGCCTCGATGACGGCGTCGCAGCCCGCCAGGTCCTGCGGGTCGGCGGTGGGGTGGATCCGGGCGAGCAGCGCGTCGCGCTTCTCCGGGGTCGTACGGCCCTTGGCGAGGGCCTTGTCGAGGAGTCCGGCGGAGTACGCCTTGCCGCGCTCGGCGGCCTCGGCGGTGACGTCCTTGAGGAAGACCTCGATGCCGGCCTTTGCGCAGGTGTAGGCGATGCCCGCGCCCATCATGCCGGCGCCGAGGACGGCCACCTTGGTGACGGTGCGGGCCGGGACGTCCTTGGGGCGGCTGGCGCCGGAGTTGACGGCCTGCATGTCGAAGAAGAACGCCTGGATCATGTTCTTCGCGATGGGGCCGGTGACCAGCTCGGTGAAGTAGCGCGACTCGATGGTGAAGGCGGTGTCGATGTCGACCTGGGCGCTCTCCACGGCGGTGGCGAGGATGTTGCGCTGGGCCGGGTACGGCGCACCGGCGAGCTGCTTCCTCAGGTTGGCCGGGAAGGCGGGCAGGTTGGCGGCGAAGGCGGGGGTGCTGGGGGTGCCGCCGGGGATGTGGTGGCCCTTGGTGTCCCAGGGCTGCGCGGACTCGGGGTGGGCGTCGATGAAGGCCCGCGCCTTGGCGAGCATGTCGTCGCGGTCGGCGGCCACTTCGTGGATCAGGCCGTTCTCCAGGGCGCGCTTCGGGTCGTACTGCGTGCCCTGGAGGAGCACCTTGAGGAGCGCGTCGGTGATGCCGAGCAGCCGGACGGTGCGTACGACGCCGCCACCGCCGGGGAGCAGGCCGAGCGTCGCCTCGGGCAGGCCGATCTTCGAGCCGGGCGCGTCGAGCGCGACCCGGTGGTGGCAGGCCAGCGCGATCTCGTAACCGCCGCCGAGCGCGGCGCCGTTGACGGCGGCCACGACAGGCTTGCCGAGGGTCTCGATACGGCGCAGGTCGCGCTTGATCGCCATGCCGGCCGCGAAGATCTGCGGGGCGTCCTCGGGTCCGGCCTTGATCATGTCCTTGAGGTCGCCGCCGGCGAAGAAGGTCTTCTTGGCCGAGGTGACGATGACGCCGCGGACGCTGTCGCGTTCGGCCTCCAGGCGGTCGGCGACGGCCCGCAGGGACTCCCTGAAGGCCTGGTTCATGGTGTTCGCGGACTGGTTCGGGTCGTCGAGGACGAGGGTGACGACGCCGGTCTCGTCCTGCTCCCAGCGGATGGTGGTGTTCGTCGGAAGAGCGGTCATGTTCGGTCGGCTCCGTTGCGGGTGCGGGACAGGAGGTCAGAGGCGTTCGACGACGGTGGCGATGCCCATACCGCCGCCGACGCACAGCGTGGCGAGTCCGTACCGCTGGTCGCGGCGCTCCAGTTCGTCGATCAGGGTGCCCAGGATCATGGCGCCGGTGGCCCCGAGGGGGTGGCCGAGCGCGATGGCGCCGCCGTTGACGTTGACCTTGTCGTGGCTCAGGCCCATCTCCCGCATGAAGCGCAGGACGACGGCGGCGAAGGCCTCGTTGATCTCGACGAGGTCGATGTCGTCGATGGTCAGCCCGGCCTTGGCGAGCGCCTTGCGGCTGGCGGGGGCCGGTCCGGTGAGCATGATGGTGGGGTCGGAGCCCGAGACGGCGGCGGAGACGATGCGGGCGCGCGGGGTCAGTCCGAAGCGCTCGCCGGTCTCCCGGTTGCCGATGGCGACCAGGGCCGCGCCGTCGACGATGCCGGAGGAGTTGCCCGCGTGGTGCACGTGGTCGATCCTCTCGACCCAGTGGTACTTCTGCAGGGCGACGGCGTCGAAGCCGCCGGCCTCGCCGATCGTGGCGAAGGACGGCTTGAGGCCGGCCAGGCTCTCGGCGGTGGTGCCGGGGCGGATGTGCTCGTCGCGGTCGAGGACGACCAGGCCGTTGCGGTCCAGGACGGGCACCACCGAGCGGTCGAAGCGGCCCTCCTTCCACGCCTCGGTGGCCCGGGCCTGGGACTCGGCGGCGTAGCTGTCCACGTCGTGGCGGCTGAGGCCTTCGATGGTCGCGATGAGGTCGGCGCCGACACCCTGCGGGACGAAACCGGTGGTGTAGCTGGTCATCGGGTCCATGGCCCAGGCGCCGCCGTCGGAGCCCATGGGGACGCGGGACATGGACTCCACGCCGCCGGCCAGGACCAGGTCCTCCCAGCCGGAGCGGATCTTCGCGGCGGCCATGTTGACGGCTTCCAGACCGGAGGCGCAGAAGCGGTTCTCCTGGACGCCGGCCACGGTCTCGGGCAGACCGGCAAGGATCGCCGCGGTCTTGGCGATGTCGGAACCCTGGTCGCCGAGCGGGGTCACGACGCCGAGGACGACGTCGTCGATCGCGGCCGGGTCGAGGCCGGGCAGGCGGCGCCGCAGCTCGTCGATGAGCCCGGTGACCAGGTCGACGGGCTTGGTGCCGTGCAGGGAGCCGTTGGCCTTTCCGCGCCCGCGCGGGGTGCGGATGGCCTCGTAGACGTAGGCGTCGGTGCTCAACGTCGGATGCCTTTCGGTGAGGGTGGTGGGGAACGTACGGGCCGTGCGGGTCAGTCCAGCAGCGAGCGGCCGATGATCTCCTTCATGATCTCCGTGGTGCCTCCGTAGATGGTCTGGATACGGCCGTCGGTGAACGCCCTCGCCACCGGGAACTCGGCCATGTAGCCGTAGCCGCCGTGCAGTTGGAGGCAGCGGTCGGCGACCCGCTTCTGCAGTTCGGTCGCCCACCACTTGGCCATCGAGGCGTGCACGGCGTCGAGCCGGCCGGCGGTGTGCTCGGTCACGCAGCGGTCGGTGAAGGCACGGGTGACCGCGCACTCCGTGGCCATCTCGGCTATCTCGAAGCGGATGTGCTGGAGCCGGGCGAGCGGGCGGCCGAAGGCCTCGCGCTCCTTGACGTACCGGGTGGTGATCTCCAGCAGGTGCTCGGCGGCGGCCGCCGCGGCCACGGCGATGCCCAGGCGTTCCTGGGCGAGGTTGGCCATCAGGTGGAAGAAGGCCTGGTTCTCGGCGCCGAGCAGGTTCTCCTTGGGTACGCGCACATCGGTGAAGAAGAGCTCGGCGGTGTCCTGCGCCTTCTGCCCGATCTTGTCGAGGTTGCGTCCGCGCTCGAAGCCGGGCATGCCGCGCTCGACGACCAGCAGGCTGAGGCCCCGCGCGCCGCCCTCGGGGGTGGTACGGGCGACCACCACGACGAGGTCGGCGAGGATCCCGTTGGAGATGAAGGTCTTGGCGCCGTTGAGGACGTACACGTCGCCGTCGTCCACGGCGGTGGTGCGGATGCCCTGGAGGTCGGAGCCGGCCCCCGGCTCGGTCATGGCGATGGCGCTGATGGTCTCGCCGCCGCAGAAGCCGGGCAGCCAGCGGCGTTTCTGCTCCTCGGTGGCCAGCCCCGTCAGGTACGGGCCGACGATGTCGTTGTGCAGGGCGAGGGCGAGACCGTGCGCGCCGGCGCGGGCGAACTCCTCGGCCAGGACCACCGCGTAGCGGAAGTCGTCGGTGCCCCCGCCGCCGTACTCCTCGGGGACGGCGATGCCCAGCAGCCCCTGGCGGCCGGCCGCGAGCCATGCCTCGCGGTCGACGATGCCCGCCTTCTCCCACCGGTCGTGGTGCGGCAGGACCTCCTTGGCGAGGAAGGTCCGCACCGTCGCCCGGAACGCCTCGTGCTCGGCCGAGAAGAGCTCGCGCTGCATGCTGCCTGCCTTCCGGGAGGGACGTCGTGGTCAGGGCCGGCTGCGCCGGGCGGCCTCGGGGGCGAGCGCCGGGACGTCCCAGTCGCGGGCGACCTCGGCGGTGTGTGCGCCGGGCCGGGCCGGGGGCCGGCGCAGGCTCGCGGGGGTGGCGGAGAAACGGGGGGCCGGGGCGGGCTGCGTGATGCCGCCGGTCGTGACGAAGGTGCCGCGGGCGGCCAGGTGGGCGTGCTCGGCCGCCTCGTACAACGACAGTACCGGCGCGACGCAGGCGTCGCTGCCCTCGAACACCTCGGTCCACTCCTTGCGGGTGCGCGCGGCGAAACGCCCGGCGATCAGCGACCGCAGTTCGTCCCAGCGGGCGAGGTCGCCTCGGTCGGGCGCGTCGTCGGGCAGCCCGAGCAGCCGGGCGAACTCCGCGTAGAAGGCGGGTTCCAGGGCGCCGACCGCCATCCAGCCGCCGTCGGCGGTGGCGTAGACCGCGTAGTACGGGCAGCCGCCGTCCAGCAGATTGGCGGCGCGGCGGTCCTGCCAGGCGCCGGCGGCGAGCATGCCCCAGATCATCGCGCCGAGGTGGGCGACGCCGTCCACGATGGCCGCGTCGACGACCTGGCCCGCCCCGGTGGCGCGGGCGTGGTGGAGCGCGGCCAGTACACCGGTCACCAGGTAGAGGGAGCCGCCGGCGAAGTCGCCGAGCAGGTTGGCGGGGACGGCGGGCGGGCCGCCGGCGGGCCCGATCATGCCGAGGGTGCCGGCGGTGGCGATGTAGCCGATGTCGTGGCCCGCGCTCGGGGCCAGCGGGCCGTCCTGGCCCCAGCCGGTCATCCGGCCGTAGACGAGGCGGGGGTTGCGGGCGCGGCAGTCGGCCGGGCCGACGCCGAGACGTTCGGCGACGCCGGGGCGGTAGGCCTCCAGCAGGATGTCGGCCCGCTCGGCGAGGTCGAGGACGAGCCCGGCACCGCCCGCGTCCTTGAGGTCGACGACGACCGAGCGCTTGTTGCGGTTGGTGACGTCGTGGTCCGGGTCCACGCCCAGCACCGGGCCGCCGGGCCGGTCCACGCGGACGACGTCGGCGCCGAGGTCGGCGAGGAGCATCGCGGCGAAAGGGGCCGGCCCGATCCCGGCGAGTTCCACGACGCGTACGCCGGTGAGCGGGCCGTCCGCCGCGGACCCGCGCGCGTCCGGCCCGGGGGCGTCCGTGCGTCCCTCGGCCATCGTTCCTCCGGCCTCTTCGGCCACTTCGGCGGGACATGACAGTAATGGTGTAACACTGATGATGCTATGGAGAGCCGGAGCGGGTGACAAGGGGTGACCGACGTGGCACGGCCGGATGACGACGTACGGGTGAAGGACCTCTGGCGGGGGCTGGGGCTGCCGGGGATCGTGGACGTCCACACGCACTTCATGCCCGAACGCGTGCTGGCCAAGGTGTGGGCGTACTTCGACGGCGTGGGCCCGCTGACCGGCCGCCCGTGGCCCATCGCCTACCGGGAGGACGAGGAGGAGCGCGTCGCCGCGCTGCGCTCGTTCGGCGTCCGGGCCTTCACCTCCATGCTCTACCCGCACAAGCCCGCCATGGCGGCCTGGCTCAACGCCTGGGCCGCGGACTTCGCCGCCCGCACGCCGGACTGCCTGCGCACCGCGACCTTCTTCCCCGAGCCGGGGGCGGCGGGCTACGTGCGGCAGGCGGTGGAGTCCGGCGCCAGGGTCTTCAAGTGCCACGTCCAGGTGGGCGGCTTCGACCCCAACGACCCGCTGCTGGACGACGTGTGGGGGCTGCTCGCCGAGGCCGGCGTCCCCGTCGTCACGCACTGCGGGTCGGGCCCGGTGCCCGGCCGGCACACCGGCCCGGAGCCGGTCCGCCGGCTGCTGGCCCGGCACCCGCGGCTGCGCCTGGTCGTCGCCCACATGGGCATGCCCGAGTACGGGGACTTCCTCGGCCTGGCGGCCCGTCACCCCGGGGTGCACCTGGACACCACGATGGCCTTCACCGACTTCGCCGAGGCCGACGCCCCGTTCCCGGCCGGGATGCGCGGGCGGCTGGCGGACCTCGGCGACCGCGTGCTGTTCGGCAGCGACTTCCCCAACATCCCGTACTCCTACCTGGAGGCCGTCGAGGCGGTGGCCCGGCTGGGGCTCGGCGACGCCTGGGTGCGGGGCGTGCTGCACGACAACGGGGCCCGGCTGTTCGGGCTGGACCGCTGAGCGGCGCACGCCCGCGGCGTGCCGCGCACCCACGTGCCGTGTCACCAGCCTTCCGTTCCCGCGGCGCCCTTGAAGGGGCCGGTGACGCGTGAGGTGATCCAGCCGCCGTAGAAGCCGCCGGGCTGCGGGACGACCGTCTCGCCGTCCACCAGGCAGCGGTCCACGCGGGAGGGATGGAAGGCGAGGAATCCGGCGATCTCCTCGTAGCCGGGGCGGGGGCGCGGACAGCTCCAGGCGGCCTCGTGGGAGATCCGGCCGCCCGCCACGAGGTCCCAGTAGGCGGCCTGCCCCTTCCACTCGCAGAGGGTGCGCAGCGCAGCGGGCCGCAGCAGTCCCGCGGACACCGCGTCCGGCGGGAGGTAGTAGACCGGCGGATGGCTGGTCTCCAGCACGCGGAAGGCGGACCGGGTGTCGGCCACCACGCGGCCCGCGTACTCGACACGCACATGCTCCGCGACGGCCTCGACGGCCGGCGGTCGCGGGTACTCCCGGACGGACTCCTTCGGCGCGGGCACCGCACGCTCCTCGGTCGGATCGGCCCCCGGTCCTTCCCCTCCGTTGTACTCCCGGGCACACGTACGGGCGGTGCGGCGCGCGGCCGACGGGACGTCCGGTACACCATGGTTTGTTCCGGTATTCAGGCCACCACTCTCCGGGAGCGCAGCCCGATGACGCCCCGCACGCCCCGCCCGCACTGGCTGTTCGGCGACCAGTTGGGCCCGCACTTCCTCGACCCCTCCGACGGCGGACCCGATCCCGGGGCGCCCGTGGTGATGATCGAGGCCCGCTCGGTCCTCGCGCGCCGCCGCTTCCACCGGGCGAAGGCGCACCTGGTGCTCTCGGCCATGCGCCACCGCGCCGCGGAACTCGGCGACCGGGTCCACTACGTCCGGGCCGAGACCTACGCCGAGGGCCTGCGCAAGGCGGTCGGCAAGGGACCCGTGACCGTCTGCCGTCCGACCTCGCGCGCCGCGCTCGGCCTGGTGACGGCGCTGGACGGGGTCGAGGTGCTGCCCGACCGCGGCTTCCTGGTGCCGGCGGGCGACTTCACCGCCTGGGTGGACGGCCGGGAAGGGGGGCGGCTGCGGCTCGAGGACTTCTACCGCTGGGTGCGCCGCTCGCACGACCTGCTCATGGACGGCGACCAGCCGGTGGGCGGCCACTGGAACCTCGACCACGACAACCGGGAGCCCCCGCCGCGCGACCGCCACGGCGGCACCCTCGGCGTCCCGGAACCGTGGCGGCCCCGCGAGGACGCCGTCGACGAGGAGGTGCGGCACGACCTCGACCGCTGGGAGCGCGACGGCACGGTCCGCTTCGTCGGGCGCGACGGGCCGCGGCGTTTCGCCGCCACCCGCCGGGAGGCCCTGGCCGCGCTGCGCCGCTTCACCGCCCACCGCCTGCCGGAGTTCGGCCGCCACGAGGACGCGATGCTGGCCGGGGACCCGGTCATGAGCCACAGCCTGCTCTCGGTGCCGCTCAACCTGGGACTGATCCACCCCGCCGAGTGCCTGGAGAGGGCCGAGCGGGCACTGCGGTCCGGGCAGGCGCCGCTGAACAGCGTGGAGGGCTTCGTCCGGCAGATCGCCGGCTGGCGGGAGTACGTCTGGCATCTGTACTGGCACTTCGGCCCGGACTACCGGCACCGCAACGCGCTGCGCCACCACACCCCGCTGCCGGACTGGTTCCTCGACCTGGACGCGGACGCGGTGCAAGCCCGCTGCCTGGCGACGGTGCTGGCCCAGGTCCGGGACACCGGCTGGACGCACCACATCCCGCGGCTGATGGTGCTGGGCAGCCACGCGCTCCAGCGCGGCTGGGACCCGGAGGCGCTGACCGACTGGTTCCACCGCTGCTTCGTCGACGGCTACGACTGGGTCATGGCGCCGAATGTGACCGGCATGTCACAGTTCGCGGACGGCGGCCTGATGACGACCAAGCCGTACACCTCCGGCGGCGCGTACATCCACCGCATGAGCGACCTGTGCGAGGGCTGCGCCTACCGCCCCGCCGAGCGGACCGGCGAGCGCGCCTGCCCGTACACCACCGGCTACTGGTCCTTCCTGCACAGGCATCGCGCCCGGCTGGCGTCAAACCACCGCATGGCCAGGGCGGTTCAGGGACTGGACCGGCTCGGCGACCTTCCCGACGTGCTGGCGCACGAGGCCGGGCGCGGCGACGGACCTCCGTGACGGATGCCACGCCGGGCCCGTCTGTGACGGTGCGCAATCTTCGCCGCGCAGCGGGTATCCGAAGGGTGTTGCGCCGCGGCGCCACCTACCCATCAGAGTCGGATTGTCACGGAGAGTAGCGAACTCAATGCACTCCAGGCACGTATAGTTACCTGCGTCACACCGGTAACAGGGAACGGTTCGGACTCCCGAGCGAGTCTCATACGTAGAGCCGCAGTTGGGCGCAGGGCCCGGAACCCGCCCGGCCCGGAGTGACAGTGAGGAGAAGCCATGCGACCGTTCGCGCTGATTCATGCCCGGCCGGCTACACCGGAAACGTTCACCCCCAACTACACCTACGACTCCGCGCGCCAGTTGAACGTCCTGCCCGACGGACGTCCCGTCATCAGCGACCACAGGCTGCTGCTCGCGACCGGCGCCACCGTCTCCACCGCGGGTTCCAAGACGCACTTCGACGACTGACCCCGCCTGCCCACCCGCCGCCGATGACCGTCCTGATCCTCACCTCCCCCGAGGACGTGACAGCCGACCTCGTGGTCGCCGCGCTGCACGACCGCGGGGCGCCTGTCGTGCGCCTGGACCCCGCCGATCTGCCCGGCGAGGTCTCCATGTCGGCCGAGTACATACGCGGCGACGTGCACGGCTACCTGTCCGTCCAGGAGCGCATGGTCAGCATGGGCAGCCTGCGCTCCATCTGGATCCGCAGACCCGGCACACCCGGCTCCGGGGCCGTCGAGCAGTCCGAGTGGCTGTCCGCGGAGGCCGGGCGGGCGCTGTACGGGGCCCTGCGCTGCGTGCGGGCGCGATGGATGAACCATCCCTCCGCCGCGGAGCAGGCCCGTTACAAGCCCTGGCAGTTGTTCACCGCCCACCACGCGGGGTTCGCGGTGCCGGCCACGCTGATCACCACATTCCCGCAGGCGGCACGGGAGTTCGCCGAGCAGCATCCGCGACTGGTGGTCAAGTCCGTGTCCGGCACCCACCCGGGCAATCCGCCCATGGCGCTGCCGACCACCCTGGTCGCCCCCGACGCCGACTTCTCCGCGGTCGCGGCGGGCCCCACGCTGCTGCAGGAGTACGTCCGCAAGACCGCCGACATCCGCCTGACCTGCGTGGGGACCCGGCTGTTCACCGCCCGCAAGAAGTCCGGCCCCGACCAGGTCGACGGGCGCTTCGGCAGCCCGGACGACGCGCGGTGGGAACCCGTCGAGGCACCCGCCCGGATCGCCCGCGCCGTGCGGGCGTACATGGAAGCCGCCGGACTGGCGTACGGCGCCTTCGACTTCGCCGAGGACGACGACGGCGCCTGGTGGTTCCTGGAGTGCAACCAGGGCGGCCAGTTCGGCTTCGTCGAGCTGGCGACCGGGCAGCCGATAACGGACGCGATAGCGGGCTGGCTGGCGTACGAGGCGGGCTGACCGCGGCGACCGCCCGACATACCGTCAGGGGTCGGGGGTCAGGACTCGCGGATGCCCCAGGGCGAGCCGTAGGCGGTCAGCAGGTCCAGGAAGGGGCGCGCCGCGAACGCCTCGGGTCCGAGCACCCCGGCGCCGGTCCAGGCGCCGGAGGCCATCAACTCCAGTGCCACCACCGGGTTGACGGCGGTCTGCCAGACGACCGCCTGGGAGCCGTACTCGCGCATCGACCACTGGTTGTCGACCACGTGGTACAGGTACACCTCGCGCGGCCGGCCGTCCCGTGTCCCCTTCACCCACGTCCCCGCGCAGGTCTTGCCGTGCATCCGCTCCCCCAGGGCGGCCGGGTCGGGCAGGCAGGCGGCCACGACGTCGCGCGGGCTGACCCGGACCGGGCCGTCCTGACCCGCGACCGTGACCGGCCCGGTGCGGTCCAGGCCCAGTTGGTGCAGCGTCCTGAGGGTGCCGATGAACTCCTCCCCCAGCCCGTACTTGAAGGTCACCCGCCGGGCGTCCACCCAGCGCGGCATCAGCAGCACCTCCTCGTGCTCGACGTTCACGCACTCGACGGGGCCGATGCCCTCGGGGAAGTCGAAGACCTCCGGCTCGCTGAACGGGGCCGTGGTGAACCAGCCGCGGTCCTGCTCGTAGACCACGGGCGGGTTCAGGCACTCCTCGATCGTGGTCCAGATGCTGAACGAGGGCGCGAAGTCGTAGCCGTCGACGGTGAGGTTCGCGCCGTCGCGCACCCCGAGTTCGTCGATGGTGTCGAAGAGCTCGTCGGCCGCGTGACGGGCGAAGACGTCCGACAGCCCCGGCTCGACGCCCATGCCGACCAGGGCCAGCCGCCCGGCCTTCTCCCACTCCTCGGCGCGCTCGAACTGCGCGTCGCCGAGCTTGACCCCGCACTCCTCGTGCGGGCGCTCCGGATGCGGACGGGAGAGCGACATGGCCATGTCGAGGTAGTCGGCGCCGGCCGCGAGCGCCGAGCCGAACAGCGGCATCACGAACCGCGGGTCGGTGGCGTTGAGCAGGACGTCGCAGCGGTGCGCGGCGAGCAGCGCGGTGACCGCGGCCTCGTCGGACGCGTCGACCCGGGCGGCGGTGAACCGTGCGTCGCCGCCGGCGGACACGGCGGCGACGGCGGCCTCCGCGCGCGCCGGGTCGTGGTCGGCGACCACCATCGCCTCGAAGAACTCGCGCCGGGCCGCGATCCGGGTGATGGCGGTGCCCACACCGCCGGCTCCCACTAGCAGTACGCGCATGGCTGACCAGCCTCCGTATCCGAGGCGGTGCCGCCTCTGGCAGGGGTAATCCGACGGCCCGATCGAACGCCCTGCCCGTTCCTACGGTCAATGGTGTTGGCATAAGCTCGTGCAACGTGCGGGAAGGGTGCGAGGGAGGAGGCGGCCGTGCCGAAGAAGGTGGTACCCGAGGCGGACCGCAGGCGCCGCCGCCCGACCCGCGGCGGGGCCGTCCTGTCGCACCGCCTCATCGTGGACACCGCGCTGCGCATGCTGCGCGAGCACGGCAGCGCGGGGCTGTCCGCACGGCGGCTCGGCGCCGCGCTCGGCGCGGACCCCAGCGCCCTCTACCGCTACTTCCGGGGCATGGACGACCTGATCCTGGCCATCGCCGACGACCTCATGGGCCGCGCCGTCGACGGCTGGCACGCCACCGGTGCCTGGCGCGCCGACCTGCGCGACCTGGGCCTGCGCGTCCACTCCGCGTACCAGGCGCACCCCCAGGCGGCGGTCCTGACCGCCGGCCGCGTCTCCGGCCGCGCCCATGAGACCGCAGCGGACGAGACCATCCTCGGCATCCTCCGCACGGCCGGGTTCCCCGACCCCGACGCGGTCGCCGTCTACCAGGCCTTCATCGACCAGGCCCTCGCCTTCGCCGCGCTCGACGCGGCCACCCTCGCCCTCCCCGCGGCCGCCCGCGAGGCCGACCACGCCGTGTGGGGCGCCACCTACGCCCGGCTCCCCGCCCGCACCCACCCGCACATCGCCGCCACCGCCGGCCTGCTGGTCGCCCGCATGAACCGCAGCGCCTACCCCACCGCGCTGGAGATGCTCCTCGACAGCGCCGAGGGCCGCCTGAACCGGGCCCGCACGACCGCGGCACCGGCACCGGCACCGGCCGACCGAGGGCCGGGCGGCCCCCCGGCCCTCACGTCCTGACGAAGGACGTGACCTGGCGGCGCATCGCACTGGCCTTCGGCGGGACCCCTTCCCGGAAGCCGGACTCGGCCTCGACGAGATCGCGCCCGTGCGCCCGCCCGGCGGCGCCACCGGGGTGACGGGGTCCCGCGCCGGACTCACGGCCGGTTCACCTCGTCTCCGCATACTGGAAGGTCCGGGAAGGCCGACGGAAGAGGTCGCAGCGTGCGCGTGCTGGTGGTCGAGGACGAGGAACTGCTCGCCGACGCGATAGCCGAGGGGCTGCGGCAGGAGGCGTTCGCGGTGGACGTCGTCCACGACGGTGAGGCGGCGCTGGAGCGGCTGGGGGTCAACGAGTACGACGTGATGGTGCTCGACCGGGACCTGCCGCGGGTGCACGGGGACGAGGTCTGCCGGCGCACGGCCGCCTCCGGCGCGGACGTGCGGATGCTGATGCTGACGGTGTCGACAACAGTGGCCGAACGTGTGGCGGGGCTGAGCCTCGGGGCGGACGACTACCTGGCCAAGCCGTTCGCCTTCGCCGAACTCGTCGCGCGGATCCGGGCGCTCGGCCGGCGGGTGCGGACGGCGACGCCGCCCGTGCTGGAGCGGGCGGGCATCCGGCTGGACCCGCATCTACGGGAGACCTACCGGGACGGCCGGTATGTGGCGCTGTCGCGGAAGGAGTTCGCGGTACTGGAGGAGCTGCTGCGGGCGCGGGGCGGCCCGGTGTCGGCCGAGGAGCTGCTGGAGCGGGTCTGGGACGAGAACATCGACCCCTTCACGACCATCGTGCGCGTCACGATCCGCGGGCTGCGCCGCAAGCTCGGCGATCCGGGCGTCGTGGAGACCGTCACGGGAGTGGGGTACCGGATCCGATGAGTGCCGTGTCCCGCCCGCCGTCCCGCCCGCCGTCCCGCCGCCCGTCCGGCCGCGCCTGGCGCGGCAGCCTGCGCGTCCAGCTCACCCTGGTCTTCGGTGTGCTGTTCTTCGTCGCCGGCGGTGCCGTGCTGGCGGGGTCCTTGATCCTGGTCCGCCACAGCATGCGTTTCAGTCTGGACCTCGCCTTCAGCCCGAAGGTCTTCCCGGGGTCGGAGGTGACGAAGACGCTCATCGTGGAGTCGATGCAGTCGAATCTGCTGGCCAAGGGCGGGCTGACGGTGCTGGCGGTGGGTCTGCTGGCGACGACCGCGGGCTGGCTGGCCGCGGGCCGGCTGCTGCGGCCGCTCAACCGGATCACGTCCACCGCCGAGCGCATCGCCGGCCGGACCCTGCACCGCAGGATCGCCCTGGACCTGCCCTCGGGCGAGGTGAAGCGGCTCGCCGACTCCTTCGACCGGATGCTGGACCGCCTGGACGGCGCCTTCGCGGGGCAGGAACGTTTCATCGCCAATGCGGCGCACGAACTGAAGACCCCGCTGGTGATCAACCGCACCCTGGTCGAGGTGGCGATGAACCGCCCCGGCGCCACCGAGGAACTGGTGCGGCTCGGCGAGAACCTGCTGGCCGTCAACGCCCGCCACGAGCGGCTGATCGACGCCCTGCTCACCCTGGCCCGCGCCGAGGACGCGCTCACCGACCGGGTCGCGCTGGACCTCGCGGACGTCGGCCGCACCGTGCTGACCGCGGCCGCGCCCGAGGCCGAACGGGCCGGTGTGCGGCTGGAGTCCGACCTGGGCCCGGCAGGTGTCGTCGGCGACCCCATCCTGCTGGAACAGCTGGTGCGCAATCTCGTGGACAACGCCGTCCGCTACAACGCGCCCGGCGGCCTCGTACGGATCACCTCCACCGACCTGCCGGGCGGCCCGCGCATCGTCGTCGGCAACACCGGGGCCGTGATCTCCCGGCACGAGATCCCGGTGCTCTTCGAGCCCTTCCGCCGGCTCTCCGACCGGGTCGGTTCGGCGCGCGGCAGCGGGCTCGGCCTGTCGATCGTGCGGGCAGTGGCGCAGGCGCACGGCGGTGACGTGACGGCCGAGCCGCGTGCCGGCGGCGGCCTGACCGTGACCGTCGCGCTGCCCTCCCAGCATGGCCACGGCGGTGTGAGGGGGGCGTGAGCTCCGGTGCTCACCGCCGCTTCACCGGCCGGAGTGTGGAGTGCGGTGCATGAAGCACAGTCCGACAGATGATCGACCGACGCGCCCGGGGCCCGCACGGGGCGTCAGGGCGCGGCTGCTGGCCGTGCCGGCGCTGCTCGTCGCCGTGCTGGGCCTGGTGGCGGCGCAGCCGGACGTCCGCGCGTGGGTCGTGGCCGTGGCCTCGGGCCGCGGCAGTTCCTCGTCCCTGGACGGGTCCACCGCAGCACGCGTCCCGCAGCACGGCGACGGCAGGTTCACCGCCGCCCCCGCCGGCTCGGGGGCGATCGGGCACGGGACCTGGACCCTGCGCTACGCCGTGGAGGTCGAGGACGGCACCGGGTACACCGCCGCGTCCGTGGCCCGCGAGGTCGACCGGATCCTCGCCGACCGGCGCGGCTGGACCGCCGAGGGCATCGTCTTCCGCCGCGTGGCCGGGCCGCCGTACGACTTCGTGGTCCGGCTGGCCACCCCCGACACCACCGACCGCCTGTGCGGCTCGTACGGCTTGGACACCGGCGGGGAGGTCAACTGCAGCGGCGGCAAGGACGTCGTGGTGAACCTCAAGCGCTGGGTGCTGCTCAGCCCCTTCTACAAGAACCGGACGGCCGACTACCGCGCCCTGATCATCAACCACGAGGTCGGCCACCGCCTCGGCCACGGCCACCAGGACTGCCCGGGCCCCGGCCGGCCCGCGCCGGCGATGATGCAGCAGATCAAGGGGCTGCACGGCTGCGTGCCCAACCCGTGGCCGTACGACGCCCACGGGCAGCCGATCAGCGGTCCCGCGGTCCCGTGACCGGGCAGCTGTTCCGGGTGCTGGGCGCGATGCCGCTGTTCTGGCCGGGAGCGCTGCTGTCGTCGGTGGCCGCGGGCGTGTGCGCCCGGCGGGCCGCGCGGCGGCTGGGGACGGGGCCGGTCACCGCCTTCTGCCTGGTGCTGGCGCTGGGAGGCATCGCCGTGACCACGCTGCTGGCGGACATCACCCTGGAACCGAACGCCATGCGGCGTTTCGGAGCGGGCACCTTCGCGACCGACTGGACCCTGCCGGGCCCGGCCGACGTCGCCGGGTTCGACCAGCGCGGCCTCAATGTGCTGCTGTTCGTGCCGCTGGGCCTGGCCGTGGCTCGGGCCCGCCCGGCACGGCGGGCCCTGGGCCTGGCGGCCGCGGCCGCCGTCCTGCCGTTCGCCATCGAGGCCGTGCAGTACGAGGTCGTGTGGCTGATGCGCGCCGCGGACGCCCAGGACATCGCCGACAACCTCTGCGGCCTGCTCATGGGCCTGCTCCTCGGCACGGTCACCCGTGCCCTCGGCCGCCCGTGAGCCGGCGCGGGTCCCGACGCGGGTCCCCGTCGGAGGCGTGACACAGGACACGTACGAAACCGTTTCGTTTCGCTGAGCCCTCCCCTAGGCTCAGACGAGTACGAAACCGTTTCGTTTAGATCGGTGTGATCCCCATGTCCGAAGCCGCCGTGGAGCGTCGCTCCCGCCTCACGCCCGAGCGGGAGGCGGAGCTGTACACGAGCACGCTCGACCTGCTCCGCGAGGTCGGCTACGAGGCGCTCACCATGGACTCGCTCGCCGCGCGCTCGCACTGCAGCAAGGCGACCCTCTACCGCCAGTGGGGCGGCAAGGCCGAACTGG
This sequence comes from Streptomyces sp. NPDC002574, assembly GCF_042889545.1. Taxonomy (NCBI): domain Bacteria; kingdom Bacillati; phylum Actinomycetota; class Actinomycetes; order Kitasatosporales; family Streptomycetaceae; genus Streptomyces; species Streptomyces sp. NPDC002574. Next base: position 397,115 of record NZ_JBIARB010000008.1, read on the forward strand.
TGGCGCGGGCGCTGCGGCACCAGAAGCCGGTGCACGCCGCCGACGTCGACACCGGGAGCCTGCGCGGCGACTTCCACGCCATGCTGACCGTGGAGGACGACAGGCGGCTGGCGCGCGACTTCGCGCTCATGCGCGGGCTGGCGATGGCCATCCACGCCAACCCCGACCTGCTGCGCGCCTTCCGCGAGCTGATGATCGAGCCCGAGCGCGGGGGTCTGGACGTCGTACTGCGGCGGGCCGTGGACCGCGGCGAGGTCCGCGCCGACAACCCCGCGCTCGACTACGTCGTGCACATGCTCGTGGGCGCCTTCGTCACCCGCGCCGTGATCGAGGACCGGCCCCCGACGGTGGCCTTCCTGACCGGCTACCTGGACTCCGTGATCCTGCCCGTCCTCGGCGTCGCCCCCGTCGCGGCCGGCCCGCCCGCCGGCTAGCCCGGCCCCGCCGCGGCCCGCCGCACGCCCATCCCCCCGCCCCGCCCTTCCACGACCCGACCGGGAGTACGTCCTCGTGGCCACATTCCTCTACCGCATCGGCAGACTCACCTACCGGCGACGGCACTTCGCCGTCCTGATCTGGGTGGCGCTGCTCGCGCTCGCGGGCGTCGGCGCCGCCAACGCGCCCACGGCGGGGAGTTCGTCGTTCTCCGTCCCCGGGACGGAGTCCCAGAAGGCGTTCGACCTGCTGGACCAGCGCTTCCCCGGCTCCAGCTCCGACGGGGCGACCGCCCGCGTGGTCTTCAAGGCCCCCGCCGGCGAGAAGATGACCGACCCGGACCACAAGAAGGCCGTCGGGGCGACGGTCGCGGAGCTGCGCCGCGGCTCCGAAGTATCCTCCGTGGACAACCCGTTCACGGCCAAGGCGGTGAGCAAGGACCACACCACCGCCTACGCCCGGGTCGCCTACGACGTCCCCGGCATGCAGCTGAAGGACTCCTCGCGCGACGCTCTGGAGAAGGCGGCCGAGCACGCCCGCGCCGACGGGCTGACCGTCGAGATCGGCGGTGACGCGCTCCAGGCCGCGCCCGAGACGGGGGCCACCGAGGTGATCGGCATCGCCATCGCCGCGGTCGTCCTCGTGATCACCTTCGGCTCGCTCGTCTCCGCCGGACTGCCGCTGCTCACCGCCCTCGTCGGAGTCGGCATCGGCGTCAGCTCGATCACCGCCCTGGCGAGCGCGCTCGACCTCGGCTCCACCACCTCCACGCTCGCGATGATGATCGGCCTCGCGGTCGGTATCGACTACGCGCTGTTCATCGTCTCCCGCTACCGCGCCGAACTCGCCGAGGGCCGCGAGGGCGAGGAGGCCGTGGGCCGGGCCGTCGGCACGGCGGGCTCCGCCGTCGTCTTCGCCGGCCTCACCGTGGTCATCGCGCTCGTCGGCCTGTCCGTGGTCGACATCCCCATGCTGACGAAGATGGGCATCGCGGCCGCGGGCACCGTCGTCATCGCCGTGCTCATCGCGCTCACCCTGATCCCGGCCCTCATCGGCTTCGCCCGGCGCCGCATCCGGCCCGCCGACGCGGGCGGCGGTCTGCTCCGCCGCCGCGGGAGGACGGCCGAGCACCACGCCCACCGCAAGGCGCGGGCCCTGGCCGCGCGGGGCACCGACCGGCCCAACATGGGCACCCGCTGGGCGCGCTTCGTCATCCGGCGGCCCGTCGCCGTCCTCCTGGTCGGCGCCGCGGCGCTCGGCGCGATCGCCGTGCCCGCCGCGTCGATCGAGCTCGGCCTCGGCGACGACGGCTCCCAGCCCGTCTCGACGACGCAGCGCCGCGCCTACGACCTCCTGTCCGACGGCTTCGGCCCCGGCTTCAACGGCCCGCTGGTCGTCGTCACCGACGCCCGGGGCGCCGACGACCCGAAGGACGCCGTCAAGGAGGTCGGGAAGAGCCTCGAGCGCCTCGACGACGTCGCGGCCGTCACCCCGGCCACCTTCAACAAGGCCGGGGACACCGCGGTCATGAACGTGGTGCCGGACTCCAAGCCGAGCAGTAGCGAGACCGAGCAACTGGTCACGGCGATCCGCGCCACCGGCGGCGAGATCACCGCGGACACCGGGGCGAGGATCTCCGTCACCGGCACCACCGCGTTGAACATCGACACCTCGCAGAAGCTCACCGACGCCCTGCTGCCCTACCTGGGGCTCGTCGTCGGACTGGCCTTCCTCCTGCTGATCGTCGTCTTCCGCTCGGTGCTGGTGCCCCTGAAGGCGGCCCTGGGCTTCCTGCTGTCGGTGATGGCCGCCCTCGGCGCCGTCGTCGCGGTCTTCCAGTGGGGCTGGTTCGCCTCGCTGCTCGGGGTGGAGCAGACCGGTCCCATCATGTCGATGATGCCGATCTTCCTGGTGGGCGTGGTCTTCGGCCTGGCGATGGACTACGAGGTCTTCCTCGTGACCCGGGTCCGTGAGGCGTACGTGCACGGGGAACGGCCCGGCCAGGCGATCGTGACCGGTTTCCGGCACGGTGCCCGGGTGGTCACCGCCGCCGCGGTCATCATGATCGCCGTGTTCGCCGGCTTCATCGGGTCGAGCGAGTCGATGATCAAGTCGATCGGCTTCGGGCTCGCGATCGCGGTCTTCTTCGACGCGTTCATCGTGCGCATGGCCATCGTCCCGGCGGTGCTCGCCCTGCTCGGCCGGCGGGCGTGGTGGCTGCCGAAGTGGCTGGACCGCCTCCTGCCGAACGTCGACGTCGAGGGCGAGGGGCTGCGCGTCCCGGCCGCGGACACCGTCCGCCCCGAGGAGCGCGACCACGACAGCGACGACGACCTGCTCCGGCCCGTCCGCGTCTGACACCGTCGCCGTCGGCCGACTGCCACCACGCTACTGACGCCCCCGCTGCGACCGCGCGGGGGCGTCAGTAGCGTGGTGGCAGCCGAAGGCCGGACGACCGCGAAGGGGGCCACTCATGGCAGTACGGGAGGAGTCGCCGCAGTACCCGGACCGCGCCGCCGCGCGGGCGGCCGATCTGGCGGCCCTGGACGAGGCCCTCACCGGCTGCCGTGCCTGCCCCCGGCTGGTGGCCTGGCGCGAGGAGACCGCCCGGGTCCGGCGCCGGGCGTACGCGGACGAGGAGTACTGGGCCCGGCCCGTGCCGGGCCTCGGACCGTCCGACGCCGGTCTGGCCGTCGTCGGGCTGGCCCCCGCGGCCCACGGCGGCAACCGGACGGGCCGGATGTTCACCGGCGACCGCTCCGGCGACGTGCTGTTCGCCGCGATGCACGCCGAGGGGCTCGCCTCGCAGCCGACGTCCACCGCCCGCGGCGACGGCCTGGAGCTGTACGGGGTACGGGTGACCGCGCCCGTGCACTGCGCGCCGCCCGCGAACAAGCCCACCACGGACGAGCGGCTGACCTGCCGCCCCTGGCTCGTGCGCGAACTGGAGCTGCTGCGGCCCACCCTGCGCGCGGTCGTCGTGCTCGGCGCCTTCGGCTGGCAGGCCCTGCTGCCGGTACTCGCCGACTCCGGCCGCCGCCTCCCGCGCCCGCTGCCCCGTTTCGGGCACGGCGCGCACGTCGAACTGCCCGGCGCCGACAGCGCGGAGCCACCGCTGCACCTGCTGGGCTGCTACCACGTCAGCCAGCAGAACACCTTCACCGGACGGCTCACCCCGGCGATGCTCCGCGAGGTCCTGGCGCGCGGCGCCGCGTACGCCGGGCTGCGCGGCGAGGCGTGAGGCGGTGAACCCGTCCCCCCAGGGGCTCAGCGCCGGGCGGCGGAGGCGATCGTGTCGGCGACGACGGGCAGTGAGGCGGGGTGGAGGGCGAGGAAGAGGTTGGGCTCGATCAGCTCCAGCTCCATGACGCAGGGCACGCCGTCCTCGTCGTCGACCAGGTCGACCCGCGCGTACAGCAGCTCGGAGGTGCCGGGAACGGCGGCCAAAGCGGCTTCCGCGGTGGCGAGTTCGGCCGCGGTCGGGGTCCACGGGCGCACACCCGGGTGGGCGACCTTGCGCTCGTCCCAGGCCGTCGCGTGCGACAGGACGGCGTTCTTGGCGACGGCGTGCAGGAAGCGCCCGCCGACGAAGACCAGGGCCCGTTCCCCGCTGGTGTCGATGGCCGGCATGTACGGCTGGACCATCGCGGTCAGGCCCTCGGCGTGCATGCGCGCGATGTGCGCCCGCGCCGCGTCGTGGGCGGCGCCCGCGCGGTAGCGGCCGGCGTAGCGGGCGCCGGCTCCGGCGGCCGGCTTGATCACGTACTCGCGGTCGTCGGGGAGGCCGTCCGGCTCGGTCCCCGGCGGCAGATAGCGGGTGGCGACGGCGGGGACACCGCGCGCGGACAGCTCGCCGAGGTAGCGCTTGTCGGAGTTCCAGCGGACGACGGCCGGCGGGTTGGCGAGCGTGGTCGCCGCGCCGCAGCGGTCGACCCACGGCAGGAACTCCCCGGTCCGCCAGGTGTAGTCCCAGGTGGAGCGTATGACCACCAGGTCGTGGGAGGCCCAGTCCACGGCGGGGTCGTCCCAGTGGACGACGACGGCCTCGGCGCCGGTGTCCGCGACGGCGTCCCGCAGGAACGGCAGGTCGCGGTCGGTGCTGGTGTCCGGGCGCGGTGCGGACGTCACCAGCGCGATCCTCGTACCGCTGGTACGGCTTGTGCTGCGCGGCACGGGGACTCCTCCTGGTCGGCTGCCGTGTGACCCCGGCAGGCTATCCGGGCCGGGTCGGCGCCGGTCGGGGGCCTCCCGCACGGCACAATTGCGGTATGTCCAAGTCGCGCCCCGGCCGCCGTTCCGCCGCCCGTCCGCACACCCGGCCGGTCCTCCACTCCCCCGGCGCCCCGTGCCCCTGCGGCCTTCCCGCGGGCTACGCGGACTGCTGCGGCCGCTACCACGCGGGCCACGCCGCCGCGCCCACCGCCGAGGCCCTGATGCGCTCCCGCTTCACCGCGTACGCGGTCCACGACGCCGCCTACGTCCTGCGCACCTGGCACCCCGAAACGCGCCCGGCCGACCTCGACCTCGACCCTCACCTGCGCTGGGAGCGCCTGGAGATCCTCGGCACGACCGACGGCAGCGCCTTCCACACCGAGGGCACCGTCACCTTCCGGGCGCACTACGCCCTGCGGGGCGAGCGCGACGCCATGGAGGAGCAGAGCCGCTTCGTCCGCCACGACGGGGCCTGGGTGTACGTCGCGCCACTGCCCTGAGCGGCGCCGGGTCAGAGCGGTGCGACGCCGCGTGCCACGCCGTGCGGCGTCAGCGCGAGCACTCCCGTGCCGCGCACCGTGGTCCGCGGCGTGAGGGTCAGAGGGGTGGGGCCGAAGGTGGCGGCGATCTCGGGCGCCATGTCGAAGGTGGCCTCCTTCCAGTCCTGTTCGTCCTCGTCGCTCTCCTCGGCGGCGTCCCACTCGGGCGACAGCCCCAGTTCCACCCGGCGGGCCCGCTCGTAGGGCAGCGGATCCCCGAGGGTCAGCAGCTCGTCCTCGCCCTCGCCCGTCTCGCAGTAACGCCGGACGGCCTCTCCGCCCTCGGCCACCAGCCACGCCGATCCGTCGCCCTGGGCGCCGAAGTAGTAGGCCTGGGCCCGGCCGTAGCGAGCGCTGAGCATCGTGCAGATCCGGAGGACCTCCTCGTTGCGCTCCTCGTCGCAGGGGTTGCACCAGTCACCGATGATCAAGGTCCAGCCGTCGAGCTCCGGGGACACGTAGACGCGCGCGCCGAAGACCCCGTCCTCCCCGACCCCGCCGTGGATGTCGGAGTCCAGGACGGCGATCGCGTCGGTGAAGCCCACGGGCCTGGATATGACGAGGCCGAGCAGATCCATGAGTCCGGTGCGATCGCCCGTGGGCACGGCCATCCAGTAGTTCCAGCAGGTGATCAACGGCCGCGGGCCGTCCGCCTCGTTCATGTGCACGCGGCCAGCCTCCCAGGCCCCTCGGTGCCAGGATGCCGGCGGGGCCGGCTCCGCGTTCCGGCAGCACGGGCGCGGGGCACTTCCCAGGAGGCGACGCACACGGCATCCTGCCGCGGGGGTCACCGGACAAGGGGGTGGGGCGCGTGCGCCGCGGCTGGGTGCTCGGCGGGCTGGCGCTGACGTCCGGGCTGGTGTCGGCACTGCTGGCGGTGGCCGTCAACGTGGCCACCGGCGGCGTGCTGCCGTCCGGGCTGCGGTGGCTGGCGCCCTGGTCCTGGCCGCTGGTCGGGCTGGGCACGCTGGCCGCGGCGGGGCTCGCCGTGTGGCAGCAGCGTCTGCAGACGTCGGAGGCGGTGCGTGTGGGCCCGCCGGTGCCGAGGCCGCCCGTGCCCGCGCAACTGCCGCCGCTGGTGGCGGATTTCACCGGCCGCGAGCGCGACCTGGCCGCGTTGCGGGCGGCCGTCGCGGGCGGCGCCCGGGTCGTCGCCGTCGCGGGTCCGCCGGGCGTGGGCAAGTCGACCCTGGCGAACCGGCTGGCCCACGAGGTGCGACAGCACTACCCGGACGGCCAGTTGTACGTGAACCTCGGCGCCGGCCGCGGCGACCCGATGCCGCCGGACACGGCGCTGGCCCGCTTCCTGAGAGCACTCGGCGACGACGAACCGGACCGGTCCGGCGGCGACGGCGCCGACGCCGACGCCCTGACGGACCGCTACCGCAGCCTGATGGCCGACCGGCGGGCGCTGGTCGTCCTGGACGACGCACGGGACGCCGACCAGGTGCGCCCGCTCCTGCCCGCGGGCGCGCACTGCCTGACGATCGTCACCAGCCGTCCGCTCCCCGCCGACCTGCCGGAAGCCGCCGCGCACGAACTGGCGGCGCTCGGCCCGGACGACGCGCTCGACCTGCTCGCCCGGGTCAGCGGCTCGGGCGACGCGGCCGCGGACCCCGAAGCCGCCGCCGCGGTGATCCGCGCCTGCGAGGGCCTGCCGCTGGCGATCCGGTTGGCCGGCGCCCGGGCCGCGCGCTCGCGTCTCGGCATCGCCGAACTCGCCGCGCGGCTGGAGGACGAGCGGTCCCGGCTGGACGAACTGCGCTTCCGCAACTGGGCGGTGCGCGCGACTCTCGCCACCGCCTACGAGGACCTGGACACCGGCGACCGGCGCCTGCTGCGGCGGCTCGCGGCGTTCCCGGGCGGCGACTTCGGGCCCGGGGTCGCGGGTGCGCTGGCCGGGGGCGCGCCGGGCGACGCCGGGGGCCGTGCGGACGACGGCGTCGACCGCCTCGTGGACGCCCAACTCGTGGAGTCCGTGGGTGGCGGCCGGCACCGGCTGCACGACCTGACCCGGCTGTTCGCCCGGGAGCGCCTGGTGGAGGAGGAGCCGGGCGAGCCGGAGCGCGTCGCCGAACGCCTCCTGGACTGGTACGCGGCCGCGGCCCGGGACAGCGCGCCCGGCTGTATCGCCGACGAGGCCCCGAACATCGCGGCGGTCGCACGGCTGGGAGCCGCCCACGGCGCGTGGGAGCGGGTGTTCCTGCTGGCCGAGGCGGCGGACCACGGCTGGCACCTTCAGCGCTACCACGCGCAGCGGCTGCGGGTCTGGCTGGTGGCGGCGGAGGCGGCCCAGGCGCTGGGCGACGGGCGCAGGCAGTCGCGGGCCGCCCTGACCGTGGGCTCCATCCACGCAGCGGACGGGTACCTGGACCGGGCCGCCCCGCTGCTGCTCGACGCGGTCGAACTCGCCGAGGCGGCCGGCGACGGCGCGGGCGAGGCGCGGGCCCGCCTCCACCTGGGCGACGTCCTGCGCCAGACCGGGCGCCACAGCGCCGCCCTGGCCCATCTGCGCCGTGCGCTGGAGCTCTGGCGGTCGCTCGGGCGGACCGCGGAGGAGACCGACGCGCTGGCCAAGCTGGCGACGCTCCACCTCGTCATGGGCGAGGCCGAGCAGGCCGCGCACGACGCGGAGCAGGCGCTCACGCTCGTGGGCGAGGACTCCCCAGCGGACCGGGCCCACCTGCGCGGGCTGGCCGGAACGGCCTATCTTGCGCTGGGCCGGTTCGCGGAGGCCCGGGCGGCGACCGAGGAGGCCGTGGCCGTCCACCGGCGCACCGGAAACCGGCTGAGCGAGGCATACGGCCTCGGCGGCCTGGCCGCACTGGAGCGGGAGGAGGGCGACCACGAGGCCGCACTCCGCGCGCATCGCGCCGCGCTGCGGCTGTTCGAGGAGCTGGGCACGACCCCGGGCATCGCCGGCGCGCACGGCGCCATCGGCGACCTGCTGCTCCTGCGCGGCGACATCCCCGGAGCCAGACGCGAACTGGAGGCGGCCGTCGGCCTGTTGAAGGACCTGGGCCATCCGGTCGCCGAGGGCACCGCCCGGCTCCGCCTCGCCGCGGCCCTGGCGACGGGCTCGGATCGCCCCGCCGCCGTCGAGCAGCGGCGCCTGGCCGACTCCCTGCTCTCCGGCGCCGCGACCGGCCCCGAACTGGGAGAACTCCGCGCCCGCCTCGATGCCCTCGGCCTGCCCGCCCAGGACGCGTGACGGCGTTCCCGGGACGCGGGCCGCACGGTGCGCGGGAGTCGTCGGCCCGGCGCTTGGGGAGGCGACGCCCAAAAGACGCACGGACAATGGAGTGAATCAGTCCCGCATGACCCAGGAGCACCGCGTGACCACCCCGCTCCCGTCCCACAACCCCACCGGCGTCCACCGGACGCGAGTCGAGTGGATCGACACCGATGCGGGGGGTATCTACCACAACAGCGCGGTCATCCGATTCGTGGAGGCCGCAGAGGCCTCCCTCATGGACGAGGTGGGTCTTCACGGCTACTTCCCGGTCGCTCCTCGCGTGCACTACGACGTCGACTTCGAGTCGCCGCTGTTCTTCGGCCAGGGCGTGTGCACGGTCGTCGAACTGACCCGGATCGGCACGACGTCGATGACCTTCACCTTCGAGGTGTGGGGCGAGGAGTTCCGGGGGCTGCCGCGTCGCCGCGCGGCGCACGGCCGGTACGTGACCGCGCACAGTGACCGCAACCACCGCAGTGGCGCCAGGAGCGCCCCCTGGCCCGAGGAGTGGATCGCCGCGCTGCGCGGACCGGCGCGATCGCGGGAGGCGCCTCCGCCGTGCTGACGGGCGGGCCCCTGGCCCATCGCCGGCCCGCGCCGTCCACGGGACCACCGGTGCGTCTCCATGGAGGAGCCGCGAGCACGACGTCCGGTAATCCGGCCACCGTCATCCCTCGGGCGGGACCGGCAGGACGCGGACACCGGCCTCACCACGGAGGCTTCGCGCTCCCGGAGGGCACCCCCGACCCGCGTCGGCGGCACCGGCGGCGGCCCCAACCCCGTGCGGCCGTCTCGACGTTCCGGTCTTCCCCGCCTGCGCCGGTGTGACCCGAGGCCCGCGACGGCCGCCGGACGCAGCGGGCCCGCGGGGCGCTCCGACCGGCAAGGGGGGCCGCGTTGCGCCGGGAGCCGGTCCGTAACTGCCGTGTCCGCAGGCGGAGTTCCTTCCGGGGAGCAGGCACTGGACCGCGACCTCCCGCCACCTGCGCACCGCAGCGCCTGAAGGCCTCGGGGTGCTGCCACGCGTCCGCGGAGCGGGACGCGCACTGCCGGGACGGCGCGCCGCGCCGTCGACCCCGCCGCGCTGCCGGAGCGGCGGCGGACGCCGGGGCGCAGTGCCGGGCACGCCGGCGGACCACCGTGTCCTCCGTGACCCGCCGCGGGCGTACGGGAAACCCTCGCCGCCCCCCGCCTCACCGCGTCGCGGACCGGCCGGGCGCGCCGACGCCCTGGACCGGGTCACCGGTCCGGGCCGCCCCCGTGCCCGGGGCGCCTGGACACGGGCCTCCGTGCGGATCCGGCGCGAGGCCGGTCCATCAGTGACGGGCCGGCCGCCACGACGCCGTGACCCCGCGCCGGCGGTCCGGCCCACCCGACAGCGCACCCGCGAACAGCGGGCTGCCGTCCGGCCGCACGGCCGTCAGCGGGCGCCGCGGAGGCGCTCCATGTCGCGCCGGTCGCGCTTGGTGGGGCGGCCGGTGCCGCGGTCGCGGATCACGGGCGCCGGCACCTCCTCCGGGGTGGGCGGGGGCGGGCTGTTGTCGACGAAGCATTCGACGGCCACGGTCGCGCCGACACGCTTGCGGACCAGCCGGGACACGACGACGATCCGCTCCCGCCCGGCGCCGCGCAGTCTTACCTCGTCGCCCGGGCGGACGGCGTGCGCCGGCTTCACGCGCTCGCCGTTGACGCGCACGTGTCCGGCGCGGCACGCGGTGGCGGCCATGGAGCGCGTCTTCGTGAGCCGGACCGACCAGATCCAGGCGTCGACCCGCACCGGGCCCTCGTCGTCAGCCATGCTCCGACCCTAGCGCGCCCGCTTCGCGGAACGCGGCGTCCGGTATGCGCCCTTGACGGGAAGCCCCGCGGTACACAGGATCTGCTCAGGCATGTACGCGTCAAGTTCTGCTCAAGAACGTCCCATCACCGCGCGACTCCATCCCCCCACACACCGGAGTGACCTGTGCCCGCAATCAGACTCGTCGCGGCCGGCGCCGTCGGCGCCTTGGCCGCGGCCCTGCTGACCGCGTCCGCCACACCCGTCTCGGCCCGGCCCGCCCTCGCCGCCGCGCCGGACATCCCCGTCGCGAACGTCAAGGCGCACCTGAGCCAGCTGCAGTCCATCGCCACCGCCAACGGCGGCAACCGCGCCCACGGCCGGACCGGCTACCGGGCCTCCGTCGACTACGTGAAGGCCAAGCTGGACGCGGCCGGCTACACCACCGCGCTCCAGTCGTTCACGTCGGGCGGCGCCACCGGCTGGAACCTCATAGCCGACTGGCCCGGCGGCGACGCCAACCACGTGATCATGGCCGGCTCGCACCTCGACTCCGTGACCGCCGGCCCGGGCATCAACGACAACGGCTCCGGCTCGGCCGCCGTGCTGGAGACCGCCCTCGCGGTCGCACGCGAGAACCTGCAGCCCACCAAGCACCTGCGCTTCGGATGGTGGGGGGCCGAGGAGCTCGGCCTGATCGGCTCCAAGGCGTACGTCAACAGCCTGTCCACCGCCGACCGCGGCAGGATCGACGGCTATCTGAACTTCGACATGATCGCCTCGCCCAACCCCGGCTACTTCGTCTACGACGACGACACCGCCCTGGAGAAGGTCTTCAAGGACTGGTTCGCCGCCAAGGGGATCGCGACCGAGATCGAGACCGAGGGCGACGGCCGCTCCGACCACGCGCCCTTCAAGAACGTGGGCGTGCCGGTCGGCGGCCTGTTCAGCGGCGCCGACTACATCAAGACCGCGGCGCAGGCGCAGAAGTGGGGCGGCACGTCGGGGCAGGCCTTCGACCGCTGCTACCACGCCTCCTGCGACACGGCGTCCAACATCAACGACACGGCGCTGGACAACAACACCGACGCCATCGCCAACGCGATCTGGACGCTCTCCACCGCCACGACTCCCCCGCCGGGCACCGTGTTCGAGAACACCGCCGACGTCACGATCCCCGACGCGGGCGCGGCCGTGGAGTCCCCGGTGACCGTCAGCGGCATCGCGGGCAACGCGCCCGCCGCCCTCGCCGTCGGCGTCGACATCCGGCACACCTGGCGCGGCGACCTCGTCGTCGACCTGGTCGCCCCGGACGGCACCGCCTACCGGCTGAAGAACTCGAGCAGCAACGACTCGGCGGACAACGTCATCACGACGTACACGGTCAACGCCTCCGCCGAGGTCGCCAACGGCACGTGGAAGCTCCGCGTCCGCGACGTGGCGGCCCAGGACACGGGATACGTCAACAGCTGGAAGCTCACCTTCTGACCGCCCCGTGAGGGGCGTGGGCGCCGGACGCACCCGGCGCCCACGTCCGTCGCGACCCCCGCGTCCGGTCGCTCGAAAAATTTGCACGCGCCGACTACCGGCGGCCTGACTTATCCTGGGCCCATGACCGCCACCACGGACCCCGTACCCGCCGGGCCGGCGCAGGGCTGGTACGCCCTGTCCCTGCTGCACAACCGGATCGAGGCGCACATCGAGCGCGCGCTCGAGGCCGGGCACGGGCTGAGCGTGCGCGAGTTCTCCCTGCTCGACGTGCTCAGCCGCCAGCACCCGGGCGAGGGCGGCCATCTGCGGATGGCACAGGTGGCCGACGCCGTGGTGCTGAGCCAGAGCGCCACCACACGGCTGGTGACGCGGCTCGAGGACCGTGGGCTGCTCACGCGCTACCTGTGCGCGACCGACCGCCGCGGGATCTACACCGACGTCGGCGAGGACGGTCTCGCCCTGCTCGCGCAGGCCCGCCCGACCCACGACGAGGCGTTGCGCCAGGCCCTCGCCGACGCCGCCACGCAGCCGGAACTCGCGCCCCTGGTCGAGGCGCTGGAGGGGCTGGGCACCGGCGCGTGACCGCGGCCCGCTGCGACCCGGCGGGCACCGACCTACGCTGAGAGGGGCGCGGACCGCGGTCGCCGCATCGCCGCGCCGCAACGGGGCATCCCGCGAGAGGAGAATCGCTGATGACCACGCACCACACCGGATCCCACGACTCCCACGTCGACGTCATGCTCACCGATTGCGCCAAGCAGGACGCAGGAGCCGTACTCGGCGCGCTGGAAGCCGCCTTCCCCACGCGCCCCGGCGAGAGTCTGACCGAGGCCCTGGAGCCACGGCCGGGCGCCAAGCACCCGACCGTGTGGTCGGCCTCCATCGACACGCGCAGCCACGGCCACGAGCTCGGTCCGGTCCATCTCGACGGCACGCTCACCGCCGACCTGTCCGGCGGCCCGCGGCACGTCCGCGAGGTCAAGAAGGTGCTCGGCGACTGCTTCGAACTGGAGGAGCAGGGCAGCGTCTCCGGTGACCAGGAGGTCGAGCTCCGGGTCCGTCTGACGGAGATCCCCGACCACTGAGCCCGCCCGCTGAGCCCACCCGCTGAGTCCGCCGGACCGCCCCGCGCCGGAAGGGCCCCCGGAGCCGCTGCTCCGGGGGCCTTCTCACGCCACGAACAGGCCGGTGCCCTCGGTCTCGGCCCCGCCGCCGTCGCGGACCGCCTGCGCGGCGGCGGCCAGCCGTTCGACGGCGTCGCGGGCCACGCCGCCGCCGACGGTGAAGGGCAGCCGGATGTAGGACTCGAAGGCCCCGTCGATGCCGAAGCGCGGACCGGACGGGACGCGGACACCCAGCCGCTCGCCCGCCACCGCGAGGCGGGAGCCGGAGACCTCGGCGGTGCGCACCCACATGGTCATCCCGCCGGAGGGCACGGCGAACTCCCACTCGGGCAGCCGGTCGCGCAGGGCGGCCGCCAGGTCGTCGCGATGGGAGCGGGCCCGCTCGCGCCGGGCGGCCACGGCGTCGTCCCAGACGTCGTTGCGCAGCAGCCAGGCGACCGCGAGCTGGTCGACGACGGGCGAGCCGAGGTCGAGGTAGGCGCGGGCGCTGACCAGCCGGCGCACGACGTCGGGCGTGGCGCGCACCCAGCCGATGCGCAGGCCCGCCCAGATCGCCTTGCTGGCCGAGCCGACGGTGATGACGGTGCCGCCGCGGTCGAAGGCGGCCATCGGGCGCGGCGGGGGACCGGCTCCGGCGTCCAGGGTCAGTTCGGCCATCGTCTCGTCGGCGATCAGCACGGTCCCGGCCGCGCGGGCCGCCTCGACCAGCGCCCGGCGCTGGTCGTCGGGGACGAGGGTGCCGGTCGGGTTGTGGAAGTCCGGCATGACGTACGCCATGCGCGGCGCCGCGTCGCGCAGGACGCGCTTCCAGTGGTCGAGGTCCCAGCCGGCGAGCCCGTCGCGCAGCGCGACCGGGACCAGCCGGGAGCCGCTCTCCCGCAGCAGCTCCAGGACGTTGGCGTAACTGGGGGCCTCGACGGCCACCCGTTCGCCGGGCGCGACCAGGCGCCGGACGGCGGCGGCGATGGCCCCCATGGCCCCGGTGGTGACCATGATCTGCTCGGGGAGCGTCGGGATGCCGCGCGCGGTGTACCGCTCGGCGATGGCCTCCCGCAGGACGGGCAGCCCCGCGGGGAAGTCGCCGTGCGTGGCGGTGTAGGAGGGCAGGTCGGCCAGGGCGCCGCCGACCGCGCGGGACAGCCATGGCTCGGGCGCGGGGAGGGCGGCGCAGCCGAGGTCGATGACGGTGCCGGCGGCGTCCGGGGGCAGCGGCTCCAGACCGCGCGTGGGCAGGGCGTGCCCCTCGGGGACGGCGGTCCAGGTGCCCGCGCCGCGCCGGGAGCGCGCGAAGCCCTCGGCGCGCAGCGCCTCGTAGGCGGCGGCGACCGTGGTCCGGCTGACGGCCAGGGCGAGGGCCAGTTCGCGCTCCGCGGGGAGGCGCGCGGCCACGGGGACGCGGCCCTCCAGGACCAGGACCCGGATCCCGTCGGCGAGGCCCCGGTAGGCCGGGACACGGCGTCCGGTGGAGCGCTGGGGGCGGGGTTCGAGCAGCCGGGCGAGATGGGTGACACCCACGTTTGCGGTCCACTGCGACATGGTTACCGGTCCACCTTCCGCACATTGGCCATGGATTCCGACCACGACCATGCCACACAGTGTCCGGTACAGCGTCATCACGGCCGGAGGGGGGTCCTGTGGAGGGCCAATCACGCACAGCCGCACGCACCGCCCGCAGGCTGGTGCACCTCTACGCGGGTCTGGTCCTGTACGGCGCGAGCGCCGCCCTGCAGGTGCGCGCCGCGCTCGGCCTGGACCCGTGGGACGTCCTGCACCAGGGCATCGCGAAGCACACCGGCGTCAGCATCGGATTGGTGTCGGTGGGCGTCGGCGCGCTCGTCCTGCTGCTGTGGTGGCCGCTGCGCCAGCGGCCGGGCCTGGGCACGGTCTCCAATGTCTTCGTCGTCGGCCTGTCGATGGACGCCACGCTGGGCCTGCTCCCCCAGCCGCACTCCCTCGGCGTCCGCATCCCGCTCCTGGTCGCGGGCATCGTGCTGGGCGGCGTGGCGACCGGGCTGTACATCACCGCCGGCTACGGTCCGGGACCGCGCGACGGGCTGATGACCGGACTGCACCGGCGCACCGGGCGCTCGATCCGGATGGTGCGCACCGGGATCGAGGTGACGGTGCTGGCGGTGGGCTTCGTCCTGGGCGGCAGCGTGGGCGTCGGCACCGTGCTCTACGCGCTGTCGATCGGCCCGCTGGCCCAGTTCTTCCTGCGCGTCCTCGCGTTCCCGCAGCCCTCGGCCGAGCGGGACGGCGGGGAGGTGGTGGCCCGAGGGGGGCGGCCGGTGGCGGAGCCCGCCGGGGGACACGCGATACTGCACGAGTGACCGCGATACGCCACCCGTACCTCGACAGCCCGGCACCGATTGCCTTCGCCCACCGGGGCGGTGACGCCGACGGCCTGGAGAACACCATGGCCGCCTTCCGGACCGCCGTCGAGGGCGGCTACCGCTACCTGGAG
Organism: Streptomyces sp. NPDC002574; assembly: GCF_042889545.1. Classification (NCBI taxonomy): domain Bacteria; kingdom Bacillati; phylum Actinomycetota; class Actinomycetes; order Kitasatosporales; family Streptomycetaceae; genus Streptomyces; species Streptomyces sp. NPDC002574. Next base: position 412,392 of record NZ_JBIARB010000008.1, read on the forward strand.
ACCGACGTCCACCTCACGTCCGACGGGGTCCTGGTGGCCTTCCACGACAGCTCCCTGGACCGTGTCACCGACACACGCGGCAGGATCGCCGAGCTCACCTGGGACCAGGTCCGCGAGGCCCGTGTCGCGGGCAAGGAGCCGGTACCGCTCTTCCAGGACCTGCTCGAGGCCTTCCCCGGGGCCCGCTGGAACGTCGACGCCAAGGTGGACGAGGCCGTGGCCCCGCTGATCGCGGCGATCGACCGCGCGGACGCCTGGGACCGGGTGTGCGTGGGCTCCTTCTCCGAGGCGCGGCTGGTCAGGGCCCGCGCGCTCGGCGGGCCCCGCATGGCCAGTTCGCTCGGCACCCGCGGCGTGGCGGACCTCCGCCTGCTCTCGGTCGGCGGCCGGGTCGCCGAGCGCTTCCTCCTCGACACGGCGGTGCGGCGCGGTGCGGTCTGCGTGCAGGTGCCGGAGCGCGCGTACGGCATCCGCGTGGTCGACGGGGCGTTCCTGCGCACGGCGCACCGCCTGGGCCTCCAGGTGCACGTGTGGACGGTGAACGACGAGGCCCGGATGCACGCCCTGCTGGACCTCGGCGTGGACGCCATCATGACCGACCGGCTGGAGCTGCTGCGCTCGGTGTTCGTCGAACGCGGCGTCTGGACCTGATCCGCTGACGCCCCGTCACCCGGCCGGTGCCTTCTCCTCCTTGCCGGGAGTCGCGGTCGGGCTCGCCTCGCCGGTCGTGACGCTCTTGCCGGGGTTGTCCGGCTTGTCGGGCCCGTCCGTCGTCCCGGGGCTCTCGGTCTTGCGGGCTTTCTCCGCTCCCTCGGCCTTCTCGGCCTTCGCGGCCTTCTCGTCGGCTGCCGACCTGGTCTTCGACATCCGGGCGAAGACCACCACGTTGCCGGAGTAGCCGCTGGCGCTGCTGTACGTGCCGCCGCAGGTGATGACCCGCAGCTCTGGGTCCTTCGTGTCGCCGTAGACCCGGTGGGCCGGGAAGCCGGTCCTGTTGAAGACCTCGATGCCGAAGATGGTGAAGACCGCGGTGGTGCCGTCGTCACGGGCGACCTCGATGGTCGAGCCCTTCTTCAGCGCGCCGAGGCTGTAGAACACGGCCGGGCCGCTCATGTTGTCGACATGGCCGACGATGACCGAGGCGCCGCGCGCCCCGGGACTCACCGAGTCCTTGTACCAGGCGGCCTCGTTCTTCTCCTCGGGCGGAGGTGTCTCGATGACGCCGTCCTTGTCCAGGCCCACGTTCATCAGCGGGGCGTCCACCCCGATCGAGGGGATGCGCACCCGCGTCGGCTGGGCCGGCGGCAGCGGGGGTGGCGCCTTGATGCCGGAGCCCGCACCGCCCGCACTGCCGGCCAGGGCGGCGGAGGCGGCCGAGGGCTGGGGCGGACCGCCCGACCCCAGGAAACCGTCGAAGGTCAGCACGAGCCCGGTCACCACGAGCGCGCCCACCGCCACCCCGGCGACCCGCCGGCCGCGCCGCGTCAGACGCAGTGGCGGCGGCTGCTGGTGACGGCGTACGGCCGGCCGGGCGCCGGTACCGGCCCGCGGACGCCCGGTCCCGGTCCCGGCCCCGGTGGCGCGGACGGCGGGTCGCGGCGGATTCCCCCGCCCGGCGGGAGCCTTGGGAACCTTGGGGGCGGCGGCCCGGGTGTCCGGGGTAGCGGGACGGCTCTTCGCGGCGGGACGGGCCTTCGGAGCGGGACGGCCCTCGGCCTCCTTGGCCTCCCGGCGGACCTTGGCGGCGGGCGCACCCTGGGCGCGCGGCTTCGACCCGGGCTCGGACGGGCGTCCAGCCTTCGCCTTCTGCCGCGGGCGCGGCGCGGGCTCCGGCTTGCCGCGCTGCCGGCCGGCGCGGGCCGGCGCCTTCGAGGCCGGGCGGGGGCGAGCGGGCGGACGTGCTGCCTCGTCCTCCCACGAGGCCGGGAGCGGCTGCCCGAACCAGGGGTCGGGCTGCCCGTACCAGGCGTCGGGATGTCCGTACCACGGCACGGGAGCGGTGTGCTCCCCGGGATAGTGATCCATCACAGTCCTTCAGCTCCGGCAGCCAGGTGCGTGACGGCACATGACGGCCCGTCATACAGGACCGTAGGACGGGTGCGCGCCGACCGCATTCGGAGGAGTGCGAACGGGGCAATCCGCACCTCACCCGATCGGGTAGACCGGGTGAGGCAGCGGGTCCAATCGGGCGCTGCCGGGATGCGGAGCCGACCCGGGGTGCCGACCGTGGCCTGATGAACACTCAGCACCCGCGTGCACAGGGTCTCGACGGTCTGCGCGCGCTGGCCGTGACGGCGGTCGTCGTGTACCACGTGCACGCTCCGTGGCTGCCGGGCGGCTTCCTGGGCGTGGACCTCTTCTTCGTCCTCTCCGGCTACCTGATCACCAGTCTGCTCGCCGCCGACCGCCGGCGGGGCGGGCGCCTGCGGCTCGTCGCCTTCTGGCGGCGCCGCGCACTGCGGCTGCTGCCCGTGCTGTGGCTGGTCCTGGCGGTCACCGCGTGCGCGGCGACGCTGGTCGGCGGGGACGGACGGCGTGATCTGCGGGGCGCAGTAGCGGCGGCGCTCACCTACCGCAGCAACTGGTGGCAGCTGGGCCGGCACGACATGTACTTCGCGCAGTTCGGCGCCGAACCGCCGCTGCGGCATCTGTGGTCACTGGCGGTCGAGGAACAGTTCTACGTGGCCTGGCCGCTGCTGCTGTGGGCGCTGATGGCGGTGGTGCGCCGGCAGTGGGCGCAGGCGGCGATCGTGGCGGTGCCGGCTGCCGCGTCCTTCACGGCGATGGCCCTGCTCCACGTACCGGGCACCGACCCCTCCCGGGTGTACTACGGGACGGACACGCACGGCGGCGCACTGCTGCTCGGCGCGGCGGTCGCGCTCGTCCTCCCCCTGTCGCGGGCCGGGACGATGCGCCGGGCCGGATACGTGCGGGCCATCGACGGGCTGGGCGTGGCGGGGCTGGCCGTGCTGACCGGGGCTGCCCTGCTCGTGTCGGGGACCTCGGCCCTCGTGTACCGGGGCGGCCTGGTCCCGGTGTGCCTGGCGGCGGCCGCGCTCACGGTGGCGGCGGGCGGGCCCGGCAGGGTCGCCCGGCTGCTGGGGTGGCGGCCGCTGGCCTGGACCGGGCGCCGCTCGTACGGGATCTACCTGTGGCACTGGCCGGTCCTCGCCTGCCTGGTCAACGCAGCGCCGGAGGTCTTGAGTTCACCGTTCGCACGGTGCGCGGCGCTCACCCTGCCGGTGGCCCTCGCCGCGCTGTCGTACCGCGTCCTGGAGGAGCCCTTGCTGCGGCTCGGCGTGCGCGGGTACGCCGAGTTGTGCAGCACGTTCCTGCGGCGGGCATGGGGCGCCCGGCCCCGGCTGGTGCTGGGAGCCGCGGCCGCGGGCGTCGCGATGGCGTGCGTGGGGTACGTCGGTGTGCTGCGGGCCCCGTCCGGCGGCGGCCTGCAGTCGCAGATCGCCTCGGGCGAGCGCGTGGTCGCGGCGGCGTCCGCGCCGGTGTCGCCGACGGCACGGCCTGCCGAGCCGCTCCGCGCGCTGCGCCCCGCACGCCAGGAGGACGGGCCGGACACCGGGACGGGCGGCGTACCGGAGGTGACCGGCGCCGACATCACGGCGGTGGGCGACTCGGTGATGCTGGCCTCGGCCGACGCCCTGCAGGAACTGCTGCCCGGAATCGCGGTGGATGCCGTGGTGGGTCGTCAGATGAGCGCCGCGCCGCAGGTTTTGGAGCGACTGCGGGACGCCGGGCGACTGCGCGGCGTGGTCGTCGTCGGGCTCGGGACGAACGGGGACGTGACCCGCGAGACCCTCGACCGGGTGGTACGGATCGCCGGCCCCGGACGGCTCGTCGCCTTCGTGGACGTCCAGGCACCCCGCTCCTGGGAGGCCCGGGTGAACAGTGCGCTGAGGGAGGGGGTGCGCGAACACCCCGGATCCGTACTGGTCCCGTGGCGGGCCGTGATCGCCGGACACCCGCAGTTGCTGTGGGGGGACCGCATCCACCCCCGCCCCGAGGGCGCCCGCCTGTACGCGCGGACCCTCTCCGCTGCCGTGGGAGCGGGTATCTGACGCATCGTCCGTGACGGTGGCGAATTCTTTCCTGACGGAGTATCGGCTGACGTCCAGTCGGCCGTACTTCCGAACCAAGATCCTCTGACTTTCCGTCACCCGTTTGACGATCTCTTCACATTTTTCTGACGCCGCTCCAGATATGTCGCTGACCTGCGGCAACCGCGGACCGGCGACGAGCCTGATGCCCCGTCCGGAGCAACGGGGAAGGCCGTTCCAAGGTGCGGCCGTATCCCGGTCCTCGTGCCATGGGAGCAAGGACGCGGTCGCAGTTCGTGTCACGGGAAGCCAGTCCCACCTGCCCCGTCCGCAAGGAGGTTCTCCCCATGCGTGCTCCACGCATCATGGCCGGGGCGGCGATGACCGTAGCCGCAGTCGTCCTGCCAACAAACGCTATCGCGGCCCCTGGCGTCGGGCTCTCGAGCTACCGGGTCTCCCCCGGTGACCTCGTCACGGTCACCGTCGCCAACTGCGTGAGCGACACCGTCATCACCACCAGCATCCCCGAGCGCCCCACCGTGGCGGTCAGCTCGACCGGCGGCGGCGCCAGCTTCACCGTCCCGGCAGCCACTCCCCCGGGCACGTACAACGTGACCGTCGACTGCACCGAGCCGACGGGCCAGGACACCGGCCCGAGCGTCGTGCAGCTGACCGTCCGTGCCATCGACGGGAACGCCAACGGCGCAGCCGGCGGCAACGCAAACGCCAACGGCAGCGACCGCGACCGGGGCGACAACGGCGACCGCGGCGACGACCGGGGCGACAACGGCGGCCGCGGCGACGACCGCGGGGACGACCGCGGCGACGACCGGGGGGACGACCACGGTGACCGCGGCGACCGCGGCGACGACCACGGCGACGACCGGGGCCGGGACCACGGTGACCGGGGCTACGGCCACGGCGGGCACGGCGGTTACGGACACGGCCGCGGCGGCTACGGCGACAACTGCGAGTCGTGGTGGGGCGGTGGCCGTGACGGCTACGGCCGCGGCGGCGAAGGCGGGCGTGGTGGCGACGGCGGTTACGGCGGCGGCGGCCGCGGGGACGACCGCGGTGACGGCGGGCGCGGCGGTGACGGTGGCCGCGGCGACGACGGCGGGCGCGGGGACAACGGCGGGCGCGGCGACGACGGCGGGCGCGGGGACAACGGCGGCCGGGGCGACAACGGCAACGGCGCCGGCGCGGGTGCCGGCCTCAACAACACCGGCAGCCAGGGTCAGAGCCTGAACGACGGCGCGGGCACGGACCTGGCCGACGGCCGCAACATGGACGACGGCGGCTTCGGCCGCGGCGGCGACGACCGTGGTGACTTCGGCGGCGGTCGCGGCGGCGAGGGCGGCCGCGGTGGCGAGGGCGGCCGCGGTGGCGACGGCGGCTACGGCGGCGGCCGTGGCGGCGGTCGCGGCGGCTGCTGGGGTGGCGGCGGTGGCGGCGGCGGTGGCGGCATCGGCGGCGGAATCGGTGGCGGCGGTATCGGCGGTGGCGGGCCGATCGGCGCCCCGAACACCGGTCTCGGCGGTTCGATCGGCATGAACACCCCCGAGACCATCGTGGGTGGCGCGCTGCTGGCCACGGGTGCCGGTGCCACCTTCTGGGTGCTGCGCCGTCGCCGGACGAACGGCGGCAAGGCCTGATCGTTGCGGACCTCCGCGATCCAGGCATACCGCCCCCTGCCCCCGGGCCGCCCAAGTGGCGCCCGGGGGCAGTCATGTGTCCTGGCTCTCACTCGGCCGCCCGCTGATGGCATCATGCCGATCACATCGGCACGGCGCACGGACACGGAACGGCGGGCACAAGTGGTGAGCACGGACGAGGTGCGGGGCACGGCGGCGGGCGACGGCGCCGTGGCCGCCGCGGGCGAACGGCGCCGCGAGCAACGCGGCTGGTACTTCTACGACTGGGCCAACTCGGTCTTCTCCACCAGCGTCATCACGGTCTTCCTGGGCCCCTATCTCACCGACATCGCCGAGGCCGCCGCCGACCCCGACGGCTACGTCCGCCCGCTCGGGATACCCGTGCGGGCCGGCGCCTATTTCGCGTACGTCGTCTCCGCCTCCGTGCTGCTGTCGGTGCTGGTGATGCCGCTGGCCGGGGCGATCGCGGACCGCACCGGCCGCAAGAAGGCGCTGATGGGGGTCTTCGCCTACACCGGGGCCGCCGCGACCACCGCCATGTTCTTCGTGGGCGGTGACCGCTATCTGCTGGGCGGCGCGCTGCTGATCGTCGCCAACGTCGCCTTCGCGGCCTCGGTCGTCCTCTACAACGCCTTCCTGCCGCAGATCGCCGAGCCCCACGAGCGCGACGCGGTGTCCTCGCGCGGCTGGGCGTTCGGCTACGCCGCCGGTGCCCTGATGCTCGTCGCCAACCTCGCCCTCTTCCTCGGCCACGACGCGGTCGGCCTCTCCAAGGGCACGGCCGTGCGGATCTGCCTCGCGTCGGCGGGGCTGTGGTGGGCGGGCTTCACGATCGTGCCGCTGCTGCGGCTGCGCGATCGTGTCGACGGGGCGGCCGGGACGGTCACGGCGGCCGGGGCCGTCAAGGCCCGGGCCGGGTCCGGGGCGCTGCGCCAGGGCTGGCGTCAGCTCGCCGACACCGTCCGGGACATGCGCCGCTACCCGCTCACGCTCGGCTTCCTGCTGGCGTACCTCATCTACAACGACGGCATCCAGACCGTGATCTCCCAGGCGTCCGTCTACGGCTCCGAGGAGCTGGACCTGGACCAGACGACGCTGATCGGCGCGATCCTGCTCGTTCAGGTGCTGGCGGTCTTCGGCGCCCTGCTGCTCGGCCGGCTCGCCGCGCGGTACGGGACGCACCGCACCGTGCTCGGCTCGCTGGTGGCCTGGACGATCACCCTCGCGGCCGGATTCTTCCTGCCCGCCGGCCGGCCGGTGGGCTTCTTCCTCCTGGCGGCGGCCATCGGCATGGTGCTGGGCGGCAGCCAGGCGCTGTCGCGCTCGCTCTTCTCGCACCTCGTGCCGCGCGGCAAGGAGGCCGAGTACTACTCGGTGTACGAGGTGAGCGACCGCGGGACGAGCTGGCTCGGGCCGCTGCTGTTCGGGCTGACGTACCAGCTCAGCGGCAGTTACCGGGAAGCGATCATCTCGCTGGTGGTCTTCTTCGCGATCGGCTTCGTCCTGCTGCTGCGGGTGCCCATGCGACGGGCGGTGGCGGCCGCCGGCAATCCGGTCCCCGAGACGATTTAGCCCCTCGGAGTGCGACGCGGTAGTGTACGCCGTTGGTTCGACGGATGGACCGTTACTGCGCGCTAAAGATATCAGAACGCAGGGTGACATCTTTCGTGAGATGTGACAAAACGGGCGCCGATGGGTACAAAAAGGGGCGGCACGACGGGCGACGCACCTCCCGATACGGGAATCTTCACCGCCGACCGGACGTTGACCGGATGACGACGACAGCGACACCTGTCCTGTGGGCGACACAGCCCGGGAGGCACGATTCATGAGTGAGCGAGCTCTCCGCGGCACGCGACTCGGGGCGACGAGCTACGAGACCGACCGCGGCATCGATCTGGCACCTCGCCAGACCGTTGAGTACGCATGCCGGAACGGCCATCGATTCGAGATGCCGTTCTCGGTGGAGGCCGAGATTCCGCCGGAGTGGGAGTGCCGGGCCTGTGGCCAGGTGGCACTTCTGGTCGACGGAGAGAGCCCGGAGGAGAAGACGAGCAAGCCCGCGCGTACGCACTGGGACATGCTCATGGAGCGGCGCACGGTCGAGGAGCTGGAGGAAGTTCTGGCCGAAAGGCTGGCCGTCCTGCGCTCCGGCGCGATGAACATCGCCGTTCATCCGCGCGACAACCGCAAGAGCGCCTGACAGAAGGTAGCGGGCCCGTGAGGGGCGGGCCCGGTCCGACGTGCGCCCCGGCGAACGTGGCCTCAGTGCCGCGTCCCGGGGTTTTCGTTGTCCTCGCCCGGTTCCCGGTCCACCACCTCGCCCTGGATGACCTTGCCGTCCGGGCGATGGATGCGGATCTGCGTCTCCGCGTCGCGGGCCTGCCGGAAGAGGTCGCCGAGCGAACCCTGCTCCTGGGGGCGGGCGGCGACCCTGCGCTCCAGCGCGCGCCCGCCGAGGCGGGTCAGCAGCGAGCGGGTCGGCGGGAAGAGGAAGAGCAGACCGGCCACGTCCGAGATCAGGCCGGGCACCATCAGCAGCAGGCCGCCGGTCAGCAGCGCGCCCGCGCCGCCCTTTCCCTTGCCGTTCTTGGTGTCCTTGGTGTCCTCGCCGGTCCCGCGGCCCGCCGCGGTCCCGTCCTGGCCGGGCGGCGTCGCCGCCCGCACCGCCTCGCTCAGCGACCGCCAGGCGCTGCGGCCCGCGTTGCGTATCGCCAGGCCGCCGAGGACCAGGCCGGCGACGAGCAGCAGCAGGACGGTCAGACCGCCGGCCGCCCTGCCGACCAGGATCAGCAGCCAGATCTCCAGCAGGGCGTACACGGCCACGGCCAGGGGAATCCACCGCCGGCCGCGGGAACGCCCCTGCTGTCGCTGCTGCTGCGGTCCACCGGACCCGTCCGGCGGCGGGGTGCTGATCGTCATAGGCCCCATTGTGCCTGGTCGCCGCCGGACGCCCCGAGGGCCCCGGTCAGCTCTTGCGCCGGGCCTCCGTGAACCGCCGCACGCGCGAGCCCACACCCCAGGCGGTGACCCGCCACAGGGCCTCCACCACGATGTCCCGGCTCATCTTGCTGTCGCCGCGCTCGCGCTCGACGAAGGTGATGGGCACCTCGACGACGTGGAAGCCGGCCTTCACCGCGCGCCAGGCCAGGTCGACCTGGAAGCAGTAGCCCTGCGAGGCGACCTCGTCCATGCCCAGGCCGAGCAGCGTCTCCTTGCGGAAGGCCCGGTAGCCGCCGGTCACGTCGCGCAGCGGCACGTCGAGCAGGAAGCGGGAGTACGTGCTGCCGCCGCGGGACAGGTACTCGCGGGACTTGGGCCAGTTGACCACCCGGCCGCCGGGGATCCAGCGCGAACCGAGCACGACGTCGGCACCCTTGAGGGCGGTCAGCAGCCGCGGCAGCTCCTCGGGCTGGTGGGAGCCGTCGGCGTCCATCTCGACCAGGACGCCGTAGCCCTGGTCGATGCCCCAGCGGAAGCCCGCGAGGTAGGCGGCGCCGAGGCCCTCCTTGCCCTTGCGGTGCAGCACGTGCACGTGGTCGTCCACGACGGCCAGCTCGTCCGCGAGCTTGCCGGTGCCGTCGGGGCTGTTGTCGTCGGCGACAAGGACGTGCGCCTCCGGTACGGCGGCCCGGACCCGGCTCACGATCGGCTTGATGTTGTCGGCCTCGTTGTACGTCGGAATGATCACGAGAACCGTGCCGAGCGGCCCGTAGGCGCTCCCCGGGGCCGTACCGCGGGTGACCCCACCGCCAACGCTCACTGCTGCTCCTCCATCATTTCCTTGCTGCCTCGCCTGCCCAGCACGAACGCCGCGACGCACGACAGGAGGCCAACCATAGCGAGCACCCATTCGGGAGCGTCGCCGACGCGGTCGGCCACGGTCAGTTCGTCCCTCAGCGGCAGCTGGGCGCTGAGCACGTCCTGCGTGAACTCCCGCGTCCGCTGCTCGATCCGGCCGTCGGGGGCGACGACCGCGGTGATGCCGCTCGTGGCGGCCGTGACGACGGCCCGGCCGTGCTCCACCGCCCGGAGCTGCGACATGGCCAACTGCTGCTCGGGCTGGCCGGTCCGGCCGTACGTCGCGTTGTTGGTCTGGATGATCAGCGCGCGGGCACCGGCGGCGACGGTGTCGTGCACGATGCCGTCGTAGGCGACCTCGAAGCAGATCACGTCGCCCAGCCGGGCCGGGCCGATCTGCAGCACCCCGCTGTGATCGCCGGGGTAGAAGTCGCGCGGGATCTGGTCCAGGCGCTTGATGACCTTGGTGAGCTCCTGCCGGAACGGCACGTACTCGCCGAAGGGCACGGGGTGCTGCTTGGTGTACGAGGCGCCGGGGCCTGTCACCGGGTCCCAGACGATGCCCTCGTTCTGCACATGGGTGGCGTCCGGGCCGTCGACGAGCGCGCCGACGAGGACCGGGACGCCGATGGTCTGGACGGCCTTGGTGATCAGCGCGTAGGCCTGCGGTTCGGCGAACGGGTCCATGTCGGAGGAGTTCTCCGGCCAGATCACCAGATCCGGCTTGGGGGTGCGCCCCGCCTTGACGTCCGCGGCGAGTTTCAGCGTCGCCTCGACGTGGTTGTCGAGGATCTTCAGCGGCCGGCCGAGGAAGTGCAGGCCCGGCTGCTGGACGTTGCCCTGCACTATGGCGACCCGGACGGTGTCGTCGGCCTTCGTCGGGACCGGTACGGCCCAGCCCGCCGCGAAGACGGCGACCGCCGCGACGCCCGCCCCGGCCGCCGGCAGGAAGCGGCGCCGGCCGAACACGACCGGGCCCGTGCGCAACCGCCGCACGGCGACGGCGGACGCGGCGAGCAGGGAGCCGCACAGCGCCACCGCGAAGGTCACCAGCGGGGCCCCGCCGAGCGCCGCCAGCGGCGTGAACGGCGAGGAGGTGTTGGCGAACGCCAGCCGCCCCCACGGGAAGCCGCCGAACGGCAGGCGGTCCCGTGCGAGTTCCTCGGCGACCCACAGGCAGGCGCCCCACAGCGGCCAGGCCCGCAGCCGGGACGTCACGGCCAGACCGGCGCCGAGCAGCGCGACGAAGGCGGCCTCGATCACCGACAGGCCGACGACGGCGTCGTAGCCGATCACCCGCAGCCACAGCAGCAGCCAGAGGAAGAACGGCAGGCCGAAGGCGAACCCGAGCCACGCGCCCTGACGGCCCGTACGGCCCCGGGTCAGCAGCGCGAGTCCCGCGACCGCGGCGATCGACAACGGCCACAGTCCGTACGGCGGGAAGGCCGCCGCGAGCCCCAGGCCGCACACGGCCGCGATCGCCGACCGCCGCGCGTGCCGGCGCACGGAGCGCCGCACGCGGACCAGTCGCCCCGGGGCGGCGGCGGCCGCCGCCGGGCGGGCCTCATCGGTCGTCGCCGTCGGCGCGGCGGTCGCCGTCGCGGCGTCGGAACGCGGTCGCACGTTCGCGGCCTTCCTGCAGGTGGGCACTGTGAGAAGTGACGGTACCCCGGATGGCGCCCCCCGCGGACCCCGGGCAGGCAAAGGGGGCGGCACGACGCGCCGACGCGCCCCAGGTGTTGACGTCCCGGTCCGGAGGGAACGGCCCCGCGGAGGGGGAACGGGGGGGAGGAGGGGGGCTCGGGGCCCGGAGCGCCCTTCGGGCCGACCTGGGACCCGCTGGCTGCGGATCGGACAAGGCCGTTGTCTACTGGGCGTCCGGGCCCCTCCCGGTCACACCTGCCGGCCGGGCGAGCCCGTTCCGTACCGCGGGCGCTGGACCTGGCTTCCAGTGGCGCGTGCCAATGCGGCGCGACGCCCCGTGGCCCAGCGGCGGTCGCCGGACGCGTGGAGGCCTCCGGTCGGACGTCCGGTGGTGGACCCGGCCGAACCTACTCGCCCCCGACCGTCGCCTGTCAACAGCCGTTTGACCTGCGCGGATTGACCAAATCAGCAGGTCAAGCGCGGGCCGCGGACCGTGCGACGCCATGCCCAGGGAGAACCGTTCGGCCGCATCACGCGGGGTGGCGTCACTCGTTCGGCCGTGCGAACACCGTGCGACCGCCGACGACGGTGCGCAGGGCGGTGGGCAGCGGCAGGTCCGGGCTGAGGTCGGGCAGACCGGGGGTGCCGGAGCGGGGGTCCGTGGACCAGTTGGCGACGCGGTCGTCGGGGGCCTGGACGACGAGATCGCCGGCCCGCCAGACGACGTAGTCGGCGGGCGCGCCCGGGACGAGGACGCCCGCGTCGTCGCGCCCGGCGGCGCGCCATCCGCCCCGCGTGTGGGCGTTGAAGGCGCCCCGCGCCGAGATGCGGTGGTCCAGGGTCCGGTGGAACGCCGCGGCGCGGACCGTGCCCCAGGGGTCGAGCGGCGTGACCGGGCTGTCGGAGCCGAGCGCCAGCGGCACCCCGGCGCGGGTCATCGCCGCGAAGGGGTTCAGCGTGCGGGCCCGGTCCGCGCCCAGGCGCCGGGCGTACATGCCGTCCTCGCCGCCCCACGCCGCGTCGAAGGCGGGCTGCACGGAGGCGACGAGCCCCAGTTCCGCGAAGGCGGCGATGGTGTCCTCGGTCATCATCTCGGCGTGCTCGACCCGGTGGCGCAGGGCGCGCACCCGGTCGAGACCGACGCGCCGGGCGGCCTCGCGCACACCCTCGGCCACGGCGGCGACCGCGGCGTCCCCGATGGCGTGGAAGCCGGCCTGCACGCCCGACTCGGTGCACAGCGCGACGTGCTCCGCGACGGCGGCGGCGTCGAGGTACGCGGTCCCGCCGGTGCCGGGCGCGTCGGCGTACGGGGCGTGGAGGCATGCGGTACGGGAGCCGATCGAGCCGTCCACGAAGAGGTCGCCGCCCGCCCCGACCGCGCCCAGGTCGCGCAGGCGTTCCAGGTCCTTCTGGCCGGTGACGGCCTCGGCCCAGTAGCCGAGGACGTGCGGGCCCGGCTCGCCGGCCGCCAGGCGCAGCAGCGCGGTCAGGTCGTCCTCGGAGGAGATCTCGGGCCCCGCGCACTCGTGGAGGGCGCCGATGCCGAGCGAGGCGGCGTGCGCGAGCGCGGCACGCTGGGCGGCGGCGCGCTGCGCGGGGGTGACGGCGGCGTAGGCGGCGCGGCGTACCGCGTGGTGCGCGTCGCGCGTGAGCGGCCCGGCGGCGTCGTGGCCGGCCAGCGCCTCGACGCCGGGGACCAGCGCCAGGAGGGCGGTGGTCACGGCCGCGGAGTGCACGTCCGCGCGGGTCAGGTACAGAGGGCGGCCGCCGGTCGCGGCGTCGAGCTCGGCGCGGGTCGGCGGGCGCTGCTCGGGCCAGCGGGACTCGTCCCAGCCGTGACCCAGGAGGACGCGGTGGCCGGTGTGGGCCCGCGCATGGGCGCCCACCCGGTCCAGTGCCTCGGTCAGCGTGCCGGCCCCGGCGAGGTCCAGGCCGGTGAGGGCCAGGCCGGTAGCGGTGGTGTGCACGTGGGCGTCGGTGAACGCCGGGGTGACCAGCGCGCCGGCGAGGTCGACGACCTCGTCGACGCCCTCCGCGAAGGAATCCGCGGCGCCTTCGGAGCCGAGCCACGCGACCGTGCCGCCGTCGACCACCATGGCGGTGGCGAAGGGGTCGGCGGGGCTGTAGACGTTGCCGCCGCGCAGCAGCACGGTGCGGGGGGTGGTCGGCTCGTTCGTGGTGTGCGGCACTGGTTTCGCCTCGCGGGGTGGTGCGGTGTGGGAGTGCTTCGGTGGGTCGGGCCTCAGACGCGTGGCGGCCGGGCCTCGTACGGGGTGGAGAGCACGACCGTGGTCCGGGTGGAGACCCCGGCCAGGGTGCGGATCCGCGCCAGCAGGTGTTCCAGCTCGATCGGCGTGGCCACTCTGACCTTGAGGATGTAGTTCTCCTCGCCGGCCACACTGTGGCAGGCCTCGATCTCCGGGACCTCGGCGAGCCGGTCGGCGATGTCGTCCGGGGCGCTGGGATCGAAGGGCTTGACCGAGATGAAGGCGGTCAGCGACAGACCCACCGCGTCGGGGTCGACGATCGCGGCGTACCCGCGGATCACTCCTCGCTGCTCCAGGCGGCGGACCCGCTGGTGCACGGCCGAGGTGGACAGGCCGGTGGCCTTGCCCAGGTCGGTGTAGCTCATGCGCCCGTCGGCCACGAGAAGTTCCACGATTTGCCGGTCCAGCTCCTCCACGACGCAAGAACCTACAGGGTCCTTGGTCGTCCGGGACATCCGGCCCGGTTCTCCGCGGTCCGCCTCCCGGCGGTCCGCATCACGGTCGATCCTCGCGAAACCCCTGTTTCCGGCATCCGTGACGGGGAAGCCGAACCGTGCCGAACGTCCACGGAGGTGATGACGGTGCCGGAACGTCATGGAAAGCCACCGGGCGACGGCGGCAGCCCCGCCCGGCGGGACCCGCGGGCACGGGACGTGCCGGAGGGCCGGGGCGGCTCTGCTCCGACCGGGGAGGTCGACGAACTGCTGCGCTACGAGCACGAGCACGGCGACCGGCCCGCGGTGCTCCGCATGCTCCGGGCACGCCGCGAGCGGCTCCGCGGCGAGTGCGGCAGGCACGACGAGCACAGTGAGCACGGCGGGCACGACCAGCACGGCACAGGCGGCGGCCCGGTCACGCCGTGATGCGCACGCACAGCAGGCAGGTGTCGTCGCTCGGATCGGCCGGACCGAGCGCGGCGGTGAGGCCGAGCGCCACCGCGGCGCAGTCCGTGCGGACCACCGCCTCGGCCGTACGGCTCAGGCGTCGCAGCCCCGCGTCCAGGTCCTGGCCGCGCCGCTCGACCAGCCCGTCGGTGAACAGGAACAGGCGGTCGCCGGAGTGCAGCTCCGCGGTCGACTGCCCGTAGGCGCTCTCGTGGCTCGCACCGAGGATGCGCCCGTCGGGCTGGGCCAGGAAGACCGCGTGGCCGTCCCGCAGGCGGAGGATCGGCAGATGTCCGGCCCGCGCCCAGGTCAGGATGCCGGTGTCGGGCCGGTAGTGGGCCAGCAGCATCGTCGCGGTGGCGGTGCCCCTGCTCATCAGTACCCGGTTCAGCCGCTCCAGGACGCGCTGCGGGGGCGTCCCGCCCAGAGCCATGGCCTCGGCGCCGTAGCGCAGTTCGGCCATGGTGGCGACGGCCTCGATGCCGTGGCCCGCCACGTCCCCGACGCCGAGCAGGTCCGAGCCGTCGGGGAGTTCGACGGCGGTGAACCAGTCGCCGCCGATCTCGAGGGAGGTCCCGGCGGGCAGGTAGGAGACGTCGCAGTTGAGTCCGGACAGGTCGAAGGACCGCTCGGGCACGGGCAGCAGCGCGTTCTGCAGGCGGCGGGCCACCGCGTGCTCGGCGTTCGGACTGCGCTGCCGGGTGCTGAACGCGCGCTGCGCCTCGTCGCGGGCGATCCGCTCGTGCCACTGCGCGGTGAGGTCCTGGTAGAAGCCGTGGACCGCGACCGGCCTGCCCCGGGCGCCGATGACGGCCTCGGCCACGAAGCGCAGGTGGCGGGTGCCGTGCGGGGTGCGGATCCGGAAGGGGGCGTCGACCGGCTGTCCCCCGGCGAGCAGCGCCTGCACGGCGGCGCCGGTGGCCGGCAGGTCCTCGGGGAACAGGTGCTGCGGCAGCTCGTCCAGCGGCATCGGGCCGAGCGCCGGATCCCGGTCGAAGAGCGTGTAGACCTGCGGGGACCACTGGAGGGTGTCCGTGGCCAGGTCCCAGTCGACCCAGCCGAGGTTTCCCAGGTACTGCAGGCGCCGCAGCCGTTCGGCCTCCTCGTCGGCCGCGTCCAGACGCAGCCAGGAGACGACGAGCGCGTCACCGAGGCGTACCACGCGCACCGCGTAGCGGGCGGTGCGGCCGGGGCCGCGCGCGCGGTCGCGGTAGTCGAACCCGTCGCTCTCGTAGGGCTCGCCCGTCGTGAGCGTGTGCAGGTAGCCGCGCCAGAGCGAGGTCCCGGCGAGCGAGGGGTAGGACTCCAGCACACGGAGCCCGGCCAGCTCCCGCCCGGTACGGCCCGCCACGTCCACCGAGGCCGGGGCGGCGGCCTCGATCCGGAAGTCGGTCACCTCCCCGCCCGGACCGCGTACGGGGACGAGCAGGACGACGGCCTCGCGGAGGCTGTCGAAGACCGCCTGGAGCGTCGGGGCACCCTCCACCGCGCTCTCCGGCGCGGCCATCGGCCCCGCGTAGGCGGCGCAGGCGCGCGCGGCGGCCCGCACCAGGGCACGGTCGGCGGCGTCGAACGCGTCGGGCCGCCGCCTCAGGAAGCCCACCACGCCGACGACGTCCTCACCCCGGCACAGCGGCACCCAGGCACGGGACGGCCACTGCTCCGGCCGGTCGCCCACCAGCGGCCGGCCCGGGGCGGCCTTGTGGAGGTCGCTCATCCACACCGGGCGCCCCAGGGCCACCGCCTCGACGGGCGCCAGCTCCCGGATCGGCGGCAGATGACCCCAGGCGGAGGCGATGCCCGTACCGACCCCGGCGTGGGCGACGAGGTCGAGCCCGCCCACCGGGGACCGTACGTAGACCATGAGCGCGTCGACCCCCGCCGAGCCCGCGAGCTGCTCCTCCAGGCGCTGGGCGAGCTCGCCGCTCGTGCCGGCCATGGCGAGTGCGGCCGAGCCGGCCGCCGCCCCGGTGTAACGGGCCCGGGAGAAGACCGTGCCCGCGGGGTTCGCCCCGCTCGTCCTGTCGCCGCTCTCGGCGGCGACCAGGGCCGGGGGACACGCGCCGAGCAGCGCCCACGCCTCCTGGACCAGGGAGCGGCCGGCGCGTCCGGCCCGCGACTGCAGTTCCTCGCGGGCCTCGCGGGGTGTCATTCCCAGGCGTTCCATGAGCACGCCCCGGGCCCGCTCCACCGCGTCCCGGCCGGGGACCGTGCGCTGCTGCTCGTCCAGCTCCGCGCGCAGGCGGGCGACGGTGCGCGCCAACTGCTCGGCGGCGGTACGCGGCTCCTGTCGGCCACCGAACGCGGAATCGTGTGCGTCGTGGCTCACCTTGCGAGCATCGCACAGCGCGGTTCCCCGGGCGCCGCCCCTCGTTCGGCCATTGCGCACCGGGCCGTGCCCCAGGGCCACGGGGGTTAGGCGCACCTCCTCCGGGAAGCCGAACCACCGACGATTCC
Organism: Streptomyces sp. NPDC002574; assembly: GCF_042889545.1. NCBI lineage: Bacteria > Bacillati > Actinomycetota > Actinomycetes > Kitasatosporales > Streptomycetaceae > Streptomyces > Streptomyces sp. NPDC002574. The sequence continues at coordinate 429,152 of NZ_JBIARB010000008.1, forward strand.
CCGAAAGGAGAAACCACATGGGCACCATCAGCGAATTCGTCGACGTCGACGTCCCGCTGCACACGGCGTACAACCAGTGGACGCAATTCGAGGAATTCCCCCAATTCATGGAGGGCGTGGAGCAGGTCACCCAGGTCGACGACCGCCACAATCACTGGGTCACGAATGTCGCGGGCTCCCGCCGGGAATTCGACACCGAGATCGTCGACCAGCTCCCCGACGAGCGCGTGGCATGGCGCACCCTGGCCGGCGACGTCAGGCAGCGCGGCGTCGTCACGTTCCAGCGACTCGACCGGACGCACACGCGCGTCAACCTGGCCATGGAGGTCGAGACCTCGGGGCTCGCCGAGAAGGCCGCCGACGCGCTCGGGGTGCTGGACCGGCGCACCCGGGGCGACCTGCGGCGATTCAAGGACTACATCGAGGAACGCGGCAGCGAGTCCGGCGGCTGGCGCGGCCGGGTAGCGCCGGGCGGATGACGGTGCGACCGTGGCGCCATGACGGACCTGGACGCGGTGGTGGACGAGCTGTACGCGCTGGCACCGGAGGACTTCACCGCCGCCCGCGACGAGCACGTCAGGAACGCCCGCCGGTCCGGGGACCGCGCCCTGGCCGCCCGGATCGCGGGGCTGCGCCGGCCCTCGCTCGCGGCGTGGGCGGGGAACCTGCTCGTCCGTGAGCACGCCGACGAGGTCGCGGCCCTGCTCGGCCTCGGCGAGGCACTGCGGCGGGCCCACCGCGACCTCGACGGCGCGCAACTGCGGGCGCTCGGCCGGCAGCAGCGGGCGCTCGTCGAGGCCCTGGGCCAGCAGGCCGCCCGGCTCGCGGCCGACGCCGGGCGGCCGCTGGCGGAGGCCGCGCTGGACGAGGTCCGCGGCACCCTGCACGCCGCCCTCGCCGACGCCGGCGCCGCTCGGGCCTGGGCGACCGGTCGCCTCGTGCGGCCCCTCAGCGGCACCGTCGACTTCGAGCAGGCCGTGGGGGGCGCCGCGCCGGGGGAGGTGGACGGGACGGGGGCCGGGGACACCGTCGTTCCCCTGCGGTCCCGGCCGCACGACGCGGCCAAGCGCCGCCGCCGGCTGGACGAGGCCCGTCGCCACGCCGAACGCGCCCACAACGAGGCCCTGGCCCGCGACGCGGACCTCGCGGCCGCGCGCACGGCACTGGACGCCGCGGCCGCACGGCTCGACGAGCTCACCGAAGCCGTGCGGCGCGCGGAGGAGGACCGGCGGCGCGGCGGCGCCGACCACGAGCGGGCGCTCCGCCGGGTCGCGGACGCCGAGGAGTCGGCGCGGGCCGCCGCCGGCCAGGCGGACGCCGCCGCGGCCCGGGTCGGCGAGCTGACGGCCCAACTCGCCGAACCCGGCTCCGGCGGGTAGACGCGTGGGCATGAGCAGCGGCAGTGCCGACGAGTCGCCGCCCCCGCCGGGGCCGGCGGGTGGACGGGCGGCCATGACCACCCCGCACGAAAGCGCGTCGCCGCCGCGGCCGGTGCCGGTGCCGGTGCCGGGCAGGACCCTGGGCGTCGAGGAGGAGTTCCTGCTCGTGGACGCCGGCACCCGGCGGATCGCGGGCCTGGCCGGCGCCGTGATCGAAAGGGCCCGCAGGACTCCCCCGCCCGCGCCGGACGCCGTGCTGCAGCGGGAGCTGTCCGCGGCGCAGATCGAGGCGGCCACGGGGGTGACGACGGACCTGCCGGAACTGGTCCGGCAGCTCGACGGGGCACGGCGCACGCTGGCCGCCGCCGCGCGGGCCGAGGGCGGGCGCCTGGTGTCGACGGGCCTGCCCGTGCTCGACGGGGCGGCGCCCGTGACCGGCGGTGAGCGGTTCACCGCGATCGCCCGGCTCTACGAGCACCAGGCGGCCTCCTACCTGGCCTGCGGCTGCCATGTGCACGTCGGGGTGCCGGACCCGGAGACCGCGGTCGCGGTGGTCAACTGGCTGCGTCCGTGGCTGCCCACCCTGCTCGCCCTGTCCGCGAACTCCCCCTGGGACCGGGGCCGGGACTCGGGGTACGCGAGCTGGCGGGTCATGGAGCAGGCGCGTTTCCCGGGGTCGGGGATCCCGCCCCGCTTCGGCTCGGCGGCCGAGCACGCCGCGGAGGTGGCCCGGCTCGTCGAGTGCGGCGTCCTCGTGGACCCGCGGATGACCTTCTGGCTCGCCCGGCCGTCGCCCCATCTGCCGACGGTCGAGGTCCGGGTCGCGGACGCGCTCGGCACGACGTGGGAGACGGCGCTGCAGGCGGCCCTCACCCGGGCCCTCGTCTCGACCGCCCTCGCCGACCTGGCGGCGGGGCGCGAAGCACCTCCCGTACCCGCGCAGCTCGCCTCCGCCGCCCTGTGGACCGCGGCCCGCTTCGGCCTCGACGGCCCCGCGGTCGACCCCGTGCACGAGACCCGCGTGCCGGCCCGCGCCCTGCTCGACCGCCTCCTGGCACACCTGGCCCCCGCCCTGGAGGCAGCCGGCGACCTCCCCTTCGTCCGGGGCGCCCTCAGCGCCCTCCACCGCCACGGCACCGGCGCCGCCCGCCAACGTCACGCCGGCGCACCGTCGGGACCCGCCGCCGCGGTCGACATGCTCGCCGCGCAGACGGACGGCGCGCTCGCGCCCGGCGGGTGACCCGGCGGACGTCCACCTGCCCGGGTTTGTCCGGGGCCGGAGGGGAAAGCCGCTCCTCATGAGGCCCGTCGGGCCCGCCCCGGACGCGCGGGACGCCGTGGATCCGGGCCGTGCCCGAGACGTCGACGTCCGCCCCCCGCGGACCCGAGCAAGGGAGGTCCGTCATGCGCCCGGACGTCCTGGGGATCTACCTGAACGACCATCTGGCGGGCTCCACCGCAGGCCGGAACCTCGCGCGGCATCTCGCCGAACATCACCGCTCCTCGCCGTACGGCGGCGAACTGAGCCGCGTCGCGGACGAGATCACGGAGGACCGGCAGGCCCTTCTCGACCTGATGGCCGCCCTGGACGTGCCGGCGCGGCGTCACAAGGTGTACGCCGGATGGCTGGCGGAGAAGGGCCGGCTGCTGAAGCTCAACGGGCGCCTGACACGCCGTTCCGGGCTGAGCACGATGATCGAACTGGAGACGCTCCGGCTCGGCATCGAGGGGAAGACCCTGCTCTGGCGTACGCTGCTGTCGCTCACGCCGCACCGGGCCCTGGACGAGGCACAGCTGAAGGGCTTGCTGGAGCGGGCCCGTGAGCAGGCCGACACGGTGGAGGCCGTGCGTCGTCACGCGGCCGTCGCCGCCTTCCGCTGATCGCCGAGGTGTGTGATGGCCCGACCTGGGGTGTGGTGGACGCTGCGGCATCCGCTCCGGGCCTGGCGCCGTTCGACGGGGCACCGGGTGATGCGCCAGGGCGGGGAACTGGAACTGCTGCACCGGGCCATGGGGTTCGCGGCGCTGGGCATGGTGACCCTGGTGCCGCTGCTGATCGTGGTGGCGGCCGCCGTGCCGTTCCAGCAGGCCGGCTTCGCGCAGTGGATCGTGGACGGGATGGGTCTGTCGCCGACCCCGTCGGAGGCGGTGCGCAAGCTCTTCGCCGCGCCGCGCAGGGTGTTGAGCAGTACGAGCGTGCTGAGCCTCGTGCTGCTGGGGCTGTTCGGTCTGTCCTTCGCGGCCGCGGTCGAAGTGGGGTACCTGCGGATCTGGGAGCTGCCGCCGGCGCCGTGGCACCAGTTGTGGCGCCGCGCGGTGTGGCTGGTGGCGCTGACCGCGTACCTGTTCGCGGAGGCGCAGAGCGGCACGGTGCTCAGGGAGGGCCTGCCGGCCGCGTTCGTGCGGGTGGCGCTGACGCTCGTGCTGGGCGTCCTGTTCTTCTGGTGGGCGCAGCACTTCCTGCTGGCCGGACGGATCAGCTGGGGCGCGCTGCTGCCGGGGGCCATCCTCACCGTGGCGGGTCTGGTGGGGCTGCGGATCTTCTCGTCCCTGGTGTTCGCGCCGCTGATCGTGACGAACGCGGTCTCCTACGGCTCGGTCGGCACGGTGCTGATCGTCCAGTCGTGGCTGATCGGCGTCGGGTACGTCGTCTTCGGGGCGTGTCTGCTGGGCCGGCACCTCGCTCCGACAAATGAGAGGTTTTCCCCTCATTCCGGCGGGCAGGCGAAGGACGAGAACAGAGCTGCCGACGCCTCGGAAGGAGACCCCCATGGGCGCCGAGAAGAAGGCCAAGCACACCGGCCAGAAGATAAAGGGCCAGGTCGAGGAGACCGCGGGTAAGGCCACCGGCAACGACCGGTTGAAGATGAAGGGCAAGGCCGACCAGGTCAAGGGCGACGCGAAGCAGGTCGTCGAGAAGTCGAAGGACACGCTCGACCCGTGACGGGGCCCGGCGACCGTTCGGCGCCGTGGGGGGGGGGGGCGGCGGGCGGGGCGCGCCGGGGCGCCCGCGCGCGCGGGCCGCGGGCGGGCGCGGGCGCCGCACCCCCGGGCCGGCGCGG
>NZ_JBIARB010000008.1:433602-516196 GCF_042889545.1 Streptomyces sp. NPDC002574
CCGCTATCCTGTTCGTCAATATGCCAATCAACCCCCCCCCCCGGTCGGGGGCCCGGGCCCCGGGTGGGCGCGTGGGGCGGCCCCCGCGCCACGGCGGGCCCCCGCCCCACGGCTATGCCGGGGAAGGCCGCAGGTAGAAGCGGACCCGGGTGCCGTCGGCGCCGGTCCGCGTACGGACGAGGTCGGCGAGGTGATGCACCATCAGCAATCCGCGTCCGTGGGGCAGACCGCGGACCGCGGGACGGCGCCCCGCGAGCGGGTCGTCCAGCCGGCCGGAGTCGGCGACCTCGCACACCACGTGGCCGTCCTCGGCCCACACACCGACGGTCCCGGAACCGCCCGCGTGCACCACGCTGTTGGTGATCAGCTCCCCCGCGGCCAGCGAGAAGTCGCCGAGCCGCTCCCCGGCCAGGCCGAGCCGGCGGGCCCGCTCCGTCGCGGTGTGGCGCGCGTCGGCGAGGTGCTCGGCGTCGAAGGGGTCGGGGACGGTGTCCGGCGGCGGGGGCGGGAGGGTGTTGTACGCGGCCACCACGCGGTCCGGCGCGTACGCCGCGCTGCGCGACAGGCGTCCGCCGTCGACGGTGACGGGGTGCGTGGCATGGGCGTCGGCGAGCGCGGCGGCGTCCAGGCGCGCGGCGTCGTAGGGGCACAGGATCGTCACCGGGCGGCCGGCGAAGGCCAGGTTGATCAGCGCCTCGTGCTGGGCGCAGGCCGGGTACTCGGTGGCGGTGCGGCCCGGCCAGACGGGCTCGCCGATGATGCGGACGCGCCGGTCCGGGTGCTCGTCGGCGAAGGCGCGCAGCACGCCGGGGATGATGCGGCCCGGATTGCGGCCCGCCTGCTGCATGTCGTGCCAGTGGACTTGGTCCGCCCGTGCCCCCAACTGGGCCCGCAGCAGCTCCAGTCGGGCCCCGGGCACGGCGACGGCGACCGGTTCGCCGCTGTAGAGCCCCTCCAGGACGAAGGGGACCGTGCCCTCCATGTACTCGCGCATGCTCCGGTAGAACAGCGCCGGGTGCACGAACGGCCCGGCGCCGGGAGCCTCGTTCCGCACCTCGTCACCTTCCGCCGCCCCCGGCGACCCTACCAACCGCGCACGCGCCGCGGGCGCGGCAGCGCGGGTCGGTGGATCCCCGCGCCCGGGGCGCGGGACGCGACGTGCGCGTCCTGCCCGGTCGGAGGGTCTCCCCCTTGCACGGTCATGCCCGGGTCCCCGCGTTGACAGGCAGCCGGGAGGCTGCCTATGGTCGAGGGACAGGCAGCCGGACGGCTGCCTGTCCGGGACGGCGGGGAATGGACGACGCGATCTTCAAGGCACTGGCGGACCCCAGTCGGCGCAGGCTGCTCGACAGCCTCAACGCCCGCAACGGGCAGACCCTGCGGGAACTGTGCGCCGGACTGGACATGGCACGGCAGTCGGTCAGCAAGCACCTCGCCGTCCTGGAGGCGGCACACCTGGTGACGACCGCGCGCCGCGGCCGCGAGAAGCTGCACTTCCTCAACGCCGCCCCCGTCGACGCCATCGCCGAGCGATGGATCGGCCAGTACGACCGCGAGCGCGCCCGCGCGCTCGCGGACCTGCACAGGGCATTGGAGCTGCCGGCGATGAGCGAGAGCGCGTTCGTCTACACGACCTACATCCGCACGACGCCGGAACGGCTCTGGCAGGCGCTGACCGAGCCGGCCTTCACGCGCCGCTACTGGGGCGTGGCCTTCGAGACGGACTGGCGGCCGGGGTCGCCCATGGTCTGGGAGGAGAAGGGCGACCGGACCGCCGACCCGGAGCAGGTCGTCCTGGAGTCCGAGCCGTACCGGCGGCTGTCGTACACCTGGCACACCTTCACCCCGCAATGGGCCGGGAACGCCGGCGTGGACGCGGACGTGCTCGCCCGGCTGGTCCGCGAACGGCGGTCGCAGGTGACGTTCGAGATCGAACCCCTCGGCGACACGGTCAAGCTGACCGTGATCCACGAGGCCCACGACCCCGGCAGCACCGCGCTCGACATGGTCCGCCACGGCTGGCCCGCCCTGGTCTCGGGCCTCAAGACCCTGCTGGAGACGGGCGAGACGCTGCCGGAGCCGCGCTAGGCGCGGCCGCGCCCTGGGACGGGACGTCGCGCCACCGGACCGAGACGTATCACCGGGAGTCCGCGTGTGCGTCCACGCGGCGCAGGATGTTCTCGCCGAGCCGCCACCTGTCGGTGTCGCGGAGGAGGCGTGTCCGCTGTCCGGCCCTGATGACATCGGCGAGCCGCCGCAGTTGTGCCGCGTCGAGGTCGTCGGCCATCTGCTCGACGAGACGCATCGCCTGGTACTCCTCGAACGCGCTGTGCGAGTCCTCGACGGCGCCGAGCGCCGCGTCGAAGTTCCGCAGCTCCCGTCTGGCCTGCATCATGGCCAGGGCGGTGATGCGCTCCTCGTCGCTTCCTTCGCGGAGCCAGCGGAGCACCTGGCCGGGCTCGAACTCCTGCTCCGCGGCGAGTCGCCGGGCCTGGCTCATCACCGCTTCCATCGCACGCGTACGCTCCCGGCCGGGGCGCATCGAACCGCGGACGGACCGGTAGTCCGCGGCGATGGGACCGGCCGCCTGGAGCAGCGCCTGTGCCTCCAGGCGCAGTTGGGCCGCCTCCGCAGTGTCGCCGCGCTCCTCCGACTCCTCCGCCAACGCGAATCGCTCCGCTGCCGCGGCGCGCAGCCTGAGGGTCGATCCCCCGACTTCGAAGCTCTCGACGCGATTGCCGAGCAGCCCGAACACCAGCAGCACGCCGCCGAAGGTCAACAGCACGGCCGTGCCCGTCCCGTTCTGCGTCACGAAGACGGCGAACACCCCGGTGCCGAAGGACAGGGCGCCCAAGAGGCCCGTCAGCACCTGCAGGACAGGCGTGAACGGACCGGACGTGGGTCGTCTTTCCACCGGCTTCTCCTTGAGACGTGACCTACAACCCTGAGCTGCGGACCGCTGGAAGCTACCGTGTTTTCAGGGCACTTCGCACCGGTACCGGTCCGGCGAACCGCAGGGCCGGGGCGAGCGGATCGCGCCGAGGCGGAGATCGCCGCGGCTACGCGCCCAGCCGCGACCGCAGGAACGCCAGGGCGGCCTCGTCGTCGTCGATCGCGCCGCCCTCGTGGCCGTTGTAGGGCCAGACGGCGATGTTCTTGGGGCCCGCGTAGGCGTTGTACGCGGCGAAGACCGTCGAGGGCGGGGTGATCTCGTCCATCAGGGCCGCCGAGAAGCGGGCGGGGACCCGGGCGCGGGCGGCGAAGTTGACGCCGTCGAAGTAGGACAGGGTGCGGTGGACGCGGGCGGCGCTGTCGCGGTGGACGGCGAGGTAGCGGCCGATCTCGCGGTACGGGTCGGCGTCCGTGACGACGACGGCGCGGGGGAAGTCGCACAGGAACGGCACGTGGGCGACCAGGGCCGAGACGTCGGGGACGAGGGCCGCGACGGCGAGTGCCGTGCCGCCGCCCTGGCTGGCGCCGAGGACGGCGACGCGGGCGGGGTCGACGGAGGGCAGCGTGCGCACCGCGTCGACGGCGCGCACGGCGTCCGTGAACAGCCGCCGGTAGTAGTACTGGTGGCGGTCCTCGATGCCGCGGGTCATCATGCCGGGGGCCTGGGGGCCGGCGGGCCCGGAGTCGGGGGTGGCGCCGCGGCTCCAGCCGGAGCCCTGGCCCCGGGTGTCCATGTGGAGGTGGGCGAAGCCCGCGGACGCCCAGAGCAGCGACTCCAGGGCGTGCCCGCGGCCGCCGCCGTAGCCGACGTAGGTCACGACGGCCGGCAGCGGGCCCTCGGCGCCTTGCGGGAGCCGCAGCCAGGCGCGTACCGGCTCGCCGCCGTACCCGGGGAAGGTGACGTCGAAGACGTGCACGGTGCGCAGGCCGGTGGCGACCGGGTCGACCGTGACGGCGCCGGGTGGCGCGGCGGCGCGGGCCGCCGCGAGCGTGGCGTCCCAGAAATCGTCGAAGTCGTCCGGCGCGGTCTGAGTGCTGCGGTGGGCCCGCAGTTCCGGCTCGGGCAGGTCGGTGAACACGGCGGTGGCTCCAGGGTGGTCAGGGGGTGAGGGGCCGGTAGTCGAACCAGTCGACGTCGGCGACGCCGGGCGACACGGCGCCGTGCGCGGTGGCGTAGGGGCCCAGCCACACGCCGAGGAAGCCCCCGGCGCGCGGGGAGCTGAGGAAACCCCCGTCCACGGCGGCCAGTTCGGTCGCCTCGGGTCCGTACCGCAGCCCGTAACGCTGCCCCTCCGCATGGATGCGCAGGACCACCGGGCCGCCCGCCGGCAGGGGTGCCTCGGCGACGATGGTTTGCACACCGTGCTCGCGGAGGGCGGCGAGCACGCGGCGCCCACCGCGGCCGTCGCCCGCCACCGCAAGGACGAGGTGGTCGGCCTCGGACTGGCGGACGGCCAGGCCCGCCCACTCGCCGGGCGTCTGCGGCGCCACGTCGAACAGCGCGGAGACGCCGACGCTTCGGTGCTGCTGCCGCCGTCCCAGGAAGCAGGGCGTGGCGGTGTCGGCGAGCGACGCGGCACCGAGCGGCAGCCGCAGATGGCCGGGCCGTGCGGTCAGCGACCAGAACGGCTCGCCGGTGCGGACCTGGTTCCAGGACGGGCGCAGCGCGGGGCCGTCGAAGTCGTCGCGGGCCGGTTCCCGGTACGGCTCGTCCGGCGGGCCGGCGACCGCGGGCGGGGCGAACGGCCCGAGGGTCGTGCCGGCGCCCGGTGCGAAGACGGGCCAGCCGTCCTCCCACGTCACGGGGACGAGGAAGGTCTCCCGCCCGAGGTTGGGGTGGTAACCGCCGTAGGGGCGGCTGCCGAGGAGCACCGCCCACCACTCCCCCGCCGCGGTGTGCACCAGGTCGGCATGGCCGACGCCGACGACGGGGAAGTCGCGTCCCAGGTGCCGGTGGGTGAACACCGGGTTGGCGGGGTTGCCGGTCCAGGGCCCGGTGACACGGTCGGCGCGGGCGACGCTGACGGCGTGCCGGTGCTCGGTGCCGCCCTCGGCGGCGAGCAGGTAGTAGCGGCCGTCGACCTTGTACAGGTGCGGCCCCTCCGCCCAGACCGCGCCGTGCAGCGCACCGCGCCACAGCAGGTGCTCGGGCCCGGTGAGGGCGAGCGCGACGGGGTCGAACTCCCTCAGCCAGACGTCGGTCTGGCCGTCCCACTCCCCCGGTTCGGCGAGCCGGGTCCCCGTGCACCAGGCGCGGCCGTCCTCGTCGAAGAAGAGGGAGGGGTCGATGCCGGGGGCGTCGTCGAGCCACACCGGGTCGCTCCACGGCCCGGCGGGGTCGGTGGCGGTCGCGACGAAGGTGCCGTTCCTGCCCGTGCCGCCGACCAGGGTGGTGACGACCCAGAAGAGTCCGTCGTGGTGCCGGAGGGTGGCGGCGAAGATCCCCTCGGAGGAGGCGACACTGCCGAGGTCCACCTGCGCGGGGCGGTCCAGGACGTGGCCGATCGGTCGCCAGTGCACCAGGTCCCGGCTGTGGAAGACGGGGATGCCGGGGAAGTACTCGAAGGTCGAGGTGATCAGGTAGTGGTCGTCGCCGACCCGGCAGACGCTCGGGTCGGGGTGGCAGCCCGGCAGTACGGGGGCGGCGGGGGCGGCAGCCGGGACACGGCCGCCCGCCACCTCCCCCGTACCGTCGGACGGCTTCACCCGGTCGCCCCGGGGGCGGCGGTGACCCGCGCGTGCAGCCTGCGGGTGTGGTCCACCTGCCGTACCGGGCCGGTGAGTTCGGCCCGCGCCGTGAGCCGGACGTCGGCGCTGGAGGCGGCCAGCCGCAGTTCCAGCGTGCCGGGCTCGACGACGCGACGCCCGTCGCGGCCGGTGAACGCCGCGACGTCGGCGGGCACGGTCACCCGGACGCGGGTCACCTCGCCCGCCTCCAGCGGGAGCCGCAGGTACCCCACCAGCCGCTGTACGGGCTGCACGACCGAGGCGACCGGGTCGTGCAGGTAGACCTGGACGACCTCGCTGCCCGCGCGGGCACCGGTGTTGCGGACGGTGAAGGACAGTTCGACCTCGCCGTCGGTGCCGGTGACGGCGCTGCCGTCCTCCCCGGCGCCCGCGCCGGTGACCTCCAGGTCGTCCCACTCGAAGGCCGTGTACGTCAGCCCGTGGCCGAACGCGAACGCGGCGGCCGGGTCGATGTTGGAGACCTCGCTGGCCCGCGCGAGCGGTGCGGCCAGATAGGTGGACGGCTGCACGGCCGGGTGTGCGGGCACGCTGACCGGCAGCCGCCCGGAGGGGGCGATGCGGCCGCCGAGGACGCCGGCGAGTGCCGGGGTGCCCTCCTGGCCGGGGAAGAAGGACTGCACGATCGCGGCGGCCTCGGTGACGGCCCGGCCCAGGGCGTAGGGCCGTCCGGCGAGCAGGGTGAGCACCACGGGGGTGCCCGAGTCGAGCAGCGCGTCGAGGAGTTGCTGCTGCACGCCGGGGAGGGTGAGCGACTCGGCGTCGCAGCCCTCGCCGCTGGTGCCGCGCCCGAACAGGCCGGCCCGGTCGCCGAGCGCGGCGATGACGACGTCCGCGTCCCGTGCGGCGCGCACGGCCGCCGTGAAGCCCTTGGTGTCGGGGTCGTCGATGCCGCAGCCGGCGACGGTGACGATCTCGGCGCCGGGGAACTCCGCGACCAGCGCCTGGCGCAGCGTCGGCAGGTCGATGCCGGGCGGGGTGCCCGGGTGCTGCGACCCGACGTGGACGGGGAAGGAGTAGCAGCCGAGGACGGCGGCCGGGGTCTCGGCCTGGGGCCCGACGAGCGCGATCCTGGCGGGCCGGCCGAGCGGCAGGGTGCCGTCGTTGCTCAGCAGGATCACCGAGCGCTCGGCGAGCCGCCGGGACAGCTCCCGGTGGGCGGCGGAGTCCAGGTCGACGGTGCCGCGCAGGCTCTCGGGGTCGGTGAGGTCGGCACCGGCGAGGGCCGGCGGCACCGGGCTCCACCCGGGGTCGAGCAGGCCGAGTTGCGCCTTCTGCGTCAGGACCCGGCGCAGGGCCCGGTCGATCAGCTTCTCGTCGATCCGGCCGGCGGCGACGGCGTCGCGCAGCGGCTGCCCGAAGGTCTTGACCGTGGGCAGTTCGATGTCGACACCGGCGGTGAGCGCGGTGCCGGCGGCGTCGGCCCAGTCGGCGGCGACGCCGTGCAGGGTCTTGAGGAAGGCGATGCCGAAGTAGTCGGCGACCACGGTGCCGTCGAAGCCCCAGGTGTCGCGGAGCAGTCCGGTCAGCAGTTCCTCGTCCGCGGCCGACGGCACGCCGTCGGTGTCGGTGTAGGCGTGCATCACCGAGCGGACGCCGCTCTCGCGGACCGCCATCTCGAACGGCGGCAGGACGACGTCGGCGCGCTCGCGCGGTCCCATGCTGACCGGCGCCAGGTTGCGCCCGGCGCGGGAGGCCGAGTAGCCGGCGAAGTGCTTCAGGGTGGCGACGACGCCGGCCGACTCCAGTCCCTGGATGTACGCGGTGGCGATGGTGCCGACCAGGTACGGGTCCTCGCCGATCGTCTCCTCCACCCGTCCCCACCGGGCGTCGCGCACGACGTCGAGGACGGGGGCCAGACCCTGGTGGATGCCGACCGCGCGCATGTCGCGGCCGATGGCCGCGGCCATGACCCGGACCAGGTCGGGGTCGAAGGAGGCGCCCCAGGACAGGGGCACGGGGTAGGTGGTGGCGCCCCAGGCGGCGAAGCCGGCGAGGCACTCCTCGTGCGCCATGGCGGGGATGCCGAAGCGGTTGGCGGCGGCGATCCGCTCCTGGGTGCGCATCAGGGACAGCGCGCCGAGGGCGGGGTCGACGGGGGCGGTGCCGAACGGCCGGGTGAGCTGGCCGAGCCCGGACGGCAGGAGGTCGTCCAGGCTCGGGGGCCGGTCCATGTCGTGCTGGTGCGGGGCGACTTCGGCGCCCTCGTTGGATGCGCCGACCCACAGGCCGTACAGCTGGGCGATCTTCTCGTCCGGGGTCATGTCGCGGATCAGCGCCTCGACGCGGGAGTCGGCGGTCACGTTGTCGTTCACTTTCCTCCGACACCCATCAGCCCTTGGACGAGGGCACGGCGGGCGAACAGGTAGACGAGCAGGACGGGGATGGTCGACAGGACCACGGCGGCCAGCAGGCCGGGGATGTTGATGCCGTACTGGGTCCGGAAGTTGTACAGGCCCAGCGTGATCACCTTGGTCTCCTCGGACTGGGTGAGCACCAGCGGGAAGAGGAATCCGTTCCACGCCTGGAGCGCGGAGAAGACGACGATCGTCGACAGCCCGCTCTTGGACAGCGGCACCACCAGCTGGAAGAACGTGCGGCGCACGGAGGCGCCGTCCACGGCCATCGCCTCGAACAGTTCGGTGGTGATGTCGCGCATGGTGCCGGTGAGGATGAGCGTGCAGACCGGCAGGCAGAAGGCGGCCGTGGGCAGGATGACTCCGGCGAGGTTGTCGTAGAGCCCGGCCTTGCTGATCACGTAGAACATCGGGACGATCACCGCCTGGGCGGGGATGGCGAGTCCGAGCAGGAAGAGCCGGAACACCCCGGAGGTGCCGCGTCCCCGGTTGCGGACGATCGTGAACGCCAGCGGTGGCACGAGCAGCACGACGATGGCGACGACGCTGACCGTGACGAGCACGGTGTTGAGGAAGTACTGCCCGAAGCCGTTGCTGAAGTCCTGGACGTAGTTGTCCAGGGTGAAGGACTTGGGGAAGCTCAGCGGGCCGTTGGCGCTGTACGCCGAGCGCGACTGCACGGTGGCGCCGAGCATCACGTACAGCGGCAGGCCGACCAGCGCGAGCCACAGCAGGGCGCCGAGGCCCGCGAGGTAGTTGGGGCGGCGCCTCATCAGAGCCCTTCCTTGGTGCCGGCCATCTTGTCGTAGCCGGAGACCTTGACCACGACGAGCGAGATCACGGTGGCGACGACGACGAGCATGAGCGCGATGGCGGCGCCCGCGCCGAAGTCGAAGCCCTTGAAGGCCTTGTCGTACATGTAGTAGGCGCTGATGGTGGTGTCGGTGCCGGGGCCGCCCTGGGTGAGGATCAGCACGGTGTCGAAGGTGGTGAGGCCGCCGACGACCATGAGGATCACCGAGGTGATGATCGAGTTGCGCAGCTGCGGCAGCGTGATGTGGAAGAACTTCCGTACGGTGCCCGCCCCGTCGATCTCCGCGGCCTGGTAGAGCACCTCCGGGATGGCCCGGGTGGCGCCCTGGTAGATCAGCGCGTGGAACGGCGTGAACTGCCAGGTGCTGACGAAGACCAGCACCCCGATGGCGGCGGTCTGCGTGCCGAAGAGGTTGCCGTCGCCGAACAGCCAGCGCGCCTGCGAGGGCACGCCGAAGTTCGGGTCGAGCAGGGCCCGCCAGAGCACCGACACCGCGGTGGCCGACAGCAGCAGCGGTACGAAGAAGACCGCGGACAGCACGGCCCGGTTGCGCTCGGGGCCGGCCGCCCAGACGCCGAGCAGGATGCTCAGCGGGGTCTGCACGACGACGCCGAGCACGGTGAGCAGCACGCTCAGCCACAGGCTCTTGATCATCACGGGGTCCTGGAAGAGGCGGACCCAGTTGTCGAAGCCGGTGAACTCGGGCGAGCCGAGGCCGTTCCAGGCGGTGAAGGACAGGACCGCGACCATCACCAGGGGAACGAGGGCGAACAGGGCGAAGAACACGGTGGCGGGGAGCGCCCAGGCCAGGCCCGGCCGGCCGACGGTGCGGCCGGCCGGGCGCTGGGTCTGTCGCTTGCCCGTCACGGTGGCGGCGAGGGAAACCATGGGGATCGTCGCTCTCAGGCGGTGGGCAGGGCCTGCATGGCCTTGATGAAGGCCGCCGCGTCCATCTGTCCGTTGAAGAACTGCTGGACGGCCTGGTGGATCGGCGTGATGCCCGACGGCGGGTAGGCCTGGTCCCACGACAGCTGGAACGACGGGGCCTTGTCGACCAGGTCGAACTGGTACTTCAGGTAGTCCGGGTTGTCGGCCGAGTCGAGGAACTTGGAGGTGTTCGTGGTGGTGGGCAGGTTGCCGATGGCCAGCTGCTGCTTCACGAAGTCGTCGGAGTACATGAGCTTGAGGAAGTCCGCGACCGCCTCGGGGTGCTCGGTCTTCTTCAGCACCGAGTAGAAGTTGTTGGTGTTGCCGACGACGTTCGCGCTGTCGCCCTTGCCGCCCGTGACGGTCGGGAAGCCCGTGTACCCGAGGTCGTTCTTGGCGAAGTCCGGGTTGGCGTCCTGCTGCGTGGAGTACTCCCAGGAGCCCATGAGCTCGAAGCCGGCCTTGCCGGCCGCCAGCAGGGCGGGCGAGCCGCCGTCGGTGAACTTCACCGAGTCGTAGTTGGTGCCGAAGGCGCCGGCGTCGATCAGCTCCTTGAGCATGCCGAGCGCCTTCTTGCTGTCCTCGCTCTCCCAGGCGCTCTTGTCGCCGGACAGCGCCTTGGTGAACAGCTCGGGGCCGGCTATGCGGTCGTAGAGGTACTCGAACCACATGAGGGTCGGCCACTGGTCGCCGCCGCCGAGGGCGATCGGGGTGACGCCCTTGGCCTTGAGCTTCTTGACCGCGTCGACGAGCTCGTCCCAGGTCTGCGGGGGCTGGACGCCCGCGTCCGCGAGGACCTTCTTGTTGTTGAAGAGCAGGACGGGCTGGGTGCCGCGCATCGGGACGCCGTAGGACTTCCCGTCGATCACCGCGGTGTTGAACACGGAGGACAGGAAGTTGTCCTTCAGGCCGGGGTCCTTGGCGATGAAGTCGTCGAGCGGGAGGAGCAGGTCCGCCTTGACGAAGGGCTGGATGCTGCCGCCGCCCCAGTTGAAGAAGACGTCGGGCGCCTGCTTGGTGTTGATGATCGTCTGCAGCTTCTGCTGGTAGTCCGCACCGGGGATGGTGTCGAGGACCGCCTTGACCTTGGAGGTCTTGTTGAACTCGGCCACGATCTGCTTCTCCACCTTGTTGGCGGAGTCGCCGTACACCAGGACGTGAATCGTCCCGGAACCGCCGCCCGCGGAGGAGTCACCGCCGCCGCAGGCCGTCAGGGTCAGGCCCAGTGCCAGTACCGCACCGCCGGCGACGGCACGGGGAAACCACGCACGCTTCTTCATCTTCGACCTCTCGAAAGTTTCGGCTACTTTGCCGAAATTCGCCTGACGACGGACCGTAGGCTTCCCCCAGCCCGGGGTCAACAGGGTGGAATCCCCGCGACCAAACCGTTATCGAACGGCAGCGGGTCCGGTGCTCTATCCTGTGCGCCATGCATGAAGATGAGATCGAGGGCGGCCGGATCACTCTGGCCGACGTGGCTTCGAAAGCCGGCGTGTCACTTTCGACAGTTTCGAAAGTCCTCAACGGCCGTCCCGATGTCGCCGCCCCGACCCGGAGCAAGGTCGAACGGCTGCTGGAGGCCAACGGCTACCAGCGCCCGGCGCCCACCCAGCCCGAGTCCCGGCTGATCGAGATCGTCTTCCACGAACTCGAGAGCATCTGGGCGATGGAGCTGATCCGCGGCGTGGAGAACGTCGCCAAGAGCCGCAACATGAGCGTGGTGCTCACCGAGAGCGGCACCCGGCACGCCCCCGGCCCGGAGTGGATCGAGGGGGTGCTGCGCCGCCGCCCGCTCGGCGTCGTCCTGGTGTTCTCCACGCTCCCGGACGACCTGAAGCGCAAACTCCGGTCGCGGGCCATCAACTTCGTGATCATCGACCCCGCGGGCGACCCGGAACCCGACGTGCCGTCCGTGGGCTCGGCCAACTGGGCCGGCGGGGTCGCCGCCACGCGGCACCTGATCGAGCTCGGCCACCGCCGCATCGGGATCATCACCGGCCCGGACGACATGCTCTGCTCCCTCGCCCGCCTCGACGGCTTCCGCTCCGCCATGGGCATGGCCGGACTCGCGGTCGACCCCGACCTCATCCGGTACGGGGACTTCCACGTGCAGGGCGGCCACGACGGCGCGGTCGAACTGCTGGAGCACCCCGACCCGCCGACCGCGATCTTCGCGGGCAGCGACCTGCAGGCGCTCGGCGTCCTGGAGGCGGCCCGGGTCAAGGGACTCCAGGTGCCCCGCGACCTGTCCGTCGTCGGGTACGACGACATCCCGCTGGCGCAGTGGGCGAGTCCGGCGCTCACCACCGTCAATCAGCCGCTGCTCGAAATGGCCGAGGAGGCCACGCAGATGCTGCTGCGCATGGCCCACTCCGGGGACACCGCGGACGTCGGCACCATGCGCGTCGAGCTCGGCGTCCGACTGGTCGTCAGGAAGAGCACCGCCCCGCCCCGCGACTCCACTGGTCCGGACGCCGGCTGAAACGGCGGCGGCCGCGGGGAGGGCGCACAGCGGGCGCACGGCAGCGTCGGCGTGGGCGCGGAGGACTCTCCGGCCGGGTGGTGTGACGAAGGCCACACCCAATGTCAACGGTCGTCGGAGCGGCGGTGATTACCGCGGCCGGGTGGCGGGAAATGCTCGCTATGGCCGTGGCCGAGAGCCCTGGCCGGCCCCACTGATGGGCGTTCTTCTGAGGGGGAGATGCACCCATGCGTACCCACGCACGACACAGTCGCGGCGAGCGCACGACAGCCGCGCTCGGGGAGGAGCACGAACGCACTCAGGTGCTCGCGCTCCTGACGGCGGACGACTCCGACTCCGACGCCGCTCACGACTCCACCGATGACGCCTTCGACGCCTTCGACGAAGAGGGCTACGAGATCTTCCGCGTGCACTGCCCCGACTGTGCCCGTCCGATCGCGCTGCTCGCCGACGAGGACCTGCTGCCGGAGCACGCGCTGTGCTCCTCGCCGTGGAATCCCTTCGGGCTGACGGTCTGCCCCGGTTCGGGCCGGCCCGCCGCGGACGCGACGCCCGCCGACGGGGACGACGCGGTCGAGGACCAGGACTGGGTGCAGCTGCTCACGCTGCCGGACAGCCTCGACTGGCGCACGCAGCCCTTCTCGCACGTCGGCGGCCCGGGCTCGCAGCCGATCCGGCTGCCGTTCCAGCGCGCCGCCTGACCTCGCGCGACCGCCGCGGTGCCGCGCCGCCCGTGAGGAGCGGCGCGGCACCGATGCGTCACCGGGTGCCGCTCAGGGGGCCTTGCTCTCCGGCCCGGCGAGGCTGCGGGCGATGACCATCCGCTGGATCTGGTTGGTGCCCTCGACGATCTGCAGGACCTTGGCCTCGCGCATGTACCGCTCGACCGGGAAGTCGGCGGTGTAGCCGTAGCCGCCGAGCAGTTGGACCGCGTCCGTGGTCACCTGCATCGCGGTGTCGGTGCAGAACAGCTTGGCCATGGCGGCCTGCCGGGAGAACGGCCGGCCGGCGTCGCGCAGCCGGGCCGCCGCGAGGTACAGCGCCCGGCCCGCCTCGATCCGGGTCGCCATGTCGGCGAGCATGAAGCGCAGGCCCTGGAAGTCCACCACGGGCCGGCCGAACTGCTGCCGGTTCATGCCGTACGCCAGCGCCTCGTCGAGGGCCGCCTGCGCGATGCCGATCGCGCACGCGGCGATGCCGAGGCGCCCGGAGTCCAGGGCGGACAGTGCGATCGTGAAGCCCTGCCCCTCCTCGCCGATCCGGCGGCTGTCGGGAACGGTGACCCCGTCGAAGTGCACCTGGGCGGTGGGCGAGCCCTTCATGCCCATCTTCTTCTCCGGAGCCGCCGCCGACAGTCCCTCGGCGTCGCCCGGGACGAGGTACGCGGTGATGCCGCGCGGACCCTCGACACCGCTGCGGGCGAGCACGGTGTAGAAGTCGGCGACGCCGCCGTGCGTGATCCACGCCTTGGTGCCCTCGATGCGCCAGCCCTCGTCCACCCGGGTGGCCCGGGTGCGCAGCGCCGCGGCGTCGGAACCGGCGGCCGGCTCGGACAGGCAGTAGGCGCCCAGCAGCGAGCCCTCCAGCATCGCGGGCAGGTACTCGGCACGCTGCTCCTTGGCGCCGTAGTGGGCGACCGCGTGGCTGGCCAGGGTGTGCACGCTGACGCCGAGTCCCACCGTGAGCCGGGCGGCGGCCAGTTCCTCCAGCACCTGCAGGTACACCTCGTACGGCTGGCCTCCGCCGCCGTACTCCTCCGGGTAGGGCAGGCCGAGCAGTCCGGCCTCTCCGATCAGGCGGAAGGTGTCGCGCGGGAAGATCCCCGCGTCCTCCTCCCCGGCCGCCTTGGGCTTGATCTCCCGCTGGGCCAGCTCACGCACGAGCGCGAGCAGGTCGCGGGCCTCCTCGGTGGGCAGTTGGCGTTCCACCGGCTGGGGGCCGTCGTGGGTCATGGCGGCGCTCTCCTCCCTGTCGGGCGCGGCGGTGGCGTCCGCCCAGGATGTGGCGGCGCTACCGGTATACGTACCCTCCGCCCATGGTCTCCCGCCGGGTCACGGCATGGTCCGACCTGCGGCTTCGGCGCGATGGAGTATGCCCGATCGGAGGTGTCGGCGTCACGGGTTGCCGGTCGGCATGCGCGGGAGCGGCGGATTTTGTCATATCGCGCGCCACCGGGGCGCCGCTTTCGCAAGGCCGTACGGGTGGTGCGGGGTCCGGGTTACCGTCTGCGGGCGCGCGGTGCGCGTGGAGGGCCGTGCGATCCGTGCGGCCGGCACAGACGCTGGGGAAGGGTGATGCGGGTGTCCGTGATCCGTACGTGGGGTCCGCGGGCGGCCGCCGCCGTGGCGGTGGCGCTGCTGGGGACGGCCTGTGGCGGTCAGGGCTCCGGGACGCCGGACGGCCCGGTGGCGCTGGAGCGGATCGGCCGGGCGATCGGCTGCACCCCGCAGGTGCAGACCGACGTCGACGAGCTGCGCCAGGGGGCGTGCACGACGGAGCGCGGGGCGTACGTGATGGTGACCTTCACCAGCGCCACGGGACAGCAGTCCTGGCTGGACGAGGCACAGCCGTACGGCGGCACGTACCTGGTGGGCGAGCGCTGGGTGGTCGAGGCCGACCCCGACGCCCTGGAGCCGGTCCGCAAGGAGCTCGGCGGCACGGTCGAGGAGGGGCAGCACCACGCGGACCACGCCTCCCACCAGGGCGCCTCAACTCCCTCCGCCCCTTCTTCCGCCTCTACCTCCACTTCCTCCTCGGCGTCCTCGGACTCGCCGACGGGCTGATTCCCCCCACGGGACCGGCCCGGCACGCGGCGTCGCCGCCGTGTGCCGGGCCGTCACCGGCCGCGGGTGATCGGGTCGGCCCGGGTCAGATCTCCAGGTCGGCCTCGATGCGCTTGAGCTGGTGGCGGGCCATCGCCAGGTTCGCGCGGTCCTTGTCCAGCGCGACGTAGAGGAAGAGGCCCTTGCCCGAGCGCCCGGTCAGCAGCCGGATCATGTGGATCTGGGTGTTGAGCGTGATCAGGATGTCCTCGATGTGCTCCTTGAGGTTGAGCATCTCCATCGTGCGCATCTTGGCGCGGACGACGTCGGTGTTGCCGGCGGCCGCGACGGTCAGGTCGAGGTCCTTGGAACCACCGAGGGTGCCCAGGGCCATGCCACTGCCGTAGTCCACGAGAGCGACGCCCAGGACGCCCTCGATCGACGTCATTACATCCTTCAGCGCGGTCTCGGTGTTGGCCATGACGGTCTCGCTTCCTTGTCGTTGAGTTCTGTTGCGTGATGAATGCCTGGGACCCGTGGCGGCGCGGCCGCGTCCGGTGCCCGACGGCTTGTCGGCTGGTGAAGGTGGTCGTACGGTCATTTCCGCTCCTGACGTTGGAGCGCGAGGTCGACGAGATCCTCGATCCGCCGACTGGATCGGCGGGCCTCCAGGTGCAGCCGGCCCACGTTGGAGCCGGGACCCGCGACGAGGGCGAGGGCCATCGCGCTGCCCGCCGCGTACGCCGCGACGTATCCGCTGTCCCCCCGGACGATCAGCTCCCGGAAGGCGCCCCGTTCGGTCGCCTCGGTGATCCTCGCCGCCACCCCCAGCGCGGCGGCGGTGAGCGCGGCGACGCCCTCCGGTTCCGGCCCGCTGAGGTCGTGCGCCACGACCAGGCCGTCGGCACTGGCGACGAGCCCGCCCGTCAGGTGTGGCACCCTCGTCCGCAGACTCCGGAGTTCGGCCAGCACATCGGCTTCGAGTGCCACGAGCTGTCTCCTTCCGGCGAGCTGCCGCAGAGCCTTCCTCCACGGTCGGTCGGCAGGCGCCGGACGGGTCGGCAGGGCGCTCACAGGCGGGCCTCCAGGGCGGCACGTAGTCGGAGCAAGAGGGCGACGGTGGGATCGGCGGACACCGGCGCCGCGGGCTGCGGCGCGCCGACCGCCGGGGGTGGGGCGGGTGTGGACGGCTCGGCCCGGGCCGCGGTGGCGATCCGGCCCCCGGCGGCCAGCCGCCGGACGTCCAGCAGCGTGGCGAAGGCGGAGCGGCCCAGGTGCCACGCGATCTGGACGGGGGTACGGCGGCCGTCCGCCGCCGCGAGCACGGCCAGTTGACCCCGGGTGGGGGCGCGGGCCCGTCCGCCGCGGAACTCCTCCCCGGGGCGCGGGACGACGGGACCCGCGTCGGTGTCGTCCCACGGCCAGGCGCGCTCCAGCTGGGTGCGCCTGCGCTGCGCCTCCCGGGCGATCCGCTGTGCCGGGACCGGCCGGGCGATCGGGCCGAGCCGCGAGGTGGCACCCGGCTGGAACCGGTCGGGCTCCGAGTCGGGCAGCAGGGTGAAGTACGCGGCGTCGAACATCGCGAGCAGGTGGCACAGTTCGAGTTCGCCGCGGGCCACCCGGCCGGTGTCCACCAGGTGCCGGCCCACACCGCGGCCGGCGTCCGCGGTGGTGACCGCCTCACCCCACTGGTCGGGCGTCAGGCGGCCGCAGGCCATCAACCGCACGCCCAGGTCGGGGGCGCACGGACTCTCGGCGTGCACGACGGCGCCGTCGCGCAGGTAGACCACGCCCGCCGACCCGTACAGCGCCCCGCTGGCCCCCGCGTCGGCGAGCCGGGCGAGCGTGGCGCCGAAGGCGTACGCCCCGAACCGGCCGGGGCCGCCGGCGACGGGTGCGGGAGCCGGGACGCCGCCGCGGGACGGCGTCCGGCGGGGCAGCGAACGCAGCGCGAGTGGAGGCCGCGCGGCCTCGGCCCCGGTCACACGAGCACCAGCCGGTCGGCGATGGACTGGAGCCCGATCCGGGCGACGGCCAGGTTGGCGATCGTCCGGTCCAGCCAGATGTACAGGATGACGTCGCTGTCGAAGGACGTGTCCAGGAAGCGGATCAGGTGATAGCTCCCCGGCGCGGTGATGATGATGTCCTCCACCGGGATGCGCCCCGGCTCCTTCGCCGTGAAGGTGGCGCCCTCCACGACCGCCCGGGCCGCCTCCGTGGTGTCCGCGGCCGCGGCCTCGTGGCCGTGCCCCGGTTCCTGCCCGACCGCCCCGAGGATCAGGCCGCTGCTCCAGTCGACCACGCTCGCCCCGAGCACACCGGGTATGGCCAACGCCTCGGAAAGGCATTCGTCGATGCCGGGCACGCGCACCCCTTCGCCGCCACGTCTGGTATACGGAACAGCACGGAACGTTACTCAAGCCGTACGCGAATCAGGTGAGTTACGGCATTTTCCATTGGCACGTGCGACGGGCTCGCTAGGATTCCGAACCGCTTGCGCCTACTCGGCGGAATTGTCCTCCGGTGCCCCCTTGGCGATCACCGCGAGCGTGTCCAGCGCATGCCCCAGGACCTGCGGGGATGGCGAGGCGAGGCCGATCCGCACGGCGTGCGGGGCGCTGCCGCGCCCGGCGGCGAAGGCGGCGGCGGGGGTGACCGCGATGCCGTGCCGGGCGGCCGCGGCGACGAAGGTGTCGGCCCGCCAGCGGCCGGGCAGCCGCCACCAGCAGAAGTAGGCGTGCGGGTCGGCGGCCACCGCGAAGCCGGCCAGCCGCTGGGCGGCCAGCCGCGCGCGGGCGGCCGCGTCGCGCCGCTTGGCCGTCATCACGGAGTCGAGCGTCCCGTCGCCGATCCACCGCGTGGCGGCCTCCAGGGCGAAGCCGGTGGCGAGGCCGCCCGCGGAGCGCAGGGCGGCGGCGACCGGGGCGCCCAGCGCCTCGGGGACGAGGGCGAAGCCCGCGGTGAGGCCGGGGGCGAGCCGCTTGGAGAGACTGTCGGCGAGGATCACGTGCGCGGGCGCGTACGCGGCGAGCGGGGGCGGTGCGTCGGGCCGCAGGAAGGCCCAGACGGCGTCCTCGACCGCGTGCAGACCCAGCCGGCCGAGGGTGCCGGCGAGTTCGGCGCGACGGTCGGCGGACATGGTGACGCCGAGCGGGTTGTGGAGCGTGGGCTGCAGGTAGAGGGCGTGCAGCGGGGTACCGGCGTGCAGTGCGGCGAGCGCGTCGGGCCGGACACCGTCCTCGTCGCACGGGACGGGGACGAGGCTCACCCCGATGCGTGCCGCGACGGAGGCGATCACGGGGTACGTCAGCGGCTCGACGCCGAGCCGGCCTCCCGGCGGGACGAGGGCGGCGACGGCGGCGGCGATGGCCTGGCGCCCGTTGCCGGCGAACAGCAGCCGCCGCGGGTCCGGCCGCCACGCCGGGCCGGACAGCAGGGCGGCGACCGCCTCCCGGGCGGCCGGGGTGCCGTCGGCGGTGAGCGGGCGCAGGGCGGCGCCGAGGACGTCCGGCCGCAGGAGTGGGGCGAGTCCAGCGGCGAGCAGTTCCGACTGGCCTTCGGTGACCGGGTAGTTGAGCTCCAGGTCGACGCGCTGTCGCGCGGGTTCGGCGAGCGCGGGGCCCGCCGCCGGCGCGGTGGCACGGACGAAGGTGCCGCGGCCCACCTCGCCGACGACCAGCCCGCGGCGGGCGAGTTCGGCGTAGACGCGGACGGCCGTGGAGTTGGCGATGCCGTGCTGCCGCGCGAAGACGCGCTGCGGCGCGAGCCGGTCACCGGGGCGCAGCCGTCCCGCGGCGATGTCGGCCGCCACGGCGTCGGCGACGTTGCGGTAGTCCTCCGTCGGCATGTCCCCTCCAGAGCGAAGCCCGTATTGCACCGAGAGCAAAGACCTTATTGCACCGAGCGGGAGGAGGCACCTAGCATCACGATCAACGGCCCGGCACCGCCGGGTACATGGGGAATCCGGCGGGAAAGGGGCTCGGTTGTGGCGACCGCGCACGTCAACGGCATCACCGTCGCGTACGAGGACGAGGGCGGGCACAGCGGCGGCGCCGCGCTCCCGCTGCTGCTTGTGCACGGCCACCCTTTCGACCGCACCATGTGGGCACCCCAGATAGCCGCCGTCGCCGCCTCCGGGCGCCGGGTGATCGCCCCCGACCTGCGCGGATACGGGGCCAGCGACGTGGTCCCCGGCATCACGCCCCTGGGGACCTTCGCGCAGGACCTCGCCGCGCTGCTGGACCAGCTGGGCGTCGCCCGGGTGGTGCTCGGCGGGGTGTCGATGGGCGGCCAGATCGTGATGGAGTTCCAGCGGCGCTTCCCGGAACGGGTCGCCGCGCTCGTCCTCGCGGACACCTTCCCCGGCGCCGACACCGAGGACGCCCGGAAGGCCCGCGAGGCGATGGCCGAGCGCCTGCTCGCCGAAGGCATGGCGGGCTACGCCGACGAGGTGCTGGACCGGATGATCGCGCCGTACAACGTCACCGGGCGGCCCGGCGTGGCCGCCCACGTGCTGCGCATGATGCGCGGCACCCCGCCCGAGGGCGCCGCCGCCGCGCTGCGCGGGCGCGCCCTGCGCCCGGACTACGGCGACGTGCTCGCCGCCGTCCGCGTGCCCACCCTGATCGTCGTCGGCCGGGACGACGTGTTCACCCCCGTCGCCGAGGCCGAGGCCATGCACCGCACCGTGGCCGGATCGCGGCTGGCGGTGGTGGAAGGGGCCGGGCATCTGCCCAACCTGGAACGTCCCGAGGCCTTCGAGGGCGTACTGCGCGATTTTCTCGGCGGGTTGGAGGATTAGGAGCGAATCCGCCACGTTCCGTGCCGGGTTGCGACACGAACCGCACCCTCCCTGTCACAGGCCGCCCGCGCCGCTCGGCCTTCCGAACGGGACCGCCCGGACCTGGACGGCGTCACAGCCCAGGCGAGCTCTCCGCGACCGCCCGACCGCACGTCCGCTCACGGGCCGGCGCACCGCGAACCGAACCGCCTCCCCGGCGGGACCCCGCCGGCGTGCGCCCTGCACTCTCCGTCCGCTCAGACCGTCGCATCGACCAGCGACAGCCAGGAAAGGCGATCGGCCGGCAACCCGCGCGACCGCCCGACCCAGGACCGCCTCCCCGCGGAGCCGGACCGGCCGGACCCTCGCCGGCGCCAGACGTTCAGACCCTCGCGGTCAGAGGCGGTCGGGCGGGCCCGGCCTGCACGGCGTCACAGCCCACCGCGCGGCGAGCCGCACCGGTCGCCACCCGCCCCGTCCGCTCAGGCCGTCGCGTCGACCAGCGACAGCGAGTGGAGACGGTCGGGGGGGCCGGGCCTGGCGTAGTACCAGCCCTGGGCGGTGTCGCAGCCGAGGGCCCGCAGGTACTCGGCCTGGGTGCCGGTCTCGACGCCCTCGACGGTCACCGAGAGGCCGAGCGTGTGGGCGAGGTCGACGACGACCTCGACGATCTTCACGTCGACCGGGTCCGCCGGGTGCTGCTGCATGCCGCGGGTGAAGGAGCGGTCGAGCTTCAGCGTGGTGATCGGCAACCGGCGCAGCGAGGCCAGGTTGGAGTAGCCGGTGCCGAAGTCGTCCAGCGCGATGGCCATGCCCAGGTCGGCGAACTCCCGCAGCGGGCGCAGCAGTTCCTCGTCGGCGCCGATGAAGGCGCTCTCGGTGACCTCCAGGCACAGGGCGGTCGGCTCCAGCCCCGCGTCCTTGATGACGGCGAGGGTCTCCGGGACCAGGCCGCGGTGGCTCAACTGCGCCGGGGACAGGTTGACGTTGATCCGCAGCGGGTGGCCGTCACTGCGCGGGAACTGCCAGTCGCGGGCCTGCCAGGCGGCCTGCTCCAGCACCCAGTGGCCGAGCGGCACGATCAGCCCGGTGCTCTCCGCCAGCGGGATGAACCGGTCGGGACCGAGCACCCCGTGCACCGGATGGCACCAGCGCACCAGCGCCTCCGCGCCGCGCACACTGCCGTCGGCGAGCCGGACCAGCGGCTGGTACTCGATGAAGAACTCGCCGCGCTCCAGGGCGATGGGCAGCCGGTTGGTGAGTCCGTGCCGGGTGATGGCGCGGGCGTCGGAGTCGGGGTCGGCGAGCTCGAAGCGGTTCCCGCCGGCGGCCTTGGCGCGGTACATGGTGATGTCGGCGCTGCGCAGCACCTCGGCGGGGCCGAGGCTGCCGGCCTGGCCCTCCACGATGCCGATGCTGCACCGCACGGACAGTTCGCGGTCGTCGACGCGGATGGGGTCGGCGAGCGCTGCGAGGACGAGGTCGGCGAGGCCGGTGACGTCCGCGCGGCTCGCCGGGTTGACCACGAGCGCCGCGAACTCGTCGCCGCCGATCCGGGCGACGAGCTGGTCGGACGAGGTCACGCAGGCCTTCAGCCGCTCGGCGACGGCCACCAGCAGTCGGTCGCCCACTGCGTGGCCGAGGCTGTCGTTGACGTCCTTGAAGCCGTCGAGGTCGAGGTAGCAGACCCCGACGCGCGAGCCGTCCGGCCCGCCGAGCACCTGCTCCAGGCGCTCGAAGAACAGGTTCCTGTTGGCCAGCCCGGTGAGCGCGTCGTGCGTGGCCTCGTACCGCAGGCGCTCGTTGAGCAGGCGCTCCTCGGTGATGTCCTCCGTGAGCGCGAGCATGTACTGCGGGACGCCGGCGTGGTCGCGGAGCAGGGAGACCGTCAGATTGGTCCACAGGGCGGTGCCGTCCGGGCGGTAGTACGCCTTCTCGACGCTGTAGCGGTCGCGTTCGCCCCGGTTGAGCTGGCGCTGCATCTCCCAGACCTCGGGGGCGTCCTCC
Source organism: Streptomyces sp. NPDC002574 (assembly GCF_042889545.1). Lineage (NCBI taxonomy): Bacteria > Bacillati > Actinomycetota > Actinomycetes > Kitasatosporales > Streptomycetaceae > Streptomyces > Streptomyces sp. NPDC002574. Next base: position 455,429 of record NZ_JBIARB010000008.1, read on the forward strand.
GGGTGCACCCAGTCGTAGACGTTCCTGCTGAGGATGCGGCGTTCCAGGCCGCCGAACATGGTGGTGAGGGCGTCGTTGACGTCGAGGATGCGGCCTTCCATGTCGGCGATGCCGATGCCTATGGAGGCGCCCTGGAAGATGGCGCGGAATCGCACCTCGCTCTCGTGGAGGGCCTGTTCGACGGCGATGCGGGCGGTGAGCGCCGCCCGGGACAGGGCCTCCTGCTCGGTCCTGGTCCGCTCCTGCAGGGCGCGCGCGTAGCCGGAGGCTATCCAGTGCTGCAGCCGGGCGGAGCGGGTGCGGCCCTCGTCGGCGGGCAGCGACGGGTCCGGCGGCGAGTACAGCAGCAGGTAGGCGTCCACGACGCCGAGGATGCGGGGCAGCGACTCGGGGTCCGTGCAGTGCGCGGCCACCAGCGCCGCGCCGATCTCCGCGCCGGCGCGCGGGTCGAAGGGCTGGGCGTGCAGGGCCGCCTCCAGCCGCGCGGCGAGCGGGAGCAGGTACTCCTCGAACTCGCCGCGGGTCATGGAGGTGGCGGTGGCCGGATAGATCGCCCGGCTCCAGATGATCGCGAAGCGCCGCAGGCTGTCGGCGGGCTCCGGGGCCGGTTCCGGTTCCGGGTCGGGTTCCGTGGTCACGGTCACGCCTTGCGGCCGACGCCCGCGAACCCGCTGAAGACGACCGGGTCGGGCTCGTCGTCGTCCGCGCCGTCCGGCCGCCACAGCGGGGCCGAGACCAGGCCGGGTGCGATGAGGTCGAAGCCGTCGAAGAACGTCTCCACCGCCTCGCGTGAACGCATGATCAGCGGTGAACTGGCGCTGCGGTAGACGTTCTGGACCCGCTCGCCCTCCTCGGGCCGGCGAGGGCCGCCCTCCATGGAGGCATGGGTGAGGACGAGCAGGCTGCCCGGCGCGAGGGCGTCGCGCAGTTCGGCGACGGCCTTGGCCGGATCGTCGGCGTCCTCGAGGAAGTGCAGGACGGCGACCAGCAGCAGCGCCACCGGTCGGTCGAGGTCCAGCAGCCGGCCGGCCTCCTCGCTGTCGAGGATGTCGCGCGGGGAGCGCAGGTCGGCGGCGACGATCACGGCCTCCTCGTTGCCGTCCAGCACGGCGCGGCTGTGCGCGACCGCGACCGGGTCGTTGTCGACGTAGAGCACGCGGGCGCCGGGGCTCGCGGCCTGGGCGACCTCGTGGACGTTGCCGAAGGTGGGTATGCCGGAGCCGATGTCGAGGAACTGGGTGACGCCCTCGTCCACCGCGAAGCGCACCGCCCTGCGCATGAAGGCCCGGTTGGCCTGCATGATCTTGGGCAGGCCCGGGAATGCCTCGATCGCCCGCCGCCCCGCCTCCCGGTCGACCTCGAAGTTGTGCGAGCCGCCGAGGTAGTAGTCGTAGATGCGGGACACGCTCGGCACGGACAGGTCGATGCCTTGGGGGGCCCAGGCAGGACGCTCCATCAACGGCTCCAGCTCGTCGGGATCAGGGCAGCGGGCCGTGCGGACGGCCGCCTGGCTCAGAGGCTACTGATCGTTCGTTCGAGAGGAAACCAGAAATGGAAATATTCGATCCGTTTCGGTCACTCGCCAACGGCAAGTGCCCTGCCCCCGCGATGCGGGGAACAGGGCACATGCCAGCGCCGGATGACGGGTGATCAGTTCGCTCAGATGCTGACGCCGTGCGCCCGCAGGTAGGCCAGCGGGTCGATGTCGGAACCGAACGACGCGGTGGTGCGCACCTCGAAGTGCAGGTGCGGGCCGGTGACGTTGCCGGTGGCGCCCGAGAGGCCCAGCTGCTGGCCCTCGGAGACGGTCTGGCCGGCCGAGACCGACAGCGAGGACATGTGGGCGTACTGCGAGTACTTGCCGTCGGCGTGCTTGATGACGACCTGGTTGCCGTAGGAGCCGCCCCAGCCCGCGGAGACCACGGTGCCGGAGGCGATCGACTTCACCTTGGTGCCGGTGGAGGCGATGAAGTCGACACCGGTGTGGTAGCCCTTCGACCACATGGAACCGGACTGGTGGTACGGGGTGCCCAGCGTGACGTGGTCCAGCGGGGCGGTGTAGCCGGAGGCGGACGAGGTGGTGGACTTGACCGGGGCCGGCGTGCTCGCGGCGGGCTTGTCCGGGAGGGCGACCGTGGCCTTGCCGCTCAGCGCCAGGACCTGGCCCGGGTAGATCAGGTTCGGGTCGGCGCCGATGACGGACTTGTTGGCCGCGTACAGCTCGCGCCAGCCGCCGGTCACGTCCTGGGCGTCGGCGATGGTGGAGAGGGTGTCGCCGCCGACGACCTTGTAGGAGTCGCCGGTGGCCGGCTTGGAGGCGGAGTCGGCGGGCTTGGAGGCCTGCGTGTCCTTCGCGGGAGCGGGGGTGGCGGGCTTGGTGGTGGTGCCGGAACCGGCGACGCTCTGCGGGGTGGCCGACGTGTCGGCCATCGCCTTGGTCAGACCGGCCTTGGGACCGCACACCGGCCAGGCCTGCGGGCCCTGGACCGCCAGCACCTTCTCGGCGACGGCGATCTGCTCGGACTTGGTGGCGAGGTCCGCACGGGCGGCGTACTTGGTCCCGCCGAAGCCGGCCCAGGTGCTCTGGGTGAACTGCAGCCCGCCGTAGAAACCGTTGCCGGTGTTGATGGACCAGTTGTTGGTGCTCTCGCAGCTGGCGACCTTGTCCCAGACGCTCACCGGTGCGGCGTGGGCGCCGGCGGCGCCGACGACCGGGAGGGCGATCGCGGCACTCGTGGTGCCGGCGAATGCGCCGAGGCGGACGAAACGATTGGTCCGCTGACGACGGTGCTTTCCCTTTGCGGGCATGGGGAATTCCTCTCCGACGCCTACGAGGTGAGCTGTCGGGTTCGGGCTGGAGATGCCCGGCCGCTTTGAGGCATGCCGACTAAAGGCACGTCGCTGCGACTTCACCCCAAGCCGTCCCGTGACACGGAACGGCACTTACCTGGGTCCCCCGCTCCTGCCGTGCGGTTCTTGTCATCCGGCTTACGAGTGGCGGCAGGATTAGGCGTTCCACTCGGAAGAATTCCCGCCGGCATCCGGCCTGCGGGACTTGGAAGCTAAACGACGCAATCGCGCCCCGGCAAGGTCCGGAATCACAGCAATCGCCGACCGGCAAGTCGATCAATGAATTCCGTGACGTTACGTGAGAAGTGTCCGCTCTGTGTAGGCGAAATAATGACCCCTGGCGAACGGCATTGCACAGGCGGTGAATACGGGGAAGATAAATCGACGCTCGGTGGCCCATGCCTGCCGGAGCGTGTTCGTCGCGTGACACCCATCACGTGCCTATTGCCTACGCATGCACTGTGGATACATATGTCCGCTTACGACCTTCGATGCCGGATAAGGCATGACATGGGGCGTTCCAACCCGCGTTGCAGGATGGCGTGATGAGGCCCGCACCCGTCGTCGTGTCCAGCAGGACAACCGATGACCGGCCCGCATCGATTCCCGGCGGCGTCGCCGCCCGCCGGGACCCGGGACGCGCCGGTGGCCGGAGACCGGGGCAGCCCGGGCCGGCCCCGCGTCCCGGCGGCACCTCCCGGGCGGTGCGACCGGGGCCGCGGGCAGCGCGTGGGGCGACCCGGGACCCGGGTGACACGGCAGAAGCCCCAGGGGTAGCCTCCCAATCCCGAACATTTTCTTACATCGACACCTCGACCGGGAGCCCCCGCGTGCCCTACCTCGCCGCAGAAGACCGCTACGCATCAATGGAGTACCGCCGCACCGGCCGCAGCGGGGTCCTGCTCCCCGCCGTCTCCCTGGGCCTGTGGCACAACTTCGGCGACACCTCGCCGCTGGAGACCCAGCGCGCCGTGCTGCGCCGTGCCGTCGACCGCGGGGTCGTCCACCTCGACCTCGCCAACAACTACGGGCCGCCCGCGGGCTCGGCCGAGGCCAACTTCGGCACCCTCTTCGCCCAGGACCTGCGCCCGTACCGCGACGAACTGTTCATCGCCAGCAAGGCGGGCTACGACATGTGGCCGGGCCCGTACGGCGAGTGGGGCAGCCGCAAGTACATGCTGGCCTCGCTCGACCAGTCCCTCGGCCGCATGGGCCTGGACTACGTCGACGTCTTCTACTCCCACCGCTTCGACCCGGACACGCCCCTGGAGGAGACCATGGGCGCCCTGGACACCGCGGTCCGCCAGGGCAAGGCGCTGTACGCGGGCATCTCCAACTACCCCGCGGACGCCCACCGCCGGGCCACCGAGATCCTGCGCGAGCTCGGCACTCCGCTGCTGATCCACCAGGCCGCCTACAGCCTCCTGCAGCGGAGCCCCGAGGCGGGCGTCCTCGACGCCGTCGGCGAGACCGGGACCGCGCTCATCGCCTACTCGCCGCTCGCCCAGGGCCAGCTGACCGACCGATACCTCGACGGCGTCCCCGCGGACTCCCGCATGGCCCTCGGTCACTTCCTCAAGCGCGACGCCCTCACCGACGAGAAGCTCACGCTGCTGCACGCCCTCAACAAGCTCGCCGGCGAGCGCGGCCAGACCCTCGCGCAGCTGGCCCTCACCTGGGTCCTGCGCGACCCGCGCGTCGTCTCCGTCCTCATCGGCGCGAGCAGCGTGGCCCAGCTCGACCAGAACCTCGCCGCCCTCGACGCCGCGCCCCTCACCGAGGCCGAACTCGCCGAGATCGACCGCCTGTCGGCGCAGGCCGGCGTCGAGATCCCGTAGGTCCCGCGCCGCACCGCCCCGGAGGTCCTGGCCGGCGTCAGGACCTCCGCAGGCGGCCCTCCAGGGCCGCCCTGACGCCGGGCCACTCGTCCTGGAGGACGGAGTAGTACGCGCTGTCGCGCACGGTGCCGTCGGTCGCGCGGACGTGCGCGCGGCGGATGCCCTCGAAGCGTCCGCCGATGCGCTCGATCGCGGCCCGCGAGCGGGCGTTGCGGGCATCGGTCTTGAGCGTGACGCGCAGCACGCCCCAGGTCTCGAAGGCGTGCGTGAGCAGCAGGAGCTTGGCCTCGGTGTTGCAGGGGGTGCGCTGGGCGGAGGCGGACAGCCAGGTGCTGCCGATCTCGGCGACCGTGGGCACCCCGTCCGGGCGCGGTGCGATGCGCCCCGCGGGCCAGGCGGGGGTGGCGGTCCAGTAGTCGAGGTCCAGGAAGCGCGTCGAGCCGATCAGGGTGCCGCGCGCGATGTCGACCACGGCGAACGGGAGAGCGACGCCGGTGGCCTGGTCCGCCAGTGCCCCCTGGATGTACCGCTCCATCGCGGGCAGGTCCTCCGGCACCAAGGTGAATCCGTAGGTGTCGCGGGACTCCCGGGCGGCACGCAGCAGCCCGTCCGCGTGGTCCGCGGTGAGCGGCTCCAGGCGGACGTACCCGCCTTGCAAGGTCCCGGTTTCCGGCATGCCCCGGATGCTATGCGCACCGCCGCGCGGCTGGTCAACTGCGTGTCCCGCGCGGGGCGCGGTCGGGAGTGGCGACCGGGGATGTGAAAATGTCGGCATGAGCAACAACGACGTGTACTTCGACATCACGATCGACGGCGAGCCCGCCGGACGGATCGTCTTCACCCTCTTCGACGACGTGGTGCCCAAGACCGCGCGGAACTTCCGCGAGCTCGCCACCGGCGAGAACGGCTTCGGCTACGAGGGCTCGCACTTCCACCGCGTCATCCCGGACTTCATGCTCCAGGGCGGTGACTTCACCGCCGGCAACGGCACCGGTGGCAAGAGCATCTACGGCGCCAAGTTCGCCGACGAGAACTTCCAGCTCAAGCACACCAAGCCGGGCCAGCTGTCGATGGCCAACGCGGGCCCGAACACCAACGGCTCGCAGTTCTTCATCACGACCATCGTCACCGACTGGCTGGACAACAAGCACGTCGTCTTCGGCGAGGTCGTCGAGGGCATGGACATCGTCAAGAAGATCGAGTCCCTCGGCTCGCGCAGCGGCACCCCCAGCGCCCGCGTCGAGATCGCGAAGTCCGGCATCGTCGCCTGACCCACGTCCTGCCGCCCGGCACCCGGGCCGCCCCGCGCGGCCTCCGGTGCCGGGCGCCCGGCTTTCCGCGGTCCCGGTCCGCGACCGGCCCCCGTCCCGGCCGCACCGCGGGCGGCGTACGATCCCCATCGGCGCTGCTCACCGCTGGTGCGCGCCGACCAGTCCGGCCGCCTCACGGCATGCCGGGCGCCGCACGACGGAAAGGAACGACCACGATGTCCGCGGAGAGGAACTGGGGCGGCAACATCGCCTTCCACGCGCGGCGGCTCCACAGCCCGGAGTCCGTCGGCGCACTGCAGGAGATCGTGGCCCGCTCCGAGCGGATCCGGCCGCTGGGCACCCGGCACTCCTTCAGCACCGTCGCGGACACCGACGGCGACCACGTCTCGACCGCGGCGCTGCCCCCCGTGGTCGACATCGACAGCGACGCGCGCACCGCGACCGTGAGCTCCGGCCTGCGCTTCGGTGAGATCGCCGGAACGATCGACCGGGCCGGTTTCGCCCTGCACAACCTGGGCTCCCTGCCGCACATCTCCGTGGCCGGCGCGTGCTCCACCGGCACCCACGGGTCGGGGACCACCAACGCGAGCCTGGCCGGCGCCGTCCGCGCGCTGACCATGGTCACCGCCGACGGCGAGCAGGTCGAGGTCCGCCGCGGCGACCCGGACTTCGAGGGCTCCGTCGTGGCGCTCGGCGCGCTCGGCGTCGTCACGCACCTGACGCTGGACCTGCTGCCCTCCTTCTCCGTGCGCCAGTGGGTCTACGACGACATGCCGCGCGAGGAACTCGGGCGGAACTTCGCCGAGGTGATGTCCGCCGGGTACAGCGTGTCGGCCTTCACGCGCTGGCAGGACCCCCTGCTGGAGCAGGTGTGGCTCAAGGAGCGCGTCGAGGACCCCTCCACGCCCCCGGCCCCGGCGCCGCGCGAGTGGTACGGCGCCGTCCTGGCCGACGGCCCCCGGCACCCCGTCCCGGGCATGCCCGCCGCGCACTGCACGCCGCAGAACGGCGACGTCGGCGCCTGGTACGAGCGGCTGCCGCACTTCCGGATGGAGTTCACGCCCAGCAGCGGCGAGGAGATCCAGTCGGAGTACTTCGTGGACCGCGCGGACGCCCCGGCGGCGTTCGACGCCCTGTGGAAGGTGCGCGAGCACTTCGCGGCCGCCGTGCAGATCGGCGAGATCCGCACCATCGCGGCCGACGAGCTGTGGCTGAGCCCCGCGTTCGGGCGCGACAGCGTCGCCTTCCACTTCACCTGGATCCCCGACACCGCGGCCGTCCTGCCCGCCCTCGCGGCGATCGAGCAGGCGCTGCGCCCGTTCTCCGCCCGCCCGCACTGGGGCAAGCTCTTCACCACCCCGGCCGCCGACCTCCCGGCCCTCTACCCGCGCTACGACGACTTCCGCGCGCTCGCCGCCCGCCGGGACCCCTCCGGCACCTTCCGCAACGACTACCTGCGGGAGTTCTTCCCCGGCCACTGACCGAGCGCGGTCGACCGCCGTGGGCCGCCGGGGACCTACGGCCAGAGCAGTTGCCTGGTCCAGCCCTGGTCGCCGGCGCGGTAGACCAGCCGGGTGTGCCGTCGTTCCTTGTCGCCCTGCCAGAACTCGACGGAGACCGGACGCAGCGCGTACAGCGTCCAGCCCGGCGCCACGAGGCCCGGCGTGCGGGCGAGTCGTGCCGAGGACTCCCGCACGGCCGCGTCCCGTTCGGCCAGGTCGGCCAGCGGCTGCGACTGCCGGCCCAGCAGGGCCTCGGCGCGCGCGCCCGGCCCGCGGGCCAGGAAGTCCGCCGCGCTGCGCTCCGGGCCCTCGGGCGCCACGGGACCGCGGACCCGGACCTGCCGGGCGAGCGCGGGCCAGTAGAACGTGAGCGCCGCGCGCGGGCGGGCGGCCAGGTCCCGGCCCTTGGCGCTGCCGGCGTCGGAGGCGAACTGCCAGCCCCGTTCGCCCACGTCCTTGAGGATGAGCACCCGGGCCGCCGGATTCCCGTCCGCGTCCACCGTCGACAGCGTCATGGCGTGCGGTTCCCGCACCCCGGCCCGTACCGCCGCCAGCAGCCATTCGGTGAACAGGGCCACCGGGTCCTCCGGAGCGGCCGCGGGGTCGAAACCCGGCAGGTCCCCCGCGAAGACCTCGATACTCCGCAGCAGTTCACGTGCACCGGCCGCCTCGGACGTGCGGTCACCCTCTTGATCGCTCACATACCGAACGTACACGGCCCGGCGCGCGTGGGCGTCAGGGCTTCCGCCGGAACCGGAGCGGTTCTTCTTCCTCGACGACGAGGGCGACCGTGCTCCGATCGCCCTGCGCCGAGCCGGGATCAGCGCGACCTCGCGGAGCCCTGAACGGCACCCTCGTGAACGGGATCCCGGGTTTCCGGGTGATCCGGGTCACCGGCCGGGGCGGCGGCACGCAGCCCCGCCTCGACCCGGCGGTTGCTGGTCATGGTCGCGGTGACGGTGGTCATGGTGAGGAGGAGCCCGGCGGCGGTGTAGAGCGGGGTGCGTACGTCGTAGGTGGTGGCCAGCCAGCCGCCGAGGAAGGCGCCGAACGGGGCGGCGCACATGGCGAGCATGCGGGAGGTGGAGGCGACCCGGCCCATCAGGTGGGCGGGGACGATCGCCTGGCGGAGCGAGGGGCCGAGCACCATCGTGGCGCCCATGCCCGCGCCGCAGACGGCGAGCGCGAGGCCGGCGACGTACGGGTTCGGGGCGGCGGCGAGGCCCAGGACGGCCAGTCCCTCGACTGCGGCCGTGCAGGTCAGCGCGGTGCCGGTGCCGAGTCGCCGGCCGAGGAAGGAGGCGATGGCCGCGCCGAGCAGACCGCCGGTGGCCTCCGCCGTGAGGAGCAGGCCGAAACCGAAGGTGTCGATGCCGAGACGATCGTGCGCGAAGAGGGCGAGTACGGTCTCCACGGCGAGGAAGGCGATGTTCCCGACCGCCGGACGCAGCGCGAGCCCGAACAGCAACCGGTCCCGGAAGACGTACGAGGCGCCGGCCCGCGCCTGCCGCAGCAGGGACTCACGGGCCTGCGGTACGGGCCGGGGTGCGGCGGGCAGCGACCGTACGAGCAGTGCGGAGACCGCGAACGACACCGCGTCGGCGAGCAGCGGAACCGCCCGCCCGAGGGCGAGCAGGGCACTGCCCGCAGGTGGCCCCGCGAAGCCGGACGCGGCGGTCTGGGCGCCGCGCAGCCGGGAGTTGGCGCGCTCCAGGAGCGCGGGGTCGCGGCCGAGCAGATCCGGCAGATAGGCCGTGGCCGCCGTGTCGAAGAAGAGTCCGCCGAGGCCGAGCAGGAACGCGACGGCCGCGAGCAGGGGAATGCCCAGCACGTCGAGCGCGGCCGCTACCGCGGGTATGGCGAGCAGCACCGCACGCGCCGCGTCCGTGACCCACATCGTGCGCCGGCGGTCCCAGCGGTCCACCAGCGCACCGCCGAGCACCCCGAACAGCAGCCACGGCAGTGTTCCGGCGGCCGTGACGACGGCGAGCGCCATCGGATCCCGCGTCAAGGTCAGCGCGAGCAGCGGCAGCGCGGCATGTGTCACCCCGTCACCGAGTGAGGACACCGTCTGCGCGGTCCACAGCCGTCCGAACCCCGTCGTCAACTTTCGGATGTCTGAGCTCACTTGGCGTCCCCCTCGGCCTGTGCGCGGGGTGCCGGGTGGAACAGCGCGAAGACGAGTGACGCGTCCGGCAGCGACGGATCCGACAGCTCCCGGTACTCGTCCGCCAGGGCCTCCAGCCGCGCCCCCAGCTCCGCGAACTGCTCCTCGGTGAGCCGCAGATGCGCCATCCGCACGTGCCGCTCGCCGTCCGCCGGCGCTGCCTCCAGGTCCGCCACCGCATGCCGCATCAGCACATCCGGCCCTCCCTCGCCCGGATCCGGCAGCACGATCGCCCGCGCGGCCATCGCGTAGTACCGCTCGGTGACCCCCCGGACCTTCCGCGTGCGGACCACCTTCACCAGGCCGGCTCGTTCGAGCAGCCTTACGTGGTAGCTGGAACTCCCCTTCGCGAGGCCCACTCGCTCGGCGATCTGCGTGATCGTCGCGGGTTCGAAGCGGAGCACGGCCATGATCCGGTGGCGCGTGAGATTGGAAACGGCGCGCAGCTGCTCGTCGGTGGTGACGTGGAACGTCTCGGGAAGCTCATCGGCAGGCATGCCCCCAATGGTCAACACTTCTTGACCATTCGTCAAGGGAGTTGCGTCCTTCGCTCCGCCCGACTCCTCGAGTCGCGCGCAAACCGATGGTTCAGATGATTCGGGCGCCCCGGGCGCGCCCGAGGTGCCTTCGGCCCGCCAACGCGGCCGTACGCGGCCGCGGTCGGCGCCGCGGCCGCGCCCACGGCCCGTCAGCTCGCCCTGGCCCGGCCCTCGCCGCCCTCCGCGAGGACCCGCTCGATGTCGGCCCACGACGCCCCGAACTCCGCGAGCACGTCGGTCACCGCGCCGGGACCGGTGGCGAGCGCCAGCAGCAGGTGCTCGTCGCCGATGTGGCGGTCCCCTCGGGCCAGGGCGGCCCGCAATGAGCGCTCCAGCACGGTCTTGGCGCCGCGGGTGAGGGGCCGGCGCCCGGCCGGCCGCCACCGCCGGGGCTTGCGGCCGACGGCCAGCGCCCCGGCCCCGTGGGCGTCCTCGACGCGGGCGACGATCTCGGCGACGTCGATGCCGAACCCGGCCAGCGCCTCGGCGTCCGCCCGTGAGACCCCGCCGCGGCGCCGGGTCTGCGCCAGCGCCTCCTCCAGTTCCTCGCGGCGCCGATCGACGCCCAGCGCGGCAAGGACGCCGGAGGCCCGGGTGCCCTCCGCGTCCAGCAGTGCGAACAGCAGGTGCTCCTCGGCGACCGCCTCGGCCCGCGCGGTGTCGGCGTGCCCCAGCGCGCCCTCCACCACGTCGCGCGCGCTCTTGGTGAACCTCTCGAACATCGTCAATTCCTCCCGTACTTCTTGTGCACGGCCTGCCTGCTGACGCCCAGTTCGTGGGCGATCTCCTGCCAGGACCACCCCTTGGCCCGCGCGCTCCTGACTTGCACGGCCTCGAGCTGCTCCAGCAGCCGCCGCAGCGCGGCGACGGCCCGCAGCCCGATCCGCGGATCACGGTCTCCCGCCCGCTCGGCGAGATCGGTTGCCTCGGTCATGCCTGTCAATCTACGTTGACAGGCGGCGCACGTCAACCAGAGTTGACAAGAATGCCGGGGGCGACGGCAACGCGCGCCCGGCCCTCCGTGTCGACGGAGGACCGGGCGCGCGGGAGAGGGTCGCGGCAGGGGCGCCGGTCAGCCGAAGGCCTTGACCGCCTGGTAGTAGGTCCACGCGGTGCCGTTGCACGCGGTCGCGGTGGCGCCGCTGTAGCCGGCGCAGACGCGCTTCAGGTCCTCGTAGAGGGCGCTGTCCAGCCGGCTCTTGTTGGCCGAGAAGGTTCCGGCGGCCTTGTAGTTGCGGTAACCGAAGTCGTGCCGGGCACAGGAGGTCGCGAAGGGGAAGCCGAAGGGGTTGTCCGGGGAGGTGCTGCAGTAGTCCGTGGACCAGTCGAAGGCGTAGGCCGACCAGGCGGCCTGGTTCTGGCGCGCGGCCGACCACGCGTTGTAGCTGGAGGCGCTGGTCTGGGTCCAGCTCGACAGCACCTGGGCCTTGTCGGCGGGGACGGCGTTGGCGGGCGTGGTCAGGGCGATGGTGGCGACGGCGGCGACCGCGGCGGCGGCGAAGCCGGTGGTGATTCGGCGCATGGGGTCTCCAGAGACGGGCGCGCGGGCGGCGCGCGGGTACGGGGGTGGCACCGGATGCGGAATCTCACGGGTGGTGCGGAAGTGCCGGATCAGAATCGCGCCGGGAGGGTCTATGCGAGTAGACATGGGACGGCAAAAATTGCATGAACATGCCTAAGCGCCGCCGACGTCAGTCGTCGACGGCGCATCACGAACGGTTCAGGAGCGAGGGGAACGGCCCCGCGGCCGGCGGATCAGGAGTGCTGGCCGCCCGCCGGGCCGCCGGACCCCGTGGAAGGGGCGGAGGAGGCGGAGGCGGACGCCGTCCGCCCGGTGTCGCCGGTGTCCCCGCCCGCGACGTCCGCGGCGTCCTTCGCGTGGTCCCAGTGCGGATGGTGCAGCCGCGCCCAGTTCGGCGTGACGAAGCCCGTGCGCATCCCCTGCCGCGCCTCGGGGTCGTGGGCCGCCATCCACCAGTGGCCCGCCACCGCGAACGCGACGGCCAGCGCCAGCCAGTCGTGGACGAAGGTGGCTCCCGTACGCCAGACGACCGCCGTCAGGTGAGGGAACATCATCAGCAGCCCGGTGCCCAGCATCACCAGCACCGCCCCGGCCGCGAAGGCCGCGTAGAGCTTCTGCCCCGCGTTGAACTTGCCCGCCGGGCGCCCCTGGTAGAGCCTGCCGCGCAGCGCGGTGCGCAACCACTTCCCGTCGTACGACGCGAAGCGGTTGAGCCGCCGCAGGTCCAGCCGGAACGCCCGGGAGGCGAGGCCGGCGAGCGCGGGCAGCGGCAGCGCGATGCCGGACCACTCGTGGACGGTGACGATCAGGCGCCTGCGGCCGACGATCTCGGCGAGCGGCGGCAGGTAGAGGCACGCCGCGGTGAAGAGGCAGATCATCATCAGCGTCGCCGTGCTGCGGTGCACCCAGCGCTCGGCCCGGGTGAAGCGGCGTACGGACTCAGGAAGTCGGGGCATCGTCGCGTCCGTTCGAACGGCCGACCCAGGCGTCGACGTCGTAGCCGTAGTGCTCCCAGTAACCGGGCTGCACCGACTCGGTGACCTCGATACCCGAGAGCCACTTGGCGGATTTGTAGAAGTACATCGGCGCCACGTACAGCCGCACCGGACCGCCGTGGGCGGAGGTCACCGGCTTGCCCTGCATCTTCAGCGCGACCAGCACGTCGTCCCTGCGGGCCTGTTCGAGGGTCAGGCTCTCGGTGTAGGCCCCGTCGAAGCAGGTGAAGCGGATGGCGCCGGCCCCGTCCCGCACACCCGCGAGGTCGAGCAGATGGGACAGCCGCACCCCTTCGAAGGCGGTGTCGTCCACCCGCCACCCGGTCACGCACTGCACATCGCGCACCATGTGCGTCTGCGGCATGGCCCGCAGGTCGGCGAGGGTGTAACCGGCCTGGCGGTCGACGAGCCCGGAGACGGTCAGCCGGTAGTTCGAGGCGTCGCGCTGCGGGACCGAGCCCGTCACGTTGTAGAAGCGGAACCCTCCGCCGCCCGGCAGGAGTCCCGTCAGACCGGTGGGGTCCTTGCTGGTCACCTGCGACAGCGCCGAGTCCAGGCCGTCCTGCACCCGGCTGCCCACCGCCACGCCGAGGGCACCCAGCCCGAGCATGCCGAGCACCACGCGCCGCCCGACCGGCGTGCCCTTGCTTTCCATGTCCCCCACCGTAATCCCGTGGACGCTGCTCACAGAGTGCCTGGTCACCCCGTAAGCAACGCGTAATAGGTCGGTCAGCCGATCTCCAGGCCCGCGTAGTTCTCCGCCAGCTCCGCCGCCGCGTGCCGGGAGGCCGCGATGCGGTCGAGCTGGCTGACCTGCAGCCGGGCGTCGAATTCACCGTGCGCGGGATCGGTGTGCAGGGTCGTGGTCATGAACCAGGAGAAGTGCTCGGCCCGCCACACCCGGCGCAGGCAGGTGTCGGAGTACGCGTCCAGGAGTGCCTGCGACCCGGTCTCCTGCAGGTACGCGAACGCCCTTGCCAGGACGACCACATCGGCGGCGGCCAGGTTGAGCCCCTTGGCGCCGGTGGGCGGCACGATGTGCGCGGCGTCCCCGGCGAGCAGCACCCGGCCCCAGCGCATCGGCTCCGTGACGGAACTGCGCATCGGCAGCACCGCCTTGGCGGTGATGGGCCCGCGCTCCAGCTTCCAGTCGCCGTCGATCGCGAAGCGGGCGTCCAGCTCGTCCCAGATCCGCTCGTCGGACCAGTCGTCCGTGTCGGTGCCGTTGGGCACCTGCAGATAGAGCCGGCTGACTTCGGGCGAGCGCATGCTGTGCAGGGCGAAGCCGCGCGGCGAGTGCGCGTAGATCAACTCGTCGCAGGACGGCGGGACGTCGGCGAGGATGCCGAACCACGAGTACGGGTAGACCCGCTCGTACGTCCGGCTCGCGCCCCGCGGGACCGCGCGGCGGGTCGGGCCGTGGAAGCCGTCGCAGCCCACGACGTAGTCGCAGGTCAGGGTCTTGTCGCGGTCCTCGTGGGTGTAGTGGATCACCGGGCGGTCCGTGTCGGCCCCCCCGACCGCCATCACCTGGGCGCCGAACACCAGCGGGGCGCCGTCCTCGATCTGCAGGGCGATGAGGTCCTTGACGACCTCGGTCTGCGCGTACACCCACACGCGGCGGCCGCCGGTGAGGTCGGGGAAGTCCAGGCGGTGCGTGCGCCGGTTCCAGCGCAGTTCGATGCCGTCGTGGACCATGGCCTCGCGATCCAGCCGGCCGGCCGCGCCGGAGGAGCGCAGCACGTCGACCGTGGACTGTTCGAGGATGCCGGCCCGCTGGCGGTGCTCGACATAGGCGCGTTCCCGGCTCTCCAGGACCACGCAGTCGACGCCTGAGCGGTGCAGGAGCCGGGCGAGCAGCAGGCCGGCGGGGCCGCCGCCGACGATGCCGACGGTGGTGTGGGGCTGCATGGGTGGGCTACTCCCCCTCTTCCGAAACTTCTTCCGGTCCGTCTTCCCGTAGTGCTGGGTCTTCTGGTTCCGGTTCTTCTGGTTCTTCCTCTTCGAGGACGCGGTTCGCGATGGCGAACGCCGCGTTCGCGGCGGGCACGCCGCAGTAGATCGCCGACTGGAGCAGGACCTCCTGGATCTCCTCCCGGGTCAGTCCGTTACGGCGGGCGGCCCGGACGTGCAGTGCCAGTTCCTCGTGATGGCCGTGCGCCACGAGCGCGGTGAGCGTGACGCAGCTGCGGGTCCTGAGGTCGAGGCCGGGACGGGTCCAGATCTCGCCCCACGCGTAGCGGGTGATGAAGTCCTGGAACGGCGCGGTGAAGGCCGTGGTCCGCGCGACCGCCCGGTCCACGTGGGCGTCACCGAGCACCGCGCGCCGGACGGCCGTGCCCGCGGCGTGCCGGGAGCCGTCGTCGGCGGCGGGGCCGGGCGTCAAGTGCCCCAGCAGCGCGGCCAGTACCGGAGCCGGGCACTCGACGTTGGCCAGGTGCGCGGCGTGCCCGACCTCGGTGAGGCTCGCGCCGGGGATGCCGTCCGCGAGTTCCCGGGCGTCGGCCACGGGTACGACGGGATCCTCCCGCCCGGCGACGACGAGCGTCGGCGCGGTGATCGCGGCCAGTCCGGCGCGCACATCGTGCGTGGCGAGCACGTCGCACAGCCGCGCGTACGCCTCCGGGTCGGCGGCCCCCAGATCGTCCACGAGCGCCTCGGCCGCGGGGCCCGGGACGGTGCCCGACGTGAACCAGCGGGCCGCCGTGGTGTCGGCGACCGGCCCGGTGCCCTTCGCCCGCACCAGCGCGGCCCGGTCCCGCCAGCCCTCGGGAGTCCCGAAGCGGGCCGCGGCGCACAGCACCGCCAGCGAGGTCACCCGCTCCGGGCGGTGGATCGCCAGCCAGGTCCCGACCGCGCCGCCCAGCGAGATGCCCGCGTACGCGAAGCGCTCGATGCCGAGCGCGTCGGCGAGTTCGAGCACCAGCCGTCCCAGGTCCGCCGTCGTGGGCTCCGGCGGCAGCAGCCCGGCGGGCGTGCCGCCGTGCCCCGGCAGGTCCCAGCGGATCACCCGGTGGTCGCGGGCGAGCGCGGGCACTTGGGCGTCCCACACCGCCAGCGACGTGCCCAGGCTCGGCCCCAGCAGCAGCGCGGGCCGACCGGCCGCCCCGTCCACCCGGTGATGCAGCAGCCGCGGCTCCGCGGCGTCGGGCGATGTGCTGCCGCTCATGCGTCCTCCTCTGTGCGGGCGTTCGGGTGGGCTCGGGCGGCCGGAAGGTCACAAGGCGGAGCCCGGCGGGTCGGGGCGGCGCAGGGCCCGGTCGACGAGAGCGGCCGCGGAGCCGGTGTAGCGGGTCGGGTCGGTGAGGTCGCGCAGGCGCTCCTTGGGCAGGAGGGCCGCGAGGGCGGGGTCCTCGGCGAGGACGTCGTCGAGGTCGATGCCCTCCTCGACGGCCCGGAGCGAGGCCCGGGAGAGCGCGGCTCTCGCCTCGCCGCGGCCGATCAGGGCGGCGAGGGCCGCGGCCAGGCGCTCGCTGACGACCAGGCCGCCGGTCGCGTCGAGGTTGTCGCGCATGCGGTGCGGGTGGACGCGCAGTCCCTCGGCGAGTTCCGCCGCTCCCCGCGCCGCGCCGCCCGCCAGCCGCAGGGCCTCGCGCAGCGGCTGCCACTCGGCGTGCCAGGCGCCGGCCGGCCGTTCGTCCTCGGCGGCCAGGGAGCCGTACAGGACGGAGGCGAGCGCGGGCACTTGGCGGGCCGCGGCGGCGATGAGGGCGGCCCGCACGGGGTTGGCCTTGTGGGGCATGGCGGACGAGTCGCCGCCGGTGCCCTCGGTGACCTCGCCGATCTCGGTGCGGGTCAGCACCAGGACGTCGGCCGCGATCTTCCCGAGCGCGCCCGTCGTGTGGGCGAGCGCTCCGGCGAGGTCGGCGACGGGGGTGCGCAGGGTGTGCCAGGGCAGCCCCGGTTCGGCGAGCCCGGTCTCGGCGGCGTAGGCGGCGATCAGCCGCTCGCCGAGGTCGGGCACCCCCTCCGCGCCGCCCGCGCCGTCCGCCGCGCCCGCTGTGGACGCTGTGGACGCTGTGGACGCCTCGGCGAAGGCGTGGAACGCCGCGAGCGTGCCCGCCGCGCCGCCCAGTTGCGCGGGCAGCGCGGTGC
The DNA here is from genome assembly GCF_042889545.1 of Streptomyces sp. NPDC002574. NCBI lineage: Bacteria > Bacillati > Actinomycetota > Actinomycetes > Kitasatosporales > Streptomycetaceae > Streptomyces > Streptomyces sp. NPDC002574. The sequence continues at coordinate 472,208 of NZ_JBIARB010000008.1, forward strand.
GGACGGCCGTCAGGCGGTCGTGGGCGTCCAGGACCAGGGCGCGCCAGCCGGCCGCCTTGAGCCCGAAGGTGGTGGGGACGGCGTGCTGGGTGAGCGTGCGCCCGGCCATGGGCGTGGTCCGGTGCTCACGGGCGAGCCGTCCGAGCGCGCGGGCCGCGCGGGCGAGGTCGTCGAGCACCGGCGCCAGCGCACGGGAGGCCACCAGCATGGCGGCGGTGTCGGTGATGTCCTGGCTGGTGGCGCCGCGGTGGACGTAGGGCGCCGCGGCTTCGTCCCGCTCCCCCACGGCCGCCGTCAGGTCGGCGACCAACGGGATGACGGGGTTGCCGCCGGGGCGGGCGCGCAGCGCGAGGTCGCGCGCGTCGTACCTGCCGGTGTCCGCCGCGGCGGCGGTGACGGCGGCGGCCGCCGAGGCGGGCGCGAGGCCCAGCGCGGCCTGCGCGCGGGTCAGCGCGGCCTCGGCGTCGAGCATGCCGCGGACGAACGCGGCGTCGCCGGTCGCCTCCTCCACGGGCGTGCCGGCCCGGCCCGGGGAGAGCAGGCCGGCGTCCGCGAAAGGTTCAGTCGAAGGCAAGGAAGACCGTCTCCTCATGCACTCCGTCGTACTGCAGGCGGACGTCGAAGCGGTGGACGCCCTCGCCGTCCGGAGTGGCGACCAGCGTGGCACGCCGCCCGGGTTCCAGCGAGCCGAGCAGCGCGTCGCCGGCCGCGTCCTCCAGATAGACGCGGGTGTGCAGATGGTGCAGCAGGCCGCGCGCGAAGACGATCATCGACAGGTACGGGACGCCGCCCGGCGGCAGCGTGCGGAAGACGTAGTGCCCGTCGGCGTCGGTGGGCACGCGGCCGAAGCCGGTGAAGGCCGGCCCGTCACGGCCGAGGACCGCGCCGTTCACCGGGTCGCGGCGCAGCGAGCCGGGGGCGCCGTGCCGGGAGCCGTCGGGGGCGGGCTGCCAGATCTCGATCAGCGCGTCGGGGACGGGCTGCCCGGCGCCGTCGTACACGTACCCGTGCACGGTGATCGTGCCGGGATGCCCGGCGGGCGCCAGATCGCCGCCCTTGGCGAAGGGCAGCGCGTAGCCGTAGAAGGGGCCGACGGTCTGCGAGGGCGTGGGGGCGAGAGGTTCCGCCGGATCGGGGGGCGGGGTCATCGGCCCTCCTCGGTCCAGGTGGCGGCGGGTCCGTCCAGGACGATGTCCCAGCGGTAGCCGAGCGACCATTCCGGGGTGGACAGTTCGTGGTCGTAGGCCGCGACCAGCCGCCGGCGTGCCGAGTCGTCGGTGACCGACTGCAGGATCGGGTCCCGGGCGAAGAGCGGATCGCCGGGGAAGTACATCTGCGTGACCAGGCGCTGGGTGAACGCCGTGCCGAAGAACGAGAAGTGGATGTGCGCCGGGCGCCAGGCGTTGACGTGGTTGCGCCAGGGGTAGGCGCCGGGCTTGATCGTGACGAACTCGTACGATCCGTCGTCGCCGGTCAGGGTGCGCCCGACCCCGGTGAAGCCGGGGTCGAGCGGGGCGGGGTGGTCGTCGCGCTGGTGGGCGTAGCGGCCCGAGGCGTTGGCCTGCCAGATCTCGACGAGCTGACCCCGTACCGGCCTGCCCCGCCGGTCCAGGACGCGCCCGGTGACCCGGATCCGCTCTCCGAGCGGCTCGCCCTGGTGCTGCCGGGTGAGGTCGTGGTCCAGGGCGGTGATGTCGGTGACGCCGAAGACCGGCCCGGACAGCTCGACGGCCTCGGGGTCACCGCCGGCCGTACCGGCGGCGACCAGCGGGCGCTTGGGGTGCCGCAGCGCGCTGCTGCGGTAGGGGGCGTAGCCACGCCTGGGGTGGTGCTCGACGGCCGCGCCGTCCGCGAGGCGTTCGGCATAGGCCGCGTGCGCCTCCGCGATCTCGCGGGAGACTTCGTCCTGCGTGAGCGGGGTGGCCATGCGGGGCGCTCCTACCTCTCCAGGACCAGGGCGAGGCCCTGCCCGACGCCGATGCACAGGGCCGCCAGGCCGGTGCCGGAGCCGCGGGCCGCGAGCTGGTGGGCGACGGCTCCGGCGATGCGGGCGCCGGACGCGCCGAGCGGGTGGCCGACGGCGATGGCGCCGCCGCGCGGGTTGACGAGCGCCGGGTCCAGTTCGGGCCAGCCGGCCAGGCAGCCCAGCACCTGGGCGGCGAAGGCCTCGTTGAGCTCGACGGTGCTGAGGTCGCCGAAGCCCTTGCCGGACTTGGCCAGGGCCTTGCGGACGGCCTCGACAGGGGCCAGGCCGAAGTAGTCGGGCTCGATGCCGGTGACCGCGGAGGCGCGGATGCGGGCGAGCGGCTCGCGGCCGGTGGCCCGCAGACCCTCCTCGTCGACGATCAGCAGGGCGGCCGCACCGTCGTTGAGCGGCGAGGAGTTGCCCGCGGTGACCGTGCCGCCGTCCTTGCGGAAGGCGGGCTTGAGGCGGGCGAGCGCCTCCATGGAGGTGTTGTCGCGGATGGTCTCGTCACGGACGAGGTCCACGCCGTCGAGCGGCACGACCTCAGCCTCGTACAGACCGTCCTTCCACGCGCGGGCGGCCTTCTCGTGGCTGGCGACAGACCAGGCGTCCTGCTGCTCGCGGGTGATGCCGTGCCGGTCGGCGATCAGCTCGGCGCTCTCGCCGAGCGGGATGGTCCACTGCGGGTTCATCCGCGGATTGACCATGCGCCAGCCGAGGGTGGTGGAGTACATCTCCTGGTGCCCGGCGGGGAAGGCCCGTTCGGGCTTGGGCAGCACCCACGGGGCGCGGCTCATGGACTCCACGCCGCCGGCTATGGCGACGGAGACGTCGCCGACGGCGACCGCGCGGGCGGCCTGGATGACGGCTTCGAGGCCGGAGCCGCAGAGCCGGTTGACGGTGGTGCCGGGGACGGTGACGGGCAGTCCGGCCAGCAGGACGGCCATGCGCGCGACGTCGCGGTTGTCCTCGCCGGCGCCGTTGGCGTCGCCGAAGAACACGTCGTCGACACGGGCCGGGTCGAGGTCGGGGGTGCGGGCCATGAGCGAGCCGACCACGTGCGCGGCGAGGTCGTCCGGGCGCACGCCCGACAGGGCGCCGCCGTACTTGCCGACCGGGGTGCGGACGGCGTCGACGATGTAGACCTCGCGCAGCTGCTGGCTCATGACTGGCCTCCTTGGCCGGTGGCGGCGACGGCGGCGTTGCCGGCGCCAAGGGTGGTGCGGACCGGGGCGGCGGTCTTCTCCAGAATCTCCTCCACGGCGACGCCGGGAGCCGTCTCGACGAGGACGAGTCCGTCGTCGGTGACGTCGAGGACGCCGAGGTCGGTGATGATCCGGTCGACGCACGCCTTGCCGGTGAGCGGCAGGGCGCACTCCTGGAGGATCTTGGGGCTGCCGTCCTTGGCGGTGTGCGTCATGGTGACGATCACGCGCCGGGCGCCGTGCACGAGGTCCATCGCACCGCCGATGCCGGTGACCAGCTTGCCGGGGATGGCCCAGTTGGCCAGGTCGCCGCGGGCGGAGACCTGCATGGCGCCCAGTACGGCAGTGTCGATGTGGCCGCCGCGGATCATGCCGAAGGACAGCGCGGAGTCGAAGAACGCGGCGCCGGGCAGGACGGTGACGGTCTCCTTGCCGGCGTTGATCAGGTCGGGGTCGACCTCGTCCTCGTACGGGAAGGGGCCGGTGCCCAGGATGCCGTTCTCCGACTCCAGGACGACCTCGACGCCCGCGGGCAGGTGGTTGGGGATCAGCGTCGGCAGGCCGATGCCGAGGTTGACGTACTCGCCGTCACGCAGTTCCAGCGCCGCGCGGGCGGCCATCTCGTCGCGTGTCCAGGCCATCAGGCCGACACCTCCCTCGCGGTGACCGTGCGGAACTCGATCTTCTTGTCGGCGGCCTGCTCGGCGGTGAGGGCCACCACCCGCTGGACGAAGATGCCCGGAAGGTGGACCTGGTCGGGGTCGAGTTCACCGGGCTCGACCAGTTCCTCCACCTCGGCGATCGTGATCCGGCCGGCCATGGCCGCCAGCGGGTTGAAGTTGCGGGAGGACTTGGCGAAGACCAGGTTGCCGTGCCGGTCGCCCTTGGCGGCCCGGACCAGGGCGAAGTCGGTGGTGATGCCGCGCTCCAGGACGTACTCGACGCCGTCGAACTCGCGGACCTCCTTGGGCGGGGAGGCCAGCACCACCCCGCCGTCGCCGTCGTAGCGCCAGGGCAGTCCGCCGTCGGCGACCTGCGTGCCGACCCCGGCGGGCGTGTAGAAGGCGGGGATGCCGCAGCCTCCGGCGCGCAGCCGTTCGGCGAGGGTCCCCTGCGGGATGAGTTCGAGCTCCAGCTCGCCGGCCAGGTACTGGCGGGCGAATTCCTTGTTGGCGCCGATGTAGCTGCCGGTGACCCGGGCGATGCGCCCGGCGGCGAGCAGGACGGCGAGGCCGGACTCCAGGGCGCCGCAGTTGTTGGAGACCACGGCGAGACCGCCGGTCCCGGCGTCGTGGACGGCCTGGATGAGCGTGTCGGGCACACCGCTGAGCCCGAAACCACCGACGGCCAGCGACGCCCCGTCATGGACGTCCGCCACGGCCTCGGCGGCCGAGGCGACCACCTTGTCCATCCTGTGCCACCTCTTGTTCGCCTGGTGAACTTAAGTTCACAATCTTCCGTGGCCGAGTCTGATCCTCGGCGCCCGCTCTGTCAACGTTTCGGGGCGGTACGGTTTCGACGACATATCTCCATGCTGGAGCGCCCATGACATCCCCCGCACTCGCGACCGCTCCCCCGCCGCAGGAGGCCGTGGGCCCCCTCATCCGGGGGCTCGCCGTGCTGCGCGGGCTCGCGGCGGCCGACGGACGGCGCTCGGTGGGCGACCTGGTGCGGGACACCGGGCTCGCCCGCTCCACCGTGGACCGGGTCGTCAGCACGCTCACCCGCACCGGCTACCTGCGCCTGGAGGGCCGGGACGCGGTCCTCGCGCCCCGGCTGATGGAACTGGGCAACGCCTATCTGGCCGCCAGCCGGCTGCCCGAGGTCCTCGGACCGCTCGCCGACGCGCTGGCGGACGGCCTGGACGAGTCGGTGTCCATCGCGGTGCCCGACGGGGACGGCGTGCGCTTCGTCCACCAGGTCACCCGGCGCCGCGCCATGTCGCTGACCTTCCGGCTGGGGGACCTGCTGCCCGCCGAACGGGGCGCCCCCGGCGCGCTGTTCGCCTCCGGGTGGGGCGAGCCGGAGTGGGACCGCTGGCGGCTGCGCCGGGCGACCGACCCCCACGGCGCGGGCTTCCCCGCGCTGCCCGACGGGCACGGCGAGGGCGCCGCCTCCTTCGAGGAGCGCGTCCGGGCCGCCCGCGAGCACGGCTGGTCGGCGGACGACCAGCTCATCGAACCCGGCCTGATCGCCGTCGCCGTACCGGTGCGCGACCCGTCCGGTGCCGCGGTGTGCGCGGTGAGCGTGGTCAGCCACACCAGCCGGCACAGCGCCGCATCGCTGCGGGAAGCGGTGCTGCCGCGGCTGCGCGTGACCGTCGCCGCGATGGAACGCTCCCTCGCCGCCCCCGCCGGCCGGCCCGCCGCCGCGACGGCCGGCCCCACCCCGGCGGCCTGGACGCGGGCCTCCAAGCAGGAGCTCGGGCCGGAGTTCGTGGAGTCCCTCGCGCGCGGGCTCACCGTGCTCACCGCCTTCGGCGAGGGCCGCGCCGAACTGCCCCTGACCGCCGTCGCCGAGGCCACCGGACTGGCCCGGGCCACCGCGCGCCGCTCCCTGATCACCCTGGAGCACCTGGGCTACGTCGCCGCCGAGGGCCGGCTCTTCCGGCTCACCCCGCACGTGCTGGAGCTCGGCTGCGCCCACCTGTCCCGGCTGACCCTGTCCCAGATCGCCGGGCCGCACCTCGTCGGCCTCGTGGAGCGCGTGCACGACTCCGCCTCCATGGCCGTGCTGTCGGGCGCGGACATCCAGTACGTGGCCAGGGTCCCGACCGTCCGCATCATGAGCGTCAACATCACCGTGGGCACCCGCTTCCCCGCCTACGCCACCGCCATGGGCCGGGTCCTCCTCGCGGGCCTGCCCGACGGCGAGCGCGCCGGGCTCCTCGCGCGCACCGATCGTGCCGCGCTCACCCCGCACACCGTCACGGAAGCGCGGGCCCTGAACGACGTCCTCGACGTGGTCACCGCCGACGGCCACGCGCTGGTGAGCGAGGAACTGGAGGAGGGCCTGCGGTCCATCGCGGTCCCCGTCCGGGACGGCACCGGCCGCGTCGTCGCCGCTGTCAACGTCTCGATGCACGCCAGCCGCCGCACCGTCGAGCAGTCCCGCGCCGACCTCCTCCCCCCGCTCCGGGAGGCCGCCGCCCGCATCGAGGAGGACCTGCGCGTCGTGGGCCGCTACGCCCGCGTCGCCGTCTCCTGACCGGCCGCCTCACGACGGGGACGAAGGCCCGCCGTCCGCGTCGGGTGCGTCCACGTTCCACTCGGCGGGCAGGTCGCTCCCGCAGAAGACGCACACGAAGTCGTCCTCACGCACGATGCCGCGCTCCCCGCACCCCGTGCAGCGACGGAAGACCACCGCGTGCGTGAACCCGGGCGGACGGCCGAGGCCCGCGCGGTCCAGGGCGCGGGCGACGGAGGGCCACGAGACGGTGTCCGGACTGTAACCGGTCGAGAGATTGCTGACCTCGACGGCCGCCCACGTCCCGGAGGTCTCGCGGAAGGCGATCTCCCCGGCGCCCAGGACATCCTCGCCCTCGGCACACGCCACGTGCTCGCTGCGGCGCGGCGCCAGGCGCAGCACACCGGCGACGTCGACGACGTAGGTGAAGGGCTCGGCCAGGTCCGCCGTCGTCTGTTCGGCCGCCCAGGCGGCCAGGTCACCCGCGTCGCGGATCGGCCGCCCGGTACCCCCGGGAGGGACGGCGGACCGCAGGTCCGCCGGTCCCACGTAGCGGTAGTGCCGTACCCGGTGGTCCACGCAGCGACCGTAGAACATCCGTCCCACCGGGGGAACCGCGGCGGCCGGGCGTGCGTGATCACAAGACGTGATCCCGAAGAACGTGGCAGGGCCGGCACTCGTCCACCTCACCGCGGTGTGGTTCGTGGGCTGTGCCCTCACCGCGATCGGGTTCGAGGCGGTGCTGTTCGGGTTGTTCACCGGCGGGGCGGCGGCGGGGGTGGCCGCGGCCGTCTGCTGGGCGCCGTTCGCGGTGGCGCTGCTCGCGGCGCTGGGATTCGCGGCGCGCCGGCTGAGCCCGGTGACGGCGCTGCGCGTCGGGGTGTGGGCCTGGGCCGTCGGCGTGTTCGGGGCGGGCACGGCCGGAGTGCTGATCGCCGTGGCCGTGCGCCTGCATGTCGACGGCCTGCGGAACGGCCTTGTGCTCTGCGTCTCCGGAGGGTTCTGCTACGCCCTCGCCGCCGCGCTCCTCCTGCCCGGCGCCCGGACCCGGATCGCCGCCGTCGCGGCGGCCGCCGTGTTCGCGACCGGCGGGGCCTGGACCGCCTGGGACGCCGGGCGGCTGCCCACCCTCGACACGTGGATCCGCGCCAACGGCGTGGACCGCGGCCTGCTGCGCGTGGGCGACCCGCCGCCGGGCTACACGCTGCGCGTCCTCGGCGCGGGTGAGGACGGTTTCGGCGCCGACTACGAGCGCCCCGGAACGACCGCCATGCACCTGGCCGTCGAACGCACCGGCCACGACGCCACCCGGCGCGTGGACGCGCGCGGCTGCCCGGTCCCGTTCGGCGGGACGATCCGGTGCACCGACGACGGCGGGGGCCGCCGGCTCGTCACGTACGAGGGCGCCTACGAACGGCGGGAACTGCAGGTGCGCCTCGGCGGCCTGGTCTGCACCGTGACCCTGTACGACCGCGGCCCGGCCCCCGGGGCCGGACTCCCGGCCGCCCGCCGCGTCCTGTCGACCCTCCGGCCGGCGACCGACGCCGAACTCGCCCCGCTGGTGCGGCTTCCCCTGCGCGGGTGACCCGCCGCGACATCGCGGCGCTCAGAGCACCCCGAGCCGGTGCAGCACCCGGCTCTGCGCCGGGGAGGGCCACAGCGGCCAGGAGAGGTAGCAGACGCCGCCGGTACCGCTGCGGACCTGGCCGTCGGCGGCGTAGCGCTTCGTTCTCAGCCAGTTGGTCTCGAACTGCTCCCGCCGGTAGACCCGGCGCACGGCCTCGTCGTCCGGGCTCGCCGGGTCGTTGACGATCACATCACCCTCGGGGGTGAATCCGATGACGCACATCAGATGACCGGAGGTGCCGTAGCCCGCCCCGTCCAGCTCGGTGGCGAGGAAGGACTGGGACGTCATCACCGGGATGCCGGCCCGGATCAGCCGCTCCACGTCGTGCAGGCCGTGCAGGCGCGTCACGGTCGCGACGAGGTTCCGGTAGGTGGCGGTATAGGCCGTGTTGAAGGGCCAGTTGCCGCAGCCCTCGTACTGGTAGTCGTAGGTGAAGCGGGCGGCGTGGTCGACCTGCGGGTCCTCGTAGGAGGGGTCGACCCAGGCGAGCTCGTCGTCGTCCGGTCCGCGGCCCCAGTACTCGATCACCATCTGCGAGGAGGTGGGGCTGCACCAGGCCTCGCCGCCGTTGTCGTACTCGGGGTACTGGCCCTTGTGGATCTCCTGCGAGTAGCGCGGAACGGGCAGTTCGATGCCGCGGGCGACGCCGGGCTCGGAGGCGGGCACCGTGAAGCGGTCCGGGATGTCGGAGGCCAGCCCGCCGACCCGCCAGACGGTGGGGCTCGCACGGCTGCCGGGGCGGCGCAGCAGGGTCAGGCGCAGCCGGTACCAGGCCAGGCGCAGGCCGGAGGCGGGGTCGTCGATCGCGAGGGTGTCGGTCGAGACGCTGCTCTTGGCGTCGGTCTGGCCGTCCACCGAGGTGCGCCGGATGTCGGCGTCGCCCGAGGCCCAGCGGCCCATGACGTACCAGGGGGTCGTGCTGCCGTCGGTGTACGCGGCGCGCAGCTCGACCTGGATCCAGGTGTCCGCGGGGGTGCGGGCGTTCCAGGAGGCGACGATCTCGGTGGCGGGACTGCGCGGGGTGTGGACCGGCGAGGTCCACGTGGCGGTCTCCCACGTCTCGGTGATCCCGGTGTGCGGGTCGGCGTACTCCAGGACGCCCGAGGGCCTGCCGATGGCGATCCCGGGGCGGGGACCGGGCTCGACGCAGGTGCCGCTGCCGTCGCCGCTGTGCCAGTCGGACCAGCGGGTCCATGCGTGGTGGTCCACCGGGGCCTCGTCCTGATCGCCGTACGGGTGCCGGCCGGGACGGCCGCCGGACGGCCCGGGCTCGCAGGGGCGGCGGTCCCCGCCGGTCGCGGCGAAGGCCCGCGGAGCGGCCGCGACGGTCGCGGCCACGAGGGCGGCGGCCAGCATCGTACGGCGTGCGGCGGGTCGTGTCATGAACGGTCCCCCTGTCATGAGCACGGGCGGCGGTTTCTCGGCTGTCGCCCCGCGCGCGCCTCTCGACCATCGGTTCCCGGCACATTGGAGCACGGTCCGTGGTCGATACCATTGAATGCAGCCAAGGGACACGCCAAAAAAGTGTCAAGGATATCCGCACCGTTTCGCACGCATTACTCATATTGACTTACCGGAAAAAACGCGAACGGAGTGTCATCCACGCACCCCGCATGGCGGATGAGAATCTTGCGCTTCTGGCCATGTCGACGCCGCTCCGGAGGAAGCCTGATGACACTCGGTGCCGTCAGAAGCAAGCGCACACTGGCCGGTCTGGCCGTCCTCTTCACCGGGGCGGCGGGCTGGCAGGCGCCGGCCGGAGAGGCGGCCGTGGCACCCACCGCGCAATGCGCCACGTCCGTGCCGTTCCGCTCCGGCACCGGCGGCTACCACACCTTCCGTATCCCAGCCGTCCTGCGGATCGGCAAGAGCACCGTGCTGGCGTTCGCCGAGGGCCGCCGTACGTCGGCGGACGACGAGGGCGACATCGACGTCGTGCTGCGCCGCTCCCTGGACGGCGGCTGCACCTGGCAGGCGATGCGCGTCGTCGCCCGCGGCGCCGGCGAGACGTTCGGCAACCCCACACCGGTGGCCGACCCGAAGACCGGCCGCATCGTGCTGCTGATCTGCCGCACCGTCGGCGATCTGACGAAGAGTCAATTGGGCGGCAGCTCCGAGGCGGTCTACGACGCCCGTCAGGTCTGGGAACTGCACAGCGACTCCGGCGGGGCCAAGTGGTCCGCGCCCCGGCAGATCACCAAGAGCGTCAAGCCCGCCAACTGGCGCTGGTACGCGACCGGGCCCGGCCACGCCATCGCGCTGCGCAACGGTCCGCACGCCGGGCGCCTGCTCGTCCCGGCCAACCACACCGCCGTCGTCGACGGCGAGGTCGTGCACGGCGCCCACGCCCTCTACAGCGACGACCACGGCAAGACCTGGCACATCGGCTTCGTCGAGGAGGTCCCGGGCGGCTGGATCAATCTCAACGAGACCACCATGGCCGAGCTGCCGGACGGCCGGATCTACATCAACAGCCGTGACGACGGCGGCTTCTCCAACGCCTCGCGGGCCAACGCCTACAGCACCGACGGCGGGGAGAGCGTGGAGGGCACCTTCGAGCCCCAGGAGGCCATCGAGGGGCCGGAGGTGCAGGGCAGCGTCCTGCAGCTGCCGGGCGGGCCGCTCTTGTACTCCGGACCCTCCGATCCGGGAGCACGGGCCGCCATGGAGGTCCGGGCCAGCGACGACGGCGGCATCTACTGGGAACCGGCCCTGCTGACGAGTAGTCACCCGGCTGCGTACTCCGACCTGGTGGACTTGGGGGGTGGCACGGTGGGGCTGCTCTACGAGACGGGAAGCACTTCTCCGTACGAGACCCTGACCTTCACCCGGTTCACCACGTGACCGGACCGGCGGGCGCAGACATTCGGGTCGCGCCACACGCCGTCGGACGGGGTCACCAACGAATTTCGAAGGAGAACGCCATGAAGCGCATCGCGAAGGCCGCGGCCCTGTCCGCAGTCGCCGGTGTGACCGTGCTCGGTGCCGCCACCGGCGCCGTCGCCGGCGGCCACGGCGGCGGCTTCGGCGGCCACGGCGGTGGCGGTGCCAACGCCCGGGCCGCCGCCATCGGCTCGCCCGGCATCCTGAGCGGCAACGTCGTCCAGGTGCCGGTCAACATCCCGATCAACATCTGCGGCAACGGCATCAACGCCGTGGCGCTGCTCAACCCGGTGGCCGGCAACGTCTGCGTCAACCGCTGACACCACGGAAACGGCGCGAGGGGCGTACCGGGATCGTCCGGTACGCCCCTCGGCGTTTGCCGGCTGTTCCGGCGGCGGCGTTCCCCGGGGAATTCAGCCCCGGGGAACGCCACCCTGGAGAATTCCGCCCCTGGAGAGACCGCTCACGCCGATTGCGCGGCCATTTCCTCGGCCAGCGCGGCCGCGAAGGAGTCCACGTCCTCCTCGGTGGTGTCGAACGAGCACATCCAGCGCACCTCGCCGGTGGCCTCGTCCCAGAAATAGAAGCGGTAGCGCTTCTGCAACCGCTCGCCGACCTCACGGGGCACCAGCGCGAAGACCGCGTTGGCCTGGACCGGCCGGACGACCGTCACCCCGTCCACCCCCCGTACCGCCGCCTCCAGGCGGCGGGCCATCGCGTTGGCGTGGCGGGCGCTGCGCAGCCACAGGTCCCCCGTGAGCAGCGCTTCGAACTGCACCGAGACGAAGCGCATCTTCGAGGCCAGCTGCATGGACAGCTTGCGCAGATGCTTCATCGCCCGGACCCGCTCCGGGTTCAGCACCACGACGCACTCGCCGAACAGCAGCCCGTTCTTGGTGCCGCCGAAGGAGAGCACGTCGACGCCCGCGTCGGTGGTGAACTCCCGCAGCGGCACGCCGAGGGTGGCGGCCGCGTTGGCGATCCGCGAGCCGTCGAGGTGAACGGCGAGACCGCGCTCGTGCGCGTGCTCGCAGATCGCCCGGATCTCCTCGGGCGAGTAGCAGGTGCCCAGCTCGGTGGTCTGGGTGATCGAGACGACCTGCGGCTGCGCGCGGTGCTCGTCGTCGAAGCCCCAGGCCTCCTGGTCGATCAGCTCGGGGGTGAGCTTGCCGTCCGGGGTCGCCACGGTGAGCAGCTTCAGGCCGCCCATGCGCTCCGGGGCGCCGCCCTCGTCCACGTGGATGTGGGCGGAGGCCGCGCAGATCACCGCGCCCCAGCGCTCGGTGAGCGCCTGCAGACCGACGACGTTGGCGCCGGTGCCGTTGAAGACCGGGAAAGCCTGCGCGCGCGGGCCGAAGTGGGCGCGGAAGACGTCCTGCAGGTGCAGGGTGTAATCGTCCTCGCCGTAGGCGACCTGGTGGCCGCCGTTGGCGAGGGCGATCGCCGCCAGCACCTCGGGGTGGACACCCGCGTAGTTGTCGCTCGCGAAGCCGCGTGTCCGCGGGTCGTGGTGGCGGACGGCGTCCGTACGGGCATCGGTCACGGGCGGGGTGTCAGCCACTGGCGGGTTCCGTTCACTTCCTCGGCGGGCCGGCTCCAGACGTCGGCGACGGCGTCGGCCAGCTCGGTCACATCGGTGAAGCCCGCGAACTTGGCGTTCGGGCGCTCCTTGCGCATCGCATCGTGCACGAGCGCCTTGATCACCAGGACGGTGGCGGCCGCGGTCGGCGCCTGCTCCCCCGCGGCCTTGCGGAAGGAGTCGCCGAGCGCCAGCGTCCAGGCCTCGGCGGCGGCCTTGGCGGCGGCGTACGCCGCGTTGCCCGCGGTGGGCTTGGTCGCGCCGGCCGCGCTGATCAGCACGTACCGCCCGGCGGGCGCGGCCAGCAGCGCGTCGTGGAAGGCGAGCGAGGTGTGCTGGACGGTGCGGATCAGCAGCTTCTCCAGGAAGTCCCAGTCCGCGAGGTCGGTCTCCGGGAAGGACGCGGAACCGCGCCAGCCACCCACGAGGTGGACCATCCCGTCGACGCGCCCGTGCTCCTTCTCGATCCGGCCGGCCCACTCCTTGGTCGCGGAGAGGTCCAGCAGGTCGACCACGTCGCCGGTGATGACGGCGCCGCCCGCGTCGAAACGCGCGAGGTCGACCGCCTCGGCGAGCCGCTCCGGATGGGCGTCCGCGCCGATCACCCGGGCCCCCGCGCGAGCGAGTCGCTGGAGGGTCGCGCGTCCGGCGGGCCCGCCGGCTCCCGCCACCGCGATCACGGACCCGGCCAGGGTCCCCCCGGCCGTCCCGCCTGTTTCCGTCATCCGCGCCGCCTCCTCCGCTGCGTCGGTCACGCCGCCACCCGGCCCGTGCCGTGGGCCGTGATGCCCTTGGTCGAGGCGATCACATCACGGAGCTTCTTGGCCAGGGCCTCGTAGAACATGCTCAGCGGAAACTCGTCCGGCAGCACCTCGTCGACGAGCTTGCGCGGCGGCAGGCCGAGGTCCAGGGCGTCCGGGCCCTTGGCCCACACCGAGCCGGGGTGCGGGGAGAGGTAGCCGGAGACGAGGTCGTAGGCGGCGAACCAGTGGACCAGCTTGGGGCGGTCGATGCCGTCCCGGTACAGCTTCTCGATCTCGCCGCAGAGCTGGTTGGTCACCTGCGGGGCGCGCTCCCAGTCGATGCGGAGCTTGTTGTCGGTCCAGCGCACCGCGTCGTGCTTGTGCAGGTAGGCGAAGAGCAGCTGGCCGCCGAGCCCGTCGTAGTTGCGGACGCGGTCGCCGGTGACCGGGAAGCGGAAGAGGCGGTCGAAGAGGATCGCGTACTGGAGGTAGCGGCCCATGCCGTGGCCCTCGGCCTCCAGTTTCACGGCCTCCTTGAAGGTCGTGAGGTCGCAGCGCAGCTCCTCCAGGCCGTACATCCAGAACGGCTGGCGCTGCTTGATCATGAAGGGGTCGAAGGGCAGGTCGCCATGGCTGTGGGTGCGGTCGTGGATCATGTCCCAGAGCACGAAGGTCTGCTGGCTGAGCTCCTGGTCGGCCAGCAGCTCCTCGGCGTCGTCGGGCAGCGCCACACCGAGGGTGTCCACGGCGGCGCGGCTCACGGCGCGGAAGCGGGCGGCCTCGCGGTCGCAGAAGATGCCGCCCCAGGTGAAGCGCTCGGGGGCCTCGCGCACGGCGACGGTCTCGGGGAAGAGCACCGCGGAGTTCGTGTCGTACCCGGGCGTGAAGTCCTCGAAGGTGATCGGCACGAAGAGCGGGTTGTCGTAGCGGGTGCGCTCCAGTTCGGACAGCCACTGCGGCCACACCACACGCAGCGCGACGGCCTCCAGGTTGCGGTCCGGGTTGCCGTTCTGGGTGTACATCGGGAACACCACGAGGTGCTCCAGGCCGTCGGTGCGCTCGGCGGCGGGGTGGAAGGACAGCAGGGAGTCCAGGAAGTCCGGGACCGCGTAGCCGCCGTCCGACCAGCGCCGCAGGTCCTTGACCAGGGCCTCGTGGTAGGCGGTGTCGTGCGGGAGCAGCGGGGAGAGTTCCTCCACGGCGCGGACCACGCGGTCCAGCGCGTTGTCGACGACGGCGCGCTGCGGCGCGTCCTGCGCGGAGAAGTCGATGGAGCCGTCCCCCAGCTGCCAGGGGCGGATCTCCTCCACCGCCTGCTTCAGGACCGCCCAGGCCGGGTGCCGGACAACACCGCCGCCGGACACACCGGTGCCGCTGGTGCCCGCGCTGTCGTTCGACGCCGTCGCCGGCGACAGGATTTCCGTCATGACCCCTCCTTCGCAGAAGAACCTCTTGTATGGCCACCGTATATAGGCCTGCTTCTTCCGTTCAAGTGGAGGCGGAGGAAAATCTTCCGCCCAGGGGCATCCTCGCCGCGATTCTTCCTGTCGACGGGCGCGCCGTTCACCCGGCGTTCGGCCCGCCGCCGCAAGGGCCCGCTAGGCTGCGCGATGTCCGTCGAATCTGCGCAAGCACCAGCACCGGAAGCGAACCGCTTTGAGCTTCTTCACCGTCGGTCACCGCGGTGTCATGGGCGTCGAGCCCGAGAACACCCTCCGCTCCTTCGTCCGCGCCGAGCGGGAGGGACTGGACCAGATCGAGCTCGACCTGCACCTCAGCAAGGACGGCGCCCTGATCGTCATGCACGACGAGAAGGTCGACCGCACCACCGACGGCTCCGGCTTCGTGTCCGACCTCACCCTGGAGGAGCTGCGCGGCCTCGACGCGGGCCGCGGCGAGCGCGTGCCGGTCTTCGAGGAGGTCGTCGACGCGGTCGCCAAGCCCATCCAGGCGGAGATCAAGGACGTCGCCGCCGCACACGTCCTCGCGGACGTGCTGCGCGAGCGCGACCTGGTCGAGCGGGTCGACGTGCTGTCGTTCCACGACGCGGCCCTCGCCGAGATCCGCGCGTGCCTGCCGGAGGCCCGCACCGTGCTGGTCGCCGAGGGCCCGATGGGCTCCGAGATCATCCCCCGCGCCCAGGCCGTCGGCGCCCGCCTCGTCAGCCTCAGCCTGCGGCGCATCAGCCTCGCCCTGGTGCAGGAGTGCCACCGCGCCGGCATCTCGGTGATCGCCTGGACGGTCAACACCCCGCGCGAGCTCGCCCTCGCCCACGCCCTCGGCCTGGACGGGGCGGTCACCGACGTCCCCGAGGTCAAGCGCGCGGTCGAGACCGGCCTCACGGACTGGTAGCCGCCGCCCGCCGCCGCGGCGGCCGGTCAGCCGAGCTTCTTCACCAGCAGCTCGAAGGCCAGGTCGTCACGGGTGGGCAGGCCGAAGCGGGCGTCGCCGTACGGGAAGGGGCTGATCGTGCCGGTGCGCTCGTAACCACGGCGCACGTACCAGGCGATCAGCTCCTCGCGCTGGGTGATCACGGTCATGTGCATCGCGTCGGCGCCCCATTCCTCGCGCGCGAAGCGCTCCGCCTCGGCCAGCACGACCCTGCCCAGGCCCCCGCCCTGCAGGCCCGGGCGGACGGCGAACATCCCGAAGTAGGCGTGCCCGTCCCGGTTCTCCACCTGGCAGCAGGCCACGAGCTCGCCGTCCGACTCGACCACGACCATCCGGCTCCGCTCCCCGTCGACGACGGCCCCGACGCCCTCGGGGTCGGTGCGCCGGCCCTCCAGGAGGTCCGCCTCGGTCGTCCATCCGGCCCGGCTCGCGTCGCCGCGGTACGCCGACTCGATGAGCGCGACGAGTGCCGGCACGTCGGCGGTGGTCGCGGTGCGGAACTCGGGGGTGACGACGGGCTGTGCGCTCTCCATGACGGGGTCCTCTCGGGTGCGGCGGGTCGTCCCGAGGCTAGCCGGTCACCGCGGGTGGGGGTGCGAAACCCCTGGCCGCCACGTACGAGACGAACTCCGCGGGCGGCGCGCAGCCGTGCACCCCGACCCAGTGCTCCCACGCCAGGTCCCAGGTCCACCTGCCGTCCGTCGCCAGGCCGGGCCGGATCGTGTCGTGCGGGTCCTGCGCCAGCGGGTCCGGTGCCCAGCCCACCGCGATGACGACGACGCTGCCCCCGGCCAGGTAGCGGGCCAGGGGGTCCCGCAGTTCCCCGGCGAGGCTCCCGGGCACCAGCTCGACCTCTGGCGCGTCCGGGATCTCGCCGGCCTCCGCCAACTCGGCGCCGTCGGCCGGGAACGGGGCACGGGCGAACACCGGCCGGCCCTGCGCGGCGGGGTTGGCGGGCCAGCGGGCGTCCCAGCTCCCGAGCTCGTCCGGCTCGTCGCGGTCCTTCCGCACAGCCGGTTCCGCCACCCGCAAGGACGCGGAGAAACCGGCGTCCTCCAGACATGCGGCCAGCAGGGACAACTCCACCTCGGAACCCTTCACGCCGTCGCCCGCCAGGACGCGCAGGCGGGAGCGGACCTCGGAGAGCGGCACACCGAACAGTTCACGGACGGTCTTGAGCGCGGCCGCCCCCGCGCCACCGGGCCGCGGCTCCGCGCGCAGCACCGCCTCCCCGTGGGCGGCGATCAGCGCGTCCCGCACGTACCACGGGATCTCACCGCTTCCGCACTCCGCGCTCCGGTCCCCGCAGGCCGCGCAACCGCCCTCCACGCTCCAGTGCAGAACGCCGTCGATGACGATCGCGCCGCTCGCGTAACGGGCTTCGCCACCGCACCCGGGACACGTCCGGTACAGCGGGGCGATCGAGCCGGGACCGTGAGCCATGCGGTCAGCGTGCCGGACGGCGGCCCGACGTGTCAGGCGGTTTTCCCGGGGTCTCGTGGGTAGCTTCGCGCCCATGGTGAACGTACTGAGCAGCAGGGTCCTGTTGCGCCCCACGGATCCGGAGCGCTCGCGGGCCTTCTACCGGGACGACCTCGGGCTCGCGATCCACCGGGAGTTCGGGCCCCGCGAGACGCGCGGCACGGTGTTCTTCCTCGGCGGGGGCTTCCTGGAGGTCTCCGGCCACGCCGGAGGACCGCCGGCGCCGGGCCTGCAACTCTGGCTCCAGGTGCCGGACGTGGCAGCGGCCCGTGCCGAGCTGGCGGAACGCGGCGTGCGCGTGGTGCGGGAGCCGCTCAAGGAACCGTGGGGGCTGCTGGAGATGTGGATCGAGGATCCGGACGGGGTGCGCATCTGCGTCGTGGAGGTGCCGGAGGACCATCCGCTCAGGTACCGGCCGTGACCGGTGGCGGGAGGGCGACCTCGGCCCAGATGGTCTTCCCGTCGGGCCGTTGCCTGGTGCCCCAGCGCTCGGCGAGCTGCGACACGATGAACAGCCCGCGCCCGCCCTCGTCGAACATCCGGGCCCGGCGCAGGTGGGGGGCGGTGTTGCTGCTGTCGGACACCTCGCAGATCAGGGTGTCCTGGCGGATGAGGCGCAGCTGCACGGGTCCCGCGCCGTAGCGGATGGCATTGGTGACCAGCTCGCTGACGACCATCTCCGTGGTGAACACGAGCTCTTCGAGGTCCCAGCCGGCCAGCCGGGACGAGGCGAGGTCGCGGGCGCGGGCGACCTCCGCGAGGTCGTCCGTCAGGTCCCACGCGGCGGCGTGCGTCGCGTCGAATTCCCGGGTGCGGGCGATGACGAGGGCGACGTCGTCCCGCGAACCGCCGCCGATCTGCGTGTTCAGGACGTGGTCGCACATGTCCTCCAGGGAGGACATCGGCTCGGACAGGGCTTTCCTGAGGCGTCCCAGTCCTTCGTCGAGACTGCGCCCGGGGGACTCGATGAGGCCGTCGGTGTAGAGGGCGAGGACGGTGCCCTCAGGCAGGTCCAGTTCGGCGGTCTCGAAGGGAAGTCCGCCCACGCCCAGCGGAGGACCCGCAGGGATGTCGAGGAACTCGACGTCCGATCCGGGACCGACCACGGCGGGTGGCGGGTGGCCGGCGCGAGCGGCCACGCAGTGGCACGAGATCGGGTCGTAGATCATGTACAGGCAGGTCGCGACGATGCCTCCGGTGTCCGACCGCGGATCGCCGCTCCCGTCCCGGGTACGCCCCATCTCCTCCCGGAACCGCGTGACGACGTCGTCGAGGTGGGTCAGCAGTTCGTCGGGCGGCAGGTCCACGTCGGCGAGCGTGCGCACCGCTGCACGCAGCCTCCCCATCGTCGCCGAGGCCTGCACTCCGTGCCCGACCACGTCCCCCACCACGAGGGCGACCCGGGCCCCCGAGAGCGGGATGACGTCGTACCAGTCGCCGCCCACGCCCGCGCGCGCTCCCGCGGGCACGTAGCGGGTCGCCGCCTCCACCGCCGGCTGCTCGGCCACCACTCGTGGCAGGAGGCTCCGCTGGAGGGCGAGGGACGTGTTGCGCTCGCGGGTGTAGCGGCGGGCGTTGTCCACGCACACCGCGGCCCGCGCCCCGATCTCCGCGGCCAGGAGCAGGTCGTCGGCGTCGAAGGGGGCTCGGCTGCGGGAGCGGGTGAACAGCGCGGCGCCGAGGGTGACCCCCCGCGCGCGAAGAGGTACCACCAGCGCGGAGTACGGCGCGTTGGTGTCCGCCGTGTCGGTGATCTCCGTCATCACGGGCTCGCCGGTCATCAGGCCGGGAGCCGCCGCCGATCCCTCGCACTGGACGACGACATCGCCGGTCCGCACACCCCCCAGGGGCAGGGCCGAGCCCGACCGGGCGGTGCGGCGAAGCGTGATCCGGTCCCGCCCGGGTCCGAGAACCGGTTCCTCACCCAGGAGTACGCAGTCGAAGAGGTCCACGGCGGCGTGGTCCGCGAAGCCGCGCACGGCGACGTCGGCCAGTTCCTCGGCGGTTCGCGCCGCGTCGAGGGTGCTGCCGACGCTCGCGCTGGCCTCGCTGAGCAGCGCGAGGCGCTCGCGGGCGATCACCAGGCGTCCGAAGCGTCTCTCCCCCGCGACACGGATCCGGCAGACGACGAGGCTGATGACCAGCGCGGCGGCTTGCGCCGTGATGACCGTGACCTGGCTGGTGGGCCCGATCCAAGGGAAGAAGAATCCGTAGACCACGACCGCGGCGACCAGGTTGAACAGTCCCACGATCAGCGTCCGGCGCACCGACAGCAGTGCGCTCGCCACCACCGGGATCAGCACGGCGTACTCGGCGATGCCCATGACGCGCAGGCCCGCCGCGTTCACGCCCGCTCCCAGCCCTGAGACCAGCACAACGCTCAGCAGCAGGATGGCGAAGCTTCTGTCGTCCCGGACCAGTCGCACGCGGGACACCTCCCATGGCCCAGGGCGGGGGCTTGTGGCAGCCCCTCGCGCCGGAGCCGATCGCCGGAGCCGATTGCAGGAGTCCTCCACCCTGTGCCTGCCCCGCCCCGGTCGCCCCCACCCCCGCGCCGCCGAACGGCCCGGGGGCCGGCACCCGGTCCGGGCCGCCTGGCGGGGGTTAACGTAAATGAGTGGAGATATTCCATCTGCGCTATTTCGTCGCCGTCGCGGAGGAGCTGAACTTCTCGGCGGCGGCGCGCCGGCTGCACATGGCCACGTCGCCGCTCAGCCAGCGGATCAAGGACCTGGAGCACGAACTCGACCACCGGCTGTTCGACCGTGACACCCACAGCGTCACGCTCACGCGGGCCGGCGAGGCGCTGCTCCCGATCGCGCGGGACGTGCTGGAGCAGATCAACTCCGTTCCGTGGCGGCTGCGCGAGGCCACGTCGTCGGGGCGCGGCACCATGTTCGTGGGCATTCCGCTGGGGGTGCACCCCCGAGTGCGCGACCTCGCCGACACGCTTCGCGAGCGGGTCTGCGAGAGGTACGAGCTGATGTGCTGGCCGGGCTCCTCCCGAGCGTTGATCACCGGCGTGAGCGAGGGCAGGCTGGCGCTCGCGCTGGTGCGGCTGCCGGTGGGCGATCCGGCACTCGAGCTGCTGCCCGTCATGACCGAGAGGCTGGGCGCGGTGGTGCCCGCCGACCGGTTCGCCGGACGGGACTGCGTGGCGCTGGCCGAACTGGCCGACCTCAGCTTCATCGTCGCCCCCAAGGAAGGCCGACCCGCGTACTTCGACGAGCTCGACCGGGAGATGTTCGAGCGGGGGGTCAGGAAACGCATCGACCTGACCGACACCGACTACTCCGGTATCGCCGAGATAGTGTCGAGCGGAATGGCCTTCTACTTCTCCCTGCTCAATCCGGAGAGTCCCCTGCACGGTTATGCCAGGAAGAACACACGGGTCCTGCCGTTCACCGACTTCGAGCGACGCCTGGAGACCGTCCTGATCTGGCGCCGCGACCGGGGCCGCGACGGCGATCTCGACGAACTCGTCGCCATGGCCCGGAAGGTCTTCGCCGAACCGCTGCACGTCTGAGCCGGGGAACGGTTCGCGGCGGCCCCCCCGGGTCCGCCGTGTTCCGCGGCGCAGCGCTCAGCGCACCGTCTGCACTTCCGCCGTGGCGGGGATCGCTCCCTGCGCGCGCAACTCCTCGACCTCCGCGGTGTCGAATCCCAGCTCGGCGAGGATCTCGTCGTTGTGCTCGCCGAGGTCGGGCGCCCGCTTCGCCGGCACCTTCGGCACCCCGCGGAGGGTGACGGGGCTGTTGACGGTGTGGTCCAGCCCGGTGACCCCTTCGATCGGCACGACGATGTCGTTCGCGCGCAGTTGCGGGTCCTGCGCGGCCTCCTCCGGCGTCTGGATGAGGCTGTAGTTGATGCGTTCCCGGGCCAGGGCGTCCTTCCAGTCGGCGAAGGGCCGCGAGCAGAACGCCTCGTCGAGCAGTCGGGCCAGATCGGCGGCGTTCTTGGCGAAGCCCTCGAGGTCCGTGAAGCGG
This sequence comes from Streptomyces sp. NPDC002574, assembly GCF_042889545.1. Taxonomy (NCBI): domain Bacteria; kingdom Bacillati; phylum Actinomycetota; class Actinomycetes; order Kitasatosporales; family Streptomycetaceae; genus Streptomyces; species Streptomyces sp. NPDC002574. The sequence goes on from NZ_JBIARB010000008.1 coordinate 493,256, forward strand.
GGGTCCTCGGCCAGTTCGGGGCGGTCGATGGCACGGGCGAGTGCCGGCCAGTGCACGGACGAGCTCGCCAGCATGAACCAGCGGCCGTCGGCCGTGCGGTAGGGATTGGTCAGCGCGTTCGCCGGCACGGTGCGGTCGTGCAGCTCGAACGGCGTGCCCCCGGCGAGGGCGCCGGCCACGAGCGTGCCGGTGGCCCAGACGCCCGTGGCGAGCAGTGACGTCCCGACGTCGGCCCCTTGTCCCGTCCGCTCGCGGCGGTACAGGGCCGTCGCGATCGCCGCGTAGATGGCGACCGCCGACGAGTAGTCGCCGCTGCCCCAGACCGGCACCGTCGGCGGGGCTCCCGCGTCCCGGGTGGAGGCCAGCAGTCCGCTGCGCGACCAGAAGGCGGTCAGGTCGAAGCCCGGCTGCCTGGCGTCGGGGCCGGCGTCCCCGAAGCCGGTGAGGTCGGCGTAGACGACCCGCGGGTTCCAGCCCGCGACCTCCTCGTAGCCGAGGTGCAGCTTCTCGCGCGTGCCGTGCGGGAAGTTGGTGATCACCACGTCCGCCCACTCGACGAGGCGCTTGAGTATCCCGGTGGTCGCCGGGGACTTCAGGTTCATCACCATGCCGCGCTTGTTGCGGTTGGCGAGATGCCAGCCGTAGTTGGCCTGCGCCACGGGGCTGGGCGGCACGGAACTCAGCAGCCGCTGCGGGTCGCCCCTTCCCGGGGGCTCGATCTTGATGACGTCCGCTCCGAAGTCGGAGAGCATGGTGGCCGCTGCCGGTCCCGCGATGTAGGTCGCCACGTCGAGGACCTTCAGGCCGGTGAAGACGGATTCGGTGGTCATGTCCGTCACCCCACGAAGGCGCTGTGGCCGGTGATGGACTTGCCGACGATGAGGGTCTGCATCTGGTGGGTGCCCTCGTAGGAGTACAGGGCCTCGGCGTCGGCGAAGAACCGGGCGATGTCGTAGTCGAGGAGGATTCCGTTGCCGCCGAAGAGCTCGCGGCACCAGGAGACGACCTCGCGCATACGGGCCGCGACGTACTCCTTGGCGAGTGCGGACTGCTCGTCGCGGTACACGCCCGCGTCCTGGAGCCGGGCGAGCTGCACCAGCATGCCCCAGCAGGCGGTGATGTTGCCCAGGCTCTTGACCAGGAGGTCCTGCATCAGCTGGAACCCGGCGATCGGGCGGCCGAAGGCGACGCGCTGCTTGGCGTACTCGAGCGCGAGCTCGTAGGCGCCGATCATGACGCCCAGCGACTGCCAGGCCACGCCGCCGCGGGTCCGGCGCAGGACCTCGCCGACGTCCCGGAAGCCCTTCATGTTGTGCAGCCGGTTCGCCTCCGGCACCCGGCAGTCGGTCAGGGTGATCTCGGCGTTCTGCACGATCCGGAGCGCGATCTTGCCCTCGATCTTCGCCGGCGAGAAGCCGGGGGTGCCCTTCTCGACGACGAAGGCCTTGACCTTGTTGTCGTCGACGTCACGGGCGAAGACCACGGTGTAGTCGGCGAAGGTGGCGTTGCCGATCCACTTCTTGGCGCCGTTGATGACCCAGGTGTCGCCCTCGCGCCTGGCGGTGGTGCGCATGCCGCCGGAGACGTCGGAGCCGCCGAGCGGCTCGGTCAGCGCGAACGCGCCGATCTTCTCCATCGTGGCCATGGCGGGCAGGAACCGGTCGCGCTGCTCCTGGTCGCCGCCGTAGTAGATGGAGTAGAAGCCGAGGCCGTTGTGGACGCCGAAGAAGGTGGCGGTCGAGGCGTCGACGCGGCCGAGTTCCACGGCGAGCATCCCGCTGAGCAGGTGGCTGACGGCCGGCTTGTGCGCGCCGTAGCCCTCGTAGGGCATCGCGGCCAGTCCGCTGCTCCGGAACTTCTCGATGTACTCGGTGGGGAACTCGGCCTTGGCCCAGTACTCGTTGACCAGCGGCTTGATCTCCTTGCACAGGAACGCGCGGGCCCCGAGCAGGATCTCGAGCTCCTCGCCGGACAGCAGCGACTGGTACATGTAGAAGTCGGCCTCCAACTGGTCGTCCACCTGGGTGAGGGGCGTGACGTCGGTGGTCATGTCAGTTCTCCTTGTCGTGCTGTGTACGGCGGACGTCGTCCAGAGCGGCCAGGACGGCGAGTTGCCTGCGGTCGCGGGCTTCGGCGAGCTCGGTGTACGGCGTGGCGGCGTAGGCCTTCTCCACCGCTTCGATGACGCGCTCCCGGTCCTGCGGGTCCTGCGAGGGCTGCCCGAGGTCCAGTTGCTGCATGGCCTGGCCGATGTGCGCGCTCATGTGGCGGTAGCCGCCGGGGCCGCCGCCCAGGTGCGAGCCGAGGAACGGCCCCACCGCGGACCAGCGGATGCCGAGCGAGTGGGTGACGACGGTGTCCAGGTCCTCGGGCGAGATCACTCCCTGCTGGACGAGGTGGACGGCCTCGCGGCTGAGCGCGCTCTGCAGCCGGTTGCCCACGAAGCCGGGTATCTCCTGGCGTTCGACGACGGGCGTACGGCCCACCGCGGTGTAGAAGTCGACGGCCGCGTGCACGGCCTCCTCGGTGGTGCGCTCGCCGGGTACGACCTCGACGAGCGGCATGAGGTGGGGCGGGTTGAAGGGGTGTCCCACGAGGACGCGGCCGGCGTCCTCCAGCTCAGCGCTGAACGCGGTCGCCGGGATCGCCGACGACGAGCTCAGCAGCAGTGCGTGTCCGGGGGTCTCCCGGATCAGCCGGGCGAACAATTCCTTCTTGAATTCGACGCGCTCGGGCCCGTTCTCCTGCACGACGTCCGCGTCGCGGACGGCTTCGGTGACGTCGGCCGCGAGGTGCACGCGGCCGGCGAGACCGTCGGTGTCCAGGCCCTGGGCGGCCAGGTGCGGGGCGAACTCGGCGAGCGCCTCGTCGGTCGCGTCCTTCAGGTCGGGGCGGGGGTCGCTGACCTGGACGGTCAGTCCGTGTGCGGCGAACAGTGCTGTCCAGGACAGTCCGATGGTGCCTGCGCCGATGACGGCGGCGGTGCGGAAGGGGCGTGTCATCGCCCGTCCTCCTTCGCGGAGTCGAGGGCCGGCGCGCCAAGGCGGACGCCGGGCCGGGCGGGATTCCGCCACCGTGGCCGTCCACTGCGCGCTCTCTCATTTCACACCCAACGCTAAAGGCGGGCAACGCCGGACGGAATTATCGAACCGGAAACGGCGACGTGACCGCAGCGGTCACACCGTTTCGGAATTTCCCCGGCGGTGCTTTCCTTGAATTAACTCGCGCCCTTTCTCTCGACAATTCCTTGCCCCGGGTGAATGCTTCGTGCGGCCGAAATTCCGCCCGCGGCGCACGGGGCCACCGGGCGCTGATTGGCCCTCGACCCGGAACATCACGCCGGGGAGACTGAACATCCGCCGTACTGGAGGAGTTGTGATGCAGGTAGCCGTGGTCACCTTCGACGGGTTCAACGAACTCGACAGCTTCATCGCGTCCGCGTTGATCAACCGGTGCCGCAAGGACGGTTTGGAAGCCTTCATCACGACCCCGACGCCGGTCGTCACGTCGATGAACGGCGTCGAGGTGAGCGGCCAGCGGCCCATGGATTTCGTGACCGAGGCCGACGTCGTCCTGATCGGCAGCGGTGTGAAGGCGCGCGAGGTCGCCGCCGACGAGCGGCTGCTCTCCCTGCTGCCGCTCGACCCTTCACGGCAGCTGGTCGGTGCGCAGTGCTCGGGTGCGCTGGTGCTGGCGCGGCTCGGCCTGCTGGGGGACATGCCGGTGTGCACGGACTCCAAGACCCGGCCCTTTGTCGAAGCCCTCGATGTGACCGTGCTGGACGCGCCGTTCCACGCGGAGGGGAACATCGCCACGGCCGGGGCCTGCCTGGCGTCGCAGTACCTCGCCACCTGGGTTATGCACCGGGCGCTCGGGGAGGACGCCGTACGCGAGGTCATCGGCTACGTGGCCCCGGTCGGCGAGAGCCAGGAGACCGTCGAGCGCGCCCTTCGGGCCGTCCGCGCTGGCGAGGTCGCGCTGAGCTGACGCCCCGCGACCGGCTCAGATACCGGTCGTGACGCCCGTCTCCGCGCAGGCCTCGGCGAGGCGGCGCACGCCGTCGGCGATCTCGTCGGTCCCGGTGGTGTCGGCGAAGCTGAGGCGGACGTACGGGGCCGGGGCCTCGGCGGCGAAGTAGGGGCGGCCGGGGGCGACGGCGGTGCCCGCGCGCAGCGCGGCGGCGGCGAGCACGGTCTCGTCGGTGCCGTCGGGCAGGCGCAGCCAGAACTGGTAGCCGCCGCTGGGCGCCCGGACGCCGGCGGCGAGCGCGGGCAGCCGGCGGTGGAGGGCGCCGAGCATCGCGTCGCGGCGCTCGCGCAGCCCCGAGGAGACCGCGCGCAGGTGGCGGGGCCAGGCGGGGGCGCCGACGAGTTCGAGGGTGGCCTCCTGCAAGGGCCGGGGCACGAAGAAGCTGTCGACGACCTGGATCGCGCGCAGGCGTTCCATGACCGGCCCGCGGGCGACGAGCGCGCCGACCCGCAGGCTGGGCGCGGTCGGTTTGGTCAGCGAGGTCACGTGCACGACCGCGCCGTACGGGTCGTCGGCGACGAGCGGGGGCGGCAGCGGCCCGCCGTGGCCGAGGCGGCGCGCGAAGTCGTCCTCGATGACGAACGCGCCGGCGGCATGCGCGATCTCGACGACGCGGCGGCGCCGGCCGGGGGCGAGTACGGCGCCGGTCGGGTTCTGGAACAGCGGCTGGCAGAAGAAGACCCGGGCGCCGGTCGCGGCGAAGGCCTCGGCCAGCAGATCGGGCCGTACCCCGTCGTCGTCCATGGGCACCGGCACCGGACGCAGTCCCGCGGCGCGGGCGACGGCCAGGGCGCCCGGGTAGGTCGGTGACTCCACGAGTACCGGTGCGCCGGGCGGTGCGAGGGCCCGCAGGGCGGTGGTGAGCGCGGCCTGTCCGCCCGCGGTGACCAGGACGTGGGCGGGGCCGAAGTCGCCGCCGGGGCCGCCGGTCTCGCGGGCGAACCAGCTGCGCAGCGCGGTCAGTCCCTCCAGCGGGGGCCGCTCCCAGGCACCGGGGCGGCGGGCGGCGCGGGCGAGGGCGGCGCCGAGTGCCTGCTCGGGCTGGAGGGAGGGGTGCAGATAGCCGCCGTTGAAGGCGATGACGCCGGGCGGCGGCACCGCCAGGCTCGTGGTGACCCCGGAGGCGTCGACCACCCGCGGCGCGGGTTCGCCGTGCTGCTCCTCGGCCGTGAGGGCCACCTGCTGCCAGGAGGTGTCGACGGCGCGGGCGTCCCCGGCCCGTCCGGGTGCGCGGTAGGCCCCGGCGCCGGGCCGGGTGACGACGAGCCCTTCCGCGGCCAGCGCGGCGAGGGCGCGGGAGACGGTGACCGGGGAGACGCCGAACCGTTCGACCAGGACGCGACTGGACGGCAGTTTCTCACCCGGGGAGTAGCGGAGGAGGTCGCTCCTGAGGGATTCTGCGAGATTCCCCGAACTGCTACCGTCGTTCATGACAGCACAGAATAGCGCTACTCTGCCCCCGCCGATAGCGGTCGACGGTCCCGGAACGCGGGACGGAGCGGGCGCCGGCACCGTTCTCGGCGGCACGGCCCTGGCCGGCCTCGGCGTCGCCGCCTTCTCCCTCACCTTCCCCGCCACGCACTGGGCGCTGACCGGATTCGGCCCCTGGACGGCGGCGACGGTCCGGGGCGTCCTCGCGGCCGTCGTCGCCGGTGTGTACCTGGCTCTCGCGCGCGTACCGGTGCCGGAGCGGCGGCACTGGGCGGGGCTCGCGGTCGTGGCGGCCGGGGTCGTGCTCGGCTTCCCGCTGCTGACGACGCTGGCGCTGCGCACCACCGGCACCTCGCACGCCGCCGTCGTGGTCGGCGCGCTGCCGCTGGTCACCGCCGCGCTCGCCGCCGTGCGCGTGGGGGCGCGGCCCTCGCCGCTGTTCTGGACCGCGGCCGTCGCGGGCGGGGCGGTCGTGGTGGGGTTCGCGCTCTGGCAGGGCGGGGGCGCCCCGACGACCGGCGACCTCTTCCTCTTCGCGTCGCTGGTGGTGTGCGCGGCGGGCTACGTGGAGGGCGGCCGGCTGGCCTCCGTGATGCCCGGCTGGCAGGTGATCGGCTGGGCGCTCGTGGGGGCGCTGCCGCTGACCGTACCCGCGACCGTGGTCGCGCTGACCGCGGAACCGGCGCACGCGGACGCGCGGGCCGTCGCCGGGCTGGTCTGGGTGTCGCTGGTGTCGCAGTTCCTCGGGCTCATGGTCTGGTACCGCGGGATGGCCGCGATCGGTGTCGCGCGCGCCAGCCAACTGCAACTGGCGCAGCCGCTGCTGACGCTCGTCTGGGCGGCCGCGCTGCTGGACGAGGACCTGGGCGGGCTGACCGCGCCGGCGGCGGTGGCGGTCCTGGTGTGCGTCGCCGTGACGCAGCGCGCCCGCAGCTGATCCCGGGCCGCGCCCCCCTATGCCCCCATGCGCGGGGGTTCGCGCCGCCGGGCGGGGGCATCCTCCGGTGAGGAGCCGAAGGGGGTCGGGTCATGCACGGACCACCGCTGGTGGCCTGGCTGCTCGTGGCGCTGGGAGCGGCCACGGCCGCCTACTGCCTGGTACGCACACGGCCGGGCCGCCCGGGTACGACACCGTTGGAACGCGGGCAGCGGAGTGCGGCGCGTGCCGAGGCGCTGATGGGCGTCGGCATGGCGGTGATGGCGGTACCGGTGTCGGTCCTGGACCAGCCGCCGTGGGCGGCCGCCGGGCTCGCGCTGGTCTTCGGTGCGGCCGCGGTGCGGTCGCTGCTGCTGGCACGGCGGAGCGCGCATCATCTGCACCACGCGGTGGGCGCGGTCGCGATGGTCTACATGGCGGCCGCGATGGAGGGTGCGGGCGGGTCGGCGCACGCGGGGCACGGCGCGATGGGCGCGCCTTTGCTCACCGGACTGCTGCTGGTGTACTTCGCGGTCTATGTGCTGGCCAGGGGCGTGCGCCTGGTGTCCGTTCCGGTCGCGTCGGCGACCGGGGCGGCAGGGGCGACGGGGCCGGTCGCGGTGCGGCACGCGCCCGAGCTCGCGTCGGCGTGCCGGGTGTCGATGGCGATCGGGATGTTCGCGATGCTCCTGACGCTGTGACGCCCGTGAGGCGTACGTCACTTTAGGGCGCGGCGGCGTACCGGGGGGCCGCGGCGCCCTCATAGTGTGGCGCCATGACGGTCCCGTTGGTGCTGCTGCTGCTCGGTGTGACGGCGGCGGCCACGGCGCCGCGACTGCTGACCCGGGCCGGATGGCCGGAACGTGAACCCGTCCTGGCCCTGTGGGTGTGGCAGTGCGTGGTCGGCGCTGTACTCCTGTGCTGCTTCCTGGCGATGGCGCTGAGCGCGTCCGCCGCCTGGGAGTGGCTGCGCGGCGGGCTGTTCGCGTTCGCGCCGCACGGGGTCGTGGAGGCGTACGGGCTGTCCGACTACGGCCCCTGGGCGGGGTACCTGGCCGTCCTGCTGGCCGCCGGCGGCGCCTGGACGGGCGCCATGCTGGCCCGCGAGATCCGTACGGCACGCTCCCGGCAGCGCCGGCGGCGCGCCGAACTGCGCGTCCGTTCGCCGCGGCTGCCCGGCGAGGCGGCGGCCTCCGGCGAGCGGCTGGTGGTCCTGGAGGACGAGCGCCCGGAGGCCTGGTGGCTGGCCGGGCAGCGCCCCCAACTGGTCATCACCACGGGCGCGCTGCGCCGCCTGAAGGGGCGTCAGCTCGACGCGGTCCTCGCGCACGAGCAGGGCCACGCCCGGGCCCGGCACGACGTTCTCCTGCACTGCGCGGGCGCGCTGGCGGCCGGCTTCCCGCAGGTCCCGGTCTTCGCGGACTTCCGCCACCAGGTGCACCACCTGATCGAACTGGCCGCCGACGACATCGCCTCACGCCGCTTCGGAGGGCTCACGACAGCCCTCGCCCTGGTGGAACTCAACGAGGACCGCGGGGTGTTCGGCCCCGGCTCCGCCCCGCACGGCCATCTGCCCGGCCGGGTCAGCAGGCTGCTCGACCCGGCGCCGCGGCTGACCCGGCTCGGCCGCGCGCAGGCCACCGCGTGCGCCCTGCTCATCCCGTTCGTACCCCTGCTCGTCGCGTTCGGCCCCGGAATCGGCGCCCTGACGTAATCTCGGGCGCATGCACGCCCCGCCCGCCCCCGCCGTCACCCGGGGCGGCGGCCCGCGCGCCGTGTGCCTGCGGTACTGCGCCGCGACGGCCGCCGTCTTCCTGCTGCTCCTCGCGCTCGTGGCGGGTCGGTGGGGCCCGCTGACGGCCACCGACCGGCGCATCGTCGTCGCGTTCCACTCCTTCGGGGTCGTTCACCCCGGCTGGACACGGGTCAACCGGGTGCTGTCGGACGCGGTCTGGGACCCCTCGACCATGCGCGCCCTGCTCGCCGTCTGCCTGCTGTGGCTGTTGTGGCGGCGGGCCGGGCGGCAGGCGCTGTGGCTCGGCGTCTGCGGCATCCTGGGCTGGGTCCTCCAGCAGGCCGTGAAGGCCGCCGTGGGACGCCCCCGGCCCCACTGGCCGGATCCCCTCGCCACGGCGGCCTACGCGGCGTTCCCGTCGGGTCACGCCATGACGGCCGCCATCAGCTGCGGCGCCCTGCTGTGGCTGTTCCTCCTGCGCTGCCCCCGGGCCGGGACCCCGTGGCGGGCCGCCGCCTGGGCCCTTGCCGCGGTCTCGGTCATCGGCGTCGGCCTCACCCGGATCTACCTGGGCGTGCACTGGCCCAGCGACGTCGTCGGCGGCTGGCTGCTGGGAGCGGCCGTGCTCACGGGGACCGCGGCGCTCTGCGAGCCCTGGCGCACGTCGGCGCCGCGGACGCCGCGGGGACGCCGGGACGTCTGACGCGGCGGGCGGCGTCCTTCGCGCCTACCGTGGGAAGAGGAAGGGGCGGGCACACGGCCTCGGTCGGAGGGCGCCCGCGGTCCCGACGTCAGGGAGCACGACATGTCGCGCGAATCCAACATCTCCATCCTGGAGCACTTCGGCTCGGCGGTGAACGACGGCCGGCTGGACGAGATCGACTCCTATGTGGCGCCCGCCTCGGTCGACCACGACCCGGCGCCGGGGCAGGTCGCGGGTCCGGAGGGCTACGAGGAGATGTTCGCCGCGATGCGGACGGCCTTCCCCGATCTGCACATCGACGTCGAGCACGTCCTGGCCACCGACAACGAGGTCGCCTTCGCCTACACCATCACGGGGACCCACCTCGGCGAGCTGATGGGGCACCCGCCGACCGGCCGGACGGTGAGCTACCGGGGCATGCAGATCAGCCGCGTCGAGGACGGCAAGCTCGTCGAACGCTGGGGCAGCAGCGACGAACTCGGCATGCTGCGGCAGCTCGGCCTCGTCGACTGAAGCCGCGGGACGGCAACCGGCCGGCAAGCCGCGGTTCGGCCCCGCGTGGCCGCCCGGTGATGTCTCCGCGGGGCGGGTCGGGGAGGATGCCGGGCATGACCATCAAGGGATTCATGTTCGACTTCTCCGGCACGCTCCTGCGCGTGGAGCCGACGGAGAGCTGGCTGCGCACGGTCGTGACGGAGCGCGGCATCCCGCTCGGGGAGGCCGAGTTGGCGGCGTACACGGAGCGCCTGGAGCGGGTCGGCGCGCTGCCGGGCGGCGTGGCGGGCGAGCACGTGCCCGCGCACCTGGCCGAGGTCTGGGGCGAGCGCGACCTGTCGGCCGACCACCACAGGGCCGCGTACACCGGCCTCGCGCGGGAGGCCGGGCTGCCGTGGGACAGCGCCGATGGCATCTACGACGCGCTGTACGAGCGGCACATGCGGCCGGAGGCCTGGACGCCGTACCCGGACACCGCGGAAGTGCTTGGTGAGCTGCGGCGGCGCGGAGTGCCGGTGGCCGTGGTGAGCAACATCGGGTGGGACCTGCGGCCTGTCTTCCGCGCGCACGGACTGGACGGTTTGGTGGACGTGTTCGTGCTGAGTTACGAGCACGGGGTGCAGAAGCCCGACCCGCGGTTGTTCGGGATCGCCTGCGAGGCGCTGGGACTGCCGCCGGAGCGCGTCGCCATGGTGGGCGACGACCGGCGGGCGGACGGCGGCGCCGCGGCACTGGGGTGCACGGTGCGTCTGGTGGATCATCTGCCGGTGCGGCAGCGCCCGGCGGGTCTGCTGCCGGTACTGGAACTGACCGACTGACCTGGTCGAGCCGTGACCCGGCGGTCCCCCGCGCCGTCGGGTCACGGCTCTGCCCCGCGTCCTCGCACGGGCACGACGCCCACGCGAGTCCGGCTCCGAGTACATTGGCCCGGAGCCAGTCAACGCAGGAGTAAAGCATGTCCCCTCGGCGACCGTCGGTCAACGAAGAGATGCGGCGCCGTTCACGGGAACGGCTGCTGCGGGCGACCGTCGAGCTCGTCGAGGAACGCGGCTACGAGGCCACGACCCTCGGCGACATCGCCGACCGGGCCGGTACGGCGCGCGGGCTGGTCTCGTACTACTTCCCGGGCAAGCGCCAGTTGCTGCAGTCGGCCGCCCACCGCCTGATGCACACCGAGCTGTCCGCGGCGCTGGAGCGGCAACCGGCGTCCGCCGACGGACGCGAGCTGCTGGCCCGGGCGATCGACAGCGTGCTGGGACTGCCGGGGCGGTTCCCCGTGCTGATGCGCGCCCATATGGCCGGCATCCTGCAGACGGCGGGCTTCAGCGAGTGCGCCGAGCGGCAGCGCCTGGCCGAACTGCTGCGCGGCGCCGTCGAGGCGTGGGGCTCCCCCCACCCCGAGCACGACTACCGCATGCTGCGGGCGCAGTTGATGGGCGGGGTCTTCGCCCAGCTGATCCCGGGTGCGGCGATGCCGCTCCCCCATCTGCGGGGCGATCTCTTCCGGCGTTACGGGCTGGACTGGGAGCTCGGCGTGCCGCCGGACGGCCCCGAAGGACTGCCGCCCGGCGGCACGCCACTGCCTGACGCCGCTCAGCGGTAGTCGGGCTGGGTCTGCACGTTGAGCTCGGCGAGCCGGATGCCGCGGGCGCTGTCGGTGCGCCGGTCGGAGATCCGCAGGACGTCGAAGCCCTTGGCGATGTCGTTCGAGTAGATGTAGCCGTTGTAGTAGTACGCGCTCCACGATCCGCCGAGCACGAGCGTGTCGGTGGACAGCGGGCCGCGCTCGAAGAAGCCGATCTCGCGGGGGTGCGAGGAGTCGGTGAAGTCCCAGACGGACAGGCCGCCCTGGTACCAGGCCTGGACCATGATGTCGCGGCCCTTGGCCGGGATCAGCGAGCCGTTGTGCGCGACGCAGTTCTCGGTGTCCGCCTGCTGGCGCGGGATCTTGTAGTAGCTGCGGAAGACGAACTTGAGGTGACCGTGCTTGCGGACGATGTCGTAGATGCCGTCGGCGCCGCGCTGCGGACCGATCAGCGCGTTGCACTCGGCGCCGCCGCCACCGCCGAGCTCGTCGGTGAAGACGACCTTGGTACCGCGCTCGTTGAAGGTCGCCGAGTGCCAGAACGAGAAGTTGACGTTGTCCTGGACCCGGTCGATGACCTTCGGGCGCACGGGGTCGGAGATGTCCATCAGGATGCCGTCACCCATGCACGCGCCCGCGGCGAGCCCCAGCTTGGGGAAGGCCGTGATGTCGTGGCAGCCGGTCGTCTCGCTCACCCGCGCCTGGGTGTCGGTGGGCGGGATACCGGGATTGCCGCCGTCCGGGAAGAGGACGGGGAAGCCGGCGAGCGCGGCGCGCTCGGGGTGCGAGCGGGGGATCTTCACGACGGAGATGCCGTCGTGCGGGGGCTGGCAGTCCGGGAAGGACGCGCTCGGCGCGTACGAGGAGACGTACACGAACAGGTCGCGCTTGGCCGGCACCAGGGTGTGCGTGTGGGAGCCGCAGTTGGTCTCGACGGCGGCGACGTAGCGCGGGTTGGCCTTGTCGCTGATGTCGAAGACCTTGATGCCCTCCCAGGAGGACTTCTCACTGGCGGGCTGGGTCGCGCTCGCGCAGGAGTCGTCCGAGCGCGAGGAGTCCGTGGACAGCACCAGCAGGTTCCCGGACACCGAGATGTCGTTCTGCGAACCCGGGCACAGGACCTGGCTGACGACCTTGGGGCTGCTGGGGCGGCTGATGTCGTAGATGACGAAGCCGTCGTAGTTGCCGGCGAAGGCGTACCTGCCCTGGAAGGCCAGGTCGCTGTTGAAGCCGGCCAGGGACTGCTTGGGGATGTTCACCAGGTGGTCGACGTTGGCGCTGGTGACGACCTCGTCAACACCGGGTATCGCGCCGTCGGCGGTCGCCGGCGCCGCGGCCGCGAGGCCGAACAGCATGACCGCCGCGGCCACGAGGGCCGCCAGGCGTCTGGGGCGGGCGGGGGAAGTACCTAAACGCGTCACCGCGTCCTCCAAGGTGTCCGGTCAAGATGAAACGATGAAACGACCAAGCCGAAGTATGCTCTTTTCATGCTCGCGTCAAAAGATGCACAATGAGGCAGTGCTCGCTACCCGCCGTGCAGTACTAGCGCTGCTTCCGCTGTCCCTGGCCGCCTCGACGCTCCTGCTGACCGGCTGCGACGGGGGTGGTGGCGGCGGAGCCGGACCGGCCGCTCCGTCGGTCATCGCCCCGGGCCGGCCCGGTGAGGACGCGGCCACCCTGTCCGCGGACGAGGCCGCCAAGGCCAGACCGGACGACACCCCCAACACCGCGGACCTGTCCTACACGGCGAACATGATCGCCCACCACGAGCAGGCGCTGGTCATGACCGCGTACGCGGACACCCGCGCGTCCGGCACCAAGGTGCGCGCCCTGGCCGCCCGGATCGACGCCGCCCAGGGCCCGGAGATCAGGACCATGACCGCCTGGCTCAAGGAGAACGGCGGCGCGTCGCCCGCCGCCGGCCACGACCACGACCACGCGTCGATGCCGGGCATGGCGACCCCCGCGCAGCTGGCCGCATTGCGCGCCGCCCGGGGCCCGGCCTTCGACCGGCTCTTCCTCCGGCTGATGATCGCCCACCACGAAGGGGCGGTGACCATGGCGACGGAGGTGCTGTCCGAGGGACGCAACGTCCAGGTCGGCGAATGGGCGAGCGAGGTGATCGCGCAGCAGACCGCGGAGATCGGCCGGATGAGGTCCTTGACCTGACATCGCGCGCCGCGACACGGCTGCGCCGGCCTGCCCGGGCCGGTGCCCGGTGCGATGCTGGGAAGTGCCCGGCCGCTCCGGCCGTCGCCTCGACGAGGAGGAGGCGCCTGTGCTTCGCATCGCCGTCGTCGGATCTGGTCCCAGCGGGGTGTACACGGCGGAGGCCCTGGCCCGCCAGGAGGCCGTACCGCAGGTCGCGGTGGACGTCCTGGACCGGCTCCCCTGCCCGTACGGCCTGGTCAGGTACGGTGTGGCACCCGACCACGAGAAGATCAAATCCCTGCAGGGCAATCTGCGGCGGGTCCTGGAGGACCCGCGGATCCGCTTCCTGGGCAATGTGACGGCGGGCGGCCCCGGGCTGCCCCCCGAACGCATGCTGGAGCTCTACCACGCGGTGGTCTACTGCGTGGGTGCCGCCACCGACCGCCACCTCGGCGTCCCCGGCGAGGACCTCCCCGGCAGCTTCTCCGCGACGCGATTCGTGTCCTGGTACAGCGCGCACCCGGACGAGGCCCCCGACGAGTTCCTGCTCAGCGCGCGGTCCGCCGTCGTCGTCGGCGTCGGCAACGTCGCCGTGGACGTCGCCCGCATCCTGGCACGCGGCGCGGCCGAGCTGCGCCGCACCGACGTCCCGGAGGAGGCCCTGCGCGCGCTGGAGAAGAGCCGGGTCACGGACGTCCACATGGTCGGCAGGCGCGGCCCGTCGCAGGCGAAATTCACCACCAAGGAGCTGCGCGAACTGGGCGCCCTGGCCGACGCGGACGTGCTCGTGCGGGAGGACGAGCTCGCGCTCGATCCCGCGTACGCCGATCCGCAGGCCCTGCCCGCGGTGGCCCGGCGCAATGTCGAGGTGCTGCGCGACTGGGCCGGGCGCCTGCCCGCCGGGCACCGGCGCCGCATCCATCTGCGCTTCTTCCTGCGGCCCGCCGCACTGCTCGGCGAGGACAAGGTGGCCGGCGTGCGCTTCGAGCGGACGCTGCCCGACGGACAGGGCGGAGTGCGGGGCAGCGGCGCGTTCGAGGACATCGACGCGCAACTGGTGCTGCGCTCGGTCGGCTACCGCGGTGTGGCCATGGAAGGGCTTCCCTTCGACGAGGCACTGGGCATCGTCCCCAACGAGGAGGGCCGGGTGCTGCGGGACGGCGGGCGGTCGCCGGGCGAGTACGTGGCCGGGTGGATCAAGCGCGGGCCGACCGGCGTGATCGGCACCAACCGGCCGTGCGCCAAGGAGACGGCCACGGCCCTGCTCGCGGACGCCGAAGCCCTGCTGGCACGCGGCGAACTGTCCGCGGACCCGCTGGAGGGACTCCGCGCGGCGGGACAGCGTCCGGTCGAGTGGACGGGCTGGGAGGCCATCGAGGCCGCGGAGGCGGCGCTCGGCCGGTCCCTGGACCGGGCGACCGTCAAGATCCCCGACTGGGCGGGCCTGTTGGCGGCCGCGGCCGGGAGCCCCGGGTGCCCCGGGTGACAGCGCGGCACCACATCGGCAATCAGCACACTGTTCACGGTCCCTAGGGACTCGGGCAGCCGTCCGGACGGCACAGCCGCTCATTCGCGCCGCGTTCGAGGAGTCCCCCATGGCGACGACGTCACGCCCGCCCGTCCACCCCGTGGACGAGGTCCTGCCCCCCGCCCGGCTCGCGGCGTTCGGCCTGCAGCACGTGCTGGCGATGTACGCGGGCGCGGTCGCGGTGCCGCTCATCGTGGGCGGCGCACTGAAGCTGTCTCCGGCCGACCTCGCGTACCTGATCACGGCGGACCTGCTGGTCTGCGGTATCGCCACGCTGCTGCAGTGCGTCGGCTGGTGGCGCTTCGGCGTGCGGTTGCCGATCATGCAGGGCTGCACCTTCGCCGCGGTCTCCCCCATGGTGCTGATCGGCCAGGACGGCGGACTGCCCGCGATCTACGGCTCGGTGATCGTCGCGGGGCTGGCGATGGTCCTGCTGGCCCCCGTCTTCGGACGGCTGCTGCGCTTCTTCCCGCCCGTGGTGACCGGCACCGTGATCCTGGTCATCGGGCTGAGCCTGCTGCCGGTGGCGGGCAACTGGGTGGCGGGCGGGGCCGGTTCCGCGGACTTCGGGGCGCCGCGCAACATCGGTCTCGCGGCAGCCGTGCTGCTCGCGATCCTGCTGATCCAGCGTTTCGCACCGGACGTGCTCGCCCGGGTCGCCGTGCTCGCCGGCATCGTCGCGGGCACGGCGGCGGCCGTGCCGCTCGGCTTCACCGACTTCGGCGCGGTGGGAGACGCGGACTGGCTCGGCATCAGCACCCCGTTCCACTTCGGCACTCCCACCTTCCAGGGCGCCGCCGTGGTCGCCATGCTCGTCGTCGCGCTGGTGACGATGACCGAGACGACCGGGGACATCATCGCCGTCGGCGAACTGACCGGTCGCAGGGCCGAGCCCGGCCGGCTCGCGGACGGGCTGCGCGCGGACGGCGTCTCCACCGTGCTGGGCGGGGTCTTCAACACCTTCCCGTACACCGCCTACGCGCAGAACGTGGGCCTGGTGGGACTGACCCGGGTGCGCAGCCGGTGGGTGGTGGCCACGGCGGGCGGCATCCTGGTCCTGCTCGGGCTGCTGCCGAAGCTGGGCGCGGTGGTCGCCGCGATCCCGGCACCCGTGCTGGGCGGCGCGGGACTGGTCATGTTCGGCACGGTGGCCGCGAGCGGACTGCGCACGCTGGCCACCGTGGACTTCCACGGCACCGCCAACCTGATGGTCGTCGCGGTGTCGCTGGGGGTGGGGCTGCTGCCGGTGGGTGTGCCCACGGTGTACGAACGGTTCCCCGACTGGTTCCGGACGATCATGGACAGCGGCATCAGCGCGGGCTGCGTCACCGCGATCGCGCTCAACCTGCTCTTCAACCACTGGCCGGCCGGCGGCAGAGAGCGAGCGGCCGGCGAGCCCGCGGAACGCGGCGCGTAGGAGACAGAAGACGGACCGGGGTCCCCGGCCGGTGGTGACACCGGCCGGGGACCCCTTCACGCGATCGGTCCGCGTCAGCCGTCGGACTCCGCCGACGGGATGTAGGCGCCCGGCACGTCGTCCGGCGTGTGGATCGTGCTCTCGCCGGGGTAGGGCGTCTTCCAGTTGTGCGTCTGGTACCACGTGAAGTGGTCCATCTGCGCGGGGTTGGCGAAGTCGGGAACGGCGTTGGGTCCGGTCAGCCGCTGCTTGGACTTCCACACGTCCCACTGCGCGGCGAGTGCCCGCTTGTCGGCCGGCACCTGCGCCGACGTCGGCGCGGGCGCCGCCTCGGGGTCCTGCGGCGCAGGGGTGTCCGGGCCACAGGAGGGCTGGGTGCTCAGGCCGAGGGTCAGCGAGGTCCGGTTGGGCAGCGTGGTGAACGGCGTGTAGTCGGGCTTCTTGGTGAACGCCGTGGCCATCGGGGTGGCCGCGCTGTCCTTCTGGTTCATCGGGTCGATCCCGAGGATCTGCTCGATGGTGCGGATCATGGTGATCTGCGAGTAGAAGCGGTTGTCGACGGCGCCGTGCTGGGCCCAGGGGCTGATGATCTGGATCGGGGCACGGTGGCCGTCGACGTGGTCGAGGCCCGCCTGCGAGTCGTCCTCGACCACGAAGACGGCCGAGTCCTTCCAGTACGGGCTGTGCGAGATCGTGTCGACCATCCGGCCGACCGCGAGGTCGTTGTCCGCGACCTGCGCCGCCGCGTTGGCCGGACCACCGGTGTGGTCGTTGGAGAGCCAGAACATGTTCAGGTTCGCAGGGCCGTCCTTCTCGAAGTCCTGCTCCCAGATCTGCTCCTTGTAGATGTCCGGGACGCTGGTGTCGAACAACGGGAAGCCGGGCACCGACACCTTGTTGAGCGACGGGATCGCCGAGCCCGTCTGAATCGGGTAGGCGGTCTTCGCCCCCGTCGCCTGCATGTTCTTGGTGTCGCAGTACAGGTTCTGCCAGGTCGCGCCGGCCGGCTTGCTCTCCACCGACTGGAACTCGCCGAAGTCCTTCACCGACTTGCCGGCCGCCTGGGCGCCGGTCCAGATGAAGCCGGACTTCTGGTGGCCGAGAGCGTCGTTCTCGGTGTCGTAGCTGCGCGTGTACTCGCCGGCCGAGGACTCGGTGTACTCCGGGTCGTCGGCCTGCATCAGCCAGTTGTGGCCCTCGGCGGAGTTCGTACCGATGTCGTACGTGTTGTCGTACAGCCCGAACTGCTCGGCCAGCGCGTGCTGGTTCGGCGTCACGTTCTCGCCGAACTGCGTCAGCGACGGGTCACCGATGCCCTGCGGCATGTCACCGAAGACCTGGTCGTAGGTCCGGTTCTCCTTGACGATCAGGAAGACGTGCTTGATCGTCGAGGGGTCGCCGAGCCGCGCGGGGACCGGCACCGGCTTCTTGTGGCTCTTGCCCTTGCCCTTGGCCGACGTGACCGAACCGCGGGTCCAGCCGTTCTGCCGGAACACCTTGGCGGTCTCGGACCTGATGACGCTGTCGTACGGCAGCGTGAACTGCGTCAGGCTCGACGTCGTGTCGTGGGTACCGTGTCCGGCGCTGCCGGTGGGGCGGCGGGCGTCGATACCGCGGGTGTTGGAGACGACCACCTTCTTGCCCACGGTGGTGATCTCCGCGGGGAAGTAGTCCGTCGGCAGAAGGCCCACGTAACTGGCGGGCTCCTGCGCGGACTTGTACCGGTACACGGCGACCGCGTTGGCCCGGCCGAGCGTCACCAGCAGGTGCCCGTCGTCAGTGAGCGTCACCGCGTCGGGCTCGTAGCCCACGGACGCCTCCGGCCACGGCTGGGTGGCGATGGTCTGCACGACCTTGTTCTTGCGGGTGTCGATGACCGACACGTTGTTGTCGGCGGTGTTGGTCACGAACACCACGCCGTTCTTGGCGTACACCGCGGTCGGGTGCAGACCGACGTCGATGCTCCCGACGGCGGCGGACGCGTCCGAGAGGTCGATGACGCTGACCGTGCCGCTGGTGGTGGCACCGGTGTCCGGGTCGGCGGGCACCTGGGTGCCGTAGGAATTGATGGTGGTGTCGCCGGGCTTCGCCGGGCGCCCGCCCTCGTTGCTGACGTAGAGCTTGTTGCCGACCATGGCCATGCCACGAGGGGCGTTGCCCACCGCCCAGGTCCGCTTGACGGTCCCGGTCGCCGCGTCGATGGCGACCACGCGGTTCTGTCCGTTGACCGCCGAGTACACGGTGGAGCCGTCTGCGGAGAACACCGCCGCGCCCACCAGCGCCTGCTTGGAGCCGTCGGCCGCGATGGCGACGGCCGTCGGGTTGGCCAGCGTGCCGTCCGGGTTCACCGTGAACTTGGTGTAGCCGCCTGCCTGGCCCAGCCACAGCTGCGAGCCGTCGGGCGAATAGGTCGGGCCCTCCTGGCCGACGGCACCGCTGCTGATGCGAAGGTCGTCCGCCGCGTTGGTGCCGACCTTCTGCTTCAGCTGCCCGGTCGTGAGATCCATGATGACCAGTGCCGCGTCGCCGTCGGTGACCGAGGCGGCGAGGTGGCTGCCGTCCGGGCTGACCGTGGACGACATGATCTTGCCGTCGTTGATGACGGTGCGGCTGCCGTACGGGGCGATGTACTGGTCGCTGGAGACGACCTGACCGTCGTGGGTGGTCTGGCCGACCTGCTGGGTGCCGAACTGGCCCGTCTGGGCAACGGCGGTGCCCGTGACGGCGAGAGCGACCGCGATTCCGGCCGTCACCACGGTGGCCCGGCGGCCGACACGCCTGCCGAGAATGTTGATCTGTTCCTTCTCGGCAATCCGACGCTGTCGTGTTACCTGCATGGAACTATCCCTTCGAGGAGTCGAGCAGTTCGACATTGCCGTCGAACTGCCACAGCGGGTTCGGCACGTCACCTGTCCCGGTGCGCACCAGGAAGTAGCCGTTGACTTCCTTCGGTCCATCGCCATCGGCCATGAACCGCCCGTCTGCGGTGATGTCGAGTTGGTAGATGGCCGACCCCGCGGCCTGAACCCCGGGGAGATGCCAGGAGACGACGCAGCGCCAGTCGTTGCCCGGTCCCTCGGGGGTGACCCGGGAACTGCCCTTGTCGCACGTCGCCGTCGCCTTGAGCTGCGCTTCGGTGACAGCGGGCCGGTTGAGCTGCCGGGTCTGCATGCGGTAGAGGTGCGCGAATGCCGTGGCGACCGAGCGCTGCACCTTTTCCTGCTCGATCCCGGTCCCGGTGGCTCCGGTCGACACGGCGACGACCGGGACCGTCACCGCGAACAGGGCGACGAGCGGCAGCAGCCCGACGGTGGCCGCGCGGCGCCCCGAGCCGTCGTAGTTGACGTTGGTGAAGTCGCGCCGCAGGAAGAGCACGTAGGCCAGCAGCGTCGCGAGCACCGCCCACACCAGGCTGACCACCACGCCGATCAGCAGAGGACCCAGCTGTTCCGGGGTGGTGAACAGACCGTTCCAGGAGATGTAGGCGTAGCCGGGCAGGGCGAGGCGCACGGAGACGGGCAGCGGCAGCATCTGGGCGAGCTGCATCACGAGCGCGACCAGGGTGGGCAGCAGCAGTCCCATCGGGGAGCGCCCCAGCGAGACGGATCCGAGGAGACCGATCGCGGCGAGGGCCAAGGTGGGGGCGAGAGCGCAGACCCAGGCGAGCAGCACCCTGACGGCGGTGTCCCCTGGTGCCAGCAGATGTCCGTCCAGGCCGACCAGCGGCTGGTTGCCGACCGCCAGGAGCCCGCCGATCGTGCTGGAGACGGCCATCCCGGCCACAAGGAGCAGGATGACGGTGAGGCTTGCCAGTGCCTTCGAGACGAAGATCCGCCGGGGCGACCGGACCGCCACGAGCAGGTGGCGCCAGGTGCCGAGCCGGTCCTCGGACGCGAAGACGTCGCCGGCGACCAGCGAGGTCAGCAGCGGGAGCGCCCATGTGCCCGCGAAGCCGAGCATGACCAGGGGTCCGGCCCAGCCCGTGGCGAGCATCCAGCGACCGAAGAGGGTGTCGACGGGCAGCGTGCTCTGCTGGCCCACCGCGGCGGCGAAGAGCGCCGGCACGATCCAGCAGGCGAGGACCAGCAGCCGGATCCGCCACTGCGAAACCAGCTTGACCAGCTCGAATCGGTACCCGCGCGGCACGGTCACGCGGCGGGCGCCGACACCGTTGTCCACGGCGAGGGTCGCGGTCATCGGTCGGCCTCCTGCTGCTCGGTCAGTGCGAGGAACGCGGCTTCGAGCGGCGACACCACCGGGGCGAGCTCACGCACCGCGATGCCCGCGTGCACAAGGCGCGTCACCAGTTCGTCGAGGGCGGGCACCATCGCGCGGACGACGAGCATCCCGGCGTCCTGCCGTGTCATGACGCCGTCGACGACGCTGATCCCGGCCGTGTCGTCCGCGAGTCGGCGAGCGCCCTCCGGGTCGGAGGTCTGCAGCCGGTAGTCGAGTTCACGGTTCTCGGCGGCGAGCTTGCCGAGCGGGCCGGAGAAGACGACCCGTCCGGTGGCGATGATGGTGACCTCGGAGCACAGTGCCTCGAGGTCGTCCATGCGGTGGCTCGAGAGCACGACGCTGGTCCCGTCCGCGGCGAGCCGGGTGAGCACACCGTGCACGTGCTTCTTACCGGCCGGATCGAGGCCGTTGGACGGCTCGTCGAGCACGAGCAGCCGAGGCTTGGTGAGCAGGGAGGCGGCGAGCCCCAGCCGCTGGCGCATGCCGAGGGAGAAGCCGCGGACCCGGTCGTCGGCGACGTCGGTCAGGCCCACCTGGTCGAGTGCGTCGTCGATGCCCATCGTCCCCGCGTCGCGGCCACGGAGCGCCGCCAGCGCGGCGAGGTTCTGCCGGGCGGTCAGCGAGGGGTAGAGCCCTGGCCCGTCGACGAACCCGGCCACCCCGTCGGGGGCGTCGAGCGCGCGCCCGACCGGCGTGCCCAGGATCTCGAGTTGGCCGCTGTCGGCGACGGCCAGGCCCAGCAGGAGGCCGAGCAAGGTCGTCTTGCCGGCGCCGTTCGGTCCCACCAAGCCGTGGATCTGGCCCTGCGTCACGTCCAGGTCGATCCCGTCGAGTGCGACCACGTCGCCGAAAGACTTGGCGATCCGGCGAGCCCGGACTGCGAGGCGTGTGTCCATGAGTCCCTTCCTTCGAAAGCCCTCGGGACTTTAGGTGCGGGATACAACGCTTGGCATGGACCCGGCTGAACGTTCGCCGAAGGGATCGTCAAGGAGTGGCAAGTTGTCGACACAAGTGGCCGGGCGTCGAAGCCGGGTCCGGGCGACACCTGGACGCACGAAGTGGCACAAAGGGGGGTGGCCCGCCGGTGGCACGACCCGTGGTTCGTGCACCCGGCAGCGGGCTCACGCGGGCGCCCCGACGCCGGAGCGGATCACGAACGGCCGCATGGGCGCGGCCGGTGACGTATCAACGCTCAGACGGCTGGACGCGCGCGGGCGCGGGTGAGTACGCGTGAGCCCGGGCCGCGCCTGACCACCGGCAACTACCGACGGGTCGCCGACCGGCCCGACACGGACAGCGTCGAGCGCGCACAGGACGGCACCTGCGCGAAGTGGTGCACGGGGCGAAGATCCCTCGACGCGGAATTGCTAAGGAAGCTGCCAGTCGACCGGCTGCGCGCCCTGCTGGAGGAGGAGGTCATTGGCCCGGCTGAAGGGCCGCGAGCCGAAGAAGCCGCGATCCGCCGACATCGGGGAGGGATGGGCCGATTCGACCGCCGGCAGATTCCCGAGCAAGGGGCGGGCGTTTCGGGCGTCGCGGCCCCAGAGGATCGACACCAACGGCTTGCCGCGCGCGGCCAGGGCCCGAATGGCCTGCTCGGTCACTTCCTCCCAGCCCTTGCCGCGATGCGCGCCGGGGTTGCGGGGCGCGGTGGTCAACGCCCTGTTGAGCAGCAGGACTCCCTGCCGGGTCCACGGCGTCAGATCGCCGTTCGAAGGCCGGGGCAGGCCGAGGTCCGACTGCAGCTCCCGGTAGATGTTCTCCAGGCTCCCGGGCAGTGAACGCAGCTCCGCGGCGACGGCGAAGCTGTGCCCGATGGCCATCCCCGGGGTGGGATAGGGGTCCTGCCCGACGATCAGCACCCGCACCTCGTCGAAGGGCTGCTGGAACGCCCGCAGGACATGCTGTCCCGCCGGCAGATAGGTCCTGCCCGCCGCGATCTCCGCCCGCAGGAAGTCACCCATCGCCGCGATGCGTTCCGCCACGGGCGCGAGGGCCTCGGCCCACCTGGGCTCGACTAGTTCACTCAATGGTCGTGCTGCCACGGCCGTCACCCTACCGGCCCACAGACCCTCCCTCCCACCAGCGGCAGGACGGCCGACGGCGGGCAACCGCGACCGGATCCGCGTGACCGGGCAGCACTGAGGGCGAGCACGTGGTGCGTGCTCGCCCTCGGTCACGCCGGGTGGCGTGTCAGTCGGTGGTTCAGCCCTGCGCGGGCACGACCTGGACGGTCTTGGAGGTCGTGACCGGTGCGAGGGAGGTGTTGTCGGTGTAGGCGCGCATCGAGTCGTTGGTGACCGTCACGGTCACCGAGCCGGCCTTCAGCGCGGTCAGGATCCGGGTCTGCGGGTCGAGGATCGCGACCTTGCCCTTGCGGCGGGCGTCGTCGACGGCGTCCTGACCGGTGCCGATCGCCAGGTTCGACGAGCCGGTCCAGTGCACCGACATCGGGTAGCGCAGCGGGACCACGCGTGAACCGTTGCCCACACCCTGCGGCTGCACGATGCTGCCGGACAGCTGCGCGGTCCGGCCCGCCTCGACCGAGTCGGGGGTGTCGAGGGTGATGGACTGGGCGAAGGCACGCACGTCGGCCTGCAGCCACTGCTGGTTCGCATTGCGGTGCGAGTCGACGGACCAGTCGACCCAGCCGGTGAAGCCGCCGCGGTCCGGGGTGCCGTAGGGGTCCTTGCCCGAGGAGGGCAGCACCAT
>NZ_JBIARB010000009.1:0-465798 GCF_042889545.1 Streptomyces sp. NPDC002574
TGGCGTTGACTTTTGGCACGCTGTTGAGTTCTCAAGGAACGGAAGCTTCCTTCGAGACCGTTTCACCGGCCCCTCCGGGCTTTCCCTTCGTTGTCCCCAGCTTAGCAGATCCGATTTCCTTCTCTGCCACCCTCTGGAGGGGGTTTCGCCTTGGCGTTTCCGCCCCGGCGCATTCACTACGTTAGCGGATTCCTTCGCGCTTTGCGAATTCAACCGATTCTCCGATTCGGGCGCACGAAAATGCATCCGAATCTTCGGAGAGGGATCGTCGTAGTGAGTGGCCGCCGATCGAAGGATCCGGACGAACCGGACGCACCGTCTCAAGCGGCTTGGGCTACGTTACGCAGGAGCGGCGGCAGAGTCAAGCTCCACCGCCGCTCAAACGTAGAAAATCAGCCGACGCCTTCGGCGTCAGCCGGCGACCACCTCGACCGCCGCGAGGCTCTTCTTGCCGCGACGCAGGACGAGCCAGCGTCCGTGCAGCAGATCGCCCGCCGCGGGGGCCGCGTCCTCGTCGGTCACCTTGGTGTTGTTCACGTAGGCGCCGCCCTCGCGGATGGTGCGGCGAGCTGCGGACTTGCTGGCGACGAGCTCGACCTCGGCGAAGAGGTCGGCGACCGACGCCAGCTCGGACACCGTGGCACGGGGCAGTTCGCCGAGTGCCGCGGCGAGCGTGCGCTCGTCGAGCTCGCCGAGTTCGCCTTGGCCGAAAAGAGCCTTGGAAGCGGCGACGACCGCGGCGCACTGCTCGGCGCCGTGGACGAGGGTGGTGAGCTCCTCGGCCAAGGCGCGCTGGGCGGCGCGGGCCTGCGGGCGTTCCTCGGTCTGCCGCTCCAGCTCCTCGATCTCCGACTGCGACCTGAAGCTGAAGATCCGCAGGAACTTGGACACGTCGCGGTCGTCCGCGTTGAGCCAGAACTGGTAGAAGGCGTACGGCGTCGTCATGTCGGGGTCGAGCCAGACCGTGCCCGACTCCGTCTTGCCGAACTTGGTGCCGTCGGCCTTGGTGATCAGCGGAGTGGCGAGGGCGTGCACGGAGGTGCCCTCGACGCGGCCGATCAGGTCGATGCCGGCGGTGAGGTTGCCCCACTGGTCGCTGCCGCCGGTCTGCAGGGTGCAGCCGTAGCGGCGGTGCAGCTCCAGGAAGTCCATGCCCTGCAGGATCTGGTAGCTGAACTCGGTGTAGCTGATGCCCGCCTCGGAGTTGAGCCGGCGGGCGACCGCCTCCTTGGCGATCATCTTGTTGACCCGGAAGTACTTGCCCATGTCACGCAGGAACTCGATGGCCGACAGGCCCGAGGTCCAGTCGAGGTTGTTGACCATCACGGCGGCGTTGGGGCCCTCGAAGGAGAGGAAGGGCTCGATCTGGGCGCGGATCCGCTCGACCCACCCGGCGACGACGTCCGCGTCGTTCAGCGTCCGCTCGGCGGTGGGCTTGGGGTCACCGATCAGGCCGGTGGCGCCGCCGACGAGGGCGAGCGGCCGGTTGCCGGCGAGCTGGAGCCGCCGGATGGTGAGGATCTGCACCAGGTTGCCGAGGTGGAGGCTGGGCGCCGTCGGGTCGAAGCCGCAATAGACCGTGACCGGGCCGTCCGTGAACGCCTTGCGCAATGCGTCCTCGTCGGTGGAAACGGCGATCAGCCCTCGCCACCGCAGCTCGTCGACGATGTCCGTCACGGTTCTCGTGTCTCCCTGGAGTCGGTCGGTGCCTCGTACCCGTTGCGTACGGAGTCTCACCGAGACTACGCGTTCGGCTCGACTCCTTTTGCGCCTCCCTGGGTGCGGCGGCGCGGTGTGTGGGCGCGGTAGGGGCTGACCGTGGGGTCCCCGTCGATGTAGTAGCGCCAGGGGTGGGCCGCTCCTTCGCCGCCGACGCCGGTGCGCGGGCCGTTGCGGACGGCCGCGCGGTCGACGGGGGTGCCGGCCAGGACGCGGAAGGGGGAGCCCGCGGGATCGTCCGGGCAGACGTCGGCTCCGTTGAGTGAGCGGTCGACGTCCAGGGCGGTGGCCAGACGGGCGGGCCCCTGGGCGAGGTCGTGGGGACGCCGGGAGCTGACCCGGCGGGTGCGGGCGAGTTCGGCCCCCTCGATGATCTCGCCGCCGCGCAGCAGGATCCCGCTGGGGTTGCCGCCGGGGCCGCAGACGATGTTCAGGCAGTGCCACATGCCGTAGGTGAAGTAGACGTAGGCGTGACCGGGCGGTCCGAACATCACGGCGTTGCGGTCGGTGCGTCCCCGGTAGGCGTGGGAACCGGGGTCTGCGGGGCCCGCGTAGGCCTCGACCTCGGTGAGCCGCAGGGCGATGGGGCCGTCGTCCGTCGTGCGTACCAGGATTCGCCCCAGGAGGTCGGGGGCGACCTCCAGCACCGGGCGGTCGAAGAAGGACCGGTGCAGGGGGATGCTTTCGGGAGCCGCGATCATGCGGTACGAGAGTAATGGAACCGTTCGGGGTGGGGCCGCGTTCGTAATGACCGAGGCAACCGCCAGTAAAGGGAGAGGGACATCGTGGGCTTCAAGAAGCTGCTTGCGAGCTTGGGTGCCGGGGGCGCGTCGGTCGAGACCGTGCTGGGCGAGCCGAATGTGGTGCCGGGCGGTGTGGTCCAGGGCGAGGTGCGCATCCAGGGCGGCTCGGTCCCGCAGCAGATCGAGGGTCTGTCGGTCGGCCTGCAGGCCCGGGTCGAGGTCGAGGGCCAGGACACCGAGTACAAGCAGGACATCGAGTTCCACCGGCAGCGGCTGGGCGGCGCGTTCGAGGTGCAGCCGGGTGCGGTGCACGTGGTGCCGTTCGGGCTGGAGATCCCGTGGGAGACGCCCATCACGACCTTCCTCGGCCGTCACCTGACGGGGATGAACGTCGGTGTGACGACGGAGCTGGCGATCGCCCGGGCGGTGGACTCCGGTGACCTCGACCCGATCAACGTGCACCCGATCCCCGCGCAGCAGGAGCTCCTCGACGCGTTCGGCCGGCTGGGCTTCTCCTTCAAGAACGCGGACCTGGAGCGGGGCCACATCCGCGGCACGCGGCAGCGGCTGCCCTTCTACCAGGAGATCGAGTTCTTCGCGCCGCAGCAGTACCGCGGGCTGAGCCAGGTGGAGCTGAGCTTCGTCGCCGACGGCCACGAGATGGACGTCATCCTGGAGATGGACAAGAAGCCGGGCCTGTTCAGCGAGGGCAGCGACGCGTACCGCTCGTTCACCATGGACCTCGACAACTTCCGCGCCACCGACTGGGCGGCGTACCTCAACCAGTGGCTGGCCGAGGTCGGCGGGAAGCGCAACTGGTTCTAGGATCGGCCGGGGACAGCGTTTTTCGCGATCAGGAGGTAACCGTGGTGACCGAGCAGAAGCGGCGACCGCTCCCCCATGACTTCCACCCGCCCGTGCCGTCGTTCACGGTCGTGAGCGACGACATCGAGCCCGGCGGCACCCTGAAGGACGACCAGGTCCACGCCGAGGGGAACGTCTCGCCGCACCTGCGGTGGGAGGGCTTCCCCGAGGCGACCCGCAGCTTCGCGGTGACCTGTTACGACCCCGACGCGCCCACCGGCAGCGGCTTTTGGCACTGGGTGCTCTTCGACATCCCGGCGTCCGTCACGGAGCTGCCCGCCGGGGCCGGCAGCGACGGCTTCAAGGGGCTGCCGGAGGGTGCGGTGCACGTCCGCAACGACTACGGCACCCGGGACTTCGGCGGGGCGGCCCCGCCGCCCGGGGACGGGTCGCACCGTTACGTGTTCACGGTCTACGCGGTGGACCAGGAGAAGCTGGGCCCGGACGGCGACGTGTCGCCGGCGGTCGTCGGCTTCAACCTGCGCTTCCACGCGCTGGCCCGCGCCCATGTGATCGGCGAGTACGAGAACCCGGGGGCGTAGCCTCCCGCGGCCGGTAATTCCGTTGCGCCCCGGCGCTCCCGCACGCACAGTGGTGTCTGCCTGGTGACCCAACCGTCACCGGGGGTCGGCACCGCAGTGGCGGGGGCGGCGGGGCGTTGCGCTGTGCGGTTCTCGCCGCGCGACAGGCCAGCTGTTCGCCGGAGTCCGGTCATGCGCCCGGGCGTCCGCGCCGACTGCCGCGCCCCGGGCGCCCGCGTTCCCCACGGGGGCGGGCGCCAGGGGTGGGGGCAGGTGTCCGTTGGGTTTCCCGTTTCCTCCTGTTCGCTTTGACGTGCGGAAATTGCGTTGTCCGCACGGGTATGGCCCGGTCACAGTGGAGCCACTTCGCCACACGGCGAGGACGGACCAGAGGGGTGGGCGAAATGCGGGAGACGCTGGTACTGAACGCGACCTTCGAGCCGCTGTCGACGGTGTCGCTGCGGCGTGCGGTGGTGCTCGTGATGCAGGACAAGGCCGTGGTCGAGCAGGCCCACCCCGGGCTGCGCATCCGTGCGGCGGCCGTGGAGGTGCCGGTGCCGCAGGTGATCCGGCTCTGCCGGTACGTGCGGGTGCCCTTCCGACAACGGGCCGCCTGGTCGCGGCGGGGGGTGCTGGTGCGGGACCGTCACCGGTGCGCCTACTGCGGCCGGCGGGCGACGACCGTGGACCACGTCCTGCCGCGTTCGCGCGGGGGCGGGGACACTTGGCTGAACACCGTGGCGTCCTGCGCGGAGGACAACCACCACAAGGCCGACCGTACGCCGGAGCAGGCGGGGATGCGGCTGCTGACGCAGCCGTTCGAGCCGACACCGGCCGACGCGCTGCTGCTGGCGCTGGGCCTGAAGGACCGTGAGAACGTGCCGGAGTGGCTCGCGCTGCCGGCGTGACCGAGCCGCGCGGCGGTCGTCCGGCTACTTGACGAGCAGCTGGACGATCGCCGCGATGCCGACGACGACTATCACGCCGCGCAGTGCGGTCGGCGGCAGCCGGCGCCCGATGCGGGCGCCGATGACACCGCCGACGGCGGCGCCCGCCGCGATGAGGCCGACCGCGGCCCAGTCGAAGTCGGCGACGAAGAGGAAGAAGACGGCGGCGACGCCGTTCACGATCAGCGCGAGGACGTTCTTGACCGCGTTGATGCGCTGCCAGCTCTCGTCGAGCAGGACGCCCATGAGGGACAGGTATATGACGCCCTGGGCGGCGCCGAAGTAGCCCCCGTAGACGCTGGCGACGAGCAGGCCGAGCGGGAGCAGCACACCGCCGTGCTCGGGTGCGTGGGTGCCGTTGCCGGCCCTGCGGGCCTGGAGGGCGCGGGAGAGCCGCGGCTGTACGACGACGAGCACCAGGGCCAGGCCGATGAGGATCGGGACGATGGTGTCGAAGGCCGATGAGGGCAGGGCCAGCAGCAGTACGGCCCCTGCAAGTCCGCCGCACAGGGCGGCGGCGCCGAACCGGAGCAGGCGGGCCCGCTGGCCGCGCAGCTCGCGCCGGTAGCCGATGGCGCCGCTGAGGGATCCGGGGACCAGGCCCAAGGTGTTGGACACGTTGGCGGTGACGGGCGGCAGGCCGACGGCGAGCAGGACGGGGAAGGTGATCAGCGTCCCCGATCCGACGACGGTGTTGATCGTTCCGGCCGCGACGCCTGCCGCGAGGACGGCAAGGGCTTCCCAGAGCGACATGTGCGGCCTCCATGGTCGGTGCGGCTCCTCCCCGCCGTCGAGGTCGAGGGGAGCGCACGGATCATGTCACAGGCGGGGCGGTGCGGCGGACGGCGCTTCAGTCCTTGTCGAGGCGGGGGGTCTCGCGGCGGGGGCCGCCCTCGCCGTTGGTCCCGCCGCCGGCGCCGGGGGCGCCGGGGAGGTTGACGATGCCGCCGAGGCCCTTGAGGGCGTCGTTGAGCTCGCTGGGGATGATCCAGAGCTTGTTGGACTCGCCCTCGGCGATCTTGGGGAGCATCTGCAGGTACTGGTAGGCCAGCAGCTTCTGGTCGGGGTCGCCCTCGTGGATGGACTCGAAGACCGTGCGGATGGCCTGGGCCTCGCCCTCGGCCCGCAGGGCCGCGGCCTTGGACTCGCCCTCCGCGCGCAGGATCGCGGACTGCTTCTCGCCCTCGGCGGTCAGGATCTGGGACTGCCGGATGCCCTCGGCGGTGAGGATCGCGGCGCGCTTGTCGCGGTCGGCGCGCATCTGCTTCTCCATCGAGTCCTGGATGGAGGTGGGCGGCTCGATCGCCTTCAGCTCGACACGGTTGACGCGGATGCCCCACTTGCCGGTGGCCTCGTCCAGGACGCCTCGCAGGGCCGCGTTGATCTCCTCGCGGGAGGTCAGGGTCCGCTCCAGGTCCATGCCGCCGATGATGTTGCGCAGCGTGGTGACGGTGAGCTGCTCGATGGCCTGGATGTAGCTGGCGACCTCGTAGGTGGCGGCCCGCGCGTCGGTCACCTGGTAGTAGATGACCGTGTCGATGTTGACGACCAGGTTGTCCTGGGTGATCACCGGCTGCGGCGGGAAGGGCACGACCTGTTCGCGCAGGTCGATGCGGTTGCGGATGGTGTCGATGAACGGCACCACGATGTTGAGGCCGGCGCTCAGCGTCCGGGTGTAGCGCCCGAAGCGCTCCACGATGGCGGCACTGGCCTGCGGAATGACCTGGACCGTCTTGATGAGCGCGATGAAGACGAGCACCACCAGGATGATCAGGACGATGATGATCGGCTGCACGTCCACTCCCACGCCGTTTGCTGCTGACTGTCAGTACGAAGACATGATCAAGTCTGGCAGACCCCCGCGGGAGGCGGGCCGGGTTCGGCGAATTCCCGTTCCGGATCCGGTGCGGGGCTCGGGCCGGTTCAGATCACGACGGCCGTCGCGCCCTCGATCTCGACGACGTCCACACTCTCGCCCGGATCGAAGTGGCGGCCGGAGTCGAGGGCCCGGGCGGACCAGACTTCGCCGTTGAGCTTGATCCGGCCGCCCTGTCCGTCGACTCTTTCGAGGACGACGGCCTGGCGGCCCTTGAGTGCGTCGATGCCACTGCGCAGTTCCGGTCGTTGCGCCCGGCTGCGGTTGGCCAGCGGACGCACCACGGCGATGCCGGCGACCGAGACGATCACGAAGATCAGCACCTGCGGTGTGATGCCCAGGCCGAGCCCTGCCCCGATGGCGGCGGCGACGGCCCCGACCGCGAACATCGCGAACTCGGGCATCGCGGTCACCACGAGCGGAATGCCCAGCCCCACGGCGGCGATGAGCCACCACAACCAGTCGTCCACAGGTCCATCGTAGGGGCCGGAGTGGATCTGTGACAGGGTGCGACGGCTCTCCCCCGAACCCGGTCCTACTTCAGGGGCAGGCCGTTGGCGCTCCAGCGGTCGCCGCGGCGCTCGACGACGAGCGGCAGGCCGAAGCAGAGGGACAGGTTGCGGGAGTTCAGCTCGGTCTCCATGGGGCCGGCCGCCACGACCCTGCCCTGACGGATCATCAGGACGTGGGTGAATCCGGGGGCGATCTCCTCGACGTGGTGGGTGACCATGATCATGGAGGGGGCGATCGGGTCGCGCGCGAGCCGGCCGAGGCGGCGCACCAGGTCCTCGCGGCCGCCCAGGTCGAGACCGGCGGCCGGCTCGTCGAGGAGCAGCAGCTCGGGGTCGGTCATCATGGCGCGGGCGATCAGGGTGCGCTTGCGCTCGCCCTCCGAAAGGGTGCCGAACTTGCGATCGAGGTACTCGCTCATGCCGAGGCGGTCGAGGAAGGCGCGGGCCCGGTCCTCGTCGACCTGCTCGTAGCTCTCCTGCCAGTGGGCGGTCATGCCGTAGGCGGCGGTGAGCACGGTCTCCAGGACGGTCTGCCGGCGGGGCAGCTTCTCGGCCAGGGCGACGCCCGCGATGCCGATGCGGGGCCGCAGTTCGAAGACGTCGACGCTGCCCATCTTCTCGCCGAGGATCTGGACGGTGCCCGAAGTGGGGAAGAGGTAGCTGGACGCGATGTTCAGCATGGTCGTCTTGCCGGCGCCGTTCGGGCCGAGGATCACCCAGCGCTCGCCCTCGGCGACCGACCAGGAGACCTGGTCCACCAGAGCCCGGCCGTCTCGGACCACGGATACGTCCACCAGCTCCAGAACATCGCTCATGAGCGCGTTGTCTCCCAATTCCCGATCGCGTGTCTGCCGTCGCGGGCGCCTGTAGGCACCGCCCCCAGGGAAATCTACGCCACGGCCGACCTGCCCCAGTCCTTAGGCTGGGGGGATGCTCGATGAACCTCGCTCAGGACGGTTGGCGGCTTGGGGGAATGCCCTGATTGCCGGACTTGCCGCGCCGGACGACGCCGCTCAGGAAGTGATCGCGGGCGATTCGGCCCACCGGATGGCCGGGCTGCCCGGGGAGTCCGCCCCGGTGGGGCTGACTCTCGGCCTCGGCAGGCTGCGCGCCCTGGGGGTGACCGGGCTGCGTGTCGCGCTGCCGGTACCGGGCCACCCGCTGGGGCTGAGCGGGCCCCCGGAGTTCAACGCCCGCGCCATGGCGGCCGGCGAGGCGGTCGTCGCGGTGGGCGGCCCCTCCATCGGTTTCGTGCCGGAGGTCACAGAGGTCGGCCCGCGCGGCGACGTGCACGTGGGGGTGGAGTGGCAGTGCCTGGAGGTGCGGGACGCGCCGCCCGCCGACGTGCCCTCCCTGGGGGAGGCCGAGAGGGAGCTCGCGGAGGCCCTGCGGGACGCCACGGCGGCGCTGGCCCGGCTGGACGTGGCCGGGGCCGGTCCGGCGGCCCAGGCGGCGCTGGAGGCCTACCGGGCGCGCGCCGAGCGGGGGCGTGAGGTGCTGGCACCGGGCTATCCGCCGCGGGCGGTACGGGTGCTGGAGCTGGCACAGCGGGTCGGCGCCCTGGTCGCCATCGCCACCGGCGCGCAGTTGGAGCACGGCGGGGCGGTGAGCGCCTCGGAGATCGCGGCACGGGCGGAGTTGCTCCGGCCGGTGGAACGCACGGCGCGGCGGGCGCAGGTGGCCGCCTACAACGCCTACGTGGAGGAGAGCGAGCGCCGCCGGGGCTGAGGGGCGCCGGGTCGCGGCACGGGCCGCGGACGGGCCGCGGACCCGCCGGGGAACGGAAAGGGCCCCGTGGACGAGGTCGTCCGCGGGGCCCTCGCGGCATCAGTCGTTGAAGCAGACGTTCCCGATCGCCGGGTTCAGGAGCCCGATGACGTCAATGGTGTTGCCGCAGATGTTGACCGGGATGTTCACCGGCACCTGGATCACGTTGCCGGACAGCACGCCGGGCGAGCCGACGGCCGCGCCGCCCGCGTGGGAGCCGGCGAACGCGGTACCGGCGGTGCCGGCGGCGGCCGTACCGGCGGCGGCGATGACGAGGGCGGCCTTCTTGGCGCTGTTCATGAGAGCTGTTCCTCCTGTGATGACGCGGTCCCAGGTCGCGGGGCCGCACTGTGGGAACGCCGTTACCGGGGCGGTGACACGGGCCTGTCGCCGGAAACCTCCGTACGGCGGAACTCATGGGCGGGAACAGTCAGGAACGGGCGTAAATGAACGGAAAATGGGACCGGCCCCGGAGGTCGTCCTCCAGGGCCGGCGGTCACTGCCGGACCGCGGCGGGGCCGCGGTCACATGGTCACTTGTTCAGGCAGAAGTTCCCGATGGCCGGGTTGAGCACGCCGATCACGCTGATGGTGTTGCCGCAGACGTTGACGGGGATGTGCACCGGCACCTGGATCGTGTTGCCCGAAACGACGCCGGGGGAGCCCTTCGCGACACCGTCGGCGTGCGCGCCACCGGTGTGGGCGGAGGCGGCACCGGCGCCGATCAGGGCGATGCTTCCGGCGACCATGGTGACGGCGGCGACCTTGTGCAGGTTCTTCACGTTCTTGACCCTCCTTGCATGTGGTGCCGCGGCAGTCGCCGCAGCACGCCATGAAGAACGGGGCAGACGCACCCAGGTTGCGCCATCCGGGCGACATACACCCGACGGTATGAATCTCAGTCCGGAGCGCGACGATCGGCTTGTCCTACCGATAAGGCGGCGGCCGGCTGCCCGATGGGGGCCGTGCCGCCACCGCGGCCACTCAGGTCCCGATGCCGTGCCGGACGGCCCACAGAGCGGCCTGGGTGCGGTCGGACAGGTCGAGCTTCATCAGGATGTTGGAGACGTGGGTCTTCACCGTCTTCTCCGACAGCACGAGGGCACGGGCGATCTCCCGGTTGGAACGGCCCTCGGCGATCAGCGACAGCACCTCGCGCTCCCGCTCGGTGAGCGTGCCGCCGCGGCCCTGCCCGGAGGCCGGCTCCTCCTGGGAGAGAAGCACGTCGGCGACCTCCGGCTGCAGCAGGACGTGCCCGGCGTGGACGGAGCGGATGGCGCCCGCCAGGGCGTCGGGGTCCACGTCCTTGTAGACGTAGCCGGCCGCGCCCGCGCGCAGGGCAGGGACGACCGTGCGCTGCTCGGTGAAGCTGGTGACCACCAGCACCCGTGCCCTGCTGCCGGCCTCGCGGAGGCGGCGCAGTGCCTCGATCCCGTCGGTGCCGGGCATCCTGATGTCCATCAGGACCACGTCGGGCGCGAGCTCCTCGGCGCGCCGTACGCCCTCGTCGCCGTCCGCCGCCTCGCCGACGACCTCGATGTCCGGCTGCACTTCCAGGAACGTTCGCAGGCCCCGCCTGACGACCTGGTGGTCGTCGACCACCAGGACGCGGATCGCCCGCCCCTCCGCCGCCTCCTGGCCCTCCCCGAGGACCTCCGGGCCGTCGCTCTCCGGGTCACCCACCGGGCACCTCCATCTCGACCACGGTGCCCTTGCCGGGCTCCGACTCCACCGTCAGGGCGCCGCCGACCCCGTCGGCCCGGTCGCGCATCGAGACCAGGCCCAGGTGGCGTCCGGCGCGCCGTACCGCCGAGGGGTCGAAGCCCCGGCCGTCGTCGGTGATCCGGAGCACCGCCCCCCTGCCACGGGCCTCCAGGCGCACGGTCACCGTGCTCGCGTCGGCATGGCGCAGCGCATTGTGCATGGCCTCCTGGGCGACGCGCAGCACCGCCTCCTCCTGGGCGGCGGGCAGGGCCCGCACCTTGCCGTGGCTGAAGGAGACGCGCGCCGTGTGCGCCCGGCCGAGGACCAGGGCCTGGGTGCGCAAGGTGGCCAGCAGCCCGTCCTCGTCCAGGGCGGCAGGGCGCAGCTCGACCACGACCGCGCGCAGTTCGTCGGCGGCCTCGGCGGCGAGCGCGGCGACCTGGCGCAACTCCTCGCGGGCCCGGGCCGGGTCGCGGTCCACCAGAGCGGCGGCGGCCTGGGCGGTGAGCCGCAGCGAGAAGAGCTTCTGCGAGACGGCGTCGTGCAATTCGTGCGCGATGCGGGCGCGTTCGCCGGCGAGGGTCAGCTCGCGGCTGCGCTCGTACAGGCGCGCGTTGGTGAGGGCGATGGCGGCGTGCGCGGCCAGGGTGCGCAGCAGGTCCTCGTCCTCCCCGGTGAAGGCGCACCCGCCACCAGCGGGTCGGGGGCCGCGCTTGTTGGCGAGGAAGAGGGCGCCGAGGACCTCGTCGCCGTCGACCACCGGCATGCCGAGGAAGTCGCTCATCTCGGGGTGGGCGGCGGGCCAGCCGCCGAAGCGCGCGTCAGTGCGCACATCGGCGAGCCGCTGCGGCCCGGCCTCGTGGAGCATCGCGGCGAGGATGCCGTGCTGGCGGGGCAGCGGGCCGATCGCCCGCCACTGCTCGTCGCTGACGCCGTCGACGACGAACTGCGCGAAGCCGCCGTGGTCGTCGGGCACGCCGAGCGCCGCGTACTCGGCGTCGAGCAGTTCACGGGCGGAGGCGACGATGGTCTGCAGGACCTCGCGTACCTCCAGGTGCCTGCTCATGGCGAGTACGGCCGCGCTCACCGCCTCGACACCGCGACGGGATGACCGGCTGTGCATGGCTTCACCGTACTGGGGGGCGTGGCATCCGGGATCGGCCGCGCGACCGGCGGGACCGGTCCCCAGGACCTAGGCCGAAATGCCCTTCCGGCCGCATGCGCGGCGCTCTCGCGCACCCCCGGGGACCGGGACGAGCGGAACGTCCGGGAAACACCGGGAGAACGGCGTACACGCGGTGCCCGACCCGTCGCACAGCGCCACATGCCTGTGAGGCACCGCATAGGACGTACATCACGTACGAAGGAAGATAGTAGATCGCGGGGTGGCGGACCGCCCGGAAGCGGGGGTCGTGCCGTGTCGGGTCGGCCGCCCGTCTACGACTTCGGGTAGTAATGCCGGACTTTGCCCGGGAATTTCCCGCGGGCTAAGAATGCTCAGGTCGCTCCGCGCCGCGTTCGACACGTGGCGCTTCTCTTTGCCTGGGCAGAGCGGAGCGCAGCCGAATGGAAGAGGTAACTCCCCCATGCAGCTCCCGACGATCCCGTCTCTCGACCGTCTGACCAAGGCCCACAAGTACTCCGCCGCCGGTATCGCCGCGGCCGGTGTGGGCGTCCTGGCGATCACCGGCGTGACCGGGAGTGCCGGTACGGCCCAGGCCGAGCAGGCCGCCGCCGGCAAGGCCGCCAGGGCTGCCAGGGCCGCGCACGCCTCCCACGTGGCCCACCTGAACGCCGTGACCCAGATGCACGCCGCCCACGTCGCCCACCAGGCCGTGATGCGCAAGGCGCACGCCCAGCACGTCGCCCAGGTCACTGCCAGGACCAAGGCGCACGCCCGGCACCTCGCCCATGCCGTCGCCCTGCGCAAGGCGCACGCCGAGCACGTCGCCGCGGAGGCCCAGCAGCGCCGCGCGGAGCAGCAGGCCGCCAACCGCAGCCACGAGCGCAGGGCGCTCATACCCCAGCAGAAGCAGGCCGCCCCGCGTGCCGCGCAGGAGAGCACCGCCGGCGCCGCGGCGGTGCCGAGCGGCAGCCCGCAGGAGATGGCGCGGCAGATGGTCGGCGACGCGCAGTTCCAGTGCTTCTCCAACATCGTGACCCGCGAGAGCGGCTGGAACCCGCAGGCGGTCAACCCCTCGTCCGGTGCGTACGGCCTGGTCCAGGCGCTGCCCGGCTCGAAGATGGCCTCCGCCGGTGCCGACTGGCGCACCAATGCGGCCACCCAGATCAAGTGGGGCGTGAACTACATGAACGAGCGCTACGGCAGCCCGTGCGGCGCGTGGTCGTTCTGGCAGGCGCACAACTGGTACTGATCCCGCGGGACAGGAACCGGACAGACAGCACAAGGGCGACGGATTCCCGGTCGGGGAATCCGCCGCCCTTGTGCATGCCGGCGAGGTCAGGAGGACTTCGTGCGCCTCACTTGCGCATGACCTCCGGCTCGTGGCGCCGCAGCAGCCGCAGGACGAGGAAGCCGCAGATCACGCCGATGCCGAACAGGATGCCCATGTCGGTGCCCCATTGCGCGACCGAGTGCTCCCACAGCGGGTCGATGTTGTCGGGCTTGGCCTGGTCCCACGGCGGCATGATGTGGCCCAGGTCGAGCGTGGCGCCCGCGGCGCCGACCGCCCAGCGGGACGGCATCAGCCAGGCGACCTGCTCCAGGCCCACGGTGCCGAAGATCTGGAAGAGCACCCCGGTGAAGACCACCTGGACGATGGCGAACATGACCAGCAGCGGCATGGTCTTCTCCGCGGTCTTCACCAGCGAGGAGATGACCAGGCCGAACATCATCGAGGTGAAGCCCAGTCCGATGATCACCAAGGTGATCTCTGCGGCCGGGAATCCCTTGACGATCAGGCCCTCGTCGGGGAGCTTGCGGACCGACAGGCCGATCGCGCAGATGATGACGCCCTGGAGCGCGCTGATCAGGCCGAGGACGAACACCTTGGAGAACAGGTACGCCGAGCGCGACAGGCCGGTGGCCCGTTCCCGCTCGTAGATGACCCGTTCCTTGATCAGTTCACGCACCGAGTTGGCGGCGCCGGAGAAGCAGGCGCCCACGGCGAGGATCAGCAGGATGGTGCCGGCGTCGGGGTTGAACTTGCCCGGCTGGTCGGCGGCCGTGAGGCCGAAGTCCGCCGGGATGACCACGCTCACCAGGCCGAGGACCGCCGGCAGGATCACCATCAGGCCCATGAAGCCCTTGTCGGAGGCGATCACCGACATGTAGCGCCGCACCAGGGTGACGAACTGCGACCCCCAGCTCTGCGGCTTGGGCGGCTTCGTCTGCTGCGGGGCCACGGGTACGGACTGCGGCGCGACGGCGTCCAGGTCCGCGGCGTACATCTGGTAGTGCTGGGAGCCGCGCCAGCGGCCGGACCAGTCGTAGTCGCGGTAGTTCTCGAAGGCGGAGAAGACGTCGGCCCAGGTGTCGTAGCCGAAGAAGTTCAGCGCCTCCTCGGGCGGCCCGAAGTACGCCACGGCGCCGCCCGGCGCCATCACCAGCAGCTTGTCGCACAGGGCCAGTTCGGCCACGGAGTGGGTGACCACGAGCACCGTGCGGCCGTCGTCGGCCAGGCCGCGCAGCAGCTTCATCACATCGCGGTCCATGCCCGGGTCGAGGCCGGAGGTGGGCTCGTCCAGGAAGATCAGCGAGGGCTTGGTGAGCAGCTCCAGGGCGACGGAGACGCGCTTGCGCTGGCCGCCGGACAGCGATGTGACGCGCTTGTCGGCGTGCACGTCGAGTTTGAGCTCGCGCAGCACCTCGTCGATGCGGGCTTCGCGCTCGGCGGCCTTGGTGTCGCCGGGGAAGCGGAGCTTGGCCGCGTAGCGCAGGGCTTTGCGGATCGTCAGCTCCTTGTGCAGGATGTCGTCCTGCGGGACCAGCCCGATGCGCTGCCGCAGCTCGGCGAACTGCTTGTAGAGGTTGCGGCTGTCGTACAGCACCTCCCCCTCGTCGGCCGGCCGGTAGCCGGTCAGCGCGCGCAGCAGCGTCGACTTGCCGGAGCCGGAGGGGCCGATGACGGCGACCAGCGACTTCTCGGGGACGCCGAAGGAGACGTCGTTGAGGATGTTCTTGGTGCCGTTGCCCTGAGGGACGGTCACGGTGAGCCGGCGCGCCGAGAAGGAGATCTCGCCGGTGTCGACGAACTCCTCCAGCTGGTCGCCGACGAGCCGGAAGGTGGAGTGGCCGACGCCCACGATGTCGTTGGGGCCCAGCAGGTGACGCTGGATCGGCTGGCCGTTGACGTAGGTGCCGTTGTGGCTGCCTAGGTCGACGATCTCGTAGCGGCCGTCCGGGTGGGCCCGGAACTCCGCGTGGAACCGGGAGACCTGGAGGTCGGAGACCACGAGGTCGTTCTCCAGCGCGCGGCCGATCTTCATCACGCGGCCGAGCACCAGGTGGTGGAAGGTGGTCGGGCTGCGGTCGCCGTAGACGGGCGGTGCGGAGCCCATGCCGCCCGAGGGCCCGTGCGGGGCCGGGATGCGCGGCTGCGGCGCCTGCCCGCCGTGACCGGGCTGCGGCACGTGCGGCTGCGAGCCGTTGCCGCCTGCGTTCCAGCCGTTCTGCGACGACGACCCGCCCCGCGCCGGTGCCTTCTGCACGCCGGGACCCGACGGACGGGCCTGCTGCGGCTGGGCGAGCGCGGTCTCGGCGCTGTAGATGTCGCCGCCCGCCGACGGGCTGCCGCTGAAGACCAGTTGCGGGCCGTCGTTGGCATTGCCGAGGTTGACGGTGGCACCGGCGGCGACGTCGTGGGCGTGCACGCGCTGCCCCTGCACATAGGTGCCGTTGGTGCTGCCGAGGTCCTCCAGGACCCAACCCCGGTCCCCGCGCCGGATGGTGGCGTGCCGCCAGGAGACCCTGGCGTCGTCCAGGACCACGTCCGACTGCGGGTCCCGGCCGAGGCTGTACGACCGGGACGGATCCAGCGTCCAGGTGCGACCGTTCAGTTCCAGTACGAGTTCAGGCACCCCAAGCCCCACAAAGTTGTCCCCCGGGTTGTCCCCCTTGGGGGGAGTCTAGGGATTGCGAACACCGGGAGGAACTATTCCAGGCACGACCGTCCGGCAGAACCCGACCGTTCGGCACGATGTGAACGGGCTGCCGGGAATCCGTTGACGGCGCCGAAACACCACCGGAGAGTGGTAACCGCCCGGGATCCGTGCGGATCATGACGGACCGGGGCATGAGCAGCGCAGGCATCACAGGCGGTCCGGACGCGACACCTCGGGGGCGGGCATGACGACGTACACCTCCACACCACCATCCGCCGCGCCCCCGCACCCACCGCGGGCGATCCCCTGGGGCAGCGTGCTGCTGTCCGCGATCGCGGCCGTCAGCTGGGCGTATCTGGCGATGGTGGGCGTGGCGGCGCTCGGGCTCCATC
Source organism: Streptomyces sp. NPDC002574 (assembly GCF_042889545.1). NCBI lineage: Bacteria > Bacillati > Actinomycetota > Actinomycetes > Kitasatosporales > Streptomycetaceae > Streptomyces > Streptomyces sp. NPDC002574. The sequence goes on from NZ_JBIARB010000009.1 coordinate 16,109, forward strand.
TGCTCGGGGCGGACACCGCGGGCTCCCTCGGGCCGATGACCGCCGCCGTGGTGGCCATGGCGGTGGGCGGCAAGGTGAGCCCGTCCGGGGACGTCGCGGTGTTCGGGCTCGACGGCGCGGGCGCGGCGGGCGCGCTCGACGTGATGCCGCTGGGAGTGGGACTGGTCGGGGCGCTGCTCCTGGCCTGGATCTTCCTGCGCTCGCTGCGCCGGGCGGGCATGACGGTCCCGGCCGGCGAACTGGTCGCGCGCGCCGGGACGGTGACGGTCCTTTTCGTGGCGCTGCTCGGCGTCCTGGGCTGGGCGGGCGAGGACACCATCGCCATCGACGGCGCCGCGCTGGGCGGCGGCAAAAGCGGCGGCGGGGGCGGCCTGATCGACCAGTTGCCGGGGATCGGCGACATCGGCGGCGGACTGGGCGACGGGCTGCAGGACCTGATCGACGCCAAGGCCTCGGTGAGCTTCCACGTGGACACCGGCCGTTCGCTGCTGGGCGGGCTGCTGTGGGTGCTGGCCGTGCTGCTGCTGACGCTGCTCGCCTCGCGGCGCACGCCGCTGCCGCGCGGTCTGGAGGCGGTGCACACGGCTGTCCGCCCGGCCGCCTCGGCGCTGCGCTGGGTGCTGCTGCTGGCCGTGGTCGCGGGGTACGCGGCGGCCGGCTACGCGGCCGCCACCGGGGACGAGCCGAAGCGGATCGCCGGCGCGGCGCTCCTGGGGGCGCCCAACGGTGTCTGGCTGGCGGTGCCACTGGGCCTGTTCGTCTCGTGGAAGGGCACGGCCACCGGCGAGCTCGCCAAGGTGCTGCCCGACCCCCTCGACCGGCTGCTGACGGGGAAGACCCACGAGCCGGTGACCATGGGGCGCCTGGCCGAACTCGACCACAGGGTCTGGCTGCTGACGGTGGCCGTCGCACTGATGATGCTGGCGGCCGGGGCGCTGGCCGCGGCCCGCACGCCGCTGCGCGGCGCCTCGCGGGCCGGGTACGCCGGGCGGTGCGCGCTGAGCCTGGGGGCGGTCACGGCGCTCGCCTTCCTCCTGCTGGTGCAGCTCACCGGTGTCTCCGTGGACGCGGGACTGTCGGTGTTCGGCTTCGACGCCGTGGGCGCCGGGATCGATCTGCACGGCAGCATGCCGCTCGCGCTGCTCCTGGGTGCCGCCTGGGGTGCCGCGGCGGGCGGCGCGGGTGCGCTGCTGGCCCTGGCGACGGGCACGGCCGGGCGCAGGGTGTCGCCGTACGTGCCGGCGGGCACGGGAACGGGCGCTGCCACGCCCCGTCCGCCGCACCCGGTGCGGGCGCCCGTGGCGCCTCCCGGTCCCGTGGGCCCGCAGGACTCCGGGCGCACCTACCCGGGCATCGCGTACGAGCCCGGCCCCTACCTCCCCAGCCCCGACTACCAGCCGCACGAGGAGGAGCCCAACCCGTACAAGCAGTCGCCGCCCTCCGACGCCCCGCACTCGGCGCGGACCGTCACCGGGATGCCGCTGCCGCCCCCGCCCGGACCGCCGCCGGGCCGGCCCCCGGGACCGCCCCCGCAGAATCCGCCGCCACCCGGCGCGCCGGGACGGCGCCGCTGACCACGGGCACTGTCCGGCAGGCGGAACGCGTCTCCGTCCGGGTCCGGGCGCCGGATACGGTGGTCTCACCATGAACGACGCATCGCAGGCGACCACCGCCCCCGCCGTCAACGTGCCGACCCTCCTGGTCAAGATCTTCGGCAAGGACCGGCCGGGCCTCACCGCAGGGCTCTTCGAGACGCTGGCCGGCTTCCAGGTGGACGTCGTCGACATCGAGCAGGTCGTCACCCGTGGCCGCATCGTGCTCTGCGCGCTGGTCACCGCGCCCACCGGTCCAGGCGTGGAGGGCTCGCTGCGGGCGACTGTGCACTCCTGGGCCGAGTCGGTGCGCCTGCAGGCCGAGATCATCTCCGGTATCGGCGACAACCGGCCGCGCGGCGAGGGCCGCTCCCATGTGACCGTGCTCGGGCACCCGCTCACCGCGGAGTCGACGGCGGCCATAGCGAACCGCATCACCGCCGTGGGCGGCAACATCGACCGCATCTTCCGACTCGCGAAGTACCCGGTGACGGCCGTGGAGTTCGCCGTGTCCGGGGTCGCGACGGACGCGCTGCGCCCGGTGCTCGCCCTGGAGGCGCACCAGCGCGGCGTGGACGTGGCCGTGGTGTCGTCGGGGCTGCACCGCAGGGCGCGGCGGCTGGTGGTCATGGACGTGGACTCCACCGTCATCCAGGACGAGGTGATCGAGCTCTTCGCGGCGCACGCCGGCTGTGAGGAGGAGGTCGCCGAGGTGACGGCCCGCGCGATGCGGGGCGAGCTGGACTTCGAGCAGTCGCTGCACGCGCGGGTGGCGCTGCTGGCGGGGCTGGACGCGTCCGTGGTGGACAAGGTGCGCCAGGAGGTCCGGCTGACGGCGGGCGCCCGCACCCTGATCCGCACCCTCAAGCGCCTGGGCTACCAGGTGGGTGTCGTCTCGGGCGGCTTCACGCAGGTCACCGACGACCTCAAGGAGCGGCTGGGGCTGGACTTCGCGGCCGCCAACACCCTGGAGATCGTCGACGGCCGGCTCACCGGCCGGGTGGTCGGGGAGATCGTGGACCGTGCGGGCAAGGCGCGGCTGCTGCGGCGCTTCGCCGCGGAGGCCGGGGTGCCGCTCGACCAGACCGTCGCGATCGGCGACGGGGCGAACGACCTGGACATGCTCAACGCCGCCGGGCTCGGGGTGGCGTTCAACGCCAAGCCGGTGGTGCGGGAGGCCGCCGACGCCGCGGTCAACGTGCCGTTCCTGGACACCGTGCTCTATCTGCTGGGCATCACCCGCGAAGAGGTCGAGGCGGCCGACGCGCTGGACGGCGCGGTCGAGGCGTAGCGGTCCCGAGAGGCCGGCGCCCCGCGGCGGGACCGGGAGCGCGTGCGCGCCGCCCCGGGCCCGTCGCCGGTGTCCGCGGCCAGGTCAGTCGTGCGGGGACCAGAACTCGACCAGGCGCCCCACGCCGTGCTCGACCGTCTTCCAGGGACCGGTGAAGGTGATCACGGCGATCGACGCGGTGGGGAAGCCCGTGCGCTCGATCCGCGCGAGGGCGTCCCCCTCGCTGCTGCCGGCGAGAGCGTCGGCGAGGGCGTGGATCCCCGGGTTGTGGCCCACCAGCAGCAGGTCGTCGACGTCCTCTGGGGTCTCGTTGAGCAGCGCGAGCAGATCTCCGAGGGTGGCGTCGTAGAGCCGCTCCTCGTAGACGGTCCGGGGGCGGTGGGGAAGTTCGTGGGCGACGAGCTTCCAGGTCTCGACGGTGCGGACGGCCGAGGAGCAGAGGGTCAGGTCGAACGGGATGTCCAGCTCCATGAGCCTGCGGCCGGCGACCGGCGCCTCCTTGCGTCCACGGTCGGCCAACGGCCGCTCGTGGTCGGGAACGGCGGGCCAATCGGCCTTGGCGTGCCGGAGCAGGACGATCCGGCGGGGCGATGCAGCTGCGCTCATGACCCTCAGCTTTCCAGAAAACCGCCCGGCAGGCGCGGGAGCGGCCCGGATCGCGGACGGCGTGCGGAGGTTACAGCAGGTGTTGCAGCAACGCCGGGAGCACCTCGGCGAGCCGGGTGAACAGGCGTGCGGCGGGCTCGGCGGCCGAGGCGTTCGCCGTGCCCGGGCCGGCGACGAACGCGAGCAGCGCGGCGAAGGCCAGGGCGGGCAGCGCCAGCGCCCACCACGGCAGGCGCGTCTGCGCGGCGCCGTCGGCCGCGGCACGAACGGTGCGGGGGCGCGGGGCGCGCGAGGGAACAGCCTGCGTGGACACGGGACCGCCTCCGAGGTGCGGGGTGCTGATTGACCTTGCACCACGACGCTACGGAACCGCGGACCGCCGGCCCATCGGGTGGCCCACCCACTTGACCCTGACCCTGACCCCCTAGGGGAGGTGGGGTTGTCCCTACCCCGGCTCGGGGCCGGGTCAGCCGAACTTGGCGCCGATGGTGGCGATCACCGCGACGAGGGCGGGGACGGCGAGCATGAGGCCGAAGATGATCAGGAGCTTCTTCTGCGGCTGCGGGGGGTTGGGCTCGAGCACGGGCATGGCCTCAGTCTGGCACCGGCCCGCGGCCGGCCCGCACCCGGGTCGCCCGGGACGCCGGGTCCGTCAGAGTTCGTCCTCCACCGACCGGTCGCGTCCGGCGACCATGCCCGCGGCGATCTGCGGCAGCAGCAGGGCGAGCATGAAGGCGACGGGCAGGTCCCAGCCGCCGCTGTGCTGGTAGAGGACGCCGACCAGGATCGGGCCCGGGATGGAGATCAGGTAGCCGGTGCACTGTGCGAAGGCCGACAGCCGGACCACTCCCGCGCCGGTGCGCGAGCGCATCCCGATCATGGTGAGGGCGAGCGGGAAGGAGCAGTTGGAGATCCCGAGCAGCACCGCCCACACCCAGGGCGCGGCGGCCGGCGCGAGCCACAGTCCCGCGTACCCGGCGAGCCCGAACAGGCCGAGGCCCACGGCCAGTCCGCCCTGGTGCCGCATCCGCCCGGCCAGCGCGGGCAGCACGAAGGACAGCGGCACGCCCATCACCATGGTGACGGCGAGCAGCACTCCGGCGGTGGAGGCGGAGATCCCCGCGTCACGGAAGATCTGCGGCAGCCAGCCCATGGTGATGTACGCGCCGGTGGCCTGGAGCCCGAAGTACACGGCCAGCGCCCAGGCGGTGCGGCTGCGGGTGATGCGGCCCGCCGCGACGGGGGCGGGCGCCGCGGGGACCGGGACGCTCGCGGTGCCGGCGCCGGCACCACTGCGGTCGCGCACGAGGGCGAGCCAGGGCACGACGGCCACGACCGCGACCACCGCCCAGACACCGAGTCCGGCGCGCCAGTCGCCGCCCAGGGCGCGCGTCACGGGGACGGTGGCCGCGGCGGCCACGGCGGTGCCCAGGGAGAGCGCCATGGAGTACAGGCCGGTCATGGTGCCCACGCGGTCGGGGAAGTAGCGCTTGACGACCACGGGCATCAGGACGTTGCCGACGGCTATGCCGGCCAGTGCCAGGGCGCTGGCGGCGAGGAAGACGACGGTGCCCCCGGCGAACGGGCGCAGGGCGAGTCCGATGGTGATGGCGGCCAGTCCCCCGCAGACCACGGCGCCGGGCCCGCGGCGGCGGGCCAGCCGGGGCGCGGCGACGCCGAAGAGGGCGAAGCACAGGGCCGGCACGGAGGTGAGCAGCCCGGCGACGGTCCCGCTCATGCCCAGCCCGTCGCGGACCTCTTCCAGGAGCGCGCCGAGGCTCGTGATGGCGGGCCGCAGGTTGAGCGCGGCAAGGACCAGCGCGACGGCGACGAAAACCCGGGTGCGGGCGCGGGTGTGCGTCATGCTCTGCGGAGCGGCAGACGTCTGTGCGGGCAAGGAGGGTCCTGCCGTGGCAGGGTCGATCGTTGTGGCTTCGTCGTCACGCATGCGCACCATCATAGAATGATGGGATGAATCCTGAGGAGGGTCCATGCCCTTGACCTCGCCCCGGCGGTCCGTGCTCGCCGACCAGGTGATCACGCAACTGCGCGCCCAGATCACCTCCGGTGAGTGGCCGGTGGGTTCGCGCATCCCCACCGAGGCGCAGCTGGTGGAGCAGCTCGGGGTGGCCCGCAACACCGTCCGTGAGGCCGTCCGCGCCCTGGCGCACAACGGTCTGCTCGACATCCGGCAGGGATCCGGCACCTATGTGCTGGCGACGAGCGAGATGGCCGGCGTCATGCACCGCCGCTTCGCCGACGCCGATCCCCGGCACGTCGCCGAGCTGCGCAGCGCCCTGGAGGCCTCCGCGGCGTCGCTGGCCGCCTCGCGGCGCACGGACCGCGACCTGAGGCAGCTGGACGCGGCTCTGGCGCGGCGTGAACGGGCCTGGCGCGCCGGTCGCGCGGACGTCTTCGTGGACGCGGACGCGGCGCTGCACCTGTCGGTCGTGGCCGCCTCGCACAACGAGGTCATCGCCGAGCTCTACGCCGACCTGGGCGAGGTGCTGCGCGAGTTCCTCCGCGCCGACATCGGCGAGGAGCTGAGCCCCGAGACGTACGTGGACCACTCCCGGCTGGTCGAGGCGATCCGCGAGGGTGACCCGATGGCGGCTTCGGAGGAAGCCGCGGGCCACGCCTTCAGCTGCCGCTTCCGTCCGGCAGACGGGTGACCCAGACGCTCGATATCTCCTCCCAGCAGCGGTCGCTCAGCGTCACCGTCTCCGCCGGGCCCACCGGGACCTGCGGGCCGTCCACGTCCGGGTCCCACCACTGGGCGCACTCGATGTGCAGCTGCACGTGGTCCAGGTCCGGATCCGGGTTGAAGCAGATGGCCACGCCCTCGCTGCCCTGCACAGAGGTGCGGCACTCGGTGTCCTCGACGGCGCCGGAGGCCGCCCTGGCGACCGCCGCGGCCGGGCCCGCGACCACCGAGGCCGCCGCCGCGGCCGCCACCGCGTAGAAGCGCACACGCACGATGCACACCCTCCCTCTGTTGCCCCGCCGGCGTCCCCCGGCTGTCCCACTCGTCCGCTCGCCCCGCACCCCATGGTGGCGGCGCGCACCGGCCCCCACCCGGAATGCTGGGCCGAACGGGGGAACCGGCCCCGAACGCGCGTACGGCCCCGGCCCGCCCGAAGGCGGCGCCGGGGCCGTACGCGGAGACGAACGACGACGGGGAACGGACGCGCAGGCGTCAGGCGCCGATCGCGTGCAGACCGCCGTCGACGTGCACGATCTCGCCCGTGGTCTTGGGGAACCAGTCGCTGAGCAGCGCCACGACACCGCGGCCGGCCGGCTCGGGGTCGGCCACGTCCCACTCCAGGGGGGAGCGGTGGTTCCAGACGTCGGCGAGCTCGCTGAAGCCCGGGATGGACTTCGCGGCCATGGAGCCGATCGGGCCCGCCGAGATCAGGTTGCAGCGGATGTTCTGCTTGCCGAGGTCGCGCGCGATGTAGCGCGACGTGGCCTCCAGGGCGGCCTTGGCCGGGCCCATCCAGTCGTACTGCGGCCAGGCGTACTGCGCGTCGAAGGTGAGGCCGACGACCGAGCCGCCCTCCTGCATCAGCGGCAGGCACGCCATGGTGAGCGCCTTCAGCGAGTACGCGGAGACGTGCATGGCCGTGGCGACGGACTCGAACGGCGTGTTCAGGAAGTTGCCACCGAGCGCGTCCTGCGGCGCGAAGCCGATGGAGTGGACGACGCCGTCCAGGCCGCCGAGCTCCTCGCGCACCACGTCGGCCAGGGAGGCCAGGTGCTCGCCGTTGGTGACGTCCAGCTCGATGACCTTGACGGGCCTGGGCAGCTTCTTGGCGATGCGCTCGGTCAGCGTGGGCCGCGGGAACGCCGTGAGGATGATCTCGGCGCCCTGCTCCTGGGCGAGCCTGGCGGTGTGGAAGGCGATGGAGGACTCCATCAGCACGCCTGTGATGAGGACGCGCTTGCCGGCGAGGATTCCGCTCATGCTCAGTGACCCATGCCCAATCCGCCGTCCACGGGAATGACGGCTCCAGTGATGTATGCGGCCTCGTCGGACGCGAGGAAGCGGACCGAGGCGGCGATCTCCTCGGGCTGCGCGTACCGGCCCAGCGGGACCTGGCCGACGATGCCCTTGCGCTGCTCGTCGGTGAGCACGCGGGTCATGTCGGTGTCGACGAAGCCGGGGGCGACGACGTTGACGGTGATGTTGCGCGAGCCGAGCTCGCGGGCGAGGGAGCGGGCGAAGCCCACCAGGCCGGCCTTGGACGCGGCGTAGTTCGCCTGTCCCGCCTGGCCGGTCAGGCCCACCACGGAGGAGATCAGCACGACGCGGCCCTTGCGGGCCCGCAGCATCTTCCTCGCCGCGGCCTTGACCACCCGGAAGGTGCCCGTGAGGTTGGTGTCGAGGACGGAGGTGAAGTCGTCGTCGGACATCCGGAGCAGCAGCTGGTCGCGGGTGACGCCGGCGTTCGCCACCAGCACCTCGACGGGACCCTGCTTCTCCTCGATCTCCTTGTAGGCCTGCTCGACCTGCTCGGGATCCGTGATGTCGCAGCGGACGGCGAGGAAGCCGGCCGGCGGCTCGCCCGAGCGGTAGGTGATGGCGACCTGGTCACCGGCGTCGGCGAAGGCCCGGGCGATGGCGAGGCCGATGCCCCGGTTTCCTCCGGTGACGAGAACCGAGCGGCTCAACGGATCACCCTTTCCATAGTGGTCTTGTACACCGAAAAACTATCTGCCTACGCGGCGGTACGGAGAATCGACCCCCGACAGGGGCATGTGCGCGTCGCTGTCGAGTCCCTACAGAAAAGGGCAGGCGGGGGCGGTGTCGGAGGGGCATGATTCACTGCGGAGCACATGACGCACACCGACGTTGACGCATCGGGCAGAAGGGGAGGCCGTCGTGCCCCATGAGGTCGATCAGTCATTTCTGGCGCTGCCGCTGAGGGCGCTGGCCGACGCCGCGCTGGCACGCGCCCGCGCACTGGGCGCCGAGCACGCCGACTTCCGCTTCGAGAAGGTGCGCGGGGCCGCCTGGCGGCTGCGCGACGGCAGACCGTCCGGTTCCTCGGACACGACGGACATGGGCTACGCGGTGCGCGTCGTGCACGGCGGGGCCTGGGGTTTCGCCTCCGGGGTGGACCTGACGATGGACGCGGCGGCGCGAGTGGCCGGCCAGGCGGTCGCCATGGCGAAGCTGTCCGCGAAGGTGATCGCCGCGGCGGGCTCGGACGAGCGCGTGCAGCTCGCGCCGGAGCCGGTGCACGCGGACAAGGTCTGGGTCTCGGCGTACGACGTCGACCCCTTCGATGTGCCCGATGCCGACAAGACCGCTCTGCTGGCCGAGTGGAGCGGCCGGCTGCTGGCCGCCCCGGGCGTGTCGCACGTGGACGCCTCGCTCATGACGGTCCACGAGAACAAGTTCTACGCCGACACCTGGGGCACGACCACGACCCAGCAGCGGGTGCGGGTGCACCCGCAGCTGACCGCCGTCGCGGTGGACCCGGCCTCCGGCGAGTTCGACTCCATGCGCACCCTGGCCCCGCCGGCGGGCCGCGGCTGGGAGTACCTGACCGGCACCGGCTGGGACTGGGACACCGAACTCGCGGAGATCCCGGAGCTGCTCGCCGAGAAGATGGCGGCCCCCTCGGTGGAGGCGGGCGCGTACGACGTGGTGGTCGACCCGTCCAATCTCTGGCTGACCATCCACGAGTCGATCGGCCACGCCACCGAGCTGGACCGCGCCCTGGGTTACGAGGCCGCCTACGCCGGCACCTCCTTCGCCACCTTCGACCAGCTGGGCAAGCTCCAGTACGGCTCCGGGCACATGAACGTCACCGGCGACCGCACCGCCGAGCACGGGCTGGCGACCGTCGGCTACGACGACGAGGGCGTCGCCGGCCAGTCCTGGGACCTGATCAAGGACGGCGTCCTGGTCGGCTACCAGCTGGACCGCCGCATCGCGCGGCTGACGGGCTTCGAGCGCTCCAACGGCTGCGCCTACGCCGACTCCCCCGGCCACGTGCCGGTGCAGCGGATGGCGAACGTGTCGCTGCAGCCCGCGCCGGACGGCCCGTCGACGCAGGAGCTGATCGGCGGCGTGGAGCGCGGCATCTACATCGTCGGCGACCGCTCGTGGTCCATCGACATGCAGCGCTACAACTTCCAGTTCACCGGGCAGCGCTTCTTCAGGATCGAGAACGGCCGACTGGCCGGCCAGCTGCGCGACGTCGCCTACCAGGCGACCACCACCGACTTCTGGGGCTCCATGGAGGCCGTCGGCGGCCCGCAGACCTACGTCCTCGGTGGCGCCTTCAACTGCGGCAAGGCCCAGCCCGGTCAGGTCGCCGCCGTCTCGCACGGCTGCCCGTCCGCGCTCTTCCGCGGCGTGAACATCCTCAACACCACGCAGGAGGCCGGTCGATGAGCACCCTCTCCAAGCCCCACGAGATTGTCGAGCGGGCCCTGGAGCTGTCCCGTGCGGACGGCTGCGTGGTCATCGCCGACGAGGACTCCTCGGCCAACCTGCGCTGGGCGGGCAACGCCCTGACCACCAACGGCGTCACCCGCGGCCGCACGCTCACGGTGATCGCGACCGTGAACGGCGCGCAGGGCACCGCCTCCGGCGTGGTGTCGCGGGCCGCGGTCACCGCGGACGACCTGGAGCCGCTGGTGCGGGCCGCCGAGGCGGCGGCACGTGACGCGGGACCCGCCGAGGACGCCCAGCCGCTGGTCGAGGGGGTGCCCGCGAGCGCCTCCTTCACCGAGCCGCCCGCCGAGACTGGCTCCGGCGTCTTCGCGGCCTTCGCGCCGGCGCTCGGCGAGTCCTTCGCCGTGGCCCGGGCCGGCGGCCGGCGGTTGTACGGCTTCGCCCAGCACAGCGTCACCTCGACCTACCTGGGCAGCTCGACGGGCCTGCGGCTGCGCCACGACCAGCCGAGCGGCACGCTCGAACTCAACGCCAAGTCCGAGGACATGTCCCGCTCGGCGTGGGCCGGCGCGGCCACCCGCGACTTCACCGACGTCGACCCGGCGGCGCTCGACGCCGACCTCGCACAGCGACTGGCCTGGGCCGAGCGCCGGATCGACCTGCCCGCCGGACGCTACGAGACGCTGCTGCCGCCGTCGGCGGTGGCGGACCTGGTGATCTATCAGCAGTGGAGCTCCGCGGCCCGGGACGCGGCGGAGGGCCGCACGGTCTTCAGCAAGCCCGGCGGGGGCACCCGGATCGGCGAGCGGCTGTCGGAGCTGCCCCTGACGCTGCGCAGCGACCCGCACGAACCCGGGCTGGAGTCGGCCCCGTTCGTGATCGCGCACGCCTCGGGTGACGACTCGTCGGTCTTCGACAACGGCCTGCCGGTCGAGTCGACCGACTGGCTGCGCGACGGCGTCCTGCGGCGGCTGTTCACCACCCGGCACAGCGCGGGGCTGACCGGCCTTCCGACGGCGCCGGTCGGGGGCAATCTGATCCTCGACGGCGGCGGCAAGCGCTCGCTGGAGGAGATGGTCGCGGACACCGAGCGCGGGCTGCTGCTGACCTGCCTGTGGTACATCCGCGAGGTGGATCCGGCCACCCTGCTGCTGACCGGGCTGACCCGCGACGGGGTCTACCTGGTGGAGGGCGGCGAGGTGACCGGCGTGGTGAACAACTTCCGGTTCAACGAGTCGCCGGTGGACCTGCTGGGCCGGGTCACCGAGGTGGGCCGCACCGAGCGGACGCTGCCGCGCGAGTGGGGCGACTGGTTCACCCGGGCCGCGTTCCCGGCGATGCGGATCCCGGACTTCAACATGAGTTCGGTCAGCCAGGGGGTCTGACCGCCGACAGGGGTGGGGCGATGGACGAGAAGCAGACGGTCAAGGTCTCGAAGTTCCTGGCCCGCGTGCTGCGGCACGACCCGGGTTCGATCGGGATCGCCCTCGACGAGGGGGGCTGGGTGGACGTGGACGTGCTGATGGCCGCGTCCGCCCGGGCGGGCCGGCGCTTCTCGCGTGCCGACCTCGACCATGTCGTGTCGAGCAACAACAAGAAGCGGTACGCGTATTCGGAGGACGGCCGGCGGATCAGGGCCAGCCAGGGCCACTCGGTGGAGGTCGACCTCGGTCTGGCCGCCACCGAGCCGCCGGCCGTCCTCTACCACGGCACCGCGAGCACGACCCTGCCGATCGTGCTGGCCGAGGGCCTGCGCCCGATGACCCGTCAGGACGTGCACCTGTCGGCGGACGTGGAGACGGCCGTGCGCGTGGGCACGCGGCACGGCCGTCCGGTGGTGCTCGAGGTGGACGCCGCGGGACTGGCCGCCACGGGCCATGTCTTCCGGGTGAGCGCCAACGGCGTGTGGCTCACCGACCGGGTGCCGCCTGCCTTCCTGCGGCAGCACCACTCCTGAGGCAGCCGGGCTCAGACGGCCGTGCGCTGCCTTCTGCCGCGGACCGAGGCCCACAGCGGCGTCACCAGGGCCACCACAAGGACGGCGCCGATGATCTGCAGCACGTGCCTGATCCAGTCGATGCCCGCCGTGTGCTTGACGCCGAGCCAGCCCGAGACCGCGTTCCCCAGAAACGCGCCGAGGATGCCGCAGATGATGGTCAGCCACCAGGGGATGTCCTGCCTGCCCGGCAGGAGGAGCTTCGCGAGGAAGCCGAGCACGATGCCGACGATGATCGCCCATACCCAGTTCATGACGTCAGTCTGTGCGGGGCAGTGGTACGTCGCATGCGGGATACCGCCATACGTTGTACGGCGGCCCGACGGTGTCACCCGGAGGCCGCCCCCCGCTCTCGAATGCGGCGCACACGCGGCGTAACGTGGAGTACGTCGGAACCGGGAGCTTCCGGCATTTCGAGCAGGCGGTGGAACGTGATGCGGAAGCACAGTGATCCAGGGGTCTTCCGGATCACCGGGACGGCGGCGGGGCTCACGGACGACGTCCGGGGCCGGCAGCGCCGCTACATCATCTCGATGTCCGTGCGCACCGTTTCGTTCATCCTGGCCGTCGTCCTGTGGCACGTGTGGACCCCGCTGGCATGGGTGGCGCTCGTCGCCGGGCTGGTGCTGCCGTACATCGCCGTGGTGCTCGCCAACGCGGGCCGTGAGAACGCCCGCAACCTGCCGTCCTCGCACCTTCCGCCGGTCGTCCCCCCGGCTCTGGGACCGGGGCGGGAACGGCTTCCCGCGGAGTCCGAGACGGAAGCCGACGGACGCTCTTCCTCCGGTCGCGGCTGAGCTCTTTCCGGGCTTCGGAAGCTCAAGAAAAGCTCAGATCAATCATGGGGATCCACTCCACTGGGGGCCTTTCCCCGTGACATACTGCGTACGCGCTCCGCATCCCCCGTCGGAGCGACGGACCGACGCCGGGCGGCTCCCCCCGTGGCTGCCCGGCGTCGCCATGTTTGGATGGGGTTCGTGACCAACGAATCGCCGATCTGCTCCGCCAAGGGGTGCCGCGCCCCCGCTGTGTGGGTGCTCTCCTGGAACAACCCCAAGCTGCACACTCCGGAACGCCGCAAGACCTGGCTGGCGTGCGAGGAGCACCGCGAGCACCTGTCGTCGTTCCTGGGGGTGCGGGGGTTCCTCAAGGACGTCGTGCGCTTCGAGGAGTGGGAGGAGCCGGCGGGCCGGGACTCAGCCGCCGATCGCTGACATCGGGCGCTCGGGCTGCAGGAACGAGGGGTCGTCGAGGCCGGAGCCGGCCTTCTTGCCCCACATCGCGACCTTCCACGACTCGGCGATCTCCTGGTCGGATCCGCCGGAGCGCAGTGCGCCGCGCAGGTCCGACTCCTCGCGGGCGAACAGGCAGTTGCGTATCTGGCCGTCGGCGGTGAGCCGGGTGCGGTCGCAGGCCCGGCAGAAGGGCCGGGTGACGGAGGCGATCACGCCGACCCGGCCGGGGCCGCCGTCGACCAGCCAGCGTTCCGCCGGGGCGTGCCCACGTGCCTCGTCCGCCTCGGCGGTGAGGACGAAGCGGGTGGCCAGGCTCTCCAGGATCTCCTCGGCGGTGACCATGTCGCTGCGCTGCCAGCCGTGCTGGGCGTCGAGCGGCATCTGCTCGATGAAGCGCAGCTCGTAGCCGTTTCCGAGGGCCCAGGCCAGGAGCTCGGGGGCCTCGTCGTCGTTGACCCCCCGCATCAGCACGCTGTTGACCTTGACGGGGGTGAGCCCCGCGTCCCGGGCGGCCTCCAGGCCGCGCAGGACGTCATGGTGCCGCTTGCGGCGGGTCAGCGCCTGGAAGACCTCGGGGCGCAGGGTGTCCAGGGAGACGTTGACCCGGTCCAGTCCGGCGGCGCGCAGCGCGGCGGCCGTGCGTTCGAGGCCGACGCCGTTGGTGGTGAGGGAGAGCTTCGGGCGGGGCTCCAGGGCGGCGCAGCGCTCGACGATGCCGACGAGCCCGGGCCGCAGCAGGGGCTCGCCGCCGGTGAAGCGGACGTCCTTGACCCCGAGCAGCGTGACGGCGATGCGCACCAGCCGGACGATCTCGTCGTCGGTGAGCAGCTCGGGCTTGCCGAGCCACTGCAGCCCTTCTTCCGGCATGCAGTACGTGCAGCGCAGATTGCACCGGTCGGTCAGCGAGACCCGCAGGTCAGTGGCGATCCGGCCGTAAGTGTCGAGCAGCACGGCGCGCCTCCCTCCTGCGGTCGGGTCGGTGGCACGGCAGTGCCGTCCCGTTACTCCGAAGCCTACGGGACAGCACCGACGTTCAACAGTTCGTTCAGTGTGCTCCGGCTCCGGTGAGGGAGCGGACCTCCAGCTCCGCGTACTTGCGGTCGGCGTCCGGTTCGGGCTTGGACAGGAGCGTGCCCAGGATGCCGAACAGGAAACCGACGGGGATGGACACGATGCCCGGGTTCTCCAGCGGGAACCAGTGGAAGTCCTCGCCGGGGAACATCGAGGTCGCCTTGCCGGACACGACCGGCGAGAAGACCACCAGGACCACGGAGGTGATCAGGCCGCCGTAGATGCTCCACAGTGCGCCGCTGGTGTTGAAGCGCTTCCAGAACAGGCTGTAGAGCAGCGTCGGCAGGTTCGCGGAGGCCGCGACGGCGAAGGCCAGGGCGACCAGGAAGGCGATGTTGAGCTTGCCCGCGAAGATGCCGAGCAGGATGGCGACGGCCCCGATGGCGACGGCCGCGATCTTGGCCGCGGCCACCTCCTCCTTCTCGCTCGCCGTCCCCTTGCGGATGACGTTGGCGTACAGGTCGTGCGCGAAGGAGGACGAGGAGGCGAGCGTGAGCCCGGCGACCACGGCCAGGATGGTGGCGAAGGCGACCGCCGAGATCACCGCGAGGAGGATGGCGCCGCCCGTGGAGCCGGCGCCGCCGCCGATCTCCTGGGCCAGCAGCGGGGCCGCGGTGTTGCCGGCCGCGTTGGAGGTGGTGATCGTCTCCGGGCTGAGCAGCGCGGCGGCGCCGAAGCCCAGCGCGATCGTCATCAGGTAGAAGCAACCGATGATGCCGATCGCCCAGTTGACCGACGTGCGGGCGGCCCTGGCGGTGGGGACGGTGTAGAAGCGGATCAGGATGTGCGGCAGCCCGGCGGTGCCGAGCACGAGGGCCAGGCCCAGCGAGATGAAGTCGATCTTCGAGGTCGAGGTGACGCCGTACTTCAGGCCCGGCTCCAGGAAGGCCGCTCCCTTGCCGCTCTTCTCCGCGGCCGCGCCCAGGAGCGTGGACAGGTTCCAGTGGAACTTGGCGAAGACCAGGATGGTGATGAGCAGGGTGCCGCCGATCAGCAGGACGGCCTTGACCATCTGCACCCAGGTGGTGCCCTTCATGCCGCCGATCGTCACGTACAGCACCATGACGACGCCGACGAGGACGACGATCAGCCGCCGCGGGCCCTCGCCGGTGATGCCGAGCAGCAGGGCCACCAAAGCGCCGGCGCCGACCATCTGCGCCAGCAGGTAGAAGATGCTGACGACGATGGTCGAGATGCCGGCGGCGGTGCGTACCGGGCGCTGGCGGAGGCGGAAGGCCAGGGCGTCGGCCATGGTGAACCGGCCGGAGTTGCGCAGCGGTTCGGCGACCAGCAGCAGCGCCACCAGCCAGGCGACGAGGAAGCCGATCGAGTAGAGGAAGCCGTCGTAGCCGACCAGGGCTATGGAGCCGGCGATGCCGAGGAACGAGGCCGCCGACATGTAGTCGCCGGAGATGGCGAGGCCGTTCTGGAAGCCGCTGAAGGAGCGGCCGCCGGCGTAGAAGTCGGTGGCGTCCTTGGTCTGGCGGCCGGCCCAGACGGTGATGGCGAGGGTCGCCGCGACGAACACCGAGAAGAGGCTGATGATCAGCGTCCGGTGGTCGCTGGCCCCGGCCGCGAGGACCTGGACTCCCATGGTGTGCGGCGCGGTCATGCGGAGGCCTCCGTGCTCTCGGTCTCACCGGTGTTCTGGGTGCCCTCCATGCGCGCCTTGATGGCGTCGGAGTGCGGGTCGAGCTTGGAGTTCGCGTGGCGCGAGTACCACACGGCGATCCCGAAGGTGGTGGCGAACTGGGCGAGCCCGAAGACGAGGGCGACGTTGATGTGGCCCACCACCTTGGTGTCCATGAAGCCGCCCGCATAGTTGGACAGCAGGACGTACAGCAGGTACCAGGTGATGAACGCGACGGTGAGCGGGAAGGCGAACGAGCGGTGGGAGCGGCGCAGTTGGGCGAACTCCGCGCTCGCCTGCACCTCGACGTACGAGGCCGCTGACGGCGGACCGGAGGTAGCCGACTGTCGTGCGGAATCCACGATGCCTCCTGTGGGGGCGGAGCTGGGCGGGCACGAGCACGCGACGCGAGCCGAACGTGAGCTACGTCACGCAAAGATCGGACCCGCGCATGGTAAAGGCGTGACCATGGGCTTCGACAGGGGGCGGTGGTTGAAAATTGTCAGGTCCTTACCAACCGGAATCCGGGCTTTCCCCGCAAACGCATTGAAGCGGTGCTCGGGGCGGCGCTAGGTTCCGTCGTCATGTACCCGTCCGGCGGCAACTCTGCCCCGGTGACGCGTAGTCGGACGATTGGAGATCCCATGGCTCCCCTGCCAGGACGGCGCCGCGCTCTCGCGATACCCATCGGCATGGTGCTGGCGGGTGCTCTCGCGATCCTGCCGAACGCCGCCTCGGCCGCCACGGCCGGCACCGCCGCGGGCGGCGGCACCCCCCACGCCGACGGCCCGTTGCTGTCGTACGTGGTCAACACCACCCGGACCAACAGCGGAACCGTCAGAGACGTCCAGCAGGCGATCGACCGCAACGGCGGGGACATCGTCGCGACGTACAAGAAGATCGGCGTGATCGTCGTCCACTCGGCCAACCCCGCCTTCGCCACCGCCATGCGCGCGGTGCGCGGCGTGGAGTCGGCGGGCGCCACCCGCACCGCGGCGCTCCCCACCGCCTCCACGACCGAACTCGGCGCCCCGGAGCGGATCACGGCGGCCGAGGCCGCCGAGGCCGGGTCCAAGGCCGCCCCGGGTCAGGAGCCGCTGGAGGCGGACCAGTGGGACCTGGCGGCCATCGGCGCCGACAAGGCGGCGCGGATCGACCCCGGGGACCGGCACGTCACCGTCGCCGTCATCGACACCGGCGTCGACGACACCCACCCCGACCTGGCGGCCAACTTCTCCGCCAAGCAGTCCGCCAACTGCGTGGGCGGAGTGGCCGACACCAGCCCCGGCGCCTGGCGCCCGTACAGCGCCGATGCCTACCACGGCACCCATGTGGCGGGCGAGATCGCGGCCGCGCGCAACGGCATCGGCGTCGCGGGCGTGGCCCCGGGCGTGCGGGTCGCCTCCATCAAGGTGGCCGACCCCGTCACGCAGCTGTTCTACCCGGAGAGCGTGGTCTGCGCCTTCGTCTTCGCCGCCGAGAACAGCGTCGATATCACCAACAACAGCTACTACATCGACCCGTGGCTCTACAACTGCCTCGACGGCCCCGACCAGCGGGCCATCGTCGACGCGGTCGACCGGGCCGCCCAGTACTCCCACGACAAGGGCGTGCTGAACATCGCCTCGGCCGGCAACTCCGACCACGACCTCGACTCCGACGCGATCGTCGACACCACCAGCCCCGACGACTCCACCCCGGTCACCCGGACCGTCGACCCGCACGTCTGCTGGGACACCCCGACCCAGCTGCCGGGCGTCGTCACCGTCTCCGCGACCGGCGTGCAGAAGCTGAAGTCGTACTACTCCAGCTACGGCCTCGGCGTCGTCGACGTCGCCGCCCCCGGCGGCGACCGCTTCCAGGTCCCGGGCACCCCGTCCGGGAACGGCCGCATCCTGTCGACGCTGCCGGGCAACACCTACGGCTATCTGCAGGGCACGTCGATGGCCTCACCGCACGTGGCAGGCGTCGCCGCGCTCCTGAAGAGCACCCACCGGCACGCGACGCCCGAGCAACTGCAGTGGATGCTCAAGGCGCAGGCCGACAACCCCGGTTGCCCGACGGGCCTGTACGACCCCGACGGCAACGGCGTGCAGGACGCCACCTGCACGGGCGGGCGTCACGTCAACAGCTTCTACGGCTACGGCATCGTGGACGCCCTGGACGCCGTCACCGGGTGACGACGGCGCCCGGGGCACCGGCGCACCGCTCTCAGGCCTTCACCAGGACCTTGAGGGCGGTGCGTTCGTCCATCGCCTTGTAGCCGCCGGGAACGCCTTCCAGGCCGACCGTCAGGTCGAAGACCGCGGACGGGTCGATCGTGCCGTCCAGCACGTCCGGCAGCAGCTCGGGGATGTAGCTCCGGACGGGGGCGACCCCGCCGCGCAGGGCGATGTTGCGGTCGAACATGTCGCTCAGGTCCAGGCCGGTGCCGCTGCCGTGGGGGACGCCGACGTAGCCGATGGCGCCGCCGTCGCGCGTGACGGCGACCGCGGTGCGCATGGACTGCTCGGTGCCGACGGCCTCGATCACCGCGTGGGCGCCCTGGCCGCCGGTCAGTTCGCGGACCGCGGCGACGGCCGCCTCACCGCGCTCGGCGACGACGTCGGTGGCCCCGAAGGAGCGGGCGATCGCGGTGCGCGCCTCGTGGCGGCCGAGCGCGATGATGCGCTCGGCGCCGAGCCGCCGCGCGGCCAGCACGCCGCACAGGCCCACCGCGCCGTCGCCGACGACCGCGACGGTGGAACCGGGCCGCACCCCCGCGCCGACCGCCGCGTGGTGCCCGGTGCCCAGCACGTCGGAGAGGGTCAGCAGACCGGCCAGCAGGCGCTCGTCGGACAGCGCCTCGGCGGGCAGCCGCACCAGGGTGGCGTCCGCGAACGGCACCCGCACGGCCTCGCCCTGGCCGCCGTCGGAGCCGACCTGGCCCCAGAAGCCGCCCTCGGTGCACGAGGTGGTGAGGCCGTCGGCGCAGTACGCGCAGACCCCGTCGGACCAGACGAACGGGGAGACGACCAGGTCGCCCCGCTTCAGCCCGGACACCTCGGAGCCGGTCTCCTCCACCACACCGAGGAACTCGTGCCCGATGCGCTGCCCCGGCTGCCGCGACGCGACCCCGCGATAGGCCCACAGGTCGCTGCCGCAGATGCAGGCCAGCACCACGCGCACGACGGCGTCCGTGGGCTGCCGGACGACCGGGTCGGCCACCTCCTCCACGCGGATGTCGTGGGGGGCGTGGATCACGGTGGCGCGCATACGGAAGTCGTCCTAGCTGCTCGTACGAGTGGGGACATACCACCGTACAGTCCGGCTGCCAGAAGGAACTGCGCGGCCAGGTACGTGAGCATGATCCAGAATCCGGCGGCGGGCGGCTGCGGGAGCCCTGCCAGCCGGGTCGCGATGAGGGTGTCCGAGAGCAGGAACAGCCCGCCTCCGACCGCCGTCGCCGCGGTGCCGAGCCCCGCGCCGCCGGCCGCGACGGCCGTCAGCAGCAGGCTGTAGAGGGCGACCGGGATCCGCAGGGCGGCCGGCAGACCGGGCCACAGCACGGTGATCGCGGCGAGCCACACCAGGGTGTATCCGGCCGCGGCCCACCGTGTCCGGCCGGGGACGGAGAACGCCCCGCGCCGCGCGAGAAGTGTGAGGTAGCAGACGTGGCCGGCCGCGAAGCAGCCCATCCCGGCGAGGAACGCCGCGTCCCCGCCGAACTGCAGCAGCACGTCGCCGCCCCAGCCCAGCAGCAGCGCCGCGAGCAGCACCCGGGGGCCGCCCCGCAGCGCCGCCCAGGCCGCGAGGGCGGGCATCAGCAGCGCCTTGGTGACGTCCTCCGCGCTGCCCGCGCCCGCGAGCAGCGCCGCCAGGTGGGCGGCGCCGACGGCGGCGAACACCGCGAGGGCCACCTGGGCGGAACGGCGGGTCCTGGGGGCCGCCCGTACGGCCTCCGGGTGCGCCGTCACGCCGCCGGGCCCTCGGGCCGCGGGGACCAGCCGGGGCCGCGCAGCAAGTGGCCGGCCCGGTCGCGCCAGCCGCGGGCGGCGGCGACGTCGCGGGCGATGGCGGCGTACTCGTGGGTGGCCACGCGCAGCGGGTTGAAGGTGGCGATGTTCTTCGTCAGCCCGTACAGCGGGCGCTCGGCCTCGGCGGCGAAGGAGCCGAAGAGCCGGTCCCACACGATCAGGATGCCGCCGAAGTTGCGGTCCAGGTAACCGCCCTGCGAGGCGTGGTGCACCCGGTGGTGGGAGGGGGTGTTGAGGACGTACTCGACGGGGCGCGGCAGTTTCCCGATGCGCTCGGTGTGGATGCCGAACTGGTAGACGAGGTTGAGGGAGGAGCAGAAGGCGAGTGCCGCCGGGTGCACACCGCAGGCGATCAGCGGCAGGTAGAACGGCCACGACGTCAGGCTCGTCCAGGGCTGGCGCAGTGCGGTGGAGAGGTTGAACTTCCGGCTGGAGTGGTGGATCACGTGGCACGCCCACAGGAGGCGGATCACATGGTGCCCGCGGTGCTGCCAGTAGTAGAAGAAGTCCTGTGCCAGCAGCATCAGCGGAATCGTCCACCAGTGCACGGGCACGCGGAGCGGGGTGAGGGCGTACACCCCGGTGTAGATCGCGACGATCGGGAACTTCCACAGGAAGTCGAAGAAGAGGCTGCCGAGTCCCATCGACAGACTGGTCGCGGTGTCCTTGGCGCCGTACCCGGCGGAGTCCTCGTCCGGGTGGATCCGGTAGCTGATCACTTCCAGGACGGTGAGCAGCACGAATGCGGGTATCGACCACATCACGGCATCGGGCAGTTGCGGCATGGCGGAACCATAGGGCCGCCCGGCGCCCGGCGAACAGATGTCGTTACCGATCGGTATTTCCCCGGGGCCGGCCGCGCGGGAGCGGGGTGGTCCGGGGCGGCGCAGGGCCGGTCGGCCCAACACGCCCTCTGGGGAGGGGATTTACCCGGCCCGGCACACCGGACGGCTTCCGCGGGACAGGGGCGGCGGGTGCGGAAACCGGACGGCTGACGGCCCATCCGTCGAGGGCGGAGTCGCGCTCGCGCCGGTGCGGGGGCTCCGGCGGGCACCCTGCGAGGGCCCGCCGCGGGGCCCGCTTCCGGCCCGTCCCACCGGCATTGACCGGGGCGGAGCCGGACGGGGCCGGTCCGGAGTGTCGGTGGCCGCCCGTATTGTGTTCCACCATGCACGCGTCCCAGCTTCCGCAGCCACCGTGGCCCGAGGCCTACCCCGACGGGTACGCCGTCGTGGACGTCGAGACCACCGGGCTCGGCCGCGACGACCGGATAGTCTCCGCCGCCGTCTACCGGCTGGACGCGCGCGGCGAGGTGCAGGACCACTGGTACTCCCCCGTCAACCCCCAGCGGGACCCGGGTCCGGTGTGGATCCACGGCCTCACCTCCGACATGCTGGCCGACGCCCCGTTGTTCGGCGAGATCGCGGAGGAACTGGCCGCGCGGCTGGCGGGGCGCGTCTTCGTCGCCCACAACGCGGTCTTCGACTGGTCGATGCTGTCCAGGGAGTTCGCCCGCGCCCGGACCATCGCGCCGGTGGAGCACCGGCTGTGCACCATTGTGCTGTCCAAGGAGCTGGGCCTGCCGCTGCCCAACCACAAACTGGGGTCGCTCGCCGCCCACTACGGCGTCGTGCAGCAGCGCGCCCACCACGCGCTGGACGACGCCCGCGTCCTGGCGGAGGTCTTCCGCCCCAGCCTCCACCAGGCGGCGGCCGGGGGACTGCGGCTGCCGCTGCACGCCTGCCGACCGCTCACCGAGTGGATCGACACCGCCGCGGAACCGCGGTCGGTGGCCGCCGGTTACCGCTCCACGTACCGGCCCATGAGCTGGCGGCCCAACCGCAAGCGGCCCGCCTGCCCCTACCCCAATCCGGGCCGGCTGGAGCAGGACGGCCCGCTGATCCAGGGAATGCGGGTCGCCTTTTCGGGCGACACGAACGTCGACCGCGAACTCCTGGAGGACCGGGCGACCGAGGCCGGACTGCACGTCTCGTCCGGCGTCAGCCGGCTCACCAGCCTGCTGGTCACCAACGATCCGGGCGCCCTCACCGGCAAGACGGTGCGGGCCCGGCAGATGGGCACCCCCGTCATCGACGAGCGGCGCTTCGCCCAACTGCTCAGGGACGTCGCCCCGGCGCCCGACGTACACGGCTGAGGCGGCCCGCGGCGGCCGTTCGGGTGGTACGAGGGCGACGCACCCGCCCTGCGATTGCCGCTCCCCCGCGCCACCCGCACGCTGGGCCTCATGGCCCGATGTGAAGTCTGCGGCAACGACTACGTCATGAGCTTCGAGGTGCACGCCCAGGGGGCCGTGCACGTCTTCGACTGCTTCGAGTGCGCCATCCACCGGATGGCCCCCATCTGCGAGCACTGCCGTGTCCGGATCGTCGGCAAGGGCGTCGAGGTGGACGGCCACTGGTACTGCGGCGGGCACTGCGCCAAGGCCGAGGGCCGCACCGGCATCGTCGACCGCGTCGGGTCCGTGGCGTCCCGGAACTGACGGGCGGCCGACCGGCGGCCGACCGGGCGGTGACCGGCGACGGCACCGCCGCGTCGGACCCCTGCCGAAAGCGCCCTACGACCGAGTTGTACGGTCGTGGGGTGTACCGCTTCCTGTTGTCCCGCCAGTGGGTGATCCTCACCCTCGTCGGACTGCTGATGATGCCCACCATGGTGCGGCTGGGTTTCTGGCAGTTGCACCGGCACGAGCGCCGGGTGGCGAACAACCACCTGATCTCGGACAACCTCAAGGCGACCCCGTTGCCCGTGGAGTCGCTGACCGGCCCGGGCGCGGTCGTGCCGAAGAAGGACATCTACCGGACGGTCACCGCGACCGGCCGCTACGACACCGCCCACGAGGTCGTCGCCCGCCAGCGCACCGCCGCCGACGGCGACAGCATCGGCTACCACGTCATCACCCCCCTGGTCATGGCCGACGGCCGCGCGGTGCTGGTCAACCGGGGCTGGATCGCGGCCGGCGGCAACCTCACGAAGCTCCCGAGGATCCCGGCCGCGCCCTCCGGTGAGGTCACCGTCACCGGACGGCTGCGCCCCGACGAGACCACCTCCGAGACCGGCATCAGGAACAAGGGCGGACTCCCCGACCGCATGATCATGCTGATCAACAGCGAACTGGTCGCCAAGGACCTGCCCGCCGGGGAGAAGCCGGTCGGCGGCTACATGGAGCTGTCCGCCTCCTCGCCGAAGCCCGCGGGGCACCAGCCGGAACTGATCCCCGAGCCGGACCACAGCAGCATCGGCATGCACATGGGCTACGCCATCCAGTGGTGGCTGTTCACCGCCATGGTGCCGGTCGGCTGGGTCATCCTGGTGCGCCGGGAGCGCAAGGAGCGGCTCGCGGCGCAAGGGGCCGCCCAGCAGACCGCGAGCGGACCCGGGGAGGGCCCGGACGGGGACTCCGGCCCGGATTCCGGCAGCGAGCCCGGCAGCGACTCCGCGGAAGGGGACACGCCCGGCCAGGCGGTCGCTGCGGTCGCGTCCCCGTAGGCCGCGAGGCACCCTCTAAGGGGGGCCGAGCGCGGAGGCGGAACCGTGGCGGGATCCATCGAGAACTACGCGATCATCGGCGATCTGCAGACGGTCGCCCTGGTCGGCACCAACGGCTCCATCGACTGGCTCTGTCTGCCCCGCTTCGACTCCGGCGCCTGCTTCGCCGCGCTCCTCGGCGGCCACGACAACGGCAACTGGCGCGTCGCCCCCACGTCCGCGCCGTCCGACCAGACCTGCGCGCGCCGCGCCTACCAGGGCGACACCTTGGTGCTCGAAAGCGTCTGGGAGACCCCCTCCGGCACCGTCAAGGTGATCGACTTCATGCCGCAGCGGGACCGCGCGCCCGATGTGATCCGCATCGTCGAGGGCGTTTCCGGCAGCGTCCCGATGACCAGTGAGCTGCGACTGCGCTTCGACTACGGGCACGTCGTGCCGTGGATGCGCCGCAGCGAGGGGCACCGGGTCGCCATCGCCGGTCCCGACTCGGTGTGGCTGCGCAGCGAGCCGCTGGTCCGCATGTACGGCAAGGACTTCGCCACCTGCGCGGACTTCACCGTCTCCCAGGGCGAGCAGATCGCCTTCACCCTCACCTGGCACCCCTCGCACGAGCGGCGGCCCCGGGCGATCGACCCCTACGAGGCGCTGCGGCAGAGCGTGCGGGACTGGGAGACCTGGTCGGCCCAGTGCTGCTACGACGGCCCCTGGCGGGACGCCGTGCTGCGCTCGCTGATCACCCTCAAGGCGCTGACGTACGCGCCCAGCGGCGGCATCGTCGCGGCGGCCACGACCTCGCTGCCAGAGGAGATCCGGGGCGTGCGCAACTGGGACTACCGCTTCTGCTGGCTGCGCGACGCGACGCTGACCCTCAACGTGCTGGTCGCCACCGGCTACCTCAAGGAGGCCTACCGCTGGCGCGACTGGCTCCTGCGCGCGGTCGCCGGCGACCCCGCCGACCTGCAGATCATGTACGGGATCGCGGGCGAGCGGCGGCTGCCCGAGCAGGAGCTGGGGTGGCTGGAGGGCTACGAGGCGTCGCTGCCGGTGCGGGTCGGCAACGCCGCCGCGACGCAGTTGCAACTGGACGTCTACGGCGAGGTCCTGGACTCGCTCTATCTCGCCCGCACCCGCGGCATGCGGGACGAGCCGCACGCCTGGGCGGTGCAGCGCTCGCTGATGGACTTCCTGGAGTCGGCGTGGCGCCGGCCCGACGAGGGGCTGTGGGAGGTGCGCGGCGAACGGCAGCACTTCGTGCACTCCAAGGTGATGGCCTGGGTGGCCGCCGACCGTGCGGTCCGCACGCTGGAGGCCCGGCCGCAGCTGTCCGGCGACGTCGCGGCCTGGCGCGCGATGCGCGACGAGGTGCACCGCGAGGTGTGCCGCAAGGGCTTCGACAAGGAGCGCAACACCTTCACGCAGTACTACGGCTCCAGGGAGCTGGACGCGGCGACCCTACTCATCCCCCAGGTGGGCTTCCTGCCGGTCACCGACCGCCGGGTGATCGGCACCGTCGACGCGGTGCGCACGGAGCTGGACCACGGTGGTTTCGTCCGCCGCTACACCCTGGAGGACAGCAGCGTGGACGGGCTGCCCGGCAGTGAGGGCGCCTTCCTGGCCTGCTCGTTCTGGCTCGCCGACGCCCTGCACCGCACGGGACGCCGCGACGAGGCCCGCACCCTCTTCGAGCGGCTGCTGGGCCTGCGCAACGACGTGGGGCTGCTCGCGGAGGAGTGGGACCCGGTGGAGCGGCGTCAACTGGGCAACTTCCCGCAGGCGTTCAGCCACATCGGGCTGGTCAACACGGCACTCGCGCTCTCCGGCGGGGAAGGGGGACGACACCGGTCATGGACCTCGGACTGAGGGATCGGGTGTACATCGTCACCGGCGCCACCCGCGGGCTGGGGTTCGCCGCCGCGCGCGAACTGGTCGCGGACGGCGCGAAGGTGGTCGTCAGCGGCCGCGGCGAGAAGCCGGTGGCCGACGCCGTGGCGCGTCTGGGCGGCTCCGCGGGCGCGACCGGGGTCGTCGCCGACAACGCCGACCTGCGGACCCCGGAGCGGCTGGTCGCGGCGGCGCGGCGCGACTTCGGGCGGCTGGACGGAATGCTGATCAGCGTCGGCGGACCGCCCGCGGGCACCGCGGACGTCGTCGGCGACGACCAGTGGCGCGCGGCCTTCGAGTCGGTCTTCCTGGGCGCGGTGCGGCTGTCGCGCGCGGCGGCGGAGGAGCTGGGCGAGGGCGGGGTGATCGGCTTCGTGCTCTCCGGTTCTGTGTACGAGCCGATCCCGGGCCTGGCGATCTCCAACGGGCTGCGGCCGGGCCTGGCGGGCCACGCCAAGGACCTCGCGGGCCGGCTCGGCCCGCGCGGCATCCGTGTCGTCGGACTGGTCCCCGGAAGCATCGACACCGACCGGGCCCGCGAACTCGACGCCCTCACGGGCGACCCCGGCGCCGCCCGCGCCCGCCTCACCGAACGCATTCCGCTGCGCCGTTACGGCACCCCTGAGGAGTTCGGCCGCGCGGCCGCCTTCCTGCTGTCACCCGCCGCCTCGTACCTCACGGGGCTGATGGTGCCGGTCGACGGGGGCGCCCGCGCGGAGTACTGAGCCGCGGCGCCGGCCCGCCGTCAGGTGACCCGGGTGGCGCGGTGGCTGACGGCGCGCAGCCTGGCCTCGGCGGGGAGGGCGGGCAGTCCGGCCGAGGTGCGGGCCCGGCGCAGCACGGCACCGTCGAGCTCGTCCAGCACGGTGCCGGGGACGGCGTGCGGCGCGAGGGCGAGGAGCAGACGCGCCGTCGGGGCGGTGGGAGTCCCGGCGAGGACGGCGGCGACGTGGTCGACGCCCGGCAGCTCGGCGGCGTCCGCGGCGATGACCTCCTCCAGGGCGCGGCCGCGCAGGACCGCCCCGCCCTCGTCGTCGGCGTCCACGGTGAACCGGCGCAGCCGTCGCTCCCGCGGTTGCGCCAGCAGCCACCACAAGGCGGCGAGCACGATCAGCGCCAGAGCCGTCAGGACGGCCGGCCACCACCAGGAGGTGTCCGTGTACCGGGTACGGTCGCCGGTGGCGAGCAGGACGTCGTGAGGCCCCGTCCAGGGCCGGTCCAGCAGACCGGACCCGGCACCCAGCACGGCCGCTCCCGCAAGGAGCAGGACCAGGCCGACGAGGGCGAGCAGGACGCGGTTGACCGTGGAGCGCACCGCGCTCACCCCGTTTCCATGCGGCGTACGTGCAGCGACAGCGCGAGCGGCCGGTACAGCCCCAGCTCGTCCAGGGCCTCGGCGAGGGCCGTCTCCAGGTCGGCCCGCACCTCGGCGGTCTCCCTGAAGGCGACTTCGGCCCGGACCGCGGCCGTCCTGCGGGTCACGGCGACCTGGGCGAAGCGCACCCCGGGCACCTCCACCGCGCGGTCCCGCAGGGCGAGTTCGGCCGCGTGGCGGTCGAGTCCGGCCCGGACGCGGGCCGTTCCGGGGCGCATCGGCAGGACGTCGCGCATCCCGGGCGTCGCGGCGAGCACGAGCAGCCACAGCCCGAGCAGGACGGCGACGGAGCCCGCCGCGAGGATCCAGGGGTCGTCGACGGGGCGGGCGGCGAGGTCGTCCGCGAGCCACCTGCGCCAGGCCATGGCGGACCGTCCGGCGCGGACCGCGGCGACGTCGTAGAGCAGCAGGCCGGTGAGCGCCAGCACCACGAAGGCGGTGACGGCGGCGGGCACGCGGCGCGGGGACCAGAAGCGCCGTACCTGGGGGGACCCCGCCACGACCGCCTCCGGCTCGCGCGTGCGCGCGGCGTCGCTCATCGCACCCTCCCCTCCTCGGCCGCGTGCGAGGTCTGCGAGTGCAGCCGTTCCACCTCCACGACCACGCCCTGCACCACGATCCCGGTCAACTCCTCGACGCGTTCGGCGACATGACGTCGGACCGCACGGCTCACCTCCGCGATGTCGACCGGGTAGCCGAGTTCGACGGACAGCCGCACGTGCATCCGGTCGCGGTGGACGGAGACACTGGCCCGCGGGAACGCGCCGCGCGGCACGTGCTCCTGGCCGGGCGCGCCGGCGAGCGTCTCACGGGCGGCCTGCGCGGCGATCTTCGCCGGGACGCGGTCGGCGATGCGCAGCGAGCCGCGTTCCGCGGGGGCGAGCAGCGGAACGGAGGACGTCCTGGCCGGCTCCGCGGTCGTCATCGGGCCGCCTCACCGCCGCCGGTCGCGGGTACGGAAGAACTCCCCGGGCTCCAGATCGCCGTCGAAGTAGCGGCCGACCAGGAACCCGACGGCGCCGAGCGCCGCCACCAGCAGGAAGGCGGCGAAGCCGCCGAAGTACCCGGCGAAGCCGAGCGCCATTCCGACGATCAGTCCGATCAGGGCCATGCTCATGGTCCGCTCCCTGTCCTGCTGCCGTTGTCCGGCGCCGATGTCACTGAACCCGCTGCTCCTGGTCGTCGTCGTCCGTGTCGTCGGGCAGTTTCACGTCCCCGACGGCGATGTTGACCTCGACGACCTCCAGGCCGGTCATCCGCTCGACGGCGACGATCACGTTCTCCCGCACGGCGTGGGCGACGGACACGATGGACACGCCGTAGTCGACGACGATGTCGAGGTCGAGCGCGGCCTGCACCTCGCCGACCTCCGCCCGCACGCCGCGGGTACCGGACTTCCCGACCGGCACCCGGTCGCGCACCGCGCCGAAGCCGCGCGGGATGCCGGCGCCGAGGGCGTGCACTCCCTCCACGTCGCGGGCCGCTAGTCCGGCGATCTTCTCCACCACCCCGTCCGCGATCGTGGTCCGGCCGCGGGTCGCGGGGTCGCCGAGCGGGGCCCTGCGGCCGGTCGCCGAAGCGCCCGGGCTGGTGCCCTTCTCCAGTGTCCTGCCCCTGCCCTCGCCCTGCTGCACGGTCTCGGTCATCCCACCTCGTCCCTTCGACCTTCCGATGGCGGGAGCGGTTCGGGCTGCTCCGTGCACCACACTATGTGGGCATGCCCCGTCGCGCCGTGAGGATGCGGCGACCGGGCGAGGACGGCTGCGCACGGGCGCACGCCCTGGGGTGGAGGGAGGCGAGTCGCCGATGACCGCGGACCGGCTGGCGCAGGCGGTGCGCCGGCAACTCGGGCTCGGCCGGGTCCTGCCGCTGGGGGACGCCGGGGACACGCTGTGGGTCACCGAGAGCGCGGCGACGGCGGTGCTGCGGGCGGCCGCCGCGCGGGTACCGGGGGTACGGCTCGGGCGGCTGCGCATCGGTGCCGCGAGGCCGGACCAAGCGGCCGCGCCCGTACCGGAGTCGGCGCCCCCGGGCGCGCTGGCACGGCTGCCGCTGCGGATCGAGGGGGACTTCGAGGCCACGCCGGAACTGCCCCTGCCGGACTCGGCGCTGCGGCTGCGTGACGCGCTGTGGGAGGCCGCGGAGTACGGCGTCGGGCTGGAGCCCGCGGCGGTCGACCTGACCGTCACCGGGCTGCTGGACGCCGACGGGCCCGAACCGCCCCCGCAGGACGACCGGTCGGAACCTCCGGCCGCTTCCACCGCCGACGACAGGGCGCCGGGTTCCACCACGGCGCGGGCGGCGGCCGCCGCGGTGCCGGGGGTCGCCCGGCTCACCGCGCGGCTGGGCGGGCAGGCCCATCCGGCCAGGGTCCAGATCGCCGTCGACGCGGGGCACCGCGCGCGGGACGTCGCGCGCGCGGTCGCCACAGCCGTGACGGCCGTGACGGGGGACGTCACCACCGTCGTGGTCACCGACATCGCCCCCGGCTGAGGACAGCCGGGGGCTGGACGTGACCGGGCCCGGCCGCTACTCCCCGGCGCCCGCGAGGTCGCGCAGCCGGCGGCCCTGCGCGGCCCGTTCGGCGGCGCGCTGCTCGTCGTACGCACGGCCGGAGGCCTCGCGGAGCAGCGCCTTGGTCTCGATCACGGCGTCGCGCGGCGCGGCCAGCAGGGCGGCGGCGAGGTCGTTGACGGTGGCGTCGAGTGCGCCGGCCGGGACGGCGATGTTGGCCAGGCCGGTGCGCACGGCCTCGTCGGCGTGGACGAAGCGGCCGGTGGCGCAGATCTCCATGGCCCGCGCGTAGCCGACCAGTTCGGTCAGCGGCTTGGTGCCGCCCAGGTCGGGGACGAGGCCCAGGCCGGTCTCGCGCATCGCGAACTGCACGTCGTCGGCGACGACGCGCAGATCGCAGGCGAGAGCCAACTGGAAGCCGGCACCGATCGCGTGCCCCTGGACGACGGCGATCGTGACGATGTCATTGCGCCGCCACCAGGTGAACGCCGACTGGTACTCGGCGATCGTGGCATCGAGCTTGCCCTCGGACGCACGGGCGAGATCGATGAACGACGGCTCGCCGTCGAATCCCTCCGGCGTGAAGGCCTGCCGGTCGAGTCCGGCGGAGAAGGACAGTCCCTCCGCGCGGAGCACGACCACCCGCACACTGCCCGGCAGAAGCCGGCCCGCTTCCTCCAGCGCCCGCCACAACGCGGGCGACTGGGCGTTCCGCTTGGCCGGGTTGCACAACGTCACGGTGGCGACACTGTCGTCCGCCGTGAGCCGTACACCGTCACGCTCCAGCAGCACTGTGGGGTCAGACATCGGGCACCTCCGAGCGATCCGCAGACTTGATTACCGAAGAGTAACCACCCGGTCGGCCATTTCCGCGACCGGGTGGCCCTGTCATGTCCTCGGACCACTGCATACCGCTGTGCCAGGCGCCGACCTCTGTCAGGCCGTGGAAACCTTCTTGCCCCGTGTGGCTCCGCCGCGACCACGCAAGGTCACGCCGGACTCACTGAGCATGCGGTGGACGAAGCCATAGGAGCGGCCGGTTTCCTCGGCCAGTGCTCGGATGCTTGCCCCACCGTCGTACTTCTTCTTGAGGTCTGCCGCGAGCTTCTCGCGCGCGGCGCCGGTCACCCGGCTGCCCTTCTTCAGAGTCTCGGCCACCCGTGCCTCCTCTAGGGAAGTGCGCTCTGTGACTCTCATGATCACCCCTAGGAGACTTCCTGGCCACCCATTCGGCAAGGTCCGTGCAACAACATTCGGACCCCTGTTGACGTGGAAGCCGGGCGCCGCGGGAGGCGAAATCGGGCATTCCGCCGCGCGGGCCGCGCGACCCTTCCGAAACCGCCTGAGAAAGGGCAGGTCACCAAGGTCGGTAAGGAGTTTCCCCATGTGACGCGGCTGATCGACTCCGCCGTTCGACGGATCGCACGTCGGCGCGCCGGAGTACGAGCCGGTCTCACACCAATGAAGGATCACCCGTCGGCCGAATGATCCAGGTGATTGATCCACACGGATGATCGGCCGCGCGTCGACGGGCCCCCGGACGGCTCCCCCGGAGCCGCGCCGGAGGGTCAGGCGAGCGACACGAGGTCCACGTAGTCCTTGCCCCACAGGTCCTCGACGCCGTCGGGCAGCAGGATGATCCGCTCGGGCTGGAGCGCCTCCACCGCGCCCTCGTCGTGCGTGACGAGCACGACGGCGCCGGTGAACGTGCGCAGCGCGCCGAGGATCTCCTCGCGGCTGGCCGGGTCGAGGTTGTTGGTCGGCTCGTCGAGCAGCAGCACATTGGCGCTGGAGACGACGAGGGTGGCGAGCGCGAGACGGGTCTTCTCGCCGCCGGACAGGACGCCCGCGGGCTTGTCGGCGTCGTCGCCGGAGAAGAGGAACGAGCCGAGGATCTTGCGGACGGCGACCAGGTCCATGTCGGGGGCGGCGGAGCGCATGTTCTCCAGCACGGTGCGGTCCGGGTCGAGGGTCTCGTGCTCCTGGGCGTAGTAGCCGAGCTTCAGGCCGTGACCGGGGACGACCTCGCCGGTGTCGGGCTGCTCCGCGCCCGCCAGCAGCCGCAGCAGGGTGGTCTTGCCGGCGCCGTTGAGGCCGAGGATGACGACCCGGGAGCCCCGGTCGATGGCCAGGTCGACGTCGGTGAAGATCTCCAGGGAGCCGTACGACTTCGACAGGCCGGTCGCCGTGAGCGGCGTCTTGCCGCAGGGCGCGGGGTCCGGGAAGCGCAGCTTGGCGACCTTGTCGGACTGCCGCACCGCCTCCAGCCCGGACAGCAGCTTGTCGGCGCGGCGGGCCATGTTCTGGGCCGCGACGGTCTTGGTCGCTTTGGCGCGCATCTTGTCGGCCTGGGCGTTGAGGGTCGCGGCCTTCTTCTCGGCGTTGGCGCGCTCGCGCTTGCGGCGCTTCTCGTCCGCCTCGCGCTGGGTGAGGTACTGCTTCCAGCCCATGTTGTAGACGTCGATCTGGGAGCGGTTGGCGTCCAGGTAGAAGACCTTGTTGACGACCGTCTCGACCAGGTTGATGTCGTGGGAGATCACGACGAAGCCGCCGCGGTAGGTCTTCAGGAAGTCCCGCAGCCACAGGATCGAGTCGGCGTCCAAGTGGTTGGTCGGCTCGTCCAGCAACAGGGTGTCGGCGTCGGAGAAGAGGATGCGGGCCAGCTCCACACGGCGCCGCTGACCGCCGGAGAGGGTGTGCAGCGGCTGGGCGAGCACGCGGTCGGGCAGGCTCAGGGCGGCGGCGATGGTCGCGGCCTCGGCCTCGGCCGCGTAGCCGCCCTTGGTGAGGAACTCGGTCTCCAGGCGCGCGTACTTCTTCATCGCGTTCTCGCGGGTGGCGCCCTTGCCGCTGGCCATCCGCTCCTCGTTCTCGCGCATCTTGCGCAGGACCGTGTCCAGGCCGCGGGCGGACAGGATGCGGTCGCGGGCGAGGACGTCCAGGTCGCCGGTGCGCGGGTCCTGCGGCAGGTAGCCGACCTCACCGGCGCGGGTGACGCTGCCGCCGGCGGGCATGCCCTCGCCGGCGAGCACCTTGGTGAGGGTGGTCTTGCCGGCGCCGTTGCGGCCGACCAGGCCGACGCGGTCGCCGCGGGCGATGCGGAAGGAGGCGGACTCGATGAGGACGCGGGCTCCGGCGCGCAGCTCGATGCCAGTGGCAGTGATCACGGGAAGGGCTCCTGGGCGTGGCGGACGGCTATCGGGAAGGCCGCGCCAGCGCGTCGTGGGTGGTGGGTGGCGGGCGACGTGCAGGCGGAGGGGTCGCGGTCTGCGACGGCCGTCTAATGCGCGTGGAGTACTGCCATGCGTCCAGTCTACCGGGGGCGCCGCGGTGGCCCGGCAAACGGTTTCCGGCCGCCGGGGCCGGAAGGCGCGCCTGCGCCGAGCAGGGCCGCGGCAGATAATCGGGGGTATGCAGTTCGACGACGACGCGCCGCTCGACAGCTCCGAGGTCGAGGACCGGCGGGGCGGCTCGTCCGGCGGCGGGCGCGGGCGGATGGTAGGGGGCGGCATCGCGGGGCTGGTCGTGGTCGTCGTGGGGCTGATCTTCGGCATCAGCCCGGACCGGCTGGGGCTCTCCGACGACCCGCCGGCCCGCGCGCCGGGGGCCGGCTCGGGGCCGAACCTCGCGTCGGGCTGCCGGACGGGGGCGGACGCCAGCACCCGAGCACCCGGCAGGACTGCCGCATGGTCGCCGTGATCAACAACGTGCAGGACTACTGGACGGCGGAGTTCCGGCGCCGGGGCGCGGTCTACCGGCCCGCGCCGACGGTCTTCTTCGACCAGCCGGTCCGCACGGGCTGCGGCGTGGCCGACCCCTCGTCGGGGCCCTTCTACTGCCCCGCGGACCGCAAGGTCTACCTGGACCTGGACTTCTTCGCCACGCTCAGCCGCCGGTTCGGGGCCGAGGGAGGCCCGTTCGCGGAGAGCTACGTCGTCGCCCACGAGTACGGGCACCACGTGCAGGACCTGGCGGGCACCCTCGGTTCTGCGCAGGACGGCCGCACGGGGGCGAACAGCGACTCGGTGCGGGTGGAGCTGCAGGCGGACTGCTACGCGGGCGTGTGGGCCCGCCGCGCCACCACCACCCGCGACGAGACCGGCGGCACGTTGATCACGGGGCTGACCGACGCCGACATCCGGCAGGGCCTGGACGCGGCGGCAGCGGTCGGGGACGACGCGATCCAGTCGCGGGTGCAGGGGCGGGTCGACCCGGACTCGTGGACGCACGGCTCGTCCGCCCAGCGGCAGCAGTGGTTCGGCACGGGCCTGCGGACCGGAAACCTGGACGGCTGCGACACCTTCCGCTGAGCCCCGCTCCGGCCCGCCTCCCCGCGGGTTCCGCCAGTGCGAGGGCCGTTGTCGTACCCCCCTGCCAGACTGAGATCCACGTGAGATCCACGTCACATCGGCGGAGACGTTTCCGAAGGGGAGAGTGATCGTCATGGCAGGCAACGGAGCCGCGCCCACGGTCTGTCCGGCGCTGCGGTACAAGGACGCCAGGGCCGCCATCGCCTTCCTCAAGGACGCCTTCGGCTTCACGGAGGTCGCCGTGCACGAGGGCGGCGACGGCACCGTACTGCACGCGGAACTCGCCTACGGCAACGGCCTGGTGATGCTGGGCAGCGAGCGGTCGGGCACCCCGTTCAGCCGGATCGCCGGGGACCTCGGCGCGGTCTCGGTCTACGTGGTGGTCGACGACACCGACGCCCACCACGCGCGGGCGGTCGCGGCGGGCGCGGAGGTCGTGCTGCCGCTCACCGACCAGGACTACGGGTCGCGGGACTACACCGCCCGCGACCCCGAGGGCAACCTCTGGTCCTTCGGCACCTACGCCCCGCGGATACCGGCCCTGGAATGACCGGGCCGGCGCGGCAGGCGTCACTCCCCGCCGGTGTGCACCTGGAAGGCGGCCCGGCGCATCGCCTTGGCGAGCGCGGGGTCCGGGTGGGCGGCGGCGAGGGCGACGAGCACCTGGACGGTGCGCGGGTGCCCGGCGACGCGGAGCTCGTCGAGCAGACGGGACACCGAACCCTGCAGGGCGGCGTCGAGGTGGCCCACCAGCAGATGGCTCTCGCCGTGGTCGGCGACGGCCGCCGCGGTGTCCACCCACAGCCAGGTGGCCTCCTCGCGGGTGAGCAGGGCCGCGACGTCCTCGGGGTCGGCGCCCTCGTGCTCGGCGAGCCACATCAGGGCGTAGGGGCGCAGTCCCGGCTCGTCGACCACGTGCCGCACGGCCGGC
This sequence comes from Streptomyces sp. NPDC002574, assembly GCF_042889545.1. Lineage (NCBI taxonomy): Bacteria > Bacillati > Actinomycetota > Actinomycetes > Kitasatosporales > Streptomycetaceae > Streptomyces > Streptomyces sp. NPDC002574. Next base: position 50,473 of record NZ_JBIARB010000009.1, read on the forward strand.
TCGGCGGCGCCGCCGACGACGCGCAGCGCCTCGAAGGCGAGCCCGCGCAGCAGGGCGTCGTCGCCGCGGGCCACGTCCAGGAACTCGGCGACGGCCTGGGCCACCGGGCGGGCGGCGAGCCATGCCTTGTACTCGTCGCGGGCCGCGCCCGGTGCCATGCCGATGCACGCCTTGAGCATCTCCTCGGCGGAGTGCTCGAAGTGCCCGGCCGGGCCTTGGGCGGCGACGCAGATCTGCTCCAGCTTGACCCACACCGCCCAGCTGCCGAGCGTGGTGATGGTGACCTCGCCGGGGCGGGCCGGGTCCCGCGGCTGCAGGGCGCCGACGCGGGCCAGCGCGTCCAGCGTCCAGTCCAGGAGCGGGGGCAGGTCGTCACGGCCGCCGCCGGCCGGGGGCTCGTGCCGCTCCGCGCGTAGCTCGTCGACCCGCTGGCGGAGCAGATCGAGCAGGGCCTCCACGGCGACCGGCCCGGAGGACAGGTGCAGGAGGGAGAGCAACTGGGGGGCGGCCTCGACGACTTCGGCGACGAGAGCGGGGTCGGCGCCGGCGCACGCCGGATCGAGCGCCGCGGGGTGCGCCAGCGACCAGGCGTCGAAGAGCGCGACCCAGCCGCGCAGCACGGCGGTGTCGTCGCGGTCCCAGGCGCGCAGCCGCCAACCTGGGCGCGCGGCACCGCCCTTGTGGAGCTCGATGAGGCCGGCCAGCCGGGCCCGGTCCCAGGCGGAGCGGACCTGGTGATCCGTCAGGGTCAGCGCGGCGACGGCCCGTCGGACGTCGGCATCCCGCAGTATCCCGGCCGTGCCGGGGGCGGCACCGACCGCGGGGTCGGCCCAGTGGGCCAGCCGGACCGCGTCGGCGAGTTCGGTACGGGCCTTCCTGGCCAGCTCCGGCAGTGCCGGGATGCCCTCCGGCGGCCTCGGCGGGCGGTTTCGGCGCGTCGCGGCGACACGGCGCGCGGCGGCCAGGGGCCTGCGCGGAACGAGACGCAGCGGAGTGTCTCGCGGGATACGGGACGTCACGGGAGCAGTCTTGCGGGTGAGCACCCGGAAACCCAAACGAGCGTCCCCCTCCGCCACCCGGGGTCGTACGGTTTGCCAGTGGATATACCCATTTATTCACTCTCGCACGAGAGAAAACGGGGAGGCTACAGGAGGGGGGTGAGGAAGCGCCGGACGGCCTCCTCGTAGGATTGTGGGTTTGCGTTCCACATTGCCGCGTGCGAGGCGTCGTCCACCGGGTACAGCATGACCAGATCCGGCCGGAGGCGGGCGAGTTCACGGGACGGACCCCAGGGCGCGAGGGTGTCGCCGGGTCCGTGGAAGATCAGCGTCGGCACGCTGAACCGGCCGGGCGCGGCGGCCTCGGCGATGCGTTCCGCGTGCAGGCCGGTACGGCCCTCGGCGGCGCGTACGCCCAGCGGCAGCAGGGCGCGGGGCGTGCCCCGGGCGGCCGCGGCGGCGCGGACCGTGCACTGCCAGTTCAGCACCGGGGAGTCCAGCACCATGCCGGCGACCAGGGCCCGCAGCGGGGAGTCGCACGCCGCCCGGAGCGCCATGGTGGCGCCGGCGGACCAGCCGTAGAGCACCAGGCGGCGCGCGCCGTGCCGGACCGCGTAGCGCATGGCCGCGTCCAGGTCGCGCCATTCGGAGTCGCCGAGGTGCCCGATGCCGTCCGGGGACCGCGGCGCCCCCTGGTCGTTGCGGTAGGCGAGCAGCAGCGCGGGCAGCCGCAGCGCGTGCAGGGTGGGCAGCACCACCATGGCGTGCTCGCGGGTGGTGCCGAGACCGTGCGCGAGGACCACCCAGGTGTCGCGGGCGCCGTCGACGAGCCACCCGGGCATCCGGCCGAGTTCGCCGGGGATCTCGACGTCCCGGTACGCCAGGCCGAGCGCCGAGGCGGGGTCGCCGTCGTAGACCTGCGGGGTGAGCCGGACCCGCTGCCCCGCGGCCAGGGCGCCCTGCCCCACGCGCAGCAGCCGCCGGGTCACCGAGTCGGGAGCGGTGGACAGGACGTCGCCGACGGTGGCGTGCACGCCGGGGCCGGTGATGCCGTGGATCCCGCGCCGGCCGGCGCCGAGGGTCCGGGTGAGGGTGACCTCGCGGTCGGTCGCCGAGTGCACCGTCAGCGACTCGGGGTCGGGGCCGTCGGTGCGCGGCTTCAGGGCAAGCTCCGACACGTGCCGCCCGGCCGCCACCGCGGCCGCACCGGCACCGAACGCTGTCGTGGCGGCCAGGGCCGCGGCGGTCGTGAGGCGCATCCGTTCCAGTGTCGGGGCGGGTGTTCGGGGCGGCCAGTGCTGGGCGCCGTCCGGGGAGCTACTCCGGGCCGTCCTCGGCGCCGTCCCCGCGGCCGTCCAGGGCGCCGGGCAGGCCGTCCTCGGCGCCGGGCTGCCCGTACTGGCGCAGTTTCTCGGCGACCCTGGCGAGTTCGATCTTCGACAGCAAGGAGGGCGAGAACCCGGCCACGGAGCGGGCGGCGAGCCAGACCTGGCACATCCACTCCAACTGCGCGGTGCGGTCGTAGGCCTGCTCCAGATCGTCGCCGTAGACGATGGTGCCGTGGTTGCGCAGCAGGCAGCCGGTGCGGTCGCGCAACGCGCGCAGCACGTTGGCGGCCAGTTCCTCGCTGCCGTAGGTGGCGTAGTCGGCGACGCGGATCCGCCCGCCGAGCGCGGCGGCCATGTAGTGGATGGCGGGCAGTTCGTACAGCAGCGTGGAGACGGCGGTGGCGTGCACGGCGTGGGTGTGGACGACGGCGCCGGCGTCGGTGTTGCGGTAGATCGCCAGGTGCATGGAGAGTTCGCTGGTCGGCCGGAGCGTGCCGAGCACCTGCCGGCCCGCCAGGTCCACGCCGACCGTGTCGTCGGGGCCGAGCCGGTGGTAGGGCACGCCGCTGGGGGTGACGAGGACGAGGTCGCCGCCCACCCGGGCGGAGACATTGCCGGACGTACCGACCACCAGTCCGTCGGCGACGGAGCGCCGGGCCGTGTCCACGAGTTCCGACCAGGCCTTGCCCACCGTGTCCTGCACCGACATCCGTGCCACCTCCGGGCGCTGATCCTGACAGGTTGGGCGTTGCCGCACACTCCCGGGGCACAGTAGCGTCCCGGCACACCGCAGACCGATCACCCTTACGAATTGCAGGGGCACCATGACCACCGTCAACGGCGGCATCTCCTTCTGGTACGCGAAGTCCGGCCTCCCCGTGCCGCGCGAGCCGCTGCCGGGCGACACGACGGCCGACGTGTGCATCGTCGGTGGCGGCTACACCGGCCTGTGGACCGCCTACTACCTGAAGAAGGCCGTGCCGTTCCTGCGGATCGTCGTCCTGGAGCAGCGTTTCTGCGGCTACGGCGCCTCCGGCCGTAACGGCGGCTGGCTCTACAACGGCATCGCCGGCCGCGACCGCTACGCCGCCCTGCACGGCCGGGACTCCGCGATCGCCCTGCAGCGGGCGATGAACGAGACCGTGGACGAGGTGATCCGGGTCGCGGCGGAGGAGGGCATCGACGCGGACGTCCACAAGGGCGGTGTCCTGGAGGTCGCCCACTCCCCCGCCCAACTCGCCCGTCTGCGGGCCTTCCACGAGGCGGAGGTCGCCTTCGGCGAGAAGGACCGGCTGCTGCTGGGCGCCGCCGAGTCCGCCCGCCGGGTGCGTGTCGCGGGCACGGCGGGCGGCACGTGGACGCCGCACGGCGCCCGCGTCCACCCGGCGAAGCTGGTGCAGGGCCTGGCGCGGGCGGTGGAGGCGCTCGGCGTGGTGATCCACGAGTCGACGCCGGTGACGGAGATCAGGCCCAAGCACGCGCTGACGCCGTACGGCAGCGTGCGCGCCCCCTATGTGCTGCGCTGCACCGAGGGCTTCACGGCGGCGATCAAGGGCCACAAGCGGTCCTGGCTGCCGATGAACTCCTCGATGGTGGTGACCGAGCCGCTGCCCGCCGAGGTGTGGGACACCATCGGCTGGGAGGGCCGCGAGACCCTGGGCGACATGGCGCACGCCTACATGTACGCGCAGCGCACGGCCGACGACCGCATCGCCCTCGGCGGCCGCGGGGTGCCGTACCGCTTCGGCTCGCGCACCGACAACGACGGGCGCACCCGGCCGGAGACGGTCGAGGCGCTGCGGGCGATCCTGGTGCGCTTCTTCCCGGCCGCGGCGCGGGTCGGCATCGAGCACGCGTGGTCGGGCGTGCTGGGCGTGCCGCGCGACTGGTGCGCGACGGTGGAGCTGGACCGCTCGACGGGGCTCGGCTGGGCGGGCGGTTACGTCGGCAGCGGCGTGGCCACGGCGAACCTGGCGGCGCGCACCCTGCGGGACCTGGTGCAGCTCGACTCGGGCCAGGGGCACGGCACGGAGCTGACGGCCCTGCCCTGGGTGCACCACCGGGTCCGCCGCTGGGAGCCCGAACCGTTCCGCTGGATCGGCGTGCACGGCCTCTACGCGGCCTACCGCGCCGCCGACCGCCGCGAACAGTCCGGCCGCAGCGCCGAGACGGACTCCCTGGCCCGGGCGGCCGACCGGATCTCGGGGCGCCACTGACGGCTCCCTCGCCGGGGTCCGGTCGGGCCCCGGCGAGGTGAGAAGCGTCTCCCCTGCGGGGCTCCCGCGGACGCGGGCACGGCCCGCGGAGGCCGTGGCCCCGGGCAGCGCACAGGACCCCCGGAGCCCCAGCACTCCATGGATCCCCACCGTTCACTTTCCGTTCACTCAGACTCCGTACGGTCGCCACCGCCGCTGTCGGATCGAACGAATGCCTGGGTACATGGAACACATCACGCTCCTGATCGGAATCGTGATTATCACCGCGCTCGTGTTCGACTTCACGAACGGTTTCCACGACACCGCCAACGCGATGGCCACCACCATCTCCACCGGCGCACTGGGCCCCCGGACAGCGGTGGCGATGTCCGCCGTGCTGAACCTCGTCGGAGCGTTCCTCTCGGTGGAGGTCGCCAGGACGATCTCCGGGGGGATCCTCGACGAGACCGCCGGGATCAGGCCCGAGGTCATCTTCGCCGGGCTGGTCGGCGCCATCGTCTGGAACCTGCTGACCTGGCTGGCGGGGCTCCCCTCCAGTTCCTCGCACGCCCTGTTCGGCGGGCTGATCGGCGCCTCCGTCGCGTCCGCCGGGTTCGGGGCGGTCAACGGCGACGCGGTCGTCATGAAGGTCCTCGTCCCGGCCGTCTGCGCCCCGGTCGTCGCCGGGGTCGCCTCGCTGCTGGCGACCCGCCTGACCTACCGCATCAGCCGCGGCAGCGACCCGGCCGCGACCGCCAAGGGCTACCGGGCCGGCCAGATCGCCTCGGCGGGCCTGGTCTCCCTCGCGCACGGCACGAACGACGCGCAGAAGACGATGGGCGTCATCACGCTCGCCCTCATCGCCGGCGACGTCGTCGCCCCCGACTCCGACCCGCCGCTGTGGGTCATCGTCTCGGCGGGCCTGGCCATCGCGCTGGGCACGTTCATCGGCGGCTGGCGGATCATCCGCACCATGGGCAAGGGCATCACCGACATCCAGCCGCCGCAGGGCTTCGCCGCCCAGACCGGCGCCGCGGCCGTCATCCTGGCCTCCTCGCACCTCGGCTTCTCGCTGTCCACCACGCAGGTCTGCTCCGGTTCCGTCATGGGCGCCGGTGTGGGCCGCAAGGGCGGTGTCGTCCGCTGGAGCACCGCGGGCCGCATGGCCGCCGCCTGGGCGCTGACCCTGCCCGCCGCCGGCCTGGTCGCGGCGGGCGCCGCGCTCCTGGCCGACCAGGGCGATGCCGGCGTCACCGCGGTCGCCGTGCTGGCGCTCGCCGTGTGCGCCGCGATCTGGGTGGCCGCGCGCCGCAGGCCGGTCGACCACACCAACGTCAACGACGACCGCACGGACGCCGGGGAGCCGGGCATCGTCACCGCGGCCGTCGCCGCCGTGACGCCGCCGCCCGCGGGCCCCCTCGGCCCCGTGACCCCGCCCGCCGACGCCGACCCCGCCAAGGCCACCGCCTGACGGCGGGCACCCGCCCCACCGGTCCCGGAAGGACACAGCAGCATGCACATCGACTGGGCTGCCCTCGGCTCCGTCTTCGGCGTCAGCCTCGCCGCCACCGTCGGCCTCGTGGGCCTCTTCACCCTCGGCATCGTCGGCCTGTCCCGGCCGTCCGCTACCGGCGCCGGCCAGGGCGCCGTGGTGCGCACGGGCGCGTACGCGTGCTTCGCGCTGTGCGCGGCGGCCGTGGCGTACGGGATCTTCCTCATCGTCGCCTGACACCGCGCGACGCGGCGCGAACTCGGCCCCGGCTCCCGGCCCTTCCGGTTGTGAGCTGGGGTTTCCGCGATTCCGGGCCGCTACGGGGTGAGTTGACGGGCCGGATCGGCGCGTGGTGGTATCGGAACCGCCACACGGCGGCAGGAGAGGAAGTCCGGTGCGAATCCGGCGCGGTCCCGCCACTGTCACCGGGGAGCGCGCCTCCACCAGCGGCCACGGCCCGTACCACGGGCTGGAAGGCCGGGGGTGCCGCCGATCCGGGAGCCAGGAGACTCTCACCGCCGGTCACGTCGAGCCAGGGCGCGGACCCTGAGTGAGGACACCAGCGATGGGCGGCAGCCGCCGTACACCCGACGCCGGCCCTGCCGGGCCGTCGGTCTTCGCCGCCGGGGCGGTCCTCGGCTGGCTGGCCGATCTCGCACTCGCCGACCCACGACGCGGACATCCCGTCGCCGGTTTCGGGCGCGCGGCAGGCGCATTGGAGCGCGCGCTGTGGCACGACCACCGCGGACGGGGCGCCCTGTACACCGCGTTGTGCGCCGGGGGCGCCGCAGCGGCCGCAGCGGGGACCGCACGCGCCGTACGCCGTTCACCCGCCGTGTCCGTGGCCCTGACCGCGGCCGCGACGTGGGCGGTGCTCGGCGGTACGTCACTGGCGCGCGAGGCACGGACGATCGGCGCCGCTCTGTCCGCCGGGGACACCGCGGCGGCCAGGGCCCGGCTGCCCCACCTCTGCGGGCGGGACCCGCAGGCCCTGGACGAGCGGCAGTTGGCCCGGGCGGTCGTCGAGTCGGTCGCCGAGAACACCTCCGACGCCGTCGTGGGCGCCCTGGTGTGGGGCGCGCTGGGCGGCGTGCCGGGGCTGGTGGGCTTCCGCGCGATCAACACCCTGGACGCGATGGTCGGTCACAAGTCGCCGCGCTTCCGCCGGTTCGGCTGGGCATCGGCCCGGCTGGACGACGTCGCCGGCTTCCCCGGCGCCCGGCTGACGGCCGCGCTCACCGTGCTGGCGGGCCCCGACCGGCGGGGCGCCTGGCGCGCCTGGCGCGCGGACGGCGGCCGGCACCCCAGCCCGAACGCCGGTCCCGTGGAGGCCTCGTTCGCCGGGGCGCTCGGCGTACGGCTCGGGGGGACGCTTGCGTACGGGGGCCGGATCGAGCACCGGCCGGTGCTCGGCGCCGGCAACCGGGCGGTGGAGGTGGCGGACATCGAGCGCGCGGTGCGGTTGTCGCGGCGCGTGAGCCTGCTGGCCCTGGCGGTAACGGTCGGCTGCCGGCCGGCCTGGCGCCGGCTCGCCCGGAGGGGGAACGCATGAGCGGCGGCGCGCTGTTGGTCGCGGGCACCACCTCGGACGCCGGCAAGAGCGTCGTCACCGCAGGCATCTGCCGCTGGCTGGCCCGGCAGGGTGTGTCCGTCGCCCCGTTCAAGGCGCAGAACATGTCGCTGAACTCCTACGTCACGCGCGAGGGCGCCGAGATCGGCCGCGCGCAGGCCATGCAGGCGCAGGCCGCGCGCGTGGAGCCGTCCGCGCTGATGAACCCCGTGCTGCTCAAACCGGGCGGCGACCGCACGAGCCAGGTCGTCCTGATGGGCCGCCCGGTGGGCGAGATGAGCGCGCGCGGCTACCACAACGGGCGCCGCCCGGAACTGCTGGAGACCGTCACCGCCTGCCTGGAGGAGCTGCGCTCCCGGCACGACGCGGTCATCTGCGAGGGCGCGGGCAGCCCGGCCGAGATCAACCTGCGGCACGGCGACATCGTCAACATGGGCCTGGCCAGGGCCGCGCGACTGCCGGTGGTCGTCGTCGGCGACATCGACCGGGGCGGGGTCTTCGCGTCCTTCTTCGGCACGACCGCGCTGCTGAGCCGCGAGGACCAGGAGCTGGTCTGCGGCTACCTCGTCAACAAGTTCCGCGGCGACGTCTCGTTGCTGGAACCCGGGCTGGAGATGCTGCGCGGGCTGACCGGACGCCGCTTCTACGGTGTCCTGCCGTATCAGCACGGTCTCGGCATCGACGAGGAGGACGGGCTGCGGATGTCGCTGCGCGGCACCGTGCGCGAGTCGAACACCGCGCCGCCGCACGGCGAGGACGTGCTGCGGGTCGCCGTCGCCGCGGTCCCCCTGATGTCCAACTTCACCGATGTCGACGCCCTGGCGGCCGAACCGGGCGTGGTCGTGCGCTTCGCCGACCGGCCCGAGGAACTGGCGGACGCCGACCTCGTCGTCCTGCCCGGCACCCGGGGCACCGTCAAGGCGCTGGAATGGCTGCGCCGTCGCGGGCTGGCCGACGCGATCGTGCGCCGCGCGGCGGAGGGCCGACCGGTCCTCGGGATCTGCGGCGGTTTCCAGATGCTGGCCGAGTCCGTCGACGACCCCGTCGAGTCGCGGGCCGGTCTCGTGCCGGGCCTCGGCCTGCTGCCGGTACGGGTGCGCTTCGCGCCCGGCAAGACCCTGGCCCGGCCGTCCGGCAAGGCCTACGGCGAGACCGTCGAGGGGTACGAGATCCACCACGGCGTCGCCGACGTCCGCGGCGGCGACGAACCGTTTCTCGACGGCTGCCGCACCGGCTCCGTATGGGGCACCCACTGGCACGGCTCCCTGGAGAGCGACGGCTTCCGCCGCGCCTTCCTGCGCCGCGTCGCCGAGGCCTCCGGACGGCGTTTCGTCCCGGCGCCGGACACGGCCTTCGCGGCGCTGCGCGAGGAGCAGCTCGACCGTCTCGGCGATCTCGTCGAGGAGCACGCCGACACCGGCGCCCTGCTCCGCCTCATCGAGTCCGGGCCCCCGCCCGGCCTTCCCTTCGTCCCTCCGGGCGCGCCGTGAACCGCCCGCCCCTGTCGTGCCGTGATGTCCGTACCCTCGAGGAGGCAGCCGCGTGAGCACCCCTTACCCCTTCACCGCGATCGTCGGGATGGAGGACCTGCGGCTGGCGCTGTTGCTGAACGCGGTGAGCCCGGCCGTGGGCGGCGTGCTCGTGCGCGGCGAGAAGGGCACCGCGAAGTCCACGGCGGTGCGGGCGCTGGCCGCGTTGATGCCGCGGGTGGACGTGGTCGCGGGCTGCCGCTTCAGCTGTGACCCGGGGGCGCCGGACCCGGCGTGCCCGGACGGGCCGCACCCCTCCGGGGCGGAGCCGGCGTCGCGGCCGGCGCGGATGGTGGAGCTTCCGGTGGGCGCGTCCGAGGACCGCCTGGTCGGGGCGCTGGACATCGAACGGGCCCTGGCGGAGGGCGTGAAGGCCTTCGAGCCGGGTCTGCTGGCCGACGCGCACCGCGGCGTGCTCTACGTGGACGAGGTCAACCTGCTGCACGACCACCTCGTCGACCTGCTGCTGGACGCCGCCGCGATGGGCGCGTCCTACGTCGAGCGGGAGGGCGTCTCCGTACGCCATGCCGCGCGGTTCCTCCTCGTGGGGACGATGAACCCCGAGGAGGGCGAACTGCGCCCACAGTTGCTGGACCGCTTCGGGCTGACCGTGGAGGTCCGGGCGTCCCGCGAGACCGACGAGCGGGTCGAGGTCGTGCGCCGCAGGCTGGCGTACGACGAGGACCCGGCGGCGTTCGCCGCCAAGTGGGAGGCCGAGGAGGGCTCGCTGCGGGCCCGGATCGCCGCGGCGCGGGCACTGCTCCCCTCGGTCCGGCTCGAGGACGGCTCGCTGCGCCAGATAGCCGCGACGTGCGCGGCCTTCGAGGTGGACGGCATGCGCGCGGACATCGTCATGGCGCGCACGGCGACCGCGCTGGCCGCCTGGGCGGGCCGCACCGAGGTGACCGACGCGGACGTGCGGCAGGCCGCGCTGCTCGCGCTGCCGCACCGCAGGCGCCGCAACCCCTTCGACGCGCCCGGCATGGACGAGGACAAGCTCGACGAGACGCTGGAGCAGCACCGCGGCGGGGACCAGGACCCGGACCCCGACCCCGAGCCGGACCCCGGTCCGGACGGTGACGGCGGTGGCCCCGACGGCGGCGGCAGGCGCCCGCAGGCCGACGACGGGACGCCGCCGGACGCCCCCGCGGACGGCACCGCGAACGACGCCCCGGACAGCACCCCCGGCGCCGGGGCGCCCCGCGAGCAGGCGGCGGTGCCCTCGGCGGAGCCGTTCACGGCGCGCGCCCTGACCGTGCCGGGCCTCGGTGAGGGCGCCGCGGGCCGCCGGTCCCGGGCCCGTACCGCGCACGGCAGGACCACGGGCGCCCGCCGCCCGCAGGGCACGCTGGGCAAGCTGCACCTGGCGGCGACGGTGCAGGCCGCAGCCCCGCACCAGCGGGACCGCGGCCGCGGCGGCCCGGGTCTGGTGATCCGCCGGGACGACCTGCGCGAGGCGGTGCGCGAGGGCCGCGAGGGCAACCTCGTGCTGTTCGTGGTGGACGCGTCCGGCTCGATGGCGGCCCGGCGGCGCATGGGCGCGGTCAAGGGCGCGGTGCTCTCGCTGCTGCTGGACGCGTACCAGCGGCGCGACAAGGTGGGGCTGATCACCTTCCGCGGCGCCGGCGCCGAACTGGCCCTGCCGCCGACCTCGTCGGTGGACGCGGGCGCGGCACGTCTGGAGAAGCTGCCGACCGGCGGCCGGACCCCGCTGGCCGCCGGGCTGCTCAAGGCGCACGAGGTGCTGCGCGTGGAGCGGCTGCGGGACGCCTCGCGCCGCCCGCTGCTGGTGGTCGTCACCGACGGCCGGGCGACCGGCGGCCCCGAGCCGCTGCCGCTGGCGTCGCGGGCTGCCCGCCTGCTGGCGGCCGGCGGTGTCGCGTCGGTGGTCGTCGACTGCGAGACCGGACCGGTACGGCTGGGTCTCGCGGGCGTGCTGGCGCGCGAACTGCGCGGCACCGCGGTGACGTTGGACGAGCTGCGCGCGGACAGCGTCGCGGCACTGGTGCGGGACGTACGGAGGGCCGCGTAATGCCACAGGGACAGCCGAGTGTCGTGCCGGAGGACGGGCTGACCACGCGCCAGCGCCGCAACCGGCCGCTGGTCATGGTGCACACCGGCACCGGCAAGGGGAAGTCGACGGCCGCCTTCGGGCTGGCGCTGCGGGCCTGGAACCAGGGCTGGCCGGTCGGGGTGTTCCAGTTCGTCAAGTCCGCGAAGTGGAAGGTCGGCGAGGAGCGTGCGCTGCGCGTGCTGGGCGCCTCCGGCGAGGGCGGCACCGTCGCCTGGCACAAGATGGGCGAGGGCTGGTCCTGGTTGCAGCGGGACGTCCACGACATCACGGAGAGCGAGGACGCGGCACGCGAGGGCTGGGAGCAGGTCAAGCGGGACCTGGCCGCCGAGACCTACCGGCTGTACGTGCTCGACGAGTTCGCGTACCCGCTGCACTGGGGGTGGATCGACACCGACGAGGTGGTCTCGGTGCTGCGCGAGCGGCCCGGTACCCAGCACGTCGTCGTCACCGGCCGCAACGCCCCGCAGCCGCTGCTGGACTTCGCGGACCTGGTCACCGAGATGGGCAAGGTCAAGCACCCGATGGACGCCGGGCAGAAGGGCCAGAAGGGCATCGAGTGGTAGCCAGGCTCGTCGTCGCGGCCCCGGCGTCGGGCAGCGGCAAGACCACCGTGGCCACGGGCCTGATGGCCGCCTTCGCGGAGGCCGGGCTCGCGGTCTCCCCGCACAAGGTGGGCCCGGACTACATCGACCCCGGCTACCACGCACTGGCCACCGGCCGCCCGGGCCGCAACCTCGACGCCTACATGTGCGGTCCCGAGCGGATCGCGCCGCTGTTCCTGCACGGGGCGCGCGGGGCCGATCTCGCGGTCGTGGAGGGCGTGATGGGGCTCTTCGACGGGGCCTCGGGGATGGGCGAGCTGGCGTCCACCGCGCACGTGGCGAAGCTGCTGCGGGCGCCGGTGGTGCTGGTCGTCGACGCCTCCTCGCAGTCCCGGTCGGTGGCGGCGCTGGTGCACGGCTTCGCCTCGTGGGACCCGGAGGTACGGGTCGCGGGCGTCATACTCAACAAGGTCGGCTCCGACCGCCACGAGGAACTGCTGCGCGACGCGCTGGACGGCGCCGGCGTACCGGTGCTGGGCGCGCTGCGCCGGGACGCCGCGGTCGGCACGCCCTCCCGGCACCTGGGGCTGGTGCCGGTCGCCGAACGGCGCGCGGACGCGGTGGAGGCGGTACGCACCCTGGCGGCGCGGGTGCGGGCGGGCTGCGACATGGACGCGCTGCTGGCACTGGCGCGCAGCGCTCCCCCGCTCGCGGACGAGCCCTGGGACCCGCGGACGGCGATCGGCCCGGCCGGTCCCGCCGGCGCGGGCGGCCGCCCGGTGGTCGCCGTGGCGGGCGGCGCGGCGTTCACCTTCTCCTACGCCGAGCACGTCGAACTGCTCACCGCCGCCGGGGCGGAGGTCGTCACCTTCGACCCGCTGCGCGACGAGCGGCTGCCGCGGGACACCGCGGGGCTGGTCCTCGGCGGCGGCTTCCCCGAGATGTACGCGCCCGAGCTCTCCGCCAACGCGCCGCTGCGCGAAGCCGTCGCGGCCTTCCCGGGCCCGCTGACGGCGGAGTGCGCCGGGCTGCTGTACCTCGCGCGCGAACTCGACGGACGTCCCATGTGCGGGGTCCTGGACGCGGCGGCCCGCATGTCCGAGCGGCTCACCCTGGGCTACCGCGAGGCGGTCGCGGTGGCGGACAACGTCCTGGCGGCGGCCGGAACGCGGGTGCGGGGGCACGAATTCCACCGCACGGTCGTCGAACCCGGCGCGGGCGCCGTCCCGGCGTGGGGCTTCACCCGGCCCGAACGGCGCACGGAGGGCTTCGTGCGGGGCGCCGTCCACGCCTCCTACCTCCACGTGCACTGGGCCGCAGAACCGTCCCTGGCACGGCGGTTCGTGGCGGCCTGCGCGAGCGGGGGCGCGTCCGCGTGAACATGGTCGCCTGCGAACGCCGGGGCGGCCCAGCGGCCGAACGTCCCGTCCCGAAGCCGGAGTCCGTCCACGGCAGCGGAGGCGCGGCCGCGGTGGCGCGCCGTCCCGACCGCGCGGCAGGAAGCCGGCGACGCGCAGGCCGGCACCCGCGTCTGGCGCCTCGCCGTGCACCGCACGGGCAGGCGTGCGTACACGTGATCGCGGTCGTCGGCACGGACTCGCGCCGGAGCGACCCCGCGACCGAAGTGCTGCCGCTCGTCAGGCGAGTCGGGGCCACGGCGGGCCCAAGCCAGCCGATCGTCCCCGCCATGGCGGTGCGTCACGCCTCGCACGGCCGGGAGCGGGACGTCCCGGAGACGGAGTCGGTCCACGACAGCGGGGGCACGGCCGGTGGAGGGCACCGTGCGGGCCGGCATCCGGGCCGGAGCGCCCCGGCCCGGGAGTTCGTCGGGCCCGGGCGGCACGGGGAGGGCGTTGCGCGTCGCACGGCCCGGAGCGCGGCCGCGTGAGCGTGGTCGTCGGCGTCGGCGCGGGGCGGGGCGTCGCGGCGGCGGAAGTGCTGGCGCTCGTGGGGCGGGTGCTGGCCGCGGCGGGCGTGGGGCGCGCGTGCCTGGCCGCGGTGGCCACCCTCGACGCACGGGCGCGCGAGCCGGGGATCGCGGCCGCGGCCGAGGCGCTCGGCGTGCCCCTGCTGGCGTACGACGCCGATACGCTGGCCGCCGTGGATGTGCCGACGCCCTCCGGAGCCGCGCTGGCCGCCGTGGGCACGCCGTCCGTGGCCGAGGCGGCGGCGCTCGCCGCGGCGCCCGGCGGCGAACTGCTCGTCCAAAAGACGAAGTCCGTCCCCGACGGCGGGGGCGCGGCCCGGGCGACGGCCGCGGTGGCGCGCCGCCGTGGCCCCGCGGCAGGCACCAGCGAGGAGACAGGACCGTGAGCATCCCGCCCGAGGACGTACTGGAGCGGCGCGTCGACGCCGCGCTGGGCGGCGGACGTCGGACCCCGCAGGACCTGGCCGGCACCATGGTGCTGCTCGTCGCCGCCGGGTCCCCGGAACCGGTGGACAACGCGGAGGCGGTGCGGGCGGCCCGCCTGCTGTGGGAGGGACGCGGGTACGCGGGCGTGGAGACCGCCTTCGTGTCCGAGGCGGCCCCCGACGTGCCGGCCGGACTGGACCGCTGCCGGCGGCTGGGGGCGCTGCGGATCGTCGTGCTGCCCGCCGTCCCGGTGGACGGGGACACCGCCCGGCGCGCCCGGCAGCAGGCGGAGGGCTGGGCGGAGGCGCACCCCGGGCTCGACGTCCGCTGGGCGGGCGCGCACCCCGCCGAGTCCGCGACGGAACCCGACGACGGCCACGATCTGCGTCACCACGGCGACGCCGAGGTGCGCGACGACGGCGGCACGCTCATCGACCTGGCCGTCAACGTCCGCGCCGGAACGCCCCCCGCCTGGCTGCGCGAACGCCTCACCGCGGCCCTGGACGGCCTGGCCGGCTACCCCGACGGGCGGGCCGCGCGCCGGGCCGTGGCGGCGCGGCACGGCAGGCCGCCGGAGGAGGTGCTGCTCACGGCCGGCGCGGCGGAGGCGTTCGTCCTGCTGGCCCGCGCGCTCGGGGCACGTCACCCCGCCGTGGTGCACCCGCAGTTCACCGAGCCGGAGGCCGCGCTGAGGGACGCCGGGCACACCGTCGACCGTGTGCTGCTGACCGCCGGGAGCGGGTTCCGGCTGGACGCGGACGCCGTGCCGGCGCGGGCCGATCTCGTGGTGCTCGGCAATCCCACGAACCCCACCTCCGTCCTGCACCCCGCCGAGGAGATCGTGCGCCTGGCGCGCCCCGGCCGCACTCTGGTGGTGGACGAGGCGTTCATGGACGCGGTGCCCGGCGAGTACGAGTCACTGGCCGCCCGGCGCGACGTTCCGGGGCTGCTGGTGCTGCGCAGCCTCACCAAGACGTGGGGGCTCGCGGGGCTGCGGGTGGGCTATGTCCTGGGCGACCGGGAGCGGATCGCCGCGCTGGAGCGCGCGCAGCCTCTCTGGCCGGTCTCCTCGCCCGGTCTGGCGGCGATCGAGGCGTGCTGCGGGCCCGCCGCGCGCGCCGAGGCGGAGCGGGCCGCGGGTCTGATCGCCTCCGACCGGGGTCATCTGCTCGCCCGGCTGGCCGAGTTCGAGGGCGTCGAGGTGGCGGGTCCGGCGCTGGGCCCCTTCGTGCTGATGCGCCTGCCGGAGGCGGCGGCGGTGCGCGAGCGGCTGCGGGAACTGGGCTTCGCGGTGCGCCGTGCGGACACCTTCCCCGGGCTGGGTCCGCAGTGGCTGCGGCTCGCGGTGCGCGACCGGGACACGACGGACCGCTTCGCGGTGGCGCTGGCGAAGGCGGTCGCGGTCAGTTCCTGACGCCGAGCGCCTGGATGTCGATGCCGCCCAGGGCCGGCTGGACGTAGGCGTTGGTCAGGCGCGCGGAACGGTAGTTGAGCCGCCGGTCGTAGAGGAACGGCAGCAGGGTGCCGCGGTCCTGGGCGGTGGAGTCGACGGTCCGCCACAGGTTGTCGGCGGCATTGCGGTCGGTCGTCGTGTCGGCCTCGTCCATCAGGGAGTTGATCTCGCGGTCGTCGAGGGCCGCGTAGTTGCTGGGGCTGCCGGGCAGCAGCAGGGGCCGCAGGAAGCCGGCCGGCGACGGCCAGTCGGACTGCCAGGTGATCAGCGCGATGCCCCAGCCCTTGGCCTTGAGCTTCTTCTGGTCGGCGAGCACAGGGTAGTAGTCGGCCGGATCGGGCGTTTCGACCGTGGCCTTGACGCCGATCGTGGCGAGCTGGTCGCGCAGCGACTCGGCGGCCCGGCGGGCGACCGGGTCGCTGCCGGAGGCGGCGATGACGGTGCTGAACCCCTTGGCGTGGCCGCACTCGCCGAGGAAGCGCCGGGCCTGTTCGGGGTAACTGCCGCCGGTCACGGTGCCGTAGGTGTCCAGGTGCCGGTCGTAGCCGCCGACGGTCGGGGGCAGCATGCCGCCCGCGATGTCGCCGGCGTCCTCGCCGCCGAGGGCGTCGCGCAGGACACGCCGGTCGGTGGCGTACTGCACGGCCCAGCGGCAGCGGTAGTCGTCGAAGGGCGCGACGCCGGTCTGCAGCGAGAAGTAGCGCACGCCGCCGGTCGTGACGAGGTCGGCGCGGGACTTCAGGGCGCCGTCGGCGAGGATCCTGGTGCGGGCGGCCTCCTGCACCCCGGTCTGGGCGGCGTCGAGGTCGGCGGTGCCGTCGAGCAGCGCGGCGTCCACGGCCGCGGCGCCGGGGGCGATCGTCAGCTCGACGGTGTCCGGCAGCGCGGTGCGTATGGAGTCGGTCGACGCGTCCCACCGGTCGTTGCGGACGAGCTCGAGTCCCTTGGCGGCGTCGTAGGAGGCGATCCGGTACGGGCCGCTGGCCACCGGCCGCTTCTCGTAACTCATCCTGGTGTCCTTGCCCTTGGGCACGGGCGAGGACATGGGCAGGGCGAGGACGTACGGGAAGTCGGCGAAGGGCGCGTCGAGGTGGAAGACGATCGTGCGGTCGTCGGGGGTGTCGACGCTCTTCAGGCCCAGTCGGTCGGGGTCGGTGTCCTTGTAGGGGCCCGGATAGTTCTGACCCTGGTCGAGCAGGTCGCGCAGATGCGTGGGGCCGCCGGCGGAGAGGTCGGAGGCGAAGCTGCGCTCGATGCCGTACTTGACGTCCTTGGAGGTGATGGGCGTGCCGTCCTCGAAGGCGATGTGCTCCTTGAGGGTGTACGTGTAGGTGCGGCCGCCGTCCGAGATCCGCCCGGTGGTGGTGGCGAGGTCCGGCTCGAGGCGGGTGCCCGCGGCACCGGGCTGCGGGGCGAAGTCGACGAGCTTGCGCAGGTAGAGACGGCCGAGGTTCCACACCAGCGGGGAGTAGGTGCGGGCCGGGTCGAGGGAGTCCGGGGCGTAGGCGGAGATCAGCCGCAAGGTGCCGCCCCCGGCCGCGGAGGGACTGACGGCGCCGGTGAGCGCCCCGTTGTAGCCGCTCGCGGACCTGCGGGCGGCGATCAGGTCCTGGGCGACGGGCGTGACCGGGTCCTTCTTCTTGTCGTCCCCGAAGGGGTTCACGACGACGGCCACGGTGATCAGCACGGCGGCCACGGCGGCGGTCGCCGCGGCGACGACACCCCAGCGGCGGCGCGGCACCCGGGGGCCGGGGACGGGCGGCGTCGGCGCGGAGTCCCAGCCGGGTCGCTGTGCGGGGACGGCCCAGGGGCCGTAGGACGGGGGGTTGTAGGCGGGGTGCTGCGGCACCGGGGCCCGCTGCGGCGGCGGGGGCAGTGCGCGCGGGGCGGTGGGCGGTGTGCGGGAGGCGAGCCAGTCGCCCAGCCGGTCCTTCATCCGGCCGGCGCTCTGCGGGCGCAGTGCCGGGTTCTTGGACAGGGCCGACAGCACGATCGCGTCGAGCGCGGGCGGCACCATCGGGTTGCGCGCGGAGGGCGGCAGCGGCGTCTGGTGGACGTGCGCGTACATCACGCCCAGCGGGGTCGCGCCCGCGAACGGCACGGTGCCGGTGAGGAGTTCGGTGAGCATGCAGGCGACCGCGTACAGGTCGCTGCGGGCGTCGACGGCGTCGCCCGCGCACTGCTCGGGGGCCATGTAGCCGGGGGTGCCGATGGCGGATCCGGTGCCGGTGAGTCCGGTGAGGGAGTGCACGACGCGCGCGATGCCGAAGTCGGCGACCTTGACGGCTCCCCCGGTGGTGACCAGCACATTGGAGGGCTTCACGTCCCGGTGCACCAGGCCGCGGGCATGGGCGTGCGCGAGCGCGTCGAGGATGTCGCAGGTGATGCGGACGGCCCGCTCGATCTCCATCGGGGCCTGGTCGCGGGCGAGTTCGGACAGGGTCCGGCCCTCGATGTGCTCCATGACGAGAAAGGGGACGACCGCGTCCTGCGTGGTGATCTCGTCCTGGTCGTGGACGGTCACGATGCCCGGGTGGTTGAGACCTGCGGCGGCCCTCGCCTCGCGGGCGAAGCGGCGGCGGGCCTCGGGGTCGCGCGCCAGCTCCGGCAGCAGGGTCTTGAGGGCGACGGTGCGGCCCAGGCGCGTGTCGTACGCGAGATGGACCCGGGCCATCCCCCCGGACCCGAGCAGTGCCCGGATCTCGTACCGTCCCCCGAACATGAGACCCCCCGGCCCCGTCCGCGGCGGGCGCGCGGACACTCCTCATCAGGGTAGTCGGAAACACCCGTTTTGAGACGCCGCCTTGCTCGCCTGTGGACAACGGCCGTGGGGGGCGGCCGCGGCCACTCGGCATACGCCGGCCGCCACCGCCCCCCACGGACCTCTCCCCCCTGCCCCCCGAACCGCCCCCGGGGTCACCCGGACCCGTCAGTCCCGGGCGTTCTGGGTCGCCGTCCTGCGGCGGGTCATGCGGATCACGACGAATCCGGCGGCGAAGAGCAGCACCGAACCACCCGCGAGGTAGGGCGTCATGCTGCTGCTGCCGGTCTCGGCGAGGTTCCCGGCCTCGGCCTGGGCGGACGGGGCGGAACCGGCCGATCCGCCGGCGTCCACCGGCTCGGGGGACGCGCTCGGCTCCGCGGACGAACCGGGCTGCTCGGACTCGCCGCCGGTCGGCGTGGGCGTCGCGCTGCCCTCGTCGTCCCCGCCGGGCTTGCCGCCGCCGTGACCGCCGCCGTGACCGCCGTCATGGCCGCCGTCATGGCCGCCGTCGTGACCGCCGTCGTGACCGCCGCCCCCGCCGCGGCCCGGCGTCTCGCAGGTGGCCTGCACCAGCGTGACCGTGCCCTTGACGTCGGCGACGTTCAGCTTGAGCGGATTGATGGAGACGTTGAGCTCCAGGGCGGTGGCCGCGGCCGTGCGCGAGGTGACGACCCTCTTGGCGAGGTCGAGCCGGACCTCGCCGACACCGGGCACCCTCACCTCGGTGGGACCGCCCGCGGTGACCCGGACGCGCTTGCCGAGCACGGTGACCCAGCCGGGCAACTCGGTGTCGGCGACAGGGCGTTCGCCGACCTCGCAGGTGGCGCGCGAGGTGATCGCGTCGGCCTTGATGAGCCCGATGAGCGGCAGTCCGGGGACATGGACGCGCGCGTGCACCAGGTTGGCGTACCCCTCGGCCTTGTGGCGGTCGACGGTGGCCCGGGCGGTGGCGACGTCCGCCTGCAGGACGCTGAACGGGCGGCCGCGGTCGACGCCGTCGAGAGTCGCGGTGAGCGCGGTCTTGTCGGCGCTCGCGGGCGCCTGGACCTCGTTGAGCGTGAGGTCGAGCGGCACGTCGACGGTCTTGTTGAGCAGGGACACGTCCAGGCCGGTGCGCAGGACGACGGCACCGGCCTTGCCGGAACCGCCGTGCGACCCCTCGGTGGCCGCGGCCGGGGACGCCGGCCCGAGCGCGAGGGCGCCCGCCGCCAGCGCGACGGCGGCCCCCAGCGAGGCAGCCGAGCGGCGTGCGGGCATGCTGAAGGGAGAGCTGTACAAGGTGGAAAACCCCCAACTGGTCATGGAGTCGCCACAGCGCCGCTGAAGGGGACAGCGCGCTCGCCGGGCGACCTCGACCCCGTAATGATTTACGTACAGAGAGTGAACCGGCACCGTCCTGACGCCGGTTCACTCCAAAGGGTGGTTTTCGTCCTCGTATTCGAACCTTCAGGCACGTACGTTCCCGTGCGTCACACCTGCGCTCTCGCGTATTCGAGCAGCTTCGCGAAGTCCAACGCCCCGGGATCCCCGTGGGTGTTGTGGCAGAACAGTCCCGCCGCCACATAGGTGCGGGTCGATGTCGACAGGGAGGCGATCGGCTGCTCGCCCACGGGCTCCGCCGCCAGCACCTCGGCCTCGCCGGTCGCACCGGCCACGGCGGCGCCCTCCCAGCCGGGCGGCGCGGCGGCCCCGGCGTGCACGATCCGGTGCTTGCCCGGGGTGAGTTCGCGGCTCGTCGCCCACACGTCGCCGTGCGGCAGCCGGACCAGCCAGGGGTGGTCGGCCGTCGCCACCACCTCCCCGGCGGAGGTGGTGATCCGCCAGCACTCCTTCCTGGCCGGGCTGTTGCGCGTCACCACCCCGCGCCGCAGCAGCCTGCGCTCGCCCTCCTCGTCGAACGAGGCGATCTCGTCGCCCACACGGAGGTCCCCCGCGCGCACCGGGCCGCCGTCGGCACGCAGCACCGGGGTGTCGGGGTGCACGCAGTTCTCCGGGACGTGCTGGTGCCCGCAGATCCCGTTGAAGGCGTTCCACTGCCGCGCCGTCATCCGCTGGCCGCCCGCGCTGCCGTACGACCTGGGGTAGGGCAGCCACACCTTCGGGCCGCTCAGCGGCACGTCGTGCTCGGTGTACATCCAGGCCAGGAAGGCGGCGAGCTCACGCAGCGCCCACTGCGGCGCCTTCGGCCAGTACACATGGCCGGGGGTGCTGCCCCAGTCCTCGTGGGTCTCGGGGTCGCAGGTACCGACCAGCTCCACCTGGCACACGTTGAGGGTGTTGGTCTCCACTCCGCCCGGCCGGTTGACCAGGGCGCGGGAGGAGATGTCGATGTCGAAGTGCTGGTACCAGACCAGCTTCTGGTTCGCGAAGTCCGGAGCGGCGGTCAGATTGGGGGCGCTGGAACCCTCGTCATAGGAGGGCACGGACCTGCCCTCGGTGGTGTGCAGCACGATGGCGTTGACCTCCATCGCGTCCCCGCCGTAGTCGTCCTGGTACCAGTACCTGCGCGATGCCCCCGGGTACTTCTGCGGTCCCTGCCTGGTCATGGTGCTCCCCGTCCCGTCGTGCGGATTCGGCCGGTTCTACCGATCGCAGCACGCCGCGCCGGGCCGGGCGCGCCGATCCGGGCAGAATCACCCGAATCGGGGTGGAGTGTGGTAAACCCCCGTCCGGGAGCGACGGCCGCGCGGGATCAGCCGACGACGCGCCCGCGCAGCACCACGCGCCGGGGCGCGGTCAGGACGCGCACGTCGGCGCGGGGGTCGGCCTCGTAGACGACGAGGTCGGCGGAGGCGCCCTCGGTGAGGCCGTCCCGGCCGAGCCACTCGCGGGCGGACCAGGTCGCGGCCGACAGGGCGTCGAGCACCGGGATCCCCGCGGTGACCAGCTCGGCGACCTCCGCGCCGACGAGGCCGTGCGCGAGGGAACCGCCGGCGTCGGTACCGGCGAAGATCCGGATGCCGGCGTCGTGGGCGGCGCGGACGGTGTCGTGACGACGGGCGTGCAGCCGCCGCATGTGGTCCGCCCAGCGCGGGAACTTGGCCTGGCCGCCGTCCGCGAGCTGCGGGAACGTCGCGATGTTGACGAGCGTGGGGACGATCGCCACACCGTGCTCGGCGAAGAGCGGGATCGTCTCGTCCGTCAGGCCGGTGGCGTGCTCGACGCAGTCGATGCCCGCCTCGACGAGGTCGCGCAGGGAGTCCTCGGCGAAGCAGTGCGCGGTGACGCGGGCGCCCTCCTCGTGGGCGGCCGCGATGGCCTCCTCGACGGCGCCGCGCGGCCAGCAGGCGGACAGGTCGCCGGTCTCGCGGTCGATCCAGTCGCCGACCAGTTTCACCCAGCCGTCGCCGCGCCGCGCCTCCTGGCGGACGTAGGCGACCAGGTCCTCCGGCTCGACCTCCCAGGCGAAGTTGCGGATGTAGCGCCGGGTGCGGGCGATGTGCCGGCCCGCGCGGATGATCCGCGGCAGGTCCTCGCGGTCGTCGATCCAGCGGGTATCGGACGGCGAACCCGCGTCGCGGATCAGCAGGGTGCCGGCGTCGCGGTCGGTGAGGGCCTGCTTCTCCGAGGTGTGCGGTTCGACGGGGCCGTGGTGGTCCAGGCCGACGTGGCAGTGCGCGTCGACCAGCCCGGGCAGCGCCCAGCCCTCCACGGTGGTGACGTCGCGGACCCCGGCCGGGCGGTCGTAGGTCACGCGGCCGTCGATCACCCACAACTCGTCCCGGACGTCCTGCGGCCCGGCAAGGATCCGGCCCTTGATGCGGAGCGCCGGCGCCGGCGCCTGGTGATCAGCCATGTCCGCACTCTACGAGGCCGCGAGTACGCTCGGGCCCGTACACCCCTCGAACAGCACCGACGAAGGAAGCAGCGCCGCCGTGTCCCACCCCCTCCTCGACCTGCCCCCGCTGACCGCCGGGCGCTTCGCCTCGATCGAACGGGAGGTCGCGGCCCTGCTGCGGACCGGGAACGACGTGGTGATCACGCAGGGCGAGGCGCTGCTGCCGCTGGAGGGCTGCATCCGCTCCGGTGCGCGGCCCGGCTCGACGGCGCTCAACGTGGTGACCGGGCCGTACGGTCAGACCTTCGGCAACTGGCTGCGCGACGCGGGCGCCCGGGTCGTCGACCTGGAGGTGCCCTTCCACGCCGCGGCCGGCGCCGAGGACGTGGCGCGGGCGCTGGCCGAGCACCCGGGGATCGACTTCGTCTCCCTGGTGCACGCGGAGGCGGCGACCGGCAACACCAACCCCGTCGCCGAGATCGGCGAGGTCGTGCGGGCGCACGGGGCGCTGTTCATGGTGGACGCGGTGGCCTCGGTGGCCGCCGAGCCGCTGGAGGTCGACGCCTGGGGCGTGGACCTGTGCGTGATCGGTGCCCAGAAGGCGATGGGCGGTCCCGCGGGGGTGTCCGCGGTCTCGGTGAGCGAGCGGGCGTGGCGGCGCTTCGCGGAGAACCCGGCGGCGCCGCGGCGCTCGTACCTGTCGCTGCTGGACTGGAAGCAGCGCTGGATCGACACGGGCCGCAAGGCGCTGCCGCACGCGCCCGCGCAGTTGGAGATGCTCGCGCTGGAGGCGTGCCTGGAGCGCATCGAGGAGACCGGACTCGGCACGGTCCTCGCCCGGCACAAGGCCGCCGCCACGGCGACCCGGGCCGGTGCCGCCGCGCTCGGCTCCGCGCTGGAGCCCTATGTGCACCGCGCCGCCGACGCCGCACCGGTCGCCACGACGCTGCGCACCCTGGACGGTGTCGCCGCCGACGACCTGGTGGCCCGAGCGCTCGCGGCGGACCCTGCGCTGCCTCTGGTGGCGGGTGGCGGCGCGCTCGCCAAGGAGATGGTCCGGGTCAACCACTACGGCCCCGACGCCTCCCTCGACGTGGTCCTGCGCACCCTGCGCGCCCTCGGCGCGGCCCTCGGCGTGACGGACCCGGCCACCGCCCTCGCCGCGGCCGAATCCGCCTGGACGGCCTGACCCGCCGCGCCCGATTTCGCGTGGGGAATTCCCGTGGCGGGAATTCCCCACGCGAAATCCATTCCTATTTCTGCGCTTATTCGCCCATGATCTTCTGCCCAGCGCGTCCGGCCCCAAACACCAAGATTTCATAGACGTTACGTGATGGTTTTCTGGTGTGATCGACACCACAAAGTGATCGTTTTGTACCGGCATATCCGGGTGAACCCGCCGTAACCACCGGGGTTTCGCGCGCCTGATACCAGCGGCCCCGACCGGGCACAAGGCTGCGGGGACATGCGGAATGAAATTCCGGCCGCTACGTTGTTTTCGCATGACCGCCGCAAGTGAATTGCTGCTCGACACCCCGGTGATCGAGGACGGGACCGCCCTTTGGCGTATCGCCCGCGATTCCCGGACGCTGGACCTGAACTCCCCCTACAGCTATCTGCTCTGGTGCCGGGACTTCGCCCGGACCTCGGTGGTGGCCCGCTCCGCTCGCGGAGACCGCGGAACGGCCGTGGGCTTCGTGACCGGCTACGTACGGCCCGACAGCCCGCGCACCCTCGTCGTGTGGCAGGTGGCGGTGGACTCCGCGCACCGTGGCCGCGGACTCGCCGGCGCGATGCTCGACGAGCTCGCACGGCGCGCCGCCGCCGAGGGCATCCGCGAGGTCGAGACCACCATCACGCCGGACAACGACGCCTCGCACCGGCTGTTCACGTCCTTCGGCGCCCGCCACGGGGCGCGCACCGAGCGCGAAGTGCTCTTCGACGGCGGGCTGTTCCCCGACGGCCACCAGCCCGAGGTCCTGTACCGCATCGGCCCCGTCGCCTGACCCGCCCTCCCCCCACTCCCACCCGAAGGAACGCACGGTGACCCTCTCCCCGCCCGCCATGACCGTCTTCGAGACCCTGGAGTCCGAGGTCCGCAGCTACTGCCGCGGCTGGCCCGCCGTCTTCGACCGCGCCCAGGGCAGTTGGATGTTCGACGAGGACGGCCACGCCTACCTCGACTTCTTCTCCGGTGCCGGAGCCCTCAACTACGGCCACAACAACCCCGTCCTCAAACGGGCGCTGCTGGACTACCTCGAACGCGACGGCGTCACCCACAGCCTGGACATGAGCACCACCGCCAAACGCGCCTTCCTGGAGCGCTTCCAGGACGTGGTGCTGCGCCCGCGCGGCATGGACCACAAGGTGATGTTCCCCGGCCCGACCGGCACCAACGCCGTGGAGTCGGCGCTGAAGCTGGCCCGCAAGGTCAAGGGCCGCGAGTCCGTCGTGTCGTTCACCAACGCCTTCCACGGGATGTCCCTGGGTGCGCTCGCCGTCACCGGCAACTCCATGAAGCGCGCCGGCGCCGGCGTCCCTCTGGTTCACGGCACGCCGATGCCGTTCGACAACTACTTCGACGGCCGCGTCCCGGACTTCCTGTGGTTCGAGCGGCTGCTGGAGGACCAGGGCTCCGGCCTGAACCAGCCGGCGGCCGTCATCGTGGAGACGATCCAGGGCGAGGGCGGCATCAACGTCGCCCGCCCCGAGTGGCTGCGCGGTCTCGCCGACCTGTGCAGGCGCCGGGACATGCTGCTGATCGTCGACGACATCCAGATGGGCTGCGGCCGCACCGGACCGTTCTTCTCCTTCGAGGAGGCGGGCATCGTGCCGGACATCATCACCTTGTCCAAGTCGATCGGCGGCTACGGCATGCCGATGTCGCTGACCCTCTTCCGCCCCGAACTGGACATCTGGGAGCCGGGCGAGCACAACGGCACCTTCCGCGGCCACAACCCCGCCTTCGTCACGGCCACCGCCGCCCTCGACACGTACTGGGCGGACGGCGGCAGCATGGAGAAGCAGACACTGAAGCGCGGTGAGCAGGCCGAGGCCGTCCTGCGCGAGATCTGCGCCGAGCATCCCCGCTCCGGCGCCCGGTACCGCGGCCGCGGACTGGCGTGGGGCCTGGAGTTCACCGACCCCGGCCGCGCCTCCCGGGTCTGCGCCCGCGCCTTCGAGCTGGGGATGCTGCTGGAGACCTCCGGCCCCCGCGGCGAGGTCGTCAAGCTGCTGCCCGCCCTGACCATCACCCCGGACGAGCTGGACGAGGGACTGCGCACCCTCGCCCGCGCCGTCCGCGAGACCGCGTGACGAAAGGACCCCCGCAACCGTGATCGTGCGATCCCTTCAGGACATCGAGGGCACCGACCGGGACGTCACCGCCGAGACCGGCACCTGGCGCAGCAAGCGCATCATCCTGGCGGGCGACCGGGTCGGCTTCTCGATGCACGAGACCGTCATGTACGCGGGCACCGAGACCTCCATGTGGTACGCGAACCACGTCGAGGCCGTGCTCTGCGTCGAGGGCGAGGGCGAGCTGACCGACGACGAGACCGGTGAACAGCACTGGATCTCCCCCGGCACGCTCTACCTGCTCGACGGCCACGAACGGCACACCATGCGGCCGAAGACCGACCTGCGCTTCGTGTGCGTGTTCAACCCGCCGGTCACCGGGCGGGAAGTCCACGACGAGAACGGCGTCTACCCCCTGCTCACCGAGGGAGCGTGAAACCCATGACGACCGCGACGAGGAACACCCTCACCGACCTCTACCCCACCCGGGGCACCGCCGAGGTGCTCACCCCGCGTCAGGACCCGGTCGTCTGGGGCGAGCCGGGCACCTCCGGCCCGCTCCGGCCCTCCGAACTGCGCGGGCTCGACCGCGACGGCTTCCTGGCCGTGGACTCCCTCATCGGCCCCGACGAAGTGCCCCGCTACCGCGCCGAACTCGACCGGCTCTGCGCCGATCCGGCGATCCGCGCCGACGAGCGCTCCATCGTCGAGCCGAAGTCCCAGGACATCCGCTCGGTCTTCGAGGTGCACAAGATCAGCCCGGTCTTCGCCGAACTGGTCCGCGACCCGCGCGTCGTGGGCCGCGCCCGGCAGATCCTCGGCTCCGACGTCTACGTCCACCAGAGCCGCATCAACGTCAAGCCGGGCTTCGGCGCCTCCGGCTTCTACTGGCACTCGGACTTCGAGACCTGGCACGCCGAGGACGGGATGCCGCGCATGCGCGCGGTGTCGGTGTCCATCGCGCTCACCGAGAACCACGACACCAACGGCGGCCTGATGATCATGCCGGGCTCGCACCGCACGTTCCTCGGCTGCGCCGGCGCGACCCCGGAGGACAACTACAAGAAGTCCCTCCAGATGCAGGACGCGGGCACGCCCTCCGACGCGGCGCTCACGGAGCTCGCCGGGCGGCACGGCATCCGCCTCTTCACGGGGGCCGCCGGGTCGGCGGTGTGGTTCGACTGCAACTGCATGCACGGGTCGGGGGACAACATCACGCCGTTCCCCCGGAGCAATGTCTTCATCGTGTTCAACAGCGTGGAGAACGCTGCGGTCGAGCCGTTCGCGGCGCCGGTGCGGCGGCCGGAGTTCATCGGGGCGCGTGAGTTTACGCCTGTCGGCTGAGCGTGTGGGGGGCGGGGGGCCGGTCTTTTCCCCGCCCGCCCGCCCGGGTGCCCGGCGAGGTCAGGTGCCCCGGCGCGCGTGTGGGGTGGGCCGGGTTCGGGGCCTCCGGGGCTGCACGTCCTGGACTGGCATATTTACGCGCCTTTCCAGCACCTGCCCATCCCATCCCCGCCCGCACAGTGCGCACAAATATGCCGCACCGTCCAGAACATCCACCCCTACGACCCCGCCCCCTCCGTTTCGTCATGCGCCTGATCCCCGGAGGAGGGTAGAGACGGCACCGTGCTCGGGCCACCCATTGGCGCAGCGCAGTCCAGGTGCCCAGCCGTCACCGCCAACCACCCCCCACCGGGGATCAGGCGCACAACCCACGGAGGGGGCGGAGGTGTTGGGGGCACCCCCGGCCGGAGGCTGGGGGAGGGTGGGCGTTCTGGACTGTGGAGCATATGTGGGTGCGGCACCCCGAGTGATCAACTCAGGGTGCCCGAGGCACCTAAATGTGCTGTCCAGAATGGCCAGCCCCGGAGGCCCCGACCCCGGCACCCCACGAAAACGGGCGCCGGGGTAACTGACCTCGCCGGGCACACGGGAGGGCGGGAGGGAAAAACCCCGCACAGCCAGCGCAGCGTCAGACTTCGCGGCGACCGTTGAAGCGGCGCGGCACGCCCAGCGCGTTCGCATCGCGCAGCTCCGCCGGGAGCAACGCCTCCGGCGCGTCCTGGTAGACGACGGGCCGCAGCCAGCGCTCGATCGCGGTGCCGCCCACGGACGTGGACGTCGACGTGGTGGCGGGGTACGGGCCGCCGTGGTGCATGGCGGGGGCGACGGCGACGCCGGTCGGCCAGCCGTTCACCACGACGCGCCCGGCCAGCGGGGTCAGCCTGCGCAGCAGATCCGCCCCGGCGCCGGACGGCTCCGCGCCGGACGCCTCGGCCTCGCCGAGGTGCGCCGTGGCGGTGAGGTTTCCGGGGAGCCGGCCGAGCACGCCCTCGACCTCCTCCGCGTTCGCGTACCGCGCGATGACCGTCACGGGCCCGAAGTGCTCCTCCAGGAGCACGTCGTGGGCGCCGCCGCCCTCCGCCAGGCGGGCGGCCGGGACGGAGACGAAGCCGGCCCGCACCAGGTGCTCGCCGCCGTCGCCGGGCTCCACGGGCGCCTCCACGTCGGGCAGCGCCGTCAACTCGCCGACGCCCGCGATGAAGTTGTCCCGCATGCGCGCGTCGAGCAGCGTGCCCGGCGTGACGTCGCCGACGGCCGCCGCCAGGGACTTGAGCAGCCGGTCGCCCGCCTCGCCCTGCGGGGCGAGGACAAGGCCCGGCTTGACGCAGAACTGGCCGACGCCGAGCGTCATCGCCCCGGCGAGGCCGGCGCCGATCTGCTCGGCGCGCTCCTCCGCCGCGGCCTCCGTGACGACCACGGGGTTGAGGCTGCCCAGTTCGCCGTGGAACGGGATCGGCACCGGACGCGCGGCGGCGGCGTCGAAGAGGGCGCGCCCGCCCCGTACCGACCCGGTGAAGCCGGCGGCGGACACGAGCGGGTGCCGGACGAGGTCGATGCCGGCCTGGAAGCCGTGCACGACGGAGACCACGTCGGCGGGGAGGCCGACGGCGACCGCGGCGCGGCGCAGCGCGTCCGCGCACAGCTCGCTGGTGGCCGGGTGGTCGGGGTGCGCCTTGACGACGACGGCGCAGCCCGCGGCCAGGGCGCTCGCGGTGTCGCCACCGGGCACGGAGAAGGCGAGCGGGAAGTTGCTGGCTGCGTAGACGGCGACGACGCCCAGCGGGATCTTCCAGCGCCGCAGGTCGGGACGGGGCGGGGCGAGCGTGGCGTCGGCGTGGTCGATGATCACGTCGAGGTACGCGCCCTCGTCCACGATGTCGGCGAAGGCGCGCAGCTGGTAGGCGGTGCGGCCGAGTTCGCCGGTGAGCCGGACCGGCCCGAGGGCGGTCTCGGCGTCGGCGGCCTCCAGGATGCGGGGGCCTGCCTCCTCCAGGAAGTCGGCCGCGGTGCGCAGCAGGCGGGCCCTGACCTCGCGGTCGGCCAGCGCCGGGAAGGCGGCGGACGCGGCGCGCACCACCGCGTCGACCTCCTCGGCCGTGGCCTCGACGGCGACCTGCTCCCGCTGCTTCCCGGTACGGGGATCGACGCTCCACACTGGTACGGCCACCGCGGGTACCTCCAGGCCTTCCGTTCGATATGCTGAACAGCATCCGCAACTGTGAATCTGTTCGGGAGCCTACTTGCGCGGGTCCCGGCCGAACAAGAGGGGTCCCATGGCTGCAGGTGAAGGCGGCGCGCAGGTCAAATCCGCGGTGCGGACGGTGGAACTGCTGGAGTTCTTCGCCGGCAAGCCCGGCATGCACAGTCTCGCCGCCGTGCAGGAGGCCGTCGGCTACCCGAAGTCCAGCCTCTACATGCTGCTGCGCACGCTCGTCGAGCTCGGCTGGATCGAGACCGACGCCACCGGCACCCGCTACGGCATCGGGGTGCGCGCCCTGCTGGTCGGCACCTCGTACATCGACGGCGACGAGGTCGTCGCCGCGGCCCGCCCGACCCTGGACCGGCTCTCGGACGACACCAGCGAGACCATCCACCTGGCGCGCCTCGACGGGACGAGCGTGGTGTACCTGGCGACCCGTCAGTCCTCGCACTACCTGCGGCCGTTCACCCGTGTCGGCCGCCGGCTGCCGGCCCACTCGACCTCGCTCGGCAAGGCGCTGCTGGCCACGTACACCGACGAGCAGGTCCGCAAGCTGCTGCCGGAGACGCTGGAACCGCTGACCGAGCACACCCACACCGACCGCGAGAAGCTGATCGCCGAGCTGCGCCAGATCCGCGAGCAGGGCTACGCGGTGGACCGCGAGGAGAACACCCTCGGCCTGCGCTGCTTCGGTGTCGCGATCCCCTACCGGACGCCCTCCCGCGACGCGATCAGCTGCTCGGTGCCGGTGGCCCGGCTGACCCCGGCGCACGAGCAGCTGATCAAGGACGCCCTCTTCGACGCCCGCGACCGGCTCACCCTGGCCACCCGGCGCCTCTGACGCACGTTCAGCGCACACCACAACATCCCCTAGGATCATGGGAGTTGGGGCGCCGCACGCTGCCGTCCCAGGACTTGGAGGACCGGTGCGTCTCCCCCGCTCCCTTTCCGGCTGGACCATGGCCGTCTTCGGTCTGCTCGCCGCCGCGCTCGGCATCGTCGGGATCGTCTCGCCCGCCGTGCAGCTGTCCCTGCTCGGCTTCCACCGGCCGGACGCCCGGGCGAGCGGGGACTACACGCTGGTCTTCCTCACCGCCTCCTCCATGGCCGCCCTCAACATGGGCGTCTACTACGTGCTGGCCGCGCTCGCCGACTGGCGGGCCTTCTTCCGCTGGACCGTGCCCTTCCGCCTGCTGACCTTCGCGGTCTTCACCACGGCCGTGGTCATCGGCCGGGCGCCCTCCGGTTTCCTCGGCGTGGGCGTGTGGGAGGGCGTCGGCGCCCTCGTGACGGGCACCGCGCTCTGGTACGAGGGCCGGCGGGAGCCGGCCCGTCCCGCGCCGGCGGTCTGATCCCGTCCCGGTCCTGCGGCCCGGATCAGACGGGTCCGGGGCCGGCCGGGCCGCCGGTCCCCCCGGTGAGACGGCGGGCCAGCGCGTCCGCCTCCGCACGGCCGAGCCGCCCGTCGACGACGGCGGTGACGATCCGCCGGGCCACGGTGGCACCCGGCGGGACCGGCAGCCGCTCCGCCCAGGCCAGCGCGGAACCGACGCCCGGGTAGTCCGCGACGCGGACGAACCAGGGGTCGCGCCGGGTCTCCTCGGTCGCCCCGGCCAGGACCAGCGTCCACGGTCCCCCGGTGAGGGCCAGCCAGTCCGCGGTGCGGCCGTGCACCGCCGTCTCGCCCTCGGCGTCCGCGGTGAACACCGCCGCCCGCCCGGGACCGGAGGGCGCCCGCCAGAAGAAGCCCCCGTACCCGGCGCCGGGGCGCCCGTTGGTGGCGGGGCTGCCGAGCGACAGCGTCCGCGGGCCCGGGTTGGTGAGCGCGAAGGCCAGGTCGAGGACCCAGCAGTCCTCGTCCAGCGGGCGGACCGCCACCGTGCGCCGCTCGCGCAGCAGTTCGCCGCCGTCGGCGCGCCAGGACAGCTCCTCGGTGAAGCCGTCCGCGCCGCCCGCCGGGCCGTCCACGACGTCCTGCACCCCGCGGTCGTCCAGCTCGACGTGTCCGCGGTCCCGCACGAAGGTGGGTCCGCCCCAGAAGTTGCGTCCCGCCACGTCCGGCACGGCGACGCTCACCCCGAGGTGGTGGGGGTGGTCGGCGGGCATGAAGTCGGTGACCGGCACCCCGCCGAGGGTGGTCAGCGGATGCAGGTAGGGCCGCGGCGAGAGCCGGCCGGGCAGCCCCGGTCGGTGCACGTACCGGCCGACGACGCGGCCCGCGGCCGTCAGCGACGTGACCGCCGCCCCGTCCGCGCCGGCGGGCACGGGCGGGCGGTCCGGTGACGCGGCGGCGGGGGCCATGACCGGTGCTCCTTCTGACGGGTGCGTGCGGGCCGGGCCGGTCTCAGCCCGCGTACGGCTCCGGTACCTCCCCTGGCCGGGCCAGGAAGCGGAAGTCGCAGCCGGTGTCGGCCTGGGTGATCTGATCCTGGTACAGCGCGCCGTAACCGCGGCCGAAGCGCGGCGGTGGCGCCTGCCACCGGGCCCGGCGGCGTTCCAGCTCGGCGTCGTCGACCTCCAGGCGCAGGGTGCGCGCCCCCACGTCGAGGGTGATCGGGTCCCCGCTGCGGACGAGGGCGAGCGGGCCGCCGACGTGCGACTCGGGCGCGACGTGCAGGACGCACGCGCCGTAACTCGTACCGCTCATCCGGGCGTCGGAGATCCGCACCATGTCCCGCACGCCCTTCTTCAGCAGCCGGCCGGGGATCGGCAGCATCCCGTACTCCGGCATGCCCGGCCCGCCGAGCGGGCCGGAGCCGCGGAGCACCAGGACACTGTCCTCGGTGATGCCGAGGCCGGGGTCGTCGATGGTGCGCTGCAGGGTCCGGTAGTCGTCG
The DNA here is from genome assembly GCF_042889545.1 of Streptomyces sp. NPDC002574. Taxonomy (NCBI): domain Bacteria; kingdom Bacillati; phylum Actinomycetota; class Actinomycetes; order Kitasatosporales; family Streptomycetaceae; genus Streptomyces; species Streptomyces sp. NPDC002574. The sequence continues at coordinate 82,227 of NZ_JBIARB010000009.1, forward strand.
AAGACGACGGCCGGGCCGGTGTGCTGCAGCAGACGCGGCTCGGCGGCGATGTGCTTGATGACGGCGCCGTCCGGGCACAGGTTGCCGCGCAGGACGGCGACGCCGCCCTCCGCCGCGAGCGGGTGGTCCAGCGGCCGGATGACGTCCTCGTCGTGCACGCGGGCACCGGCGAGCTGTTCGCGCAGGGTGGCGTGGGCGACGGTCGGCCGGTCCAGGTGGAGCCGTCCGGCGTCCCGCAGCCGGGTCAGGAAGGCGGGCAGGCCGCCCGCGAAGTGGAAGTCCTCCATCAGGTACCGGCCGCCGGGCCGCACGTTCGCCAGCACCGGGACCGTACGGGCGATGCGGTCGAAGTCGTCCAGGGTGAGCCGGACCCCGCTGCGCCCGGCCATCGCGATCAGGTGGATCACGGCGTTGGTGGAGCCGCCGAGGGCCAGCACGGTGGCCACCGCGTCCTCGTACGCCTCGCGCGTCAGGATCGCCGGCAGCCGCAGGTCCCGCCGCACCAGGTCGACGATCCGCATCCCGGAGGCCGCCGCCATCCGGTCGTGCCCGGAGTCCACGGCGGGGATCGACGAGGCGCCGGGCATCGTCACGCCCAGCGCCTCGGCGGCGGCGGTCAGCGTGGAGGCGGTGCCCATGGTCATGCAGTGGCCCGGCGAGCGGGCCAGGCCGCTCTCCAGCTCGGCCATCTCGCAGTCGCCGATGAGGCCCGCCCGCTTGTCGTCCCAGTACTTCCACATGTCGGTGCCCGAGCCCAGCACTTCGCCCCGCCAGTGACCCGGCAGCATCGGCCCCGCGGGCACGAAGACGGCCGGCAGGCCGGCGCTGGCCGCGCCCATGAGCAGCGCGGGGGTCGACTTGTCGCAGCCGCCCATCAGGACGGCGCCGTCCACCGGGTAGGAGCGCAGCAGCTCCTCGGTCTCCATGGCGAGCAGGTTGCGGTACAGCATGGGGGTCGGCTTCTGGTACGTCTCCGAGAGCGTCGCCACGGGGAACTCCAGGGGGAAGCCGCCCGCCTGCCACACCCCCCGCTTGACCGCCTGGGCGCGGTCGCGGAGATGGACGTGGCAGGGGTTGATGTCGCTCCAGGTGTTGAGGATCGCGATCACCGGCTTGCCCAGGTGCTCCTCGGGAAGGTAGCCCAGCTGCCGGGTGCGGGCCCGGTGGCTGAACGAGCGCAGGCCGTCCGTGCCGTACCAGTGGTGGCTGCGCAGCTCTTCGGGCGTCGTCATCGGCCGGTGGTCCTTCCGCGCCGGGCGGGCCGGCTCACAGGTCCCAGCCGGCGACCAGGGTGGCCACCCGCGCGCGCCGGTCCTCGGGGAGCGGGTGGCTGGGCGGCCGCACGTCGCGACGGCACCGCCCCTGCGCCGCCAGCGCCTCCTTGACCACGGACACGTTGTTGGCCGACCGGCCCTCGGCCCGCAGGTCCTCGAACTCCCGGACCTGCTCCCAGACCTTCATGGCCGCGGCGAAGTCGCCGTCGCGCAGCGCGCGCAGCATCTCCAGCGAGACCCGCGGCGCCACGTTGACCAGGCCGGAGGTGAAGCCGGTCGCGCCGACCGCCCAGTGGGCGGGGGCGTACAGCTCGGCCAGACCGGTGACCCAGGTGAAGCGGTCCAGCCCGGCGTCCCGCGCGACCGCGGCGAAGCGGGCCGGGTCCGGCACCGCGTACTTCACGCCGATGACGTTCGGGCACAGCTCCCCGAGCCTGCCGATCGGCCCGCCCTCCAGCGCCGCGTCACGGACGTAGGGGACGACGCCGAGCTCGGGAACGGAGTCGGCGATCGCCCGGTGGTAGTCGACCCAGCCCTCCGGGGAGACGTAGGGGTGGACGGGCTGGTGCACCATCACCGCCCCTGCCCCCGCGTCGCGTGCGTGCCGGGCGGCGGCCACCGCGGTGGGCAGGTCGAGACCCACACCGGCGACGACCTGGGTGCCGGGGTCCGCCTCGGCCATGGTGAGCTCCACGACCAGGCGCCGCTCGGCCGGGTCCAGCGCGTAGAACTCGCCGGTGTTGCCGTTCGGCGTGACCGTACGGACGCCGTGGTCGAGCAGCCGGCGCAGCAGCGCCCGGTACGTGCCGCGCGCCACTCCCCCGTCCGCGTCGTAGGGGGTCACCGGGATCGCGACGACGTCGGCGAGTGCGGCGGACTGCTCTGCGAATGCCATGCGGTTGCCCTTCGGGTCGAGGACCGGCCGGTTCGCTGCGGGGACGTGCCTCAGGGGGCGTCGTCGCCGGGGAAGGCCCGCGCGACGAAGCCCGCCATGTGGTCGTGCAGGAGGCGGGCCGCGCCCTCGGCGTCGCCGGCCTGCGCGCGGGCGAGGATCTCCCGGTGCTCGCGCGCCTCCCGCTCCCAGGAGGGGTTCTCCCGCCAGGCGACGGACGACACCAGCGCCGCCTGGTCGCGGACGTCGTCGAGGATCCGGGCCAGCAGCGGATTGCCGCAGGGGCCGTACAGCGCCCCGTGGAAGTCCCGGTTGGCGAGCGACCGTTCGGCCCGGTCCGCCGCGGCGTCGGCCCGCTCCAGCGCCTCGCGGGCGGCGTCGAGCGGGGCACCGCGGGCGACGGTGCGGCGCACCGCCTGGGGTTCCAGCAGGAGGCGCACGTCGTAGACCTGACGTGCCATCCGCGCGTCGACCGCGCGCACGGTCACGCCCTTGTACTGACTCGTCACGACCAGGCCGGTGCCCGCCAGCGTCTTGAGCGCTTCCCGTACGGGGGTCTTGGACACCCCCAACTGTGCCGCGAGTTCGGCCTCGACCAGGGCCTGGCCCGGTGCCAGCCGCCCGGTCAGGATGCCGCGCCTGATCGTCTCCAGCACCACCTGGGTGCGGGAGGGGATGGGGGGCGGCGCCGCGCCCGCCAGCAGGTCCATGCGAAGTCCCCGGCTCTCGTGTATCGCGTCTCATATATGACGTACGAGCTGTGACCCGACGGTAGAACGGCGCCCGCGCATCGTCAATGGGCCGGTCCGGGACACGGGATGACGGGCCGTTCGGGGGAACGCCGGTGTGGTGGCGCGGGCCGCGCCGGTGGGGCTTCTGCGTTCGGCCGGGATGACGCACGTATCGGCGGATCGCGCCCGCGACCCCGGCCGGCGCGCCGCGCTCACCGCGCTGGCCGGCGGGGCGGGGGCGGTGCTGGCCGCCGGGTGCACGCCGATGGGCGCCACGTCCGCGGCGAGCCCCGCGCCGTCCGGCTCCCCCTCGGCGAGCGGGCCCGCACCCGGCGTGATGACCCTCGTGAAGGACCCGGCGTACAACTTCGACGCGCTCCTCGCGCTGGGCGCCTCGGGGCGGCGCGCCGCCGAGGCCGGCGAGGTGCTGACCGCCGTGCAGGCGATCAATGGGGCGGGTCCGTCCGCGCAGAGCTGGACCAGCACGTTCAAGGAGCTCGGCGACCGGCTGATGAAGGCGCCCCAGGGCCCGGCGCCGGACCGGCGGACCACCCGCTTCCGCGCGCTGCGGGCCGCCCAGTACTACGGCCAGGCGCTGTTCTCCGTCCTCGGCTCCGACGACCCGGGAGGCGAGGAGCGGCTGTACCGGGCCGGGCGGGACGCCTGGGACACCTTCTGCTCGCTGGGCGACCCGGCGCCGGTGAGGGCGCGGGTCGCGTACGGGAGGACGCCGATGCCGGTGTGGTTCTTCCGTCCGGACACCTCCGCCGGGCGGCGGCCCACCGCGATCCTGACCAACGGCAGTGACGGCCAGAATGTCGATATGTGGACCTACGGCGTGGCGGCCGCCCTGGAGCGCGGCTGGAACGCCCTGGTGTACGACGGCCCGGGGCAGGGCCAGTTGCTCTTCGTGGACCGGGTGGTCTTCACGCCGCGCTGGGAGACCGTGGTCACCCCGCTCGTCGACTGGCTGGTCGCCCGGGACGACGTGGACCCCGGCAGGATCGCCCTCACCGGGCTCAGCATGGCGGGCGGTCTCGCGCCCCGCGCCGCCGCGTTCGAGCCCCGGATCGCCGCGCCGGCGGCCATGCCCGGTGTGCTGAGCCCCTGGCTGGGCTTCCCGGCGGAGATCCGGAGGATCCTCACCCCGGACCCGCGGGAGACCAACGCCCTGTGGAACGAGGAGGTCGTCCCCGCCCTCTCCCCCGAGGACGCCGCGACGCTGAGGAAACGCATGGAGCCCTTCTCCGCGCAGGCGATGCTCGACGCGCGCGCGGGGCGGATGTTCACCGACTTCTCCACTCCCGCGCGGCGCGTCCGGGCGCTGGACATCAGCGGGGTGGTGGGCCGCATCACGGCGCCCACCCTGGTCCTCGACCACGACTTCGAGCAGTTCTACCCGGGGCAGCCGCGCGAGCTGTACGACAAGCTGACCGCCCCCAAGGACTACGTGAGGATGACGGCGGCCACCGGGGCACAGCTGCACTGCTCCCCGATGGCGCCGCAGCAGCACTGCGAGGTCGTCTTCGACTGGCTGCGGGACACGCTCAAGGCGCGCTGAGCCGGCTGCTCAACCGCCCGCGGACAGTGCGGCCAGCGCGTCGCGCACCGCGTCGAGGTCCGTGTCCGAGGCGAGCCCGGCGTGGTAGAGCCGCAGCTCGGTCGCGCCGAGCGCGGCGGCCCGGGCGGCGTCCGCGGCCAGGGTGCGCGGGCTGCCGCCCATGCCGGCGACGACAGGGAAGTTGGCGGCCAGGACGGTGCCGGGCCGGGCGTGCGGGGCGCAGACGGCGAGGTGGTCGGTGCCCGGCAGGACCAGGCCGTCGGCCAGGGCCAGGATGTGCGCCGGGTCGACGCCGACGTTGGCGCCGGCGCGGTGCGGATGCGGGTCGGCGTGCAGGAGGATGCGGAATCCTGGCGGGGCCGCCGCCCGTACCGCCTCCACCGCGGCCCGCTGCACGTCACGGGCGACGCCGGTGCGCCAGTCGAGGGTCAGTGCCGCGAGGTCGGTCCCGAGCAGTTTCTCGACGTCGGCCCACTCGTCGGGGCCCGGTGCCCACCCGCCGGTCCACACGGGCTCCAGCGCCGTCCGCACCGCCGCCCGCAGCTCCCGCGGATCGGCGCCCAGGCCCGCGTAGCCCGCCTCGCACACCTCGCAGAAGCACAGGGACATCAGGTACTGCGCGGCGCCGGGCAGGGGCACGCCGCCGATCTTGTCGTGCGCGTGCAGATGGGCCAGGCCGTACCAGCCGCAGCTCTCCAGTTCGGTGCCGTCGGTGCCGGGCCGCACGGCGGCCTCCGCAGCGAGCGCGACCAGGTACGCGCGCACCTCGGGCCGGGCCACGCACGGCGCCCAGGGGTAGCGGTCGCCGAAGGCGTTGCGGACGGTGATGTCCGGGTGCTCGTCCCCCAGGCGGGAGTTGTGGGCCAGCACGACCCAGGAGTGCACGGGCAGCCCGGCCGCCCGCAGGGCCTCGGCGGCCGTCCCGTACGCGTCCGCGCCGCCCGCCCAGTCCTGGGTGTACGGCCGCAGGGCCCGCCCGGCCCAGTGCACCGGGTCGGGCGGGTAGAGGACGGCGGCGTGCCGGGCGGTGACGACGCGCCGGGCGGGATGGCGCGGGGTGAGGGCCCGCGTGGAGTGGTAGGCGGAGGCGAGGGTGACCTGCCGGACGCCGAGGGCGGCCAGGCGCTCGGCGGCGTCCGGGTCACCGACGACGTCCCAGGGGTAGACGAAGGTGGAGGCTCTCAACTCGGCTCCCTTGGCGCGAGGTTGGCTGGAGGGCGGGGCTGCCGTGCGCGGCCGGTCAGTCCTCGCCCAGCAGCGCGAGTCCGCGGTCGATGAGCTCGGCCAGTTCCTTCACGTGCGCCGGGGCCGGCTCCGACAGCGGCGGCCGCACCTCGCCCGCGTCCAGGCCGCGCAGCCGGACGCCCGCCTTGACCAGGGAGACGGCGTAGCCGCGGCCCTGCTGCCGCAGCTCCACCAGGGGCCGGTAGAAGCCGTCGAGGAGCCGGTTCACGGTGACGTCGTCGCCGGTGGTCAAAGCCCGGTGGAAGGCGAGGGCGATCTCGGGGGCGAAGCAGAAGACGGCGGAGGAGTAGAGGGTGATGCCGATGCCCCGGTAGGCGAGTCCGGTGAGCTCGGCGGTGGGCAGGCCGTTGAAGTAGCGGAAGTCGCGGTCCGGCACGGAGCTGCGGACGGCGCTGACGATGCGCTGCATCAGGTCGAGGTCGCCGACGCCGTCCTTGAGGCCGATGATCCGCGGGATGCGGGCGAGTTCGGTGACGGTGGCCGGGGTGAACACCGCGTTGTCGCGCTGGTAGACGATGACGTCCAAGGAGGTGCCGGCGGCCAGGGCGGCGTAGTGCCGCAGCAGTCCGGCCTGGTCGGCGACGACGAGGTAGGGCGGCATGGCGAGCAGTCCGTCGGCGCCCGCCTCCTCGGCGAGCCGGGCGAACTGCAGGGCGAGCGCGGTGCCGTAGCCGGCGCCCGCGACCACGGGCACCCGGCCCGCGCTCTCCTCGACGGCGGCGGCCACGCAGTCCCGGAACTCCTCGGGCGTCAGCGCGTGGAACTCCCCGGTGCCGCAGCAGGCGAACACCGCCCCCGCGCCCGCCTCGATCCCCGCGCGCACATGCGCGCGGAAGGCCTCCAGGTCCACGGCTCCGTCCGGCGCGAAGGGCGTCACGGGAAAGAACAGCAGGCCGTCGAGGCGCGCGGCGAGTGAGACGGCTTCGGTCATCGCGTTCTCCCTGCAAGCTGGCAGCGGCTGTGCGCTCATCTGATCCATGTCCATATTCATGAACGCGTTTACGCTAAAGCAGCACATATGTAGGGGTCAAGGAAGAGAGCCGCTGGTGGTGGTCTCTTGACGCTTCCCCAGGGGCTCTCTAGCGTGTCCATACATATGAATGGTGTCCACGGACGTGGACCATGGCGACCGAGGAGACCCGCGCATGCCCGCTCCCCGCACCATCCTGCTCACCGGCGCCGCGGGCGGCCTGGGCACCCTGATGCGCGAACTGCTCCCCGCCCACGGCTACGACCTGCGCCTCTTCGATGTCGTACCCGTGCAGGGGGCGCCCGACGCCATCATCGCGGACCTCGCCGACCGGACGGCCCTGCGCGAGGCCGTGCGCGGCGTCGACGCGATCGTGCACCTCGCGGCCATCTCCCTGGAGTCCTCCTTCGAGAAGATCCTGCACGCCAACATCGAGGGCACCTACCACCTCTACGAGGCGGCCCGCGAGGAGGGCGTCCGGCGGATCGTCTTTGCCTCCAGCAACCACGCCGTCGGCTTCACCCCCCGCCCGGTCGGGGACGACCCCCTCATCCCGGTCGACACCCCGCGCCGCCCCGACACCTTCTACGGGCTGTCCAAGGGCTTCGGCGAGGACCTCGCCCAGCTCTACTGGGACCTGCACGGGCTGGAGACGGTCTCCGTGCGCATCGGCTCCTGCTTCCGCGAACCCACCTCCGTGCGCATGCTCTCGGTCTGGATGAGCCCGGAGGACGGCGCCCGGCTCTTCCACGCCGCCCTCACCGCCGAGGGCGTCGGCCACACCGTGGTGTACGGCAGCTCCGCCAACACCCGCCTGTGGTGGGACCTGTCCGGCGCCCGCGCCCTGGGCTACGAGCCCCGCGACGACTCCGAGCCGTACGCCGCGAAGCTCATCGCCGAGCAGGGCGAGCTCGACCCCGCCAACCCCGACCACGCCCACCTGGGCGGCCACTTCACCACGCACCCGCCGATGTGGCCGCACTGACCGCCCGGCGGTCCCCGGGCCCGGACGGTCTCACAACCCGGTGGCCCGCTCGTGGCGGGGCTCGTACAGGCCCACCTCACCGCCGCCCGGCAGCCGGAACCCGGTCACCCGTCCCCAGCGCGCGTCGGTGACCGGCCGCGTGAACTCGACGCCCTTGGCGGTCAGGTCCGCCACGGTCGCGTCGACGTCGTCGCACATCAGGTAGAGCTCCTGCGTCCCCGGGCCGTCCGTGGGATGCACCGCGAGCTCGGCCGGCGGAAGCCCGAAGATCAGCCAGCCGCCTCCCGCGTCGACGTGCGGATACTCCAGTACGTCCCGGAAGAAGGCCCGGTCCGCTTCCGCGTCACGGCTGTGGATGACGATGTGCGCACCATTGATCACGCGGCCAGGATAGGCCCCCACCAGGTCAGCGGCCGCGCTCGGCGCCGCCGTTGACCTGGTGGATCTGCGCGGTGATGTGGGCCGCGCCCGGGGAGGCCAGCCAGTGCGCGAGGGAGGCGACGTCCTGCGGGACCCCGACCCGGGCGTTCAGCGTCTGGCCGATCAGGACCGCCCGCCGCTCGTCCGTCATCCGGCCGCCGAAGAACTCGGTGTCGTCGACGAAGCCGGGAGCGATCACGTTGACCGTGACGCCGCGACCGCCCAGTTCCGCCGCGAGGTCGTAGGCGTACGGGTGCAGGGCCGCCTTCGCGGCGCCGTAGGAGCCCGAGCCGCCGCCCCGGATCGCCGCGATGGAGCTGAGCAGCAGCACCCGGCCGTCGTCGGCGATTAGGTCCCGCAGCGCCTCGGTGAGCAGGACGGCGGTCAGGACGTTCGCCTTGAAGTTGCCCGTCCACACCTCGGCGAGGGTCTGCTCGCCCGCGCCCAGGGCGACGTTGCCGCCCGCGTTGTTGACCAGGACGTCCACCCGCCCGAAGCGTTCGGCGAGCACGTCGTGGACCCGCTCCGCCTCCGACTCGTCGGTGAGGTCCGCGGGCAGGGCCAGGGCCGTCCGCACGCCCAGCCGCGCGACCGCGGCATCGAGAACCTCCTTGCGGCGGCCGATCAGCACCAGCTGGTCCCCGTCGCCGGCGAAGGCCTCCGCGACGGCCAGTCCAATGCCCGTTCCGCCCCCGCTGATGACCACAATGCGTGACACCTGAAAACTCCGTTCGGTAATGGAACCGTAAACCCGGAACGATCGTTAAGCGGAACATGACCGCTATGACACCCGGCTCGAATGTGCCGCTCTCCGCACCGCGCGTGGCAGTGGAGGTCTCCGCGCCCGTGCGGCTGGACGTGTCGGGGCTGCTGATCGCCGCCAACGGCAAGGTGCGCTCCGACGACGACTTCGTCTTCTACAACCAGCCCTCCGGCCCGGGTGTCACCCACCGGTCCGGTGGTGGCGCGTCCCCCGACGCGATCACGGTGGACACCGCGGCCGTTCCGGCGGACATCGAGAAGATCGTCGTGACCGCGAGCCCCGACGCCGCGGGCGCGACCTTCGCGGGCACCGAACCCACCGCGACGGTCCGCGACGCGGACACCGGCGCCGTGATCGCCACCTTCACCCCGCCGCAGCTCAGCACCGAGACCGCCGTCGTCGTGGTCGAGATCTACCGCCGCGCCGGGGCCTGGAAGGCCCGCGCGGTCGGCCAGGGGTACGCCAACGGGCTGGCCGGCATCGCGACCGACTTCGGTGTCAGCGTGGACGAGGCACCCGCGGCCGCCGCCACGCCGCAGGCACCGCCGGCCCCCACCATGGCGCCGCCGCCCCCCGTGCCCTCCGTGGCGCCGCAGCCGCCCGCGCCCTCCCTGGCGCCGCAACCGCCCGCGCCCCCGGCGCCCCCCGCCGCCCCGCCCGGCAGTGGCAAGATCAATCTCGACAAGGGCCGGGTCAATCTCCAGAAGAACCAGACCGTCTCCCTGGTCAAGGGCGGCAAGCCGCTCCTGGCCACGGTCCGCATGGGCCTGGGCTGGGAGCCCGCCTACCGCGGCAAGGACATCGATCTGGACGCCTCGGTCATCGCCTACGGGCCGCAGCGCAACCACATCGAGTCCTGCTACTTCGGCCGGCTCACGATCCTGAACGGCGCTATCCAGCACTCGGGCGACAACCTCACCGGCGAGGGCGCGGGCGACGACGAGGCGATCACCGTCCACCTCGGCGGGCTGCCGCCGGAGGTCACCGGACTGGTCTTCACCGTGAACTCCTTCTCCGGCCAGAAGTTCAACCAGGTCGCCAAGGCGTACTGCCGGCTGATGGACGCCACCACCGGCGAGGAACTGGTCCGCTTCGACCTGACCGGCGCCGAGCCGCGCACGGGCGTCATGATGGCGAAGTTCGTCCGCCAGTTCTCCGGCGAGTGGGAGATGACGGCGCTCGGCGAGTTCGTCGACTCCCGGACCGTGAAGGGCATGGTCAAGCCGGCCGCCAAGGCACTGTGAACACACCGGAGCCCGGCGGACCGTGAACGGCACGGGCCGCCGGGCGCTCCGGTGCGGGGTAGGCGGCGTCAGCATGCACCGCCGCGCCCCTGGCGGCGCCAGGGGCCGGTGATCGCCAGCATGATGCCCGGCACCTGGATGTTGGCGAAGAGCGTCCTGCCGTCGGGCGAGAAGGTCACCCCGGTGAACTCGCTGTACTCCGGCTCCTGCGCCGTGCCGATGTTCAGTTCGTTGCGGGCGATCGGGTACGTCCGTCCGTCGCCGAGGGCGCCGAACAGATGCTGGACACCCTCGCCGTCCTCGGCGATGACCAGACCGCCGTAGGGCGAGACCGTGATGTTGTCCGGGCCGTCGAATGCGCCGTCCACCGACGGGTCGGGGTTCACGCCGAGCAGGACCTTCAGGGTCAGGGTGCGGCGCTTGGGGTCGTAGAACCAGACGGCGCCGTCGTGCGCGGTGCCCGGGCTCTCCTCACGGGCGTAGGACGAGACGATGTACACGCCGCCGTCGCCCCACCACATGCCCTCCAGCTTCCGGGCGCGGGTGATCGCACCGGCCGCGAACTGCTTGCGCACCGAGGTGACCTTGGCGTCGCGCTCCGGGACGTCCACCCAGTCCACGCCGTAGACCGTGCCGATCCTGGTGGCGCGGGAGAGGTCGTCGACGAACCGGCCGCCGGAGTCGAAGCACTTGAAGGCCTGCAGCACACCCGCCGTCTCCGACAGGCCGCGCAGCTTGCCGCGGCCGTGGTGGAAACCGGCCGGCGGGGTCCAGCGGTACAGCAGGCCGTTGGGGTTCGAGGCGTCCTCGGTCAGGAAGAGGTGGCCTCGCTTGGGGTCGACGACGACCGCCTCGTGCGCGTAACGGCCCAGCGCCTTGACGGGCTTGGGGTCGCGGTTGGCCCTGCGGTCGTACGGGTCGACCTCGAAGACATAGCCGTGGTCCTTCGAGAACCCGTTCGTGCCGGCCCTGTCCTCGGTCTCCTCGCAGGTCAGCCAGGTGCCCCACGGGGTGCTGCCGCCCGCGCAGTTGGTGGCGGTACCGGCCACGCCCACCCACTCCGCGACGTGGCCGCCGTGCCGGGCGACCTCGACGACGGTCACACCGCCCGCGGCACCGGAGTCGTAGACCAGTCCCTCGGTCAGCGGCACCGGGTGCGGCCAGTCGGCGCGGGCGCCGGCCAGCTCGTGGTTGTTGGCCAGCAGCGTGGCACCGCGCAGACCCTCGAAGGTGGCGGTGCCGTCGTGGTTGGAGGGGGTGGACTCGCCTGTCTCCAGCGTGGTGACGCCGGTGCGGGTGATGATCCGGTACGAGAAGCCCTCGGGCAGCGCCAGAACGCCCTTGGGGTCGGGGATCAGCTCGCCGTAGCCCAACTGGCCGTGGTGCCGGGACTCCCCGGCCGCCCCGGCGGTCTCGGGCGCCCCGGCCGCGAGGGCTCCGGGGGCGGTCGCGAGCACGTCGACGGTCCCGGCCAGCGCGACGCCGGCACCCGTCATGGCAGTGCGCCTGGCGAAGTCTCTGCGAGTGAGCGGCATCGTTACTCTCCTCGGGCCCAAGGTCTCTTCTCTGCCGCACCTCACGCTGGCGCCCCGCGGCCAACGGGAGTTGAACTGCGGGCGACGTTCCGCCGCCCATTCCCCGAGGCGTTCGGGCGCCGGCCCGCCGGGATCAGGAGCCGGCGGTCCCCGACGAGCGCGCCTTGAAGGCCGCCTTGCGCGCGTCCTTGGCCAGGCGCTTGTCCGGGTGCAGCCGGCCCATCGCCTCCAGGACGTCGGCCGTGGCGGGGTGGTCGACGCGCCAGGCCGCGGAGAAGAAGCCGTCGTGCCGGGCGACCAGGTCGGTGACGAGCTCGCGCAGCAGCTCCGGGTCGTCGTCGGCGTCGAGCTGGGCCGCGATGGTGTCGATGGTCAGCCAGAAGATCATGTCCTCGTCGGGCGCGGGCACGTCCGCGGCGTCCCGCTCCGTGAGCCACACCCGTGCCAGGCCGCCGAGTTCGCGGTCCGACAGCACCTCGCGCAGGGCGGGTTCGGCCTCGTTCCCCAGCAGGCTCAGCGTCTGCTGGGCCACCAGCCGCCGGCCGGGCGCGTTGCGGTCCTCGCCGCGCGCGGCGTCCAGCAGCTCGCGGGCCGCCTCGTACGGCTTGCGCTGCGCCAGCCAGTGATCGGCCTCGCGGCGGGCGATGTGGTCCGGGTACTCGAACAGCGCCTCCAGCAGGGCCGACGCCGGCCCCTCCGCCAGGTCGCCCGCGGCGGGGGCGTGCACACCGGCCTCCAGCATGCGGGCGCGCACCCCGAACACACCGAGCGGCGTCAGCCGCACCAGGCCGTACCGGGAAACCTCCTCGGGCCCGATCTCCTGCAGGTCACCGACGCCGACCGGGGCGGCGCCGGACTCCTCCTCGGACTCCGCCTCCTCGATCAGCGCCTCGTCCAGCGGCGTGTAGTCGATCAGCCCGGTGGTGGTCAGCAGCCGGAAGTGGTCGTCGAGGCGCATCATCACCTCGGTGACGTCCTCCAGCAGGTCGTCGCTGGGCTCCTCCACGTCCTCCGGGACGACGAGGGAGGCGGCCAGCACGGGCAGCGGGACGGCGTCCTGCCCCTCACCGCCGCCGTCCTCCATGGCGCCGAAGAGGTAGAGGTTGGCCAGCGCCCCGTCCAGGAACTCGGCCTCCTCCTCCGGGTCCCAGTCCAGCGTCTCCGGGTCGATCTCGCCCTCCGGGCCGAGCTCGTCCATCAGGCTCTCCAGGTCGGGCGTCGCCGCCTCGGACAGCGCCGTCTCCACCGCGGTGAGCCAGAGCTCCAGCACCTCCCGCGGGGTCCCCCCGTCCAGGCCCCGCAGCGCCTCGCCGGGCACCGCGCGACCCGCCGGCTCGTCCAGCGCCGCCGCCCGCTCCGCCGCGGGGGCGCCGTCGTCCGGCTCCTCGATGTCCAGGTCCACCAGGCCCGCGTCGACCGCGACACCCCACGCCTGCGCCGTCTCCGCGGCCCCGTCCGGAATGTCCTCCAGCCCCAGCTCCCGCACCGCCCGCGCGTGGTCCTCCGCGGCCAGCTCTCCCATGGCGTCCACGAGCACGTGCGGCGCGGACCAGCGGGCCAGGCGCACCGCCCGGTCCAGCAGCGGCACGGCGAGCGCGAGCCGCGCCAGCTCGTCCTCGGGCAGCAGCCTCACGGGCGGCAGGTCGAGGCGGTCAGCGGCCATGACGGGGTCTCCAATACAGCGGTGTCCGGGGGGCGCGTTCGCGCGCAGCACCAGCCTAGACGCGTCTGCGCCCCCTGGGCGCGCTTCCCCCGTCCGTCACCCGCCGTTACCGCAACCGTCCCCTGCGGATTGACGCTCCTGACACCGTCTCACCTCGCTGTCCGCCGCGGGAGCAGCGCCAGGGCCGCCTGGAGGTTGCTCTCCGCGACGGCCCTCATGAGGTCCCGGCCGGGGTGGTCGAGGAGACGCAGGGGGCCGGCGAGCAGCGACAGCCGCATCGCCTGGGTGTGGAGGTCGAGGCGCCGCGGGTCCGGGTCCGGCCGGCCGGCCGGAGGAAGACGTGCTCCCACTCGACGTCGAAGTGCATCAGGCCCTCCATGTCGATGAGGACGACGCGGTCGTCGGCGTCCACCAGTACGTGGTCCGGGCCGAGTTCGCCGTGGATCAGCCGGTACTCGGCGCGCGCCGCCGGCTCTCGCGGGCGTTCGTCCAGCCGCCCGCGCGCCCGCCCCCGGACGTCGCGGCCCGCCGCCTCGTCGAGGTCCTGGAGCGCGCGGTCGAGCACCAATTGCTCGCACGGGGTCCCGGCGGCGGTGCCGCCCCGCGCCGGCAGGGTCGCTGATGCCTCCGGCCTGCGCTGCGCGGCGAGGAACGGTTCCGGCCCCGACGCGGGCGCGAACGGGTCCCCGGCGGCGCACGGCGCGGCGCCCGGCCAGAAGTTCTCGTCGTCCGCCCAGCCGTGGACGATCCCCCCCAGGGCCGCACGCTCCACGTCGGACAGCTCCCCCGCTCCCGCGCATCCGCGGAACCTACCGGCCGGTGCGGCGCGATGGCAGGCTGACGAAGTGCACATCGAGGGATACGAGGGCGGGCCGCTGACCGCGGGGGAAGCGCTGGTGGGCCTCCCGGGGTTCTGGTCGAACCACCTGCTGGGCTCGTGCGGTCACGGTGCGGACGGCGAGCGACCGGTCCCGCAGTGGTTCGGCGACGACGGCGCCGACGCCGACGCCCTGGAGGAGGTCCTCATGGCCCCCGACCTCTGGCCGGTCTTCCGCATACCGGTCGCGGGCGGCCACGCGGTCGCCATCGTTCAGCGCAACTGTGCCGACGACTACGGGGTCGACCACCTGGTGACCCACCGGGACCGGCCCGATGCCCACCCCGTCGAGGAAGCCTCCGTGACGTGGGCCGAACTGGTCCGTGTCGCCGACAGCCCCGACCCCGCGGCCGAGGGCATCCAGGACCCTGCCGCCCGCCTCCTGCTGTTGCTCCCCCTGCTCGGGGGCCACGCCCTGCCGGACGACGCGGCGGCCACGGTGGGCGACGCCCTGATCTCGGTGGGCGTCCCCCCGGACAGCGCCCGGACCACGGCACGGCACCTGCTCGCCCACGCCGCGAGGACCCCGTGGCACGACCCCACCTGGGATTCCCCGCTCAGCGGCGGCTCGGACTCCGCCGCCCCTGGGGGACACGGCGTCCTGGTGACCCTCGGCATCATCTGAGGCCGGGGCCGGCCGATCCCGGGCACCGGTGGAGAGCGGCCACGAGATCCTCCAGGATCCCCGTGCACTCCGCGGCCCCGATCTCGGCAGCGAAGACCCTGCCCACGTGGTCAGGGTGCTCGAGCAGGTGCTCGGGGCGCCGGAACTCCATCGTGATCACCATCGCGTCCCCGTCCCGGAAGAGGAACGCCCGCACGTTGTCGGTCGTGGGCCCCCAGGCGTCGAAGAGGACGAACCGCGTGCGCACTTCCCAGTCCGTCTCCTCGTCCCCGGTGCCCGCGACGATCCGTCGATGCGCCTCCGCGGCGGAGACACCCGCGAAGGACAGGTCCGAACCGTGTCCGCCCCGCACGTCGCCAACGGTCTCCTCCACGGACCGCAGGAACTGCGGGACGAAGACCGTGTTGTCGTCGCAGGTCGCCCACTGCCCGGCGACCCACAGATCCACCCGTCGCAGCTCCGGACCGGACCACTCGCCGACCTCCACCGCGAACCTGCGCTTGTCACCCAGCAGCACAGTGCGGGCCCCGTGCCGCAGGCCGTCGCATGCCCATCACACTCGCCCCGATGACGTACGCGGCCCCGCAGATACCCGCCATGTCTTCCACCAGCAGGCCCCCGAACCGGTCGGTCAGCGCCCAGCGCGCCAGGCAGGCGGCATCGAGGCCGACCACGACCGCGAGGAACGCCACCCTCATCCGGCGCGGCACCCGCGCGGTGAGACGCGGCACCGCCAGGACCGCTGCGGCGCACAGCATGACCAGAGCGGTCGGCACGGCCGCGGCGAACAGCCCGTACCCGTACGGCGTGGGCAGGTGTTGCGGGTGCCGGCCGCCTCCCACTCGCACATCACCCGGCCGACGCCGAACGTCGCGATCCACATGATGCCGACGCCTGCGGCGGCTTCGAGCACCACCAGGACGGAGGCCACAACAAGAAGCGCCCGCCGCTGCCCATCGTGTTTCGTGGGTTGATCATGCCGCAGGACCCGGTGCCGACGAAGTCCTCGGACGGCTCTCCTTCGCGTCGTACAGTCGCCGCGGCGGAACACCCCACCAGGCAGAGGCCGCGAAATCTCGCGGCCATGGCACAGGCGCCCTCCCGCCGTCCCACGACGGCGGGAGGGCCCGTGCGACGACGCGCCGCATCGGCGGCAGCAGCCGCCCCGCGGGCGTCAGTTGTGGCTGTGGAGGACCGCGTTCAGGCCGCCCCAGGAGCCGGTGCGCTGGAGGACCTCGACGGTGCCGGTGGTGGAGTTGCGGCGGAAGAGGAGGTTGTCCGCGCCGGAGAGTTCCGCGGCCTTGACGATGGTGGCGTCGGGGAGGGTGACCCGGGTGCCCGCGGTGATGTAGAGGCCCGCCTCGACGACGCAGTCGTCGCCGAGGGAGATGCCGATGCCGGCCTCGGCGCCGAGGAGGCAGCGCTCGCCGATGGAGATGATCTGCTTGCCGCCGCCGGACAGGGTGCCCATGATCGAGGCGCCGCCGCCGATGTCGGAGCCGTCGCCGACGACGACGCCCTGGCTGATGCGCCCCTCGACCATGGAGGTGCCGAGCGTGCCGGCGTTGAAGTTGCAGAAGCCCTCGTGCATCACGGTCGTGCCGGAGGCGAGGTGCGCGCCGAGGCGGACGCGGTCGGCGTCGGCGATGCGGACGCCCGAGGGGATGACGTAGTCGGTCATCCGCGGGAACTTGTCGATGCCGTGCACCGACAGGTGCAGTCCCTCGGCGCGGGCGGCGAGGCGGGCACGCTCGATGTTGCCGGCCGGGACGGGGCCCAGCGACGTCCACACGACGTTGGCGAGCAGCCCGAAGATGCCGTCCAGGTTCTGGTCGTTGGGCGTGACCAGGCGGTGGCTGAGCAGGTGCAGGCGCAGGTACGCGTCGTGCGCGTCCAGCGGCTTGTCGTCGGTCGACGCGATCACCGTGCGGACCGCGACGACCTCGACGCCGCGGCGCGGGTCGGGTCCGAGCGCCTTCGGGGCTGCCTCGCCCAGCAGTTCGGCCGCCCGCTCGGCACTGAGCCGCTCCGTCCCCGCGGGGCCGGGCGCCGTCATGAGCTCGGGCGCGGGGAACCAGGTGTCGAGAACGGTCCCGTCGTCGGCGATCGTGGCGAGGCCTGCGGCAACGGCACCGGTGGCGCGGGAGATGGCGGTCGAGTCAGTCATGTGTCGAACGCTAGTCGCTGGTCCCCCCGCCTGCCCAACCGGCCCGGCATCCGGACCGGCCGGGCCGCCCGCGCCCCGCGCGGTCAGGACTGCGTCGTCGCCGTGACCGCGTCGGGCTCCGCGGTGGCGGCCCGTTCGCCCGGCAGCCGGTGGGCGGCGAAGACGACGAGGCCGGCGGCGATGCCGAGCACGGCGCACAGCGGCCACAGGGCGCCGGGCGCGCTCTCGTACAGGACGCCGCCCAGCGGCGCGGCCAGGACGACGCCGCTGATGGAGGCGCCGGCGTACATGCTCTGGAAGCGGCCCTGCAGGTGGTCGGGGGCGTTGTCGGCGACGTACGCGGTGGAGGGCGACTTGTAGAGGATGTCGCCGACGGTGAGCAGGATCATCATCACGACCCCGATGGCGATGTACCAGCGGCCGGCCGAGAGCACGCCGAATCCGGCGCCCACGAGCACCATGCCGAGGGCGATGATCGGCAGCGGCGCGCGGCGGCGCAGCGCAACGGTCACGGGCAGCTCGAAGAGGATGACCAGACCGCCGTTGATGGCGATGAGCGCGCCGTAGACCCCGGTGCCGATGCCGTGGTCGGACAGGAACACCGGCAGGGTGGAGTACTGCTGGCGGTAGATGGTGTCGGCGACCAGGATCGCGACGAGCAGCAGCAGCACCGCGGGCTTGGCGCGCAGCGCCGCCCACAGGCCGGGGGCGTCGGCCGGGGGCCGGGTCTTCGCCCGGTGGTTGCCGTTGGCGGGCAGGATGAAATGCGCGTAGACACCGAATGCCAGCATGCCGAGGCCGTCGGCGACGAACAGCCAGCCGTACGAGGTGGTGGTGGCGATCAGCGCGCCGAGCGGGGGGCCGATGGTGACGCCGAGGTTGGCCATGAAGCGCAGCAGGGCGAAGCCCTGCCTGCGGGAGCCCTCGGGGACCGAGAAGGCGATGAGCGCCGAGTTGGAGGCGCGGGTGACGCCGGTGCCGTACTGGGCGAGCGGGAAGACGATCGCGAGGGCGCCGGTCGGGATCACGGGCAGGGCGGCGAGGCCGAGACCGGACACGACCATGCCGGTGATCAGCGTGCGCCGGTGGCCGAAGCGGTCGCCGAACCAGCCGCCGCTGAAGTTGCCCGCCACCATGCCGATACCTCCGGCGCCGGCGATCAGGCCGGCCTGGGAGGTGCTGAGTCCGCGGGGGCCCGTCAGGTAGACGAAGAGGTAGACGAAGGTGAAACTCACCGCCGCGACGAAGAACATTCCGGTCGCGAGGAGCCACACCACCTTCGGTATGTCCTTCATCGCCTGCTTCATACTGTCCTCCGATCGACGCTCTACAAGAATCGATCACGTGAAGACATGAATGCCGCGGGGGGCGGTGCCGGATCAGGTCGCGTCCGGTATAGGTCAGCGGGTCGGGCCCGATGTGCCGATGACCCGTGCGAAGATCGCGCGCGCCTCCTCGCGGTCGATGTCCCGGCCGGTGAGCAGGGCCTGGAGGCACATCCCGTCGACGAGCGCGGCCAGCGCACGGGCGGTGACGGGGTCGGTCCTGCGGGCCAGGAGGCCGGACATGCGGTCCACCCAGTCCGCGGCGACCGGGCGCACGGCCTCGTGGCGGAGGGCGGCGAGATAGAGCTCGTACTCCAACTGCGCACGGGGGCGGTCCCGGGCGACCGCCTCCTCGGCGAACCGGGCCAGTTCCGCGGCCAGGTCGCCATCGGGCCCGGAGAACAGGGCGCGCTCCTCGGCCTCCCGGAAGTACGCCTCGTTGCACTGGGCCAGCGCGGCGACCAGCAGGTCGTCGAGGGTGGCGAAGTGGTAGGTGGTCGAGCCGAGCGGCACGTCGGCCTCGGCGGCCACCGCGCGGTGGCCGAGCCCCGCGATGCCGCGCTCGCCGACCACCCGGATCGCGGCGTCGATGATGCGCTGACGGCGGTCGGGGTCGTACCGGCGGGCCATCAGTGGCCGCCGCCGAGGTTGAGCACCACGACGCCGGCGATGACCAGGACGACCCCGATCAGCTTGGTCGCGGTCGCCGCCTCCCCGAGGAAGACCATGCCGATGCCGGCGATGGCCGCGGTGCCGACCCCGGACCAGATGGCGTAGGCGGTGCCGACGGAGAGCGTCTTGAGGGTCTGCGCGAGGAACGCGAAGGCGATGAGGTAGCCGACGGCGGTGCCCAGCGACGGCCACAGCCTGGTGAAGCCGTCGCTGTACTTCATCGAGGTGGTCCCCAGCACTTCGGCGAGTATCGCCCCGCCCAGCAACGCGTATGCCATGTGTACGAGCGTACACATCGATGCGTACGCCCGTACACACGACGGCGGGGCGCCACTCCGAGGAGTGGCGCCCCGTCGTCGCGGTCCCGCGCGGGTCAGACGTTGAAGCCGAGCGCGCGCAGCTGCTCGCGGCCGTCGTCGGTGATCTTGTCGGGGCCCCACGGCGGCATCCAGACCCAGTTGATCTTGAGGTCGTTGACGATGCCCTCGGTGGCCGACTTGGCCTGGTCCTCGATGACGTCGGTCAGCGGGCAGGCCGCCGACGTGAGCGTCATGTCGAGGGTGACGACATTGGTGTCGTCGATGTGAATGCCGTAGATCAGCCCGAGGTTGACCACGTCGATGCCCAGCTCGGGGTCGACGACGTCGTAGAGGGCCTCGCGGACCTCCTCCTCGCTCGCCGGCTTCGTGGTCATGACTTCTGCGTTGTCGCTCATGCGGACTCCCTCGCCGCGCCATCGCCCAGAGCCTGGGCGGTGGCGTCCTTCCACGCCATCCAGCTCAACAGGGCGCACTTCACGCGCGCCGGGTACTTGGAGACACCGGCGAACGCGACCGCGTCCTCCAGAACGTCCTCCATCGCGTCGTCGGGCTCCAGCTTGCCCTTGGACTGCATCAGCTCCAGGAAGACCTCCTGGACCTTCACCGCCTCGTCGACCTGCCGGCCGACCAGCAACTCGTTGAGCACGGAGGCGCTGGCCTGGCTGATGGAGCAGCCCTGGCCCTCGTAGCTGATGTCCTGGATGGACGTGCCGTCCAGCCGCACGCGCAGCGTGATCTCGTCACCGCACGTCGGATTGACGTGGTGCACCTCGACATCGCCGTCGCGCAGGCCCCGTCCGTGCGGGTTCTTGTAGTGGTCCAGGATGACTTCCTGGTACATCGAATCCAGCTTCACAGGCTCGCCGTCCGTCCTCAGCCGAAGAAGTTCCGTACGTGCTCCAGGCCCTCGACCAGCGCGTCGACCTCGGCCGGGGTGGAGTACAGATAGAACGACGCTCGCGTGGTCGCGGGAATTCCGTACCGCAGGCAGACCGGCCGCGCGCAGTGGTGGCCGACGCGCACGGCGATGCCGTGCTCGTCCAGGACCTGGCCCACGTCGTGCGGGTGGATGTCGCCCAGGGTGAAGGAGATCGCGGAGCCTCGGCCCTCGGGGGTGTCCGGGCCGATGATCCTCAGCTCGGGCACCTCCTTCAGCCGGCCCAGCGCGTACGCGGTGAGGGCGTGCTCGTGCGCCTCGACCTTGTCCATGCCCAGGGCCGACAGGTAGTCCACGGCCGCGCCGAGACCGATCGCCTGGGCGATCGGGGGCGTGCCCGCCTCGAACTTGTGCGGCGCGGGCGCGTAGGTCGACGAGTGCATCGAGACGGTCTCGATCATCTCGCCGCCGCCCAGGAACGGCGGAAGGTCCTCCAGCAGCTCCTGGCGGCCCCACAGCACGCCGATGCCGGTCGGGCCGAGCATCTTGTGACCGGTGAAGGCCACGAAGTCGGCCTGGAGCGCCTGCACGTCCAGCACCATGTGCGGCGCGGCCTGCGAGGCGTCGATCAGCACCAGGGCGCCGACCTCCTGGGCGCGGCGCACGATCGCCTCGACCGGGTTGATCGTGCCCAGGATGTTGGAGACCAGCACGAAGGAGACGATCTTCGTCTTCTCGGTGATGACCTGTTCGATGTTGCTCAGGTCGAGCCGGCCGTCGTCGGTCAGGCCGAACCACTTCAGCTGCGCGCCGGTGCGCTGCGAGAGCAGCTGCCACGGGACGATGTTGGAGTGGTGCTCCATCTCCGTGATGACGATCTCGGTGTCGCGGTCCACGCGGTAGGGCTCGTCGGCCCAGCCCAGCATGTTGGCGACCAGGTTCAGCGACTCCGAGGCGTTCTTGGTGAATATGACCTCGTCGCGGCTGGGAGCGTTGATGAAGGCGGCGATCTTGTCGCGGGCACCCTCGTACAGCGCCGTGGCCTCCTCGGCGAGCGTGTGCACGCCACGGTGGACGTTGGCGTTGTGGCGCTCGTAGTACTCGCTCAGGACGTCCAGGACCTGGCGCGGCTTCTGGGAGGTCGCCGCGTTGTCCAGGTAGACCAGCTTCTCACCGTCGTGGACGAGCCGGTCGAGCGTCGGGAAGTCCTTGCGGATGGCCTCGGTGTCGAGCAGGCCCGACAGCTGCGGTGTCACGCGGATACGCCTCCCTTCGTGTAAGCCTCGTAGCCCTCGGCCTCCAGCTTGTCCGCCAGCTCGGGACCGCCGGACTCGGCGATCCGGCCCGCGGCGAAGACGTGGACGTGGTCGGGCTTGATGTAGCGCAGGATGCGCGTGTAGTGGGTGATCAGCAGGGTGCCGACCTCACCGCTCTCCCGCACGCGGTTGACGCCCTCGGAGACCACGCGCAGGGCGTCGACGTCCAGGCCGGAGTCGGTCTCGTCCAGGATCGCGATCTTCGGCTTGAGCAACTCGAGCTGGAGGATCTCGTGGCGCTTCTTCTCACCGCCGGAGAAGCCCTCGTTGACGTTGCGCTCGGCGAAGGCGGGGTCCATGTGCAGGCGCTCCATGGCCTCCTTGACCTCCTTCACCCAGGTACGCAGCTTGGGGGCCTCGCCGCGGATCGCGGTGGCCGAGGTGCGCAGGAAGTTGGAGACCGAGACGCCGGGCACCTCGACCGGGTACTGCATGGCGAGGAAGACGCCCGCGCGGGCCCGCTGGTCGACGGACATGGCCAGCACGTCCTCGCCGTCGAGGGTGACGGTGCCACCGGTGACGGTGTACTTCGGGTGCCCGGCCAGCGAGTAGGCGAGGGTCGACTTGCCGGAGCCGTTGGGGCCCATGATGGCGTGCGTCTCGCCCTGCTTCACGGTCAGGTCGACACCGCGGAGGATCTCGCGCGGACCGCCCTCGGCGTCGACGGAGACGTGCAGGTCGTGGATCTCAAGCGTTGCCATGGGTGCCTCAGGACTCCTGGGTGACGGAGACGAGCACATCGTCCCCTTGGATCTGTACGGGGTATACGGGGACGGGCCGCGTGGCGGGCAGCCCGGACGGCTTGCCGGTGCGCAGATCGAAGGACGAGCCGTGCAGCCAGCACTCGATCTGGCAGTCCTCCACCTCGCCCTCCGACAGCGAGACGTTCGCGTGCGAGCAGATGTCGTTGATCGCGAACACCTCGCCCGCGGTGCGGACGACCGACACCGGCACACCGTCGAGCTCGACACGCCTGGGCGTGTCCTCCTCCAGCTCGCTCAGCGCGCAGACGCGGACGAAGCCTCCAGCGGTGGTCATACGACGGACGCCTCCAGCTCCGCGTCGATCTTCTCCAGCAGGCGCTCCTCCAGGTCCGCCACGCCGATCTGCTGGATGAGCCCGGCGAAGAAGCCGCGCACGACCAGCCGGCGGGCCTCGTCGGCCGGAATGCCGCGGGCCATCAGGTAGAACAGCTGCTCGTCCTCGAAGCGGCCGGTCGCCGAGGCGTGGCCGGCGCCGACGATCTCGCCGGTCTCGATCTCCAGGTTCGGCACCGAGTCGACCCGGGCACCGTCGGTGAGCACCAGGTTGCGGTTGAGCTCGTAGGTGTCGGTGCCCTCGGCCTCGGCGCGGATGAGCACGTCGCCGATCCACACCGCGTGCGCGTCCTGGCCCTGCAGCGCGCCCTTGTAGGCCACGTTGGAGCGGCAGTGCGGGGTGTCGTGGTCGATGAAGAGGCGGTGCTCCTGGTGCTGGCCGCGGTCGGTGAAGTACACGCCGTACAGCTCCGCCTCGCCGCCGGGGGCGCCGTAGACGACCCGCGGGTGCAGCCGCACCAGGTCGCCGCCGAAGGTGACCACGACGGACTTGAAGGTCGCGTCACGGCCGATCAGCGCGGTGTGCTGGGCGACGTGCACCGCGGTGTCGTCCCAGTCCTGGATGGAGACCACGGTGAGCTTCGCACCGTCGCCGATCAGGTACTCGACGTTGGCGGCGACGGTGGCGTCACCGGTGTGGTCCAGGACCACGACCGCCTCGGCGAAGGCGCCGACCTCGACGACCTGGTGGCCGAAGGCCACCCCGCCCTCGCCGTGCACCGCGATCCGCACCGGCTCGGTGAGCACCGCGTCCTTGGGGATGGAGACGATGCCGGCCTTCTCGAAGGAGCTGTACGCCTGCGCGGCGACCCGGTCCACCGGCTTGCCCGACTTGCCGACGCGGGCGTCGTCCCGGCCGACGGTCTCGACGGTGACGCCCTCGGGGGCGCTCACCTCGACCCTGACGCCGCCACCGGTCGCCACGGCGGTGCCGTCGTGCAGACCGTGCAGCCGCTCCAGCGGGGTGAAGCGCCAATCCTCCTCACGGCCGTTGGGCACGGGGAAGTCGGCCACGTCGTAGGACGCGGGCGCGCTGACCCGGGCGTCCCGGGGCTGGCCGACCTGGATGGCCCCTTCGGTGGTGGCCCCGGCGGCCGGGATGGTTTCAGCCATGGCTGTGTTACTGCCTCTTTCTGCCTTATTGTGTTCGCTCGCCTCCGGGCGCTCTGGTCCGGTGCCGACGCTCCTCGACTCTGCGCTCGATCCTCGCTCGGTCTCGTCGCTTTCGGCACCGGCGCGCCCTTCGGCTCGCTCACGGCCCCGCAGGGGCACCGATTCGTGGGTACCGGAGTTGGCGGAGGTGCGGGTGCGGCGTCAGCCGACCGAGCCCTCCATCTGCAGCTCGATGAGCCGGTTGAGCTCCAGCGCGTACTCCATCGGCAGCTCACGCGCGATCGGCTCCACGAAACCGCGGACGATCGTGGCCATCGCCTCGTTCTCCTCCAGACCGCGGCTCATCAGGTAGAAGAGCTGGTCCTCGCTGACCTTGGAGACCGTCGCCTCGTGGCCCATGGACACGTCGTCCTCGCGGACGTCCACGTAGGGGTAGGTGTCCGAGCGGGAGATGGTGTCCACCAGCAGCGCGTCGCACAGCACGTTGGACTTGGAGCCGTGGGCACCCTCGCCGATCTCGATCAGACCGCGGTACGAGGTGCGGCCGCCGCCGCGCGCCACGGACTTGGAGACGATCGACGACGAGGTGTTCGGCGCCATGTGCACCATCTTGGCGCCGGCGTCCTGGTGCTGGCCCTCGCCCGCGAAGGCGATGGACAGGGTCTCGCCCTTGGCGTGCTCGCCCATCAGGTAGACGGCCGGGTACTTCATGGTCACCTTGGAGCCGATGTTGCCGTCGACCCACTCCATGGTCGCGCCCTCGTAGGCGACGGCGCGCTTGGTGACCAGGTTGTAGACGTTGTTCGACCAGTTCTGGATGGTCGTGTAGCGGCAGCGGCCGCCCTTCTTCACGATGATCTCGACGACGGCGCTGTGCAGCGAGTCCGACTTGTAGATCGGCGCGGTGCAGCCCTCGACGTAGTGGACGTAGGCGTCCTCGTCGACGATGATCAGCGTCCGCTCGAACTGGCCCATGTTCTCGGTGTTGATCCGGAAGTAGGCCTGCAGCGGGATCTCGACGTGCACGCCCTTCGGCACGTAGATGAAGGAACCGCCGGACCACACGGCCGTGTTCAGCGAGGCGAACTTGTTGTCACCCGCGGGGATGACGGTGCCGAAGTACTCCTGGAAGAGCTCCGGGTGCTCCTTGAGCGCGGTGTCGGTGTCCAGGAAGATGACGCCCTGCTCCTCCAGGTCCTCGCGGATCTGGTGGTAGACGACCTCGGACTCGTACTGCGCGGCGACACCGGCGACCAGGCGCTGCTTCTCCGCCTCGGGGATGCCCAGCCGGTCGTAGGTGTTCTTGATGTCCTCGGGCAGGTCCTCCCAGGACTCCGCCTGCTTCTCGGTGGACCGCACGAAGTACTTGATGTTGTCGAAGTCGATGTCCGAGAGGTCGGAGCCCCAGGTCGGCATCGGCTTCTTCCCGAAGAGCTTCAGACCCTTCAGCCGCAGCTTGAGCATCCACTCGGGCTCGTTCTTCTTCGCCGAGATGTCGCGGACGACGTCTTCGCTCAGGCCGCGGCGCGCGGAGGCACCGGCCACGTCGGAATCGGCCCAGCCGTACTCGTAGGTGCCCAGACCCTCGAGTTCAGGGTGAGCCGTCTCCAGGGGGGCAGTCATGCGGGGTTCCTCCCGGCGTTGCTTGCGTTGTGGGATTGCGGGCCGGCCTTCGGCACGAAGGTGGTGCACACGCCGTCGCCGTGGGCGATCGTGGCCAGCCGTTGTACATGGGTTCCGAGCAGGCGGGAGAAGACCTCGGCCTCCGCCTCGCACAGTTGCGGGAACTGCTCGGCGATGTGGGCCACCGGGCAGTGGTGCTGACAGAGCTGCTCCCCGGCGGAGGCGGGCGCGCGGCGCGTCGTGGCAGCGTACCCGTCCTTGCTCAGCGCCTCGGCGAGCGCCTGTGTGCGCTCCTCGGGGTCGGCCGCCTCGACGACCGTCCGGTAGCGCTCGGCCTGTGCGGCGAGCCGGGCGCGGGCGAAGGCCGACACCGCGGCCTCCCCCTGCGGTCCGCCACCGGCGGACTCGGCGATCCAGCGCATCGCGTCCGCGGCGAGCTGGTCGTACGCCTGGTCGAAGGTGTCGCGTCCGCAGTCGGTGAGTGCGAAGACCTTCGCGGGGCGGCCCCGGCCGCGGGTACCGTAGACCCGCTTCTCGCGCGGCTCCACCATGCCCTCGGCGACGAGCGCGTCCAGATGGCGCCGTACCGCGGCCTGCGTCAGGCCCAGTCGTTCCGCCACGTCCGCGGCGGTCGACGGCCCGTGGAGCAGGACGGACCTGGCGACCCGGTTGCGGGTGCTCCGCTCCCCGGTCGTCTGCTCCTCCTGAGCCTCGGACGCGTTTTTCACAAGTCCAGTGTTGCGTAATTCATCCGGCAGAGGCAAGCGGCGTCCGGTGGGTGATCGGTGGGCTGTATCACTTAGGGAAACCTAACCTGACCTGCGGGAACGATCTTCCTGCGCGCGGCGGGCCGGCCCCCCGCGCGAGGCTCCCACCAGGGCGGCGGGCGTCCCCCGGCCCGCGGACGGGCCCCGCCGGCCCGCGCGGCACCGCCCGGATCCCGCACCCGCGACAGCCCTCCCGGCCGGAGCGGCCCGCCGGGTTCGTAGACTGCGCGTCATGCAAATGGACCCCGCGGTCGAGGTGACCGGACTGGTCAAGCGGTACGGCGCGAAGACCGCGGTGGACGGGCTCGACCTGTCCGTCGCCCGGGGCACCGTGACGGCCGTGCTCGGCCCGAACGGCGCCGGGAAGACCACCACCGTCGAAACCTGCGAGGGATACCGCCGTCCGGACGGCGGCCGCGTGTGCGTGCTGGGCATGGACCCCGTACGGGACGCCGCCGCCCTGCGGCCGCGGATCGGCGTGATGCTCCAGTCCGGCGGCGTGTACGCCGGCGCCCGCGCCGAGGAGATGCTGCGACACACGGCGAAACTGCACGCCGACCCCGTCGACCCGGCCCTGCTCATCGAGCGGCTGGGCCTGGAGTCCTGCGGGCGCACCACGTACCGCCGGCTCTCCGGCGGCCAGCAGCAGCGCCTCGCGCTGGCCATGGCGGTCGTGGGCCGCCCCGAGCTGGTCTTCCTCGACGAGCCGACCGCGGGCCTGGACCCGCAGGCCCGGCGCGTCACCTGGGACCTGATCAGGGAGCTGCGCGCCGACGGCGTCACCGTCGTCCTGACCACGCACTTCATGGACGAGGCGGAACAGCTCGCCGACGACGTGGCGATCATCGACCAGGGCCGGGTGATAGCGAACGGCACCCCCGAGCAGCTGTGCCGCGGCGGCGCCGAGAACACGCTCCGCTTCAACGGCCGCCCCGGCCTGGACCTCGCCTCGCTTCTCAAGGCGCTGCCCGCCGACTCGGCCGCGGCCGAGCTCACCCCGGGCAGCTACCGCATCGAGGGCAAGGTCGACCCGCAGATGCTGGCCACCGTCACCTCCTGGTGCGCCCAGCACGGCGTGATGCCCGACCGGCTCGCGGTCGAGCGGCGCACCCTGGAGGACGTCTTCCTGGAGCTGACCGGCAAGGAGCTGCGTTCGTGACCGCCACCGGGACCTTCACCCCCGCCCCCGGCTCCGCGCCACTGGGCCGCATGATCGGCGCGCAGACCGCCCTGGAGACGCGGATGCTGCTGCGCAACGGCGAGCAGCTGCTGCTCACCGTCGTCATCCCCACCCTGCTGCTGGTGCTGTTCTCCACCGTCGACGTCGTCGACACCGGCGCCGGCAAGGCCGTCGACTTCCTGGCCCCGGGCATCCTGGCCCTGGCCGTGATGTCCACCGCCTTCACCGGACAGGCGATCGCGACCGGCTTCGAGCGCCGCTACGGCGTCCTGAAGCGGCTCGCGGCCTCCCCGCTGCCGCGCTGGGCGCTGATGACCGCCAAGACCGGGTCCGTCCTGGTCACCGAGGTGCTGCAGGTCGTCCTGCTGACGGCCATCGCCTTCGCGCTGGGCTGGTCCCCGCACGGCGACCCGCTGTCCGTGCTGCTGCTCCTGGTCCTGGGCACCGCCGCGTTCTCCGGACTCGGCCTGCTCATGGCCGGCACCCTCAAGGCGGAGGCCACACTGGCCGCCGCCAACCTGGTCTTCCTCCTGCTGCTCGTGTGCGGCGGGGTCGTCGTGCCGCTCGACAGATTCCCGGACGGCGTCCGTTCCGTGCTCGAACTCCTGCCGGTCTCCGCCCTGTCGGACGGCCTGCGGGACGTCCTCCAGCACGGCGCGGGCGTGCCCTGGGGCGACCTCGGCATCCTCGCCGTCTGGGCGGTACTGGGCCTGGGCGCGGCGGCCCGCTGGTTCCGCTGGGAGTAGTCTCCGGACCTGATCACCCGAACGGGGGACCCACTTGTGACCGCGGACCACCGCGTAGGACCGCCGAGCCTCGGCGACGAGCGCGAGACGCTGCGGGCGTTCCTGGACTACCACCGGGCGACGCTCGCGATGAAGTGCGAGGGCCTCACCGACGAGGAGCTGCGGCAGCGGTCGATGCCGCCGTCCACGCTGTCGCTGCTCGGCCTGGTCCGGCACATGGCCGAAGTGGAACGCGCCTGGTTCCGCCGGGTGTTCGAGGACCACGACGCGCCGATGGTCTGGTCCGACCGGATCGACTTCCAGGCGGCGTACGACGCGAGCGCGTCGACCCGCGCCGAGGCCTTCGGCGCGTGGGAGGCCGAGGTGGAGACCTCCCGCCGCATCGAGCGCGAGGCCGCCTCGCTCGACCTCGCCGGGCATCAGCCCCGCTGGGGCGAGGACGTCTCGCTGCGGATGGTGATGGTGCACGTCCTGCTGGAGTACGGCCGCCACAACGGGCACGCCGACTTCCTCCGCGAGGGCGTCGACGGCACCGTGGGCGCCTGACTCACGAGGGCGTGACGCAGTCCACGAAGCGCGCGAAGCCGCCGTCCTGCCCGTCGTCGAGGACCAGGAAACCGTCCTCGGGACCGTGGCTCGCCAGCAGGCACATGTCGTAGCGGACGCACACCGGCGGCCGCGCCTCGGCCCGCGTGCGGAACTGGTGCGCGCCGGTGAGCTGGCACGAGTCGTACCGGACCAGGGGTCCGCGCGGGCCGAGGGTGTAGCGGTGGGCCCGCAGACCGGGGGCGAACGACTTGAAGGCGTTGGCGGTGTCGTCGCAGTCGTTGAAGTGGACGGTGCCGCCGGACCACTCGCAGTCGATGACGACGGTGTCCGGGCCGCGCAGCTCGAAGCGGATGTCCTCGGCGTGGAAGCGCTGGACCGAGCTGAAGTGCTGTGAGCGGGGGAAGCGGAAGAAGGCGCTCTCGTACCCGTAGTCGGGGTGCGGGACCGGGCGGCGGCCGGTGACGACGTAGCTCCCGGCGCGGCAGGTGACGGAGCCGCCGTAGGGGAACTCCAGGAAGTTGCCCCACTCGTAGGTGACGTTCATGTCGGTGAACCAGTAGTTGAGGAACTGGTCCTGCTGCTCCGGGTGGGCCGAGCGCCTGGAGAGTCCCGAGTACAGGAACGCCTTCCGGTAGGCGCCGCCGACCCGGCACGCCTCCCAGCGCATCTCGGAGTTGGTGTTGGTGCCGTCGAGCGCGATGCCGTACTCCCACTCCCCCATCCACTCGCAGTCGCCGAAACGGTAGTTCGCCGCGCCGCCGGTGGAG
The DNA here is from genome assembly GCF_042889545.1 of Streptomyces sp. NPDC002574. Lineage (NCBI taxonomy): Bacteria > Bacillati > Actinomycetota > Actinomycetes > Kitasatosporales > Streptomycetaceae > Streptomyces > Streptomyces sp. NPDC002574. Next base: position 111,531 of record NZ_JBIARB010000009.1, read on the forward strand.
TAGGAGGAGAAGAACGAGGCGCCGGGCGTGCCGGAGGTGAAGCGCAGGCCCTCGAAGGCGATGTTCTGCCACATGTCGTCGTTGACGCACAGGAAGGCGCCGTCGGCCTTCTCCGGCGCGAAGACGATCTCGCTGATGCGCAGCCCGGCGCCCCGGAAGCGCAGGCCGTTCGCCTGGTTGCGGGGGTTGTCGCCGGCCAGCAGCGCGCCGGGCTCGGTGATCAGGTACTTGCCGGGCGGCACGTCGATCACCGTGCGGCCGGTGTGGTCGTCCAGGCGGGACTCGGCGTAGCGGTAGGCGTCGGCGAAGGCGCGGCTGTCGTCGGTGGTGCCGTCGCCCTTGGCGCCGAAGTCGGCGACGACATCGACCACACCGGGGCGGGTGGTGCTCCTCGGCCGCGGTACGGCCTCGGCGGCGGGCGTAGCGGCCGCGCTGCAGGCGGCCGCGCCGATTCCCGTCAACGCCGCGGCGGCGCCCCCGTAGATCAGTTTCCGCCGGTCGACCCCGCTCATGGCCCGATCCCCTCCCCCTGGCCGTCCCCCTCGTGAAGGATTGCACAAGGGGGCGCCTACGATGGTGGCCGTGCCGAATCTCAGCCAAGCAGGCCAAGCCGTGCGAAACCCGCTGGCCTTCATCGCCCAGCGCTGGACCCCGTCCCCCGCGACGGTCCGGCGGGCCGCCATGGCGGCGCTCGTGATGAGCGTGGTCATCGTGGTGACCGGCGGCGCCGTCCGGCTGACCAGCTCGGGGCTCGGCTGCCCGACCTGGCCCAAGTGCACGGCCGACAGCCTCACCGCGACCGGTGCCATGGGCGTGCACGGGGCGATCGAGTTCACCAACCGCATGCTGACGTACGTGCTGTGCGCCGCCGTCGGCTGGGCCATCGTCGCGGCGCGCGCCGCGCAGCCGTGGCGGCGCGGGCTGACCCGCCTGGGCTGGGCGCAGTTCTGGGTCGTCATGGGCAACGCGGTGCTGGGCGGCATCACGGTGCTGACCGGGCTCAACCCCTACACCGTGGCCTCGCACTTCCTGCTGTCCAGCGCCCTCATCGCGGTCGCGCTGCTGACCTGGCAGCGGGCCGGCGAGGGCGACGCGGGCCCCCGCCCGCTGGTCGGCAAGCCGGTGCGGCAGCTGACCTGGCTGCTGGTCGTCGCCTCCGCCGTGCTCATCGCGGTCGGCACCCTGGTGACGGGCGCGGGTCCGCACGCGGGCGACAGCAGCGACGTGCCGCGCGTCCAGGTGAAGTGGGAGACCATCGCCCAGCTCCACGCCGACCTGGCCTGGGTCGTGTGCGGCCTCACCGTCGCGCTGTGGTTCGTCCTGCGCGCCGTCGACGCCCCGGCGGGACCGCGGGCGCGGGTCCGTGACCTCGTCGTCGTGCTGCTGGCCCAGGGTGTCATCGGCTACGTCCAGTACTTCACCAAGCTCCCCGAGGCCTTGGTCGCCGCGCACATGCTGGGCTCGACCCTGGTGTGGATCGCGGTCCTGCGCGTCCTGCTCTCGCTGCGCGAGCGTCCCCTGACCGAGCCGGGCGCGGCCCCCGTGCCCACCGCCGTCTCCGCTCCGGAGCCCGCCCCGGCCGCGTGACGGGCCCGGCTCCGCGTCAGGCCAGCCGGTAGACGCGGCGGGCGTTGTCCGCGGCGACGAGGGCGGCGACGCGGCGCGCGTCGGCGGCGGAACAGGCGCCGTCGGCTACCCAGCCGCCCAGCACGTCCCGCACCGCGGTGCGGAAGGCCTCGGCGCCCACGACGTAGAGCTCGGGGAGCCCGTAGGCGTCGGTCGAGAAGAGCAGCTTGCCGAACGGCGCCAGCTCCAGGAACTCCGCGAGCACCGCGCCCGCCCGGGTGCCGACGTGGGTGAGGGCGAGCCCCACGTCGGCGTGGACGTGCGGGAAGACGTTCGCAAGGTAGGCGGCCTGCCGGTGGTACGGGTAGCAGTGCAGCAGCACCAGATCCGTGCCGAGGCCCGCGGTGGCCCGGACGAAGTCCGTCAGCAGGGCCGGGTCCGCGTGGTCCAGCCGCAGGTCGGGATCGCCGAGACCGGTGTGGAGCTGCAGCGGCAGACCCGTGGCGACGGCCGTCCACAGCAGGTGCCGGATCAGCACGGGGTCGGTGAGCCGGCCGCCGTGTTCGTGCCGCGCGTCGAGCCAGGCCGCGGCGGCGCGCACCACGTCCGCGGTGTCCGGGGGTTCGGGGGCCAGGGCGAGGCCGTGGCGGTAGGCGGCGACCGACTTGAAGCCGAGCGCGGTCGTCGCCGCCTCGTGGACGGCCTCCGCGACCGCCGAGGCGTAGGCCTCCCCACCGGCGCTCGTGTCGGCGACGCGCTCCGCGAGCCGCTCCAGCCGCACGATCTCGTGGGCGTCCGCGCCGCCACCCGCCGCGGCCAGTTCCTCCGGGGTCATCAGGTCGCCGGGCAGCCCGGTGTCCACCAGGTACGTCCCGATGCCAGTGCCCCGCAGCAGCAGCCGCGCGGTCTCGTACGCGCCGAGCTCCCGCCGCCGGGCCAGGTAGTGGGCCGGCGGGCAGTGCGGCTCCAGCCCGAGCAGCGGCGGACACCAGCGGCGCACGGCGAAGCCGGTCTGGGTGTCGAAGAAGGTGGTGCCGGGCGCGGCGGGCGCGTCGGACTCCGTGAGATACGTCTCGAACGAGGCGATGCCGAGGTCGCCCCGGACGACGCCGTGGCAGTGCTGGTCGACCAGCGGCGGCAGCTCGATCACCAGCGCCACCGGGTGGCCTCGGCGAGCTCCTCGGGCCCGAGTTCGGCCAGCGCCTCGGACTCGGCCCGCCGTACGGCCACGATCGCGCCGCACAGCTCCTCGCCGAGCGCCTCGCGCAGCGCGTCGTCGCGGACGAAGTGCCCGACGGCCTCGCTGAGCGAAGTCGGCAGCCGCTCGAGGCCACCGCGTCCGGCCGGGTCGCCGGTCACCGGTTCCGGCAGTGCGGGGCCGCCGTCGAGCACGCCCCGCAGGCCCGCCGCGATGACCGCGCCGGCCAGCAGATAGGGGTTGGCGGCGGCGTCGAAGGGCTTGAGCTCGGCGTGCCCGCCGTCGGGGTCGTCGGGCTCGCCGGGCACCAGGCGCAGCGCGGCCTCGCGGTTCTCCACGCCCCAGCAGCGGTGCGCTCCGGCCCAGTGCGAGGGGACCAGGCGCAGATAGCTCGCCGGGGAGGGCGCCCCGATCGCGCACAGCGCGGGCAGCGCGTCCAGGACGGCGCCGAGGAAGGTGTCCGCGGTCGCACCGAGGCCGTACCGGCCGGTGGGGTCGCGGTGCAGGTTGTGTCCGTTCTCACGCAGGCTCAGATGCAGGTGGCAGCCGTTGCCGACCTGGCCGGCGACGACGGTCGGCGCGAAGGAGGCGCGCAGTCCGTGGGCCGCGCTGACCGCCCGTACGGTCTCGCGGACCAGCACGAGGTCGTCGGCCGCCCCGACGGGGTCGGCCGGCGCGGTGGAGACCTCGAACTGCCCGGGCGCGTACTCCGGGTGGATCTGCAGGACCTCCACGCGCTGCGCGTCGAGGGCGTCGTGGAGTGCCAGCAGGTACGCGGACTGCTCGGTGACCCGGGTCAGTCCGTACGCGGGTCCGCGGCCCGCGACGTCACCGGCCCCGGGACCGCCGTCGTCGCGGACGACGGTCCACTCGGTCTCGAAGCCCATCCGCACTTCCAGGCCGTGGCCGGCGGCCCGGTCGGTCATGCGCCGGGCGAACTGCCGCTGGCAGGCGGGGTGCGGCCGCCCCTGCTGGTCGTAGCGGTCGGCCGGCGCCCAGGCCCAGCCGGGCTGCGCGGCCAGCACGGTGAGACGGTCGAGGTCGGGGAAGAGCCGCAGGTCGCCGTCGGGGCCCCCGATGTGCTCGGAGGTGGTGACGATGTCGTCGGAGGTGAAGACGTCGAAGACCGGTGACATGCCGATCCCGCGGTGCGCCGCGTCCGCGAGCCGGGCGGTGGGCACCGTCTTGGCCCGGCTGATGCCCGCGTTGTCTACCCAGCTGACCGCGACGGCCCGCACGCCGTCGGCGGTGAGCCGCGCCGCGTCCTGGCGGGCCGTCAGCCGCCGTTCGTCCCGTTCTTCCGCGTCCACCCGCACACGCCTCCTCGTACCCGCCGTCCCGGAACCGTTCCATGGTCCTAACGGGCGGGCCCGGCGTCAGGTGTTGGCGGGGCCGCCGATCTGGATTCCGGCCATGCGCCGCCACTCGTAGCGGCCGGTGCGCACCTTGGCGGCGAGGTCGCCGTCGAAGGACTCGTGCAGCGTGATGCCGGAGAGCTCCACGGCCCGTCGCGCGATGTCGAAGGAGGGCGCCACGAGATCGCCCCAGCCGCCGTCCTCGCCCACCAGCACGATGCGGGTGCCGGCCTCGCCGATGTACGCGATCTGGCCCTCGGCGCCGCCGTGACCGCCGGCGAAGCGTCCGATCCGCTTGGCCAGCCGGGCGGCCCGGCGCTCGGCGCGGGCGTGCGCCTTCGGGTCGGCGACCGGGGTGTCTGCTGCCTGGGTGTCTGCCATGACAGGAATGCTACCCGCCGGTAATTAACGGAGGAAGGGGTCCACGGCGACGGCCACGAACAGCAGCGTCGCGTAGGTGATGGACCAGTGGAACAGCCGCATCTCCTTGAGCTTGGCCCCGGCCACGCCCGCCTTGGCCCGCCCGTACAGGGCGTGCGCCTCGACGAGCCAGAAGGCGCCGAGCACCACGGCGGCCGCCGCGTAGAACCAGCCCGTCGCGCCGAGCGGCCACCACAGGGTGAGCGACACCAGCACCATCGCCCAGCTGTAGATGACGATCTGCCGGCCGACGACCACATTGCCCGCGACCACCGGCAGCATGGGGACGCCGACCCGGGCGTAGTCGTCCTTCACCTTCATCGACAGCGGCCAGTAGTGCGGCGGCGTCCAGAAGAAGAGGACGAGGAAGAGGACGAAGGGCGCCCACGCCAGCTCGTCGCGCACCGCGGACCAGCCGATGAGCACCTGCATGCAGCCGGCGATCCCGCCCCACACGATGTTCTGCGCGGTACGCCGCTTCAGGCCCAGCGTGTACACGAAGACGTAGTAGAGGATGGCCACCAGCGACAGCACCGCCGACAGCGGGTTGACCAGCAGCCAGAACCACGCGGTCGAGACCACCGAAAGAGCGATGCCGAAGACCAGGCACTCCCACGGCGCGACCATGCCGGTGACCAGCGGGCGCTGCTCCGTACGGTGCATGAGCGCGTCGATGTCGCGGTCGATGTACATGTTCAGCGCGTTGGCGCCGCCGGCGGACATGTAGCCGCCGATCATCGTCGCCGCGACGAGCCACAGGTCGGGAACGCCGCCCGCCGCCAGGAACATGACCGGAACCGTCGTGATGAGCAACAGCTCGATGATGCGCGGCTTGGTCAGCGCCACGAACGCCATCACACGGGCACCGAACGGCCGGTGACCGTTGATCGACCCGATGGCTCCGGCGGGCCGGGATTCGACGGCCGTCACGAACACCCCTGAGGAAAAGTCCAGCAAGCGGCTCCGCTTGCGCGTACCACGCCACTCTAGACGTAGCGGATACTCCGACCGCGCCGGGGGTGCCACGTGTTGACGCCCGAGCGTCTCCCCGGCGCAAGGGCCGGGTCACCTGACGCTGTTCGATGTTCAACGGGGGTTCAGCGGGCTCCGGCAGGCTTCAAGGTGCTTCAACAGGCGAAGAACCGCCGGGCGGGGCACGCTGGTGACAGCGCCGGTGCCGGGTGGGAATGCGCCTGCCTGCGCATCGGTTCCCCGAGGCGACCGGGCCCATCGCGCCGACATTCGAAAAGGCGCACACCCTTGCGGGGGTAGGCTCGGCAACGCCCGGTGTGCACTTCGTCACCGGCGTATGACATGTGGAGAGGAGCCCTCTCAGGTGAGCACCGAGCCGACCACCGAGCTGGAGTGGAGCGAGCTGGACGGGCGTGCGGTCGACACCGCGCGTGTCCTGGCGATGGATGCCGTGCAGAAGGTCGGCAACGGCCATCCGGGGACGGCCATGAGCCTGGCCCCCGCGGCCTACCTGCTGTTCCAGAAGCTGATGCGGCACGACCCCGCGGACGCCTCGTGGGTGGGCCGGGACCGCTTCGTCCTGTCGCCCGGCCACACGTCCCTGACGCTGTACACCCAGCTGTTCCTGTCCGGGTACGGACTGGAACTTGACGACCTGAAGGCCTTCCGCACCTGGGACTCCCGCACCCCCGGTCACCCGGAGCACGGCCACACCACCGGCGTGGAGACCACCACCGGCCCGCTCGGCCAGGGTGTCGGCAACGCGGTGGGCATGGCGATGGCCGCCCGTTACGAGCGCGGCCTGTTCGACCCGGACGCGGCGCCCGGCGAGTCGGTGTTCGACCACACGATCTGGGCCATCGTCTCCGACGGCGACCTGGAGGAGGGCATCTCCGCGGAGGCCTCCTCGCTGGCCGGTCACCAGAAGCTCGGCAACCTGGTCGCGCTGTACGACGACAACCACATCTCCATCGAGGGCGACACGGCGACCGCCTTCTCCGAGGACGTCCTGAAGCGCTACGAGGCCTACGGCTGGCACGTGCAGCGCATCGACCAGGACCCGTCGGGCGACTTCGACACGAAGAAGCTGTACGCGGCGCTCAAGGCGGCGCAGGCCGTCACCGACCGCCCGTCGATCATCGCCGCCCGCACGATCATCGCCTGGCCGGCCCCGAACGCGCAGAACACCGAGGCCGCCCACGGCTCGGCGCTCGGCGACGCCGAGGTCGCGGCGACCAAGCAGGTCCTCGGCTTCGACCCGGAGCAGCACTTCGAGGTGGCGCCCGAGGTGCTGGCGCACGCCCGCAAGGTCGGCGACCGCGGCCGCGAGGCCCACGCGGAGTGGACCAAGCGCTTCGAGGAGTGGCGTTCGGCCAACCCGGAGCGGGCGGCGACCTTCGACCGCATCCAGGCGGGCGAGCTGCCGGCCGGATGGGAAGAGGCGATCCCGGAGTTCCCCGCGGGCAAGGCCGTGGCGACCCGCAAGGCCTCCGGCGAGGTGCTGAAGGCGCTCGGCGGCATCCTGCCCGAGCTGTGGGGCGGCTCCGCAGACCTCGCCGGCTCGAACAACACCACCATCGACGCCTCGTCGTCCTTCCTGCCCGCGGACAACCCGCTGCCGGAGGCGAACCCGTACGGCCGCACGGTGCACTACGGCATCCGCGAGCACGCCATGGGCTCGACCATGAACGGCATCGCGCTGCACGGCAACACCCGGATCTACGGCGGCACCTTCCTGGTCTTCTCCGACTACATGCGCCCGGCCGTACGTCTGGCCGCGCTCATGAAGCTGCCGACCACCTACGTGTGGACGCACGACTCCATCGGTCTGGGCGAGGACGGCCCGACCCACCAGCCGGTCGAGCACCTGTCCGCGCTGCGCGCCATCCCGGGCCTGAACGTGGTCCGCCCGGCCGACGCCAACGAGACCGCGATCGTGTGGGCGGAGATCACCCGCCGCCACACGGCCAAGCCGGCCCCGCACGGCCTGGCGCTCACCCGGCAGAACGTCCCGACGTACCCGGCCGACGTGAACGCGGCCAAGGGCGGCTACGTACTCCTGGACGCCGAGGGCGGCCGGCCGCAGGTCATCCTGATCGCCACCGGCTCCGAGGTGCAGCTGGCCGTCGAGGCCCGCGAGCAGCTCCAGAGCGAAGGGATCCAGGCGCGCGTCGTGTCCATGCCGTCCGTGGAGTGGTTCGAGGAGCAGGACCAGGCGTACCGCGACAGCGTCCTCCTCCCGGACGTCAAGGCGCGGGTCGCCGTGGAGGCGGGCATCGCCCTGACCTGGTACCGCTTCGTCGGCGACGCGGGCCGGATTGTGTCCCTGGAGCACTTCGGGGCAAGCGCCGATTACAAGGTCCTCTACCGCGAGTTCGGCCTGACCTCCGAGGCGGTCGCCGCCGCCGCGCGCGACTCGATCGCCGCCGCGACCCGCTGACGCACGCATACGACGTATCGAGGAGATGCAAGACTCATGACAGACGCACTCAGGCGCCTCTCCGACGAGGGCGTGGCGATCTGGCTCGACGACCTGTCCCGCAAGCGGATCACCTCCGGCAACCTGGCCGAGCTCCTCGACCAGAGCCACGTGGTGGGCGTGACCACCAATCCGTCCATCTTCCAGAAGGCGATCGCCGGCGGTGACGGCTACGAGCCGCAGGTCACCGACCTCGCCGCCCGCCGGCTGACGGTGGACGAGGCGCTGCGCATGATCACCACCGCCGACGTCCGGGACGCCGCCGACGTGCTGCGCCCGGTGTACGACGCCACCGGCGGCCAGGACGGCCGGGTGTCGATCGAGGTCGACCCGCGTCTCGCCCACAACACCGCCGCCACCATCGCCGAGGCCAAGCAGCTGGCCTGGCTGGTGGACCGCCCGAACACCCTGATCAAGATCCCGGCGACCAAGGCGGGCCTGCCGGCCATCGCCGAGGTGATCGGCAAGGGCATCAGCGTCAACGTCACGCTGATCTTCTCGCTGGAGCGCTACCGCGAGGTCATGGACGCCTACCTGACGGGCCTGGAGAAGGCGAAGGCCGCGGGCCTGGACCTGTCCTTGATCCGTTCCGTGGCGTCCTTCTTCGTGTCCCGCGTGGACAGCGAGATCGACAAGCGCCTGGAGAAGATCGGCACCGACGAGGCCAAGGGCCTCAAGGGCAAGGCCGCCATCGCCAACGCCCGGCTGGCCTACCAGGCCTACGAGGCGGTCTTCTCCTCCGACCGCTGGAAGGCCCTGGAGCACGACGGCGCGCACAAGCAGCGCCCGCTGTGGGCCTCCACCGGTGTGAAGGACCCGGCCTACCCGGACACCATGTACGTGACCGAGCTGGTCGCCCCCGGCGTGGTCAACACCATGCCGGAGGCCACGCTGGAGGCCGTCGCCGACCACGGCGAGATCACCGGCGACACCATCCGCAGCACGTACGAGCAGGCCAAGGCCGAGCTCGACGCGGTCGGCGCGCTCGGCATCTCGTACGACGACGTCGTCCAGCTGCTGGAGGACGAGGGCGTCGAGAAGTTCGAGACCGCCTGGAACGAGTTGCTGGACTCGACCAAGGCGGAGCTCGAGCGCCTGGCGCCGAAGGAGGCGTAACCACGTTGAGCAGCGCCAACCCGCTGCGTGACCCGGTGGACCGACGGCTCCCGCGTATCGCGGGGCCGTCGGGCCTGGTGATCTTCGGGGTCACGGGCGATTTGTCACGCAAAAAGCTGATGCCCGCTGTCTACGACCTCGCCAACCGCGGGCTGCTGCCGCCGGGCTTCTCGCTCGTCGGCTTCGCCCGCCGCGACTGGGCGGACGAGGACTTCGCCCAGGTCGTGCACGACTCGGTGAAGGAGCACGCGCGCACCCCCTTCCGTGAGGAGGTGTGGCAGCAGCTCGCCGAGGGCATGCGCTTCGTGCCCGGTGACTTCGGCGACGACGAGGCGTTCGAGAAGCTCCGCGCCACCGTGGACGAACTGGACAAGGCCCGGGGCACGGGCGGCAACTTCGCCTTCTACCTCTCGGTGCCGCCGAAGTTCTTCCCGAGCGTGGTGCAGCAGCTCAAGAAGCACCGGCTGTCCGACCCGCCCGGGGGATCGTGGCGCCGGGCGGTCATCGAGAAGCCCTTCGGGCACGACCTGGCCAGCGCGCAGGAGCTCAACCGCGTCGTCCACCAGGTCTTCCGCTCCCAGGACGTCTTCCGGATCGACCACTACCTGGGCAAGGAGACGGTCCAGAACATCCTGGCGCTGCGGTTCGCCAACACGATGTTCGAGCCGCTGTGGAACCGCTCGTACGTGGACCACGTGCAGATCACCATGGCCGAGGACATCGGCATCGGCGGTCGCGCGGGCTACTACGACGGCATCGGCGCGGCGCGCGACGTCATCCAGAACCACCTGCTCCAGCTGCTGGCGCTGACCGCCATGGAGGAGCCCGCCTCCTTCGAGGCGAGCTCGCTGGTGCAGGAGAAGCTCAAGGTGCTGCAGGCGGTCAAGCTGCCCGCCGACCTCGGCAAGCACACGGTGCGCGGGCAGTACGCGCACGGGTGGCAGGGCGGCGAGGAGGTGCTCGGCTACCTCGAGGAGGAGGGCATCGACCCCAAGTCCAAGACCGACACCTTCGCCGCCATCAAGCTGGAGATCGACAACCGCCGCTGGGCGGGTGTCCCCTTCTACCTGCGCACCGGCAAGCGGCTCGGCCGGCGGGTCACGGAGATCGCGGTGGTCTTCCAGCGCGCCCCGCACTCGCCGTTCGACAACACCGCGACCGAGGAGCTGGGGCAGAACGCCCTGGTCATCCGCGTGCAGCCGGACGAGGGTGTCACCATCCGGTTCGGCTCCAAGGTGCCCGGCACCTCCATGGAGATCCGGGACGTGACGATGGACTTCGCCTACGGCGAGTCCTTCACCGAGTCCAGCCCGGAGGCGTACGAGCGGCTCATCCTGGATGTGCTGCTCGGCGACGCGAACCTCTTCCCCCGCACCCAGGAGGTCGAGCAGTCCTGGCACATCCTCGACCCGATCGAGGAGTACTGGGACCGGCACGGCAAGCCCGAGCAGTACACGGCGGGCACGTGGGGTCCCAAGGCGGCGGACGAGATGCTCGCACGAGACGGCAGGAGCTGGCGCCGGCCATGAACATCGACCTCACGGAGACCAACTCCAGCAAGATCAACTCTGCGCTCGTCAAGGCGCGGCGGGCGACCGGCAGTCCGGCCGTCGGCATGGTGCTGACCCTCGTCATAGTGACAGACGAGGGCAACCACTACGACGCGCTCAAGTCCGCCTCGGACGCCTCGCGCGAGCACCCCTCGCGCATCCTCGTCGTCATCAAGCGGCCCGGACGCTCCCCCCGCGAGCGCAAGAGCGCCCGGCTGGACGCCGAGGTACGGGTCGGCGGCGAGACCGGCATCGGCGAGACCGTGCTGCTGCGGCTGCACGGCGAACTCGCCGACCACGCCGAGAGCGTCGTCCTGCCGCTGCTGCTGCCGGACGCGCCGGTCGTGGTCTGGTGGCCGGACGAGGCTCCGGTGAACCCCGCGGCGGACCCGCTGGGCGCACTCGCGCAGCGGCGGATCACCGACGCGGCGCAGACCGAGGACCCGGTGGCGTCCCTCGGACTGCGGGCCGAGACCTACACCCCGGGCGACACGGACCTGGCCTGGACCCGCATCACCCCGTGGCGCAGCGTGCTCGCCGCGGCGCTGGACCAGAAGCAGGCCGCGGTCAAGGGCGCCGTCGTCGAGGGCGAGGCCGACAACCCCAGCACGGAACTGCTCGGGCTGTGGCTCGCGCGGCGGCTGGGCGTCCCCGTCCGGCGCAAGGTGTCGGAGGGCCCCGGGATCACGGCCGTACGGCTGGCGACCTCGGAGGGCGAGATCTGCCTGGACCGGCCCAGCGGCTCGCTGGCCGAGCTGGCCATCCCCGGCCAGCCCGACCGGCACGTGGCGCTCCAGCGCCGGGCGACCTCGGACCTCATCGCCGAGGAACTGCGCCGGCTGGACCCGGACGAGGCCTACGCGGCCGCGGTCAAGTTCGGTGTGGACCGGCTGGCCCAGACCGAGGAGACCGTGACCCCCGACGAGGCGGAGGCACGCATCGCCGAGGCGGACGCGGCGGCCGGCAAGGGCGGCGACACCAAGGCCGCTCCGTCGGACACGGGCGGCAAGGCCCCGGCCGGCAAGAGGGCGGCGGCGAAGTGAGCGCTCCCCAGGTCGTGGTCCACCGGGACAAGGAGCTGATGGCGCAGGCCGTGGCGGCCCGGCTGATCACGCGGGTCGTGGACGCCCAGGCCGCCCGGGGCACCGCCTCGGTCGTCCTGACCGGCGGCCGCAACGGCAACGCCCTGCTCGCCGCACTGGCCGGCTCGCCGGCCCGGGACGCGATCGACTGGGCGCGGCTGGACCTGTGGTGGGGTGACGAGCGCTTCCTGCCCGCGGGCGATCCGGAACGCAACGACACCCAGGCCCGGGAGGCCCTGCTCGACGCCGTCCCGGTCGACCCGGCGCGGGTGCACACCATGCCCGTGTCGGACGGCCCCTACGGCAGCGACGCGGACGCGGCGGCCGAGGCCTACGCCGAGGAACTGGCGAGGGCCGCGGGCCCGGAGGACCACGCCCGGGTGCCCTCGTTCGACGTCCTGATGCTGGGCGTCGGACCGGACACCCATGTGGCCTCGCTCTTCCCCGGCCATCCGGGGGTCCGCGAGACCGAGCGCACCGTCGTCGGCGTCCACGGCTCGCCGAAGCCGCCGCCGACGCGTGTGTCGCTCACCCTCCCCGCGATCCGCGCCGCCCGCGAGGTGTGGCTGCTGGCCGCGGGGGAGGACAAGGCCGGTGCCGTCGCCGTCGCCCTGTCGGGGTCCGGCGAGATCCAGGCCCCTGCCGCGGGCGCCCGCGGCCGGTCGCGCACGCTCTGGCTGCTGGACCGCACCGCGGCGGCCAAGCTGCCCCCACAGCTCTACCCGCCGGCGTCGCTGTAGGCGTCGCCGCACGGTCCGGAACACCAACGCCGGGCGGGTCCCTCCCTGAGGGGCCCGCCCGGCGTTCTTGGTGTCCCGGTGCTGTCGGTGTCTCAGCGGCCGCGCAGCGAGCGGTAGTCGGCGACCAGGCCCTTGGTGGAGGCGTCCAGGCCCGCGACGTCCGCGCCCTCGGTCAGGGCGGGCTCCACGCGCTTGGCCAGGACCTTGCCGAGCTCGACACCCCACTGGTCGAAGGAGTCGATGTTCCAGACCGCGCCCTGGACGAAGACCTTCTGCTCGTACAGCGCCACGAGCTGGCCGAGCACCGAGGGGGTCAGCTCGGTCGCCAGGATCGTGGTGGTCGGGTGGTTGCCGCGGAACGTGCGGTGCGGCACCTGCTCCTCGGCCACGCCCTCGGCGCGGACCTCGTCACTGGTCTTGCCGAAGCCCAGCGCCTGCGTCTGGGCGAAGAAGTTCGCCATCAGCAGGTCGTGCTGGGCCGCCAGTCGCGGTTCCAGCTCGCCCAGCGGCCGGGCGAAGCCGATGAAGTCCGCGGGGATGAACTTAGTGCCCTGGTGCAGCAGCTGGTAGTAGGCGTGCTGGCCGTTGGTGCCGGGCGTGCCCCAGACCACCGGCCCGGTCTGCCAGGTGACGGGGTTCCCGTCCCGGTCCACGGACTTGCCGTTGGACTCCATGTCGAGCTGCTGCAGGTAGGCGGGGAACTTCGACAGGTAGTGGCTGTAGGGCAGCACCGCGTGCGACTGGGCGTCGAAGAACTGGCCGTACCAGACGCCGAGCAGGCCCAGCAGCATCGGGACGTTCCGCTCCGGCGGGGCGGTGCGGAAGTGCTCGTCGACCAGGTGGAAGCCGGCCAGCATCTCGCGGAAGTGGTCCGGGCCGATGGCGATCATCAGCGACAGGCCGATGGCGGAGTCGTACGAGTAGCGGCCGCCGACCCAGTCCCAGAACTCGAACATGTTGGCCGTGTCGATGCCGAACTTGGAGACCTCGTCCGCGTTGGTGGACAGCGCCACGAAGTGGAAGCGGACCGGCGAGTCCTCGGCGTCGGCCTGGGTGCCCGACTTGCCGAGGCCGTCCAGCAGCCACTCGCGCGCGGAGGTGGCGTTGGTGATGGTCTCGATGGTGGTGAACGTCTTGGACGCGACGATGAACAGCGTCTCCGCCGGGTCCAGGTCGCGCACGGCCTCGTGCAGGTCCGAGCCGTCCACGTTGGAGACGAAACGGAAGGTCAGCGAGCGGTCGCTGTAGGCCCGCAGGGCCTCGTAGGCCATGGCGGGGCCGAGGTCGGAGCCGCCGATGCCGATGTTCACGACGTTCTTGATGCGGCGTCCGGTCGACCCGACCCACTTGCCGGAGCGCACGGCGCCCGCGAAGTCCGCCATCTTCGCCAGCACCTGGTGGACCGCCGGGATGACGTTCTCGCCGTCGACCTCGACCACGGACGACTTCGGGGCGCGCAGCGCCGTGTGGAGCACCGCGCGGTTCTCGGTGACGTTGATGCGCTCGCCGCGGAACATCGCGTCCCGCAGCTCGGTTACGCCGCAGGCGGCGGCCAGTTCGCGCAGCAGGGTCAGCGTCTCGTCGGTGACCAGGTTCTTGGAGTAGTCCAGATGGAGGTCGCCCACCTGGAGGGTGTAGCGCTCGGCGCGGTCGGGGTCGGCGGCGAACAGCTCCCGCAGGTGGGCGGAGCCCATCTCCTCACGGTGCCTGGCGAGCGCCTGCCACTCCGGCCGCTGCTCGAGACGGGTACGGCCCTGCGTGTTGGTTCCGGACATCAGTCCACTTCTCCTCGTCCTCCGTGCTGCAGGTCCAAACTAGTTGATCCCGCGCCCGCAGGAGATTCACCCCCGGTGTCTGGCGTGGTGACGACGGGTGTCAACGTGGCCGACGCGCACCCGAACAGCGCGGCGGCGAGCAGCGGCGGGGTGCCCAGACCCCAGGCCCCCGCGGCAACACCGCCCATCAGCGCGCCCAGTGGCGCCCCGGCCACGGCCAGGGTGCGTGTGGCGGCGCTGACCCGGCCCAGCAGGGCGTCGGGGGTGCGCCGCTGGAGCAGTGTGGTCTCGTTGACGTTCCAGACCATGCCCAAGGCACCGAACACCGCCATGACGGTGACGGCGACCGCGAGCGAACGCGTCGTGCCGATCAGGACCAGGCACCCTGCCTGGACGGCGAGCCCCGGTATCAGCGCCCGGCCGCGCCCGCCGAACAACGCGGACCACCGCCCGGCGAGCGCTCCCCCGGCCACGCTGCCCACGCCGTACGCGACCAGGACGGCGACATAGCCGGCGTGCCCGGCATGCAATGTGCCGGTCACCTGGAGCACGAGGGTGGCGATGACCGCGCCGACCCCGGTGTTGGCGATGGTGTTCGCCACGCACAGCGCCCGCAGGACCCGGTCCCGCCGCAGGACGCGTATCCCCTCGGCGATGTCCTGCCGCAGTGTGCGCCCCGCGGCCCGCGGCGGCCGCACCGACGCGGGCCGTCGCAGCGAGGCCACCAGCGCCGCCGCGACGGCGTAGGTCACGGCGTCCACGGCGAACGGCGCGGCGGCTGCCAGGCCCAGCAGGACGGGCACCAGCGGTGCCCCGAGGAAGGTGCCCGCCATGGTCTGGCCGGTCATCAGACGGGCGTTGGCACGCCCCAGGGCCTCACCGGGGACGACCGAGGGCAGCAGCGCGGTCGCGGCGTTGTCGAAGAGCGTCTGCAGCGTGGTCAGGGCGAAGGCCAGCACGAGCAGCAGCCCGATGCCCGCCGCGCCGAGCCACACGGCCACCGCGAAGGCCGCCACCAGCACCCCGCGCACCGCGTCCACCGCCCACATGGCCCGCCGCTGGTCCACGCGGTCGGCGACGGCGCCGCCCAGCAAACCGAAGAGCAGCCAGGGCAGGAATCCGGCGGCGGTGACGAGGGAGACCAGCAGCGGCGAGTCGGTGAGCCCCACCGCGAGCAGCGGCAGGGCCGCGCCCCGCAGCCCGTCGCCGAAGCGGGAGACCGCCGCGGCCGTCCACAGCCGTCCGAATCCGCCCCGCCAGGCGGGCGCACGCTCCCCCGCGCGCACGGTCACGCCACTCATGGATCCCCCCGCCGGTCTTCGGTCAGCTGTCACAGACCGTAGCCGGACCCACTGACAACGCACCGTCCGCGCAGGTCAAGTGGGCTGGAGACGCCGGGACGCCGGGGAGGCCGGGGAGGCCGGGGAGGCCGGACGGGATCAGGCGCCGGCGCGGTGCAGTCGCTCGCCGTAGTGCTCCTCCAGGACGAGATTGCGCTCGAAACCGCCCGGCACGTTCGCCGAGACGTACACCGGCGCCTCGAACCCCTCGGCCGTGAGCAGGCCGACGGCCTCGGCCACGGTCATCTGGACGAGCATCGCGGAGGTGATGGTGGAGACCCCGCCCAGCGCCCCGCCGCCGGGCAGCGGCAGCAGCGCGTCGCCGAAGGGGGCGCCGTTGTCGAGGACCGCGTCGGCGAGGTCGGCCAGCCGCTTGCCGCTGGGGTGCAGCGCAGGCACGGCACGGGTGTGTTCCAGGGAGGTCAGCGCGATCAGGGGGTGGCCCTCGGCCTTGACGTGCAGGGCCATGTCGACGATCGAGTTGTTGACCCCGGAGTTGGAGATGATCACGAACAGGTCGCCCGGCCGCGGCGCGGTCAGCTCGTACAACCGCTTGGCCAGGCCCGGGGAGCGCTCCAGCAGGGGGTCGGTGAGCACCGAGCGGTCGTCGCCGCCGCGCAGGACGAGATCGTTGAGGGCGATGCGGTTGGTGGGGATCAGTCCCCCGGCGCGGCCCGCGATCTCCAGCGCGGTGGCCTGCGAGTGCCCGGTGCCGAAGGCCTGGAGCACCCCGTCCGCGGCCACGCAGTCGGCGATCAGGCGGGCCGCCGCCGCCACCGAGTCCTGGTTCGCCTCGACCACCCGGTCGATGGCGGCACGGGCCTCCTCGGCGAACCGGGCAGCACTCGTCGTCACGTCGTCGGCCATGGCCGGTTCCCCCTGAGTCCGGTGATCCAGATGTCCACGGCCACGATGGACGAGAGGTCTAGTCCACGTCAATCCCCCTGCACCTGCATACGGGCCAGCGCCAGAGCGCCCGCGCCGCCGTCCTGCACCGGCAGGACGTGCAGGTCCATCTCCTCCGCGCGGGCCGACACACGCCCCAGCAGCGGCCCCGAGGGGCCCAGCAGGCCGCCGGTGACGACCAGCGGCTCGCCCGCCTGCGGGTCGAGGGCGGCCACGGTCGCCGCGAGTTCGTCGGCGGCGTCGTCCAGCAGGTTGCCGGCCACCTCGTCGCCGTCGCGGTCGGCGGCCACGGCCAGCGGGCTCAGCCGGGCCAGACGGACCGGCGGTTCTGCGTAGACGTAGGGCACCAGGCGGTTGCGCAGTACATGGCACTCGTTGTCGCTGGGGCGCTCCTGGGCCAGGTACGGGCCGCCCGGGGAGTCCAGGTAGTGGGACAGGACGGCCTCCACCAGGGTCGTCCAGGGGCCCCGGCCGTCCAGGGCGCGCACCGCGGCGCGCATCACCTCGCGGCCGAGCCAGAACCCGCTGCCCTCGTCGCCGATGAGCCAGCCGTTGCCGTCCGCCAGCAGGGTCTGGCGGCGCTTCTCGATCCGGGCGGCGACCGCGCCGGTGCCGGCGACCAGCGCCATGCCGTCGGCGGGAACGCCGGGGGCGGAGGCGAAGGCGACCTCGATGTCGCCGCGGACGGTCACATCCAGGGCGCCGATACCCGTACTGTCCAGCGCGGCCCGCAGGCAGGAGGCAGCGAGCCGCCGTCCGACCTCGGGTCCGGTGTCCAGGGCGGCGCCGGCGAAGCCGCCGACGACGGCCGTGACCTCACCCCGGCGGTCCTCCGGGACCGCGCTCCTGAGCGCGTCCGCGAGGTGCTGCGTGAGCGCCACCCGTTCGACGCTCATCGCGTTGCCGGGTCCGCCCTCGCCCTCGCCGAGAACCTGCCCCTCGGGAGCCGCGTCGGCGAGATACGCCCGGGTCCGCGTTCCGCCCGCATCGATGCCGATCACCAGATCCACAACCGCGAGTATACGTTCCCGTTACCCAGTGTCGACCGAACGCGACGGCCCGGACCGCGAAAGGAGGATCTCCTGCTCGCGGGCCGGGCCCGTGGTGAATGTCCTGCCGGACGTGCGGCGGGAACCGCTCAGATCTCGCCCCGGAGCTTGGCGAGCGCCTCGGCGAGGATCGCCTCGCCGTCGGCCGCGCTGCGGCGCTCCCGCACGTACGCGAGGTGCGTCTTGTACGGCTCGGTGCGCGGAGGGGCCGGCGGGTTCTCTTCGTCCTGCCCGGCCGGGAAGCCGCAGCGCGGGCAGTCCCAGGTGTCCGGGATCTGCGCGTCGCTCGCGAAACTCGGCTGCGTCTCGTGCCCGTTGGAGCACCAGAAGGAGATGCGCAGACGCGGCGCGGACTCGCCCCGCTCGGCCTCTCCCATCGGCCCCGCCCCGACCCGACTGCCACGGATCGCGTTGCCACTTGCCACGGTCGTAACTCCCTGCGTGATCGTGCTGCGAGGTCGCCCAGTTTACGGAGACCGGTTCACCCCGCGGCGGCGGGGAGAGGGCACCGTATCCCAAGACGCGCTTCCATGATAAGTCGCGTCGGCGACAAGGCGTCAGTTCTCCCCGGATACGCGGGAGTCGGTCACTTCTGGAACTTGAGCAGAAGACCGAGAGTGACAATGCACGCAAACCACAGCAGACCGATCACAACAGTGATCCGGTCGAGGTTGCGCTCGGCCACCGAGGAACCGCCGACGGACGACTGCATGCCGCCGCCGAACATGTCGGACAGGCCGCCGCCCTTGCCCTTGTGCATCAGCACGAGCAGCAACAGCAGCAGGCTGAAGATGATGAGGGCGATGGAGAACCCGATGACCACAGCTGGACCAACTCTCTCGGTGACCTAGGACGAGGCGGGGGCCGGTCGGCTGGCATGCAGCCTCCGGCCCCCGACAGAGTACTTCGGGCAGGGCCCGACAGCCTACTGCCCGTGTGAACGCGTGATCGCGTTACTGGTCGCGGAAGCGGACGATCTTGACGAACTCCTCCGCGTCGAGCGCCGCGCCGCCCACCAGGGCGCCGTCCACGTCGGGCTGCGCCATGATCGCCGCGACGTTGCCGCTCTTCACGGAGCCGCCGTACTGGATGCGGACCGCGTCGGCCAGCTCCTGGTCGTACAGCTCGGCCAGCCGGCCGCGGATCGCCCCGCAGACCTCCTGGGCGTCCTCGGGGGTGGCGACCTCGCCGGTGCCGATGGCCCAGACCGGCTCGTACGCGATGACCAGGGTCTTCGCCTGCTCGGCCGGGATGTCCTTCAGGGCGCCGTCGAGCTGGGCGAGGGTGAAGGCCACCTGGTTGCCTGCCTTGCGGACGTCCAGGCCCTCGCCGACACAGACGATGGGGGTCAGGTCGTGCCGGAGCGCGGCCTTGACCTTGGCGTTGACGATCTCCTCGTTCTCGCCGTGGTACTGGCGGCGCTCGGAGTGGCCGATGACCACGTACGAGCACTTCAGCTTGGCGATCATCGCGCCGGAGACCTCACCGGTGTACGCACCGGACTCGTGCGCGGACAGGTCCTGCGCACCGTACTTGATCTTCAGCTTGTCCGCCTCGATCAGCGTCTGCACGCCCCTGAGGTCGGTGAACGGCGGCAGGACGACGACCTCGACGGCGTCGAAGTCCTTCTCGTTGAGCGCGAACGCGAGCTTCTGGACGTGGGCGAGAGCCTCGAGGTGGTTGAGGTTCATCTTCCAGTTGCCCGCCATGATCGGCGTGCGCGGGGTCATCGGTCAGTCCTCCAGTGCGGCGAGGCCGGGGAGCGTCTTGCCCTCGAGGTACTCGAGGCTCGCGCCGCCACCGGTCGAGATGTGGCCGAAAGCGTTCTCGTCGAAGCCCAGGATGCGCACGGCCGCGGCGGAGTCGCCGCCGCCGACGACGGTGAACGCCGGGCTGTCGAGGAGCGCCTGGGCGACCGCGCGGGTGCCCTCGGCGTAGTCGGGGTGCTCGAAGACGCCCATGGGCCCGTTCCAGAAGACGGTGGCCGTGTCGGCGAGCTTCGAGGCGAAGAGCTTGCGGGTCTCCGGGCCGATGTCCAGGCCCATCAGGTCGCCGGGGAAGGCGTCGACGGCGACGGTCACGGGGTTGCCGGCGACCGGGTTCTTCAGGTCCGGGAAGGACGGGGCGCCGACGACGTCCACGGGCAGCACGAACTCCACGCCCTTGGCCTTCGCCCGCTCCAGGTACTCCGCGACGACCCCGAGCTGGTCGTCCTGCACCAGGCTCTTGCCGACCTCGTGGCCCTGGGCCTTGAGGAAGGTGAAGAGCATGCCCCCGCCGATCAGGATGCGGTCGGCGCGGTCCAGCAGGTGGTCGATCACGCCGAGCTTGTCGGAGACCTTGGCGCCGCCGAGCACCACCGCGTACGGACGGGCCACGTCCTCGGTGAGCTTCTTCAGCACGCCGACCTCGGTGGCGATCAGCAGGCCCGCGGCGTGCGGCAGCCGGGCCGGCAGGTCGTAGACGGAGGCGTGCTTGCGGTGCACGGCGCCGAAGCCGTCGCCGACGTAGAGCTCCGCGAGCTCGGCCAGCCGGTCGGCGAAGGCACCGCGCTCGGCGTCGTCCTTGCTGGTCTCGCCCGGGTTGAAGCGCAGGTTCTCCAGCAGCGCGACGCCGCCGTCGGCGAGGGCGCCGACCACGGCCCTGGCGTCCTCCCCCACGGTGTCGGTCGCGAACGCGACCGGCGTGCCGAGGAGTTCACCGAGCCGGCGGGCGACCGGCGCCAGCGAGAACTGCGGGTCGGGCGCGCCCTTGGGGCGGCCCAGGTGGGAGGCGACGATCACCTTGGCGCCGGCCGCGACCAGCTTGGTGATGGTCGGGACGACGGCGCGGATGCGGCCGTCGTCGGTGATCGTGTCGCCGAACAGCGGCACATTGAGGTCGGCGCGGACGAAAACGCGCCTGCCGCCGACCCCCTCGTCGATGAGTTCGTCGATCGTCTTCATGGTGAGGACTCTCCTGCCTCGGCCCTGCCGGCGTGGCGGCACGGCGCTCGCGTCATGGGGCAGTCGTGGAAAGGTCATGGGACAGGGCCCGGACGACGACACCGCGTCGTCCGGACCCTGTCCTCATGGCATGGCGGGCTGGGGAGCCGTTGTCAGAGCTGGCCGCCGACGAACACGGTCAGGTCGACGAGGCGGTTGGAGTAGCCCCACTCGTTGTCGTACCAGCCGATGACCTTGACCTGCTTGCCCTGAGCCATCGTCAGGGAGGAGTCGAAGGTGCAGGAGGCCGGCCAGTTGACGATGTCCGAGGACACGATCGGGTCCTCGGTGTACTCCAGGATGCCCTTGAGCTGGCCCTCGGCGGCCTTCTGGAAGGCGGCGTTGACCTCGTCCTTGGTGACCTCGCGCTCGAGCTCGATGACCAGGTCGGTCACGGAGCCGGTCGGGACCGGGACGCGCATGGCGATGCCGTCCAGCTTGCCCTTGAGCTGCGGGAGGACCAGGGCGGTGGCCTTCGCGGCACCGGTCGAGGTCGGGATGATGTTCTCGGCGGCGGCACGGGCGCGACGCAGGTCCTTGTGCGGGAAGTCAAGGATGCGCTGGTCGTTCGTGTACGCGTGCACCGTGGTCATCATGCCCTTGACGATGCCGAAGTTCTCGTCCAGGACCTTCGCCATCGGCGCCACGCAGTTGGTGGTGCAGGAGGCGTTGGAGATGATGTGGTGCTGCGCGGCGTCGTACTTGTCGTTGTTGACGCCCATCACGATCGTGATGTCCTCGTCGGACGCCGGCGCCGAGATGATGACCTTCTTGGCACCACCCTCGATGTGCTTCTTGGCGTCCGCGGCCTTGGTGAAGATGCCGGTGGACTCGATCACGATGTCGACGCCCAGCTCGCCCCACGGGATGTCGGAGGGGTTGCGCTCCGACAGCACCTTGATGGTGTGGCCGTCCACCGTGATGGAGTCGGTGGTGTGGGTGACCTCGGCCTTGAGGCGGCCCAGGATCGTGTCGTACTTGAGCAGGTGTGCCGTGGTGGCGGTGTCGCCCAGGTCGTTGACAGCCACGATCTCGATGTCCGCACCCTGCTCCAGGGCGGCACGGAAGAAGTTACGACCGATGCGACCAAAGCCGTTGATGCCTACGCGGATCGTCACGAACCGATCTCCTCGCTGATGTGCCGGATGCCATTTCGCTCCGGCTGCGACGTATGGGATGTCCCCGACCAAGGACGACCCTACCCCGGCGGGAACCCAGCGGTGACATCGGCACCGCCGGTGCCCGCCCTACGGACGGGTAACCGGGCCCGGCGTGGCCGACGCCGCCTTCTCGGCCGGTCTCAGCCGACCATTTCCTCGGTCAGGTTGGACTCCGTACCGGGGATGCCGATGTCCGACGCGCGCTTGTCGGCCATCGCCAGCAGCCGCCGGATGCGGCCCGCGACCGCGTCCTTGGTGAGCGGCGGCTCCGCCAGCGAGCCGAGCTCCTCCAGCGACGCCTGCTTGTGGTCCATGCGCAGCCGGCCGGCCGCCGCGAGGTGCTCGGGCACCTCCTCGCCGAGGATCTCCAGGGCGCGCTGGACGCGGGCGCCCGCGGCGACCGCCGCGCGGGCGGAGCGGCGCAGGTTCGCGTCGTCGAAGTTGGCGAGGCGGTTGGCCGTGGCGCGCACCTCGCGCCGCATGCGGCGCTCCTCCCAGGCGAGCACGGACTCGTGGGCGCCCAGGCGCGTCAACAGCGCGCCGATGGCATCACCGTCACGGACGACCACGCGATCGACGTTGCGCACCTCGCGGGCCTTCGCCCCGATCTGCAGCCGGCGCGCGGCGCCGACCAGCGCGAGTGCCGCCTCCGGGCCGGGGCAGGTGACCTCCAGGGAGGAGGAACGGCCCGGCTCGGTGAGCGACCCGTGGGCCAGGAAGGCCCCTCGCCAGGCCGCTTCGGCGTCGCACGTCGCACCGGAGACCACCTGCGGCGGCAGTCCGCGGATGGGGCGGCCCCGGCCGTCCACGAGCCCGGTCTGACGGGCCAGCTGGTCGCCTCCGGCGACCACCCGCACGACGAACCGGCTGCCGCGGCGCAGCCCGCCGGGCGCCATGACGACGAGGTCGGAGGAGTGCCCGAAGATCTCCAGGATGTCCTTGCGCAGCCTGCGGGCAGCGATCCCGGTGTCCAGCTCCGCCTCGATCACGATGCGACCGCTGACCAGGTGCAGTCCCCCCGCGAACCTGAGGATCGCCGAGACCTCGGCCTTGCGGCAGCAGGTCCGGGTGACGGGGAGCCGGGAGATCTCGTCCTTCACCGCTGGCGTCATCGCCATGGGCCGATCCTTCCATGCATACGAAAAATCCGGTCGAACGCGGCGGCCAGCAACTCCGGGTCGTGCCGCGGCCCGTCGGGCGCGGCGACCCGGGCCAGCTCCACCGTTCCTGACAACCGCTCGGCTGCTTCTATCAGGCTTCCGCGGTCGGGTACGGCGGCGTCGTCAGCCAGCACCACGTCGATGGTGAGTTTAGGGGCGTGTCGGGCCAAAACCTCCAAGTGACGCTGCGGAGAAAAGCCCTCGGTCTCTCCCGGTTGCGGGGCGAGGTTCAGCGCGAGCACCTTCCGGGCACGGGTCTCCATCAGCGCGGACACCAGATCCGGCACCAGGAGGTGGGGTATCACCGAGGAGAACCAGGACCCGGGTCCCAACACCACCCAGTCGGCGTCCAGCACGGACTGCACGGCCTCCGGAACGGCCGGCGGGTCGTTCGGCACCAGCTGGACCTCCATCACCTCACCGGGGGTGAGCGCGACGGTCGCCTGCCCGTGCACGGTGGAGATGTCGTCCGGCTTCTCCGGGTCGTGCCCGCGCACGGTCGCCGTGAGCTCCAGCGGCACGCCGGACATCGGCAGCACCCGGCCGTGCGCGCCGAGCAGCCGGCCCACCCACTCCAGGGCGGCGACCGGGTCGCCGAGCTGCTCCCACAACGCCACGATCAGCAGGTTGCCCACCGCGTGGCCGTGCAGGTCGCCGTGGCTGACGAAGCGGTGCTGGACGACCTTCGACCAGGTCCGCCCCCAGTCGTCGTCCCCGCACAGCGCCGCGAGCGCCTTGCGCAGGTCGCCGGGGGGCAGCACGCCCATCTCCTGCCGGAGGCGGCCGCTGGAGCCGCCGTCGTCGGCGACGGTGACGACCGCGGTCAGGTCCTGGGTGATCCGGCGCAGCGCCGACAGCGTGGCGGCCAGTCCGTGACCTCCACCGAGCGCCACGACCTTCGGCGCCGCGCCGCTGCGTTGTGCCGACCGGCGCAAGCGCCGAGTCGTCTTCCTCACTCGCGCCCCATGTCCCGGTGGACGACCACCGTCTCCACTCCGTCGGCGGACAGCCGGGCGGCGAGCCGCTCCGACATGGCCACGCTCCGGTGCTTGCCGCCGGTGCAGCCGACGGCGATTGTCACGTAACGCTTGCCCTCGCGCCGGTAGCCCGCGTTGACGATGTGCAGCAACTCCGCGTACCGGTCCAGGAACTCCTTGGCGCCGGGCTGGTTGAAGACGTAGGTGGCGACCTCGTCGTTGAGCCCGGTGAAGGGACGCAGCTCCGGGACCCAGTGCGGGTTGGGCAGGAAGCGGCAGTCGGCGACCAGGTCGGCGTCGACGGGCAGCCCGTACTTGAAGCCGAAGGACATCACCGTGGCCCGCAGCTCCGGCTCCTCCTCCCCGGCGAACTGGGCGTCCATCTTGGCCCGCAGTTCGTGGACGTTGAGGCTGGAGGTGTCGATCACCAGGTCCGCGTCGCCGCGCAGCTCGCTCAGCAGCTCGCGCTCCTTGGCGATGCCGTCCACGATCCGGCCGTCGCCCTGCAGCGGGTGGGGACGGCGGACGGACTCGAAGCGGCGCACCAGCGTGTCGTCGGACGCCTCCAGGAAGAGCACCCGGCGCTTGACGCCCTTGGCGTCCAGGTCCGCCAGGGAGTCGCGCAGGTTGTCGAAGAAGCGCCGGCCGCGGACGTCCACGACGACGGCGATCCGGGCCACGTTGCCCTGGGAGCGGGCGCCGAGGTCCACCATGGTGGGAATGAGGGCCGGCGGCAGGTTGTCCACGACGAACCAGCCGAGGTCCTCCAGGCACTTGGCGGCGTGGCTGCGGCCGGCGCCGGACATGCCCGAGATGATCACGAGTTCGGGGATCGCCTCCGCGGCTTCTCCCGCTCCGCCCGTCGTCACCTGTGATCCGCCTCCGTCGTTCTCGTTCATGATCCCTTCCCCCGTTCCGTGGAGACGGTCACCGGACCGGCCGTCCCCGCTTCTTCCTCAATGATCTCTCCTGTGGCCGTGTTCACGGCCGGCCCGGCCGGGGTGGCCCCGGCCAGGGCCACGAGCACGGCCTCCGCGGTGCGCCGGCCCACACCGGGCACCTCGCAGATCTGCTCGACGGTCGCCGCGCGCAGCCGCTTGAGCGAGCCGAAGTGCTTCAGCAGCGCCTGCCGCCGGCTCTCGCCCAGGCCCGGGACGGAGTCCAGGGCACCGGCCTTCATCGACTTGGACCGCTTGCTGCGCTGGTAGGCGATGGCGAAGCGGTGCGCCTCGTCGCGGACCCGCTGCAGCAGGTACAGGCCCTCGCTGGTGCGCGGCAGGATGACCGGGTCGTCCTCGCCGGGCAGCCAGACCTCCTCCAGGCGCTTGGCGAGACCGCAGACGGCGACCTCCTCCACGCCCAGTTCCTCCAGGGCCCGCCGGGCCGCCGCGACCTGCGGCGCCCCGCCGTCGACGACGACCAGCTGCGGCGGGTAGGCGAACTTGCGCGGCCTGCCGGTCTCCGGGTCGATGGGGCCGCCCGCGACCTCCGGGGCGCCGTCCTCCGCGCCGGCGCCGTCGGCGCCGTCGCCGTTCCCGTCGACCCACTCGCCGGTCCGCTGCTTCTCCAGCAGGTAGCGGCGGAAGCGCCGGGAGACCACCTCGTGCATGGAGCGGACGTCGTCCTGCCCGGCGAAGCTCTTGATCTGGAAGCGCCGGTACTCGCTCTTGCGGGCCAGGCCGTCCTCGAAGACCACCATCGAGGCGACGACGTCGTCCCCCTGGAGGTGGGAGATGTCGAAGCACTCGATGCGCAGCGGCGCCGTGTCCAGGCCGAGCGCCTCGGCGATCTCCTCCAGGGCGCGGGAGCGTGTGGTCAGGTCCGAGGCGCGCCGGGTCTTGTGCAGCGCGAGCGCCTGCAGGGCGTTGCGCTGCACCGTGGCCATCAGGTCCTTCTTGTCGCCGCGCTGCGGAATGCGCAGGCTGACCTGGGAACCGCGGCGCTCGCTGAGCCACTGCTGGACCGGCTCGTACGGCTCGGGGAGCGCGGGGACCAGTACCTCCTTGGGCACCGAGTCGCCCCGCTCCTCGCCGTACAGCTGCTGCAGGGCGTGCTCGACGAGCTCGGGGGTGCCGATCTCCTCGACCCGGTCGGTGACCCAGCCGCGCTGGCCGCGGACCCGGCCGTCGCGGACGTGGAAGATCTGGACCGCGGCCTCCAGCTCGTCCTCGGCGACGGCGATCAGATCGGCGTCGGTCGCGTCCGCCAGGACGACCGCGTTCTTCTCCATGGCGCGTCGGAGGGCCTCTATGTCGTCCCGCAGCCGGGCGGCCTTCTCGTACTCCATCGCGACGGCCGCGTCCTTCATCTGCTGCTCCAGGCGGCGCAGATACGTGCCGGTGCGACCGGCCATGAAGTCGCAGAACTCCTCGGCGAGTTCGCGGTGCTCCTCGGGGGTGACCCGGCCGACGCAGGGCGCGGAGCACTTGCCGATGTAACCGAGCAGGCAGGGGCGGCCGATCTGGGCGGAGCGCTTGAACACCCCGGAGGAGCAGGTGCGCACGGGGAAGACCCGCAGCAGCAGGTCCACGGTCTCGCGGATCGCCCAGGCGTGCGCGTACGGGCCGAAGTAGCGCACACCCTTGCGCTTGGGACCGCGCATGACCTGGACGCGGGGGAATTCCTCGTTCATGGTCACCGCGAGCGACGGATAGCTCTTGTCGTCCCGGTACTTGACGTTGAAGCGGGGGTCGAACTCCTTGATCCAGGAGTACTCCAGCTGCAGCGCCTCGACCTCGGTGGTCACCACCGTCCATTCCACGGAGGCGGCGGTGGTGACCATCGTGCGGGTGCGCTGGTGCAGGTTCGCGATGTCCTGGAAGTAGGAGGAGAGCCGCTGGCGCAGGCTCTTCGCCTTCCCGACGTAGATCACCCGGCCGTGCTGGTCCCGGAACTTGTACACCCCTGGGGATTCCGGGATCTGTCCCGGCTGGGGGCGGTAGCTGGAGGGGTCGGCCATGCCCCCACCCTACTGACTGGCGATGACATTCCCGTGGCCTCAGGCGGACGGACCCGCCACCAGCTTGCCCGCCTCGACCTGAATACCGACGGACGGCAGGGGCCGGGATGCGGGGCCGTGCTCGACGGCGCCGGTGGCGGCGTTGAAACCGCTGCCGTGGCACGGGCAGGAGAGGGTCGTACCGGTCAGCTTGTCGCACACGCAGCCCTGGTGGGTGCACACGGCGCTGTAGGCCTTGTAGACGCCCTTGGTGGGCTGGGCTACGACAACCTTCGCGTCGGCGTACAGCTTGGCGCCGCCGACGGGCACCTCGGAGGCCGCGCCGAGTTCCACGGGGCTGGTCGGCCCGGTGGAGTCGGCGCCGTCCTCGGAGCCCGCGCCGCACGCGGTGAGGCCCAGCCCCGCGACCCCGGCAACGGCCGCGCCCTTCAGGACGGCCCGGCGGCAGGGAGGGAATCCGGTGGTGTCAGCCATTTGCAGAGCTCCGCTTCGGCACGTGAGGAAAAGTCGACCTTGGACCCGACCTTACGTGCCGAAGCTCTGCGCGGACTGTCAGGCCTTGGCCGCTGCCTTCTTCCGGGTGCTGGTCCGCTTGCGGGCGGCCGGCACGGGCGGGGCGTCGGAGATCCGCTCGGAGCCGAGGATGTCCCGCAGGAACTTGCCGGTGTGGCTCGCTCCCACCGCCGCCACCTGCTCGGGCGTGCCTTCGGCGATCACCAGTCCGCCGCCGCTGCCGCCCTCCGGGCCCATGTCGATGACCCAGTCAGCGGTCTTGATCACATCGAGGTTGTGCTCGATGACGATCACGGTGTTGCCCTTCTCCACCAGCCCGGACAGCACCTTGATCAGCTTGCTGATGTCCTCGAAGTGCAGACCCGTGGTCGGCTCGTCCAGGACGTAGACCGTGCGGCCGGTGGACCGCTTCTGCAGCTCCGAGGCGAGCTTGACGCGCTGCGCCTCGCCGCCGGAGAGCGTGGTGGCCGACTGGCCGAGGCGCACGTACCCCAGTCCGACCTCGGTGAGGGTGCGCAGGTGCCGCGCGATGGTCGGCACCGCCTCGAAGAAGTCCAGCCCCTCGGAGATCGGCATGTCCAGGACCTCGGCGATGGACTTGCCCTTGTAGTGGACCTCCAGGGTCTCCCGGTTGTACCGGGCACCGTGGCAGACCTCGCACGGGACGTAGACGTCCGGGAGGAAGTTCATCTCGATCTTGATCGTGCCGTCGCCGGAGCAGTTCTCGCAGCGGCCGCCCTTGACGTTGAAGGAGAAGCGGCCCGGCAGATAGCCGCGCACCTTCGCCTCCATGGTCTCCGCGAAGAGCCGGCGGACGTGGTCGAAGACACCGGTGTACGTCGCCGGGTTGGAGCGTGGCGTGCGCCCGATCGGCGACTGGTCGACGTGGACCACCTTGTCGACGAGGTCGTCCCCGTCGACCCGGGTGTGCCGGCCCGGGACGCCCCGGGCGCCGTTCAGTTCACGCGCCAGGTGGGTGTAGAGGATGTCGTTGACGAGGCTGGACTTGCCGGAACCGGAGACACCGGTGACCGCGGTGAAGACGCCCAGCGGGAAGGACACGTCGATGTCCCGCAGGTTGTTCTCCTTGGCGCCGCGCACCGTCAGCTGCCGGCCTCCCTCGAGCGGACGCCGCATCGGCGGGATCGGGATCTGACGCTTGCCGGCCAGGTACTGACCGGTCAGCGACTCCTCGTTGCGCAGCAACTCCTCCAAAGAACCGCTGTGCACCACCTTGCCGCCGTGCTCACCGGCGCCGGGGCCGATGTCGACCACCCAGTCGGAGGCCTTGATGGTGTCCTCGTCGTGCTCGACCACGATCAGGGTGTTGCCGAGGTCACGCAGCCGCACCAGGGTCTCGATGAGCCGGTGGTTGTCCCGCTGGTGCAGGCCGATGGACGGCTCGTCGAGCACATAGAGCACGCCGACCAGGCCGGAGCCGATCTGCGTGGCCAGCCGGATGCGCTGGGCCTCGCCGCCGGACAGGGTCCCCGCGGCGCGGTTGAGCGAGAGGTAGTCCAGGCCGACGTCGACCAGGAAGCGCAGCCGCTCGTTGACCTCCTTGAGTACTCGCTCGGCGATGGTCTTCTCGCGTGCGCTCAGCTTCATCCCGCGCAGGAACTCCGCGCAGTCGCTGATCGACATCGCGGAGACGTCGGCGATGGACTTGTCCTGGACCGTGACGGCCAGCACGATCGGCTTGAGCCGGGTGCCCTGACAGGTCGGGCAGGGCACCTCGCGCATGTAGCCCTCGAAGCGCTCACGGCTGGAGTCGCTCTCGGACTCCGAGTGCCGCCGCCGCACGAAGGGGATCGCCCCTTCGAAGGCGGTGGTGTAGGAGCGCTCCCGTCCGTAGCGGTTGCGGTAGCGCACCTCGATCTGCGTCCGGTGGCCGTTGAGCAGGGCCTTCTTCGCCCGCTGGGGCAGCCCGGCCCAGGGGATGTCGGTGCGGAAGCCGAGCTCGTCGGCGAGCGCGCCGACCAGGCGCTGGAAGTAGTCCCGGGTGTGGCCGAGCGACCAGGGCGCGATGGCGCCCTCGTCGAGGGACTTGTCCTCGTCGGGGACGACCAGCTCGGGGTCGACCTCCATGCGGGTGCCGATGCCCGTGCAGTCCGGGCAGGCGCCGAAGGGCGAGTTGAAGGAGAAGGAGCGCGGCTCCATCTCCTCGAAGGACAGGTCGTCGTACGGGCAGTAGAGGTGCTCGGAGAACATCCGCTCGCGCTGCGGGTCGTCCTCGGGCAGGTCGACGAAGTCCAGGATGACCATGCCGCCGGACAGGCCCAGCGCGGTCTCGACCGAGTCGGTCAGCCGGCGCTTGGCGCTCTCCTTGACGGTGAGGCGGTCCACGACCACCTCGATGGTGTGCTTCTCCTGCTTCTTCAGCTTCGGCGGCTCGGTCAGCTGGACCGTCGCGCCGTCGACCCGGGCCCGGCTGTAGCCCTTGGTCTGCAGGTCCGCGAAAAGGTCGGCGAACTCGCCCTTGCGCTCGCGGACGAGCGGGGAGAGCACCTGGAACCGGGAGCCCTCCTCCAGCTCCAGCACCCGGTCGACGATCGCCTGCGGCGACTGCCGCGAGATCGGGCGGCCGCACTCGGGGCAGTGCGGCTTGCCGATGCGGGCGAAGAGCAGACGCAGGTAGTCGTAGACCTCGGTGATGGTGCCGACGGTCGAGCGAGGGTTGCGGGAGGTCGACTTCTGGTCGATCGAGACGGCCGGCGACAGGCCTTCGATGAAGTCGACGTCCGGCTTGTCCATCTGTCCCAGGAATTGCCGGGCGTAGGAGGAGAGCGACTCCACGTAGCGGCGCTGCCCCTCGGCGAAGATCGTGTCGAACGCCAGGGACGACTTCCCCGAGCCGGACAGGCCGGTGAAGACGATGAGCGAGTCCCGTGGGAGGTCGAGCGAGACGTTCTTCAGGTTGTGCTCGCGAGCGCCACGGACGGTAAGTCGATCGGCCACGCCAGTGCGTACCTTTCATAGAACAGACAAGGAGCAAGCAGCAACGCCCCCCAGACAGCGTAAACGGGGCGCCGACAGGATTTCTTCCGGTTGCGACGAGATCGAGCCTATAGCACGCACATTCGATTTACGCAGCTGGTGCGGCACCTTCACCCGATCGAGTGTCCCGCGCTAGCGTCTTCTGCACGATGGGGATCACGTGCACCCATCCTGCACCTGTGTGCGACCAGGAGGTCCCGTGTCTGTCCAACGACCCGACCCCGAGCACGATGCGGCCGAGCTGCGCCAAGCCACCGAACGGCTGATCGATGCCGTGTCCGTGCTCCCGCCCACGAGCCTCGCCGAGCCGTCCCGCCTCGCCGGCTGGACCCGCGGCCACGTCCTGACCCACCTGTCCCGCAACGCCGACTCGCTGGTCAACCTGCTCATCTGGGCGCGCACCGGCGAGGAGGTCGCCCAGTACGCCAGCGGTGAGAGCCGCGACCGCGACATCGAGGCCGGTGCCGGGCGCCCGCTCGCCGAGCAACTGGACGACCTGCGCATCTCCACCGCCCGGCTGGCGACCGCGATCGAGGAGACCCCGCCGCAGTGCTGGGCGTCCCAGGTGGTCATGCGCTCGGGCCACGTCATCGCCGCCGCCGAGATCCCCTACGCGCGCCTGATGGAGATCTACTTCCACCACGTCGATCTCGGCATCGGCTACACCTGCGAGCACTTCCCCGTGCCCTTCTCGGTCCGTGAGCTCGCCGCCGTCATCGACGACCTGTCCGGCCGCGAGGGCGTCGCCGCCGTACGCCTGCACGACACCGACAGCGGCGAGAAGTGGGTGATCGGCGCCGCGCTGGAGCCCGACCTGACGGTCAGCGGAGCCCGGCACGCCCTGCTGGCCTGGGTCACCGGCCGTTCCGGCGGCGAGGACCTGAGCGTTCAGCCGGACGTCCCCCTGCCGGTGCTGCCGCCACTAGGCTGAGCCCCATGACGTACAGCGGCGAGGTCAGGGTGGGCGGCGCGCCCGACGTGCACGAACTCAAGGACCTCATCATCACCAAGGTCGCGGTCGGCCCGATGGACAACAACGCGTACGTGCTGCGCTGCCGCGCCACGGACGAGCAGTTGCTCATCGACGCGGCCAACGACGCGCACACGCTGATCGAGGTGGCCGGCAGCGACGGGCTCGGGTCCGTCGTCACCACGCACCGGCACGGCGACCACTGGCAGGCCCTGCAGGCTGTGGTGGACGCCACCGGCGCCCGCACCTATGCCGGCCGGCACGACGCCGAGGGCATCCCGGTCCGCACCGACGTCCCCGTCGAGGACGGCGACACGATCAGCGTCGGCCAGGTCACGCTCACCGCCCGCCACCTGGTGGGCCACACCCCCGGCAGCATCGTCCTGATCTACGACGACCCGCACGGGCACCCGCACGTCTTCACCGGCGACTGCCTGTTCCCGGGCGGCGTCGGCAACACGCACGACAACCCCGACCACTTCACGAGCCTCTTCGAGGGCGTCAAGGCCAAGCTCTTCGACACCCTCCCCGACGAGACCTGGGTCTACCCCGGCCACGGCCGGGACACCACGCTCGGCGACGAGCGTCCGCACCTGACCGAATGGCGCGAACGCGGCTGGTGACCGCCGGCCGCGGGGGTGGCGCCACCGTATCGGCGGCACCACCCCCGCGCACCCGCGTCGTTGGACCGGCGTGCGCACTGATGTCTCCATGACCCGGATCGCCGCGGCCTCGGCGGCCGGGACCGCGATCGAGTTCTACGACTTCTTCGCCTACGGCACCGCGGCCGCCCTCGTGCTGGGCCCGCTGTTCTTCCCCGCCTTCTCCCCCGTCGCCGGGACGCTCGCCGCGTTCGGCACCTTTGCGGTGGGCTTCGTCGCGCGGCCGCTGGGCTCGGTGCTGTTCGGGCACATCGGCGACCGCCTCGGGCGGCGCCCGGTGCTGATGGGCTCCCTGCTGCTGACCGGGGCGGCGACGACCGCCGTGGGCCTGGTGCCCAGCTATGACGCGATCGGCGCGGCCGCGCCCGTGGTCCTGGTGGTGCTGCGCTTCCTGCAGGGGCTCGGGCTCGGCGGCGAATGGGGCGGGGCGGTGCTGCTGGCCGCGGAGCACGCGCCGGCGCGGCGGCGGGGACTGTGGGCGAGCCTGCCGCAGACCGGCCCGGCGGTGGGCTTCGTGCTGGCGAACGGGATCGTGCTGGCGCTGTCGGCGGGGCTGAGCGACGCCGCGTTCCGCTCCTGGGGATGGCGCGTGCCGTTCTGGGCGGCGGGGGCTTTGGCGCTGGCCGGGCTCGCGCTGCGGGCGGCGCTGCCGGAGACCCCGCAGTTCGCACGGGCCGCGGAGCGGGGCGAGCTGTCCCGGGTGCCGCTGGTGGAGCTGCTGCGCGGCCACTGGCGGCTGCTACTGCTCACGGCGGGCGCGATGGCCTGCGGCTACGCCGTCTTCTACACCGTGACCACCTGGTCGCTCTCGTACGCCACCGAGCGGCTCGGCATGGACCGCACCATGGTGCTCGGCTGCGTCCTGGCGGCCGTCGTGGTCAAGGGCGCGGCGACGCCCTGGGTGGGGCTGCTCGGGGACCGCTACGGGCGACGCCCCCTGGCACTCGCCGGCACGGCCGCGATGGGAGTGGTGGTCTTCCCGTACGCGTGGCTGCTGGGCACCGGCTCGCCGGCGGCGCTCGTCCTGGGATCCGCCGCGCAACTGCTGGCCTTCATCGCGGTCTTCGCTGTGCTGGGGGCGTACCTGCCCGAGCTGTACCCGCCGCGGATGCGCTGCACCGGCGCCTCGCTGGGTTACAACCTCGGCGGCATCCTGGGCGGCGCCCTCACCCCGGTCGCGGCGACCCGGCTGTCGGGGGAGGGCGGTGGCGCGCCCTGGGCGGTGGCGGTCTACGTCGCGGTGGTCGCGCTGCTCAGCACGGCCTGCTTCGCGGCGCTTCCGGACCCGCGCCGCGCGGGCAAGGAGACGGAAGAGGCCGCGGGCACAGGGACGGCGACGGGGTCCGTGGCCGTCGGCCACGGACCCCGCGCGAGCTGAGACCTCCCGGTGCCGGAGCCCCGGGGACGGGTCAGGCGTCGACGTGCCGCTCTTCGTCGCTCTCGCTGCGGCCGCGCTCCTCCAGCGCCGCCTGCTTCCTGGACGTCCTCAGGCTGGTCACCGTGGTGACCGCGAGGACCAGGACGATGAAGCCGAGGGAGAACGGGATGCTGATCTCGGGCACGTGGACACCCGACTCGTGCAGCGCGTGCAGCACCAGCTTGACGCCGATGAAGCCGAGGATCACCGACAGCCCGTAGGACAGGTGCACCAGCTTCCGCAGCAGGCCGCCGATGAGGAAGTACAGCTGCCGCAGGCCCATGAGCGCGAAGGCGTTCGCGGTGAAGACGATGTACGGGTCCTGGGTGAGGCCGAAGATCGCGGGGATGGAGTCCAGCGCGAACAGGACGTCGGTGGTGCCGATCGCCAGCATGACCACGAGCATCGGGGTCATGATCCGCTTGCCGTTCTTCTGGATGAACAGCTTGGTGCCGTGGTACCGGTCGGCGACACCGAAGCGCCGCTCGGCGGCCTTGAGCAGCCGGTTCTCCTCGAACTCCTCGTCCTGCTCGTCGGCGCGGGCCTCCTGGATCAGCTTCCAGGCGGTCCAGATGAGGAACGCGCCGAAGAGGTAGAAGATCCAGGCGAAGTTGGCGATGATCGCCGCGCCGGCGGCGATGAAGCCGGCGCGGAGCACCAGCGCGATCAGTACGCCGATCAGCAGGACGCGCTGCTGGTACTGGGTGGGCACCGAGAACTTCGCCATGATCAGGACGAAGACGAAGAGGTTGTCGACGCTGAGCGACTTCTCGGTGATGAAGCCGGCGAAGAACTCGCCCGCGGGCTGGCCTCCGGCGAACATCAGGAGGCCGAGGCCGAAGAGAGCGGCCAGGGTGATCCAGACGACGGTCCAGATCCCCGCCTCCTTGATCGACACGTCATGGGGCTTGCGCCCGATGAAGAAGTCGATGGCGATGAGGGCACCGAGACCGGCGATGGTCAGCACCCAGAGGTTCAAGGACACATCCATGCGATGCCTCCGGCAGATGGGCTGGCAATTGTCAGCGTGATCGCTGCCGGAGGTCTCCTCCACCCGGACGCCTCGCGCTCGGGCCGGTGCCCCGGGGCTGTTCTTTCCCGTGCTGACGGGTGCACCGCGTCAGGAGTACTCCCCTCCGCGTAAAGAACAGTACATGAAATCCCAAGGAAAGGTAAAGACGGTAAAGTGATGGTCAATCAGGTGGGATCGACGCAGGTGCCATCGGCCGAAGGGTGACCCCGTCGGCCGGTGGCCGGCCGGCCGCTCAGCGGCGGCCCCGGTCGTAGGTCCTGCGTGCCGCCGCGACCTGGCGCAGGACCCGCGGCACGACCTGGCTGCCGGGCGGGGCCAGCAGGGGTTCGTACGTCCAGGCGTGGCCGACCCACGGGTCGGCCAGGTGGTCGTCGGGCGACGGGGTCAGCCGCAGCAGTGCGCGCCACAGGGGGTCCAGCACGGGGCCGTACTCCCGGGCGTCCTCGCGGTCGGCGACGAGCAGCAGGTGGACGCCGACCTGGGGCCCCTCGTCGGCCAGGTACCGCAGCTGCGTGATGGTCCGGTCGTCGAAGCCGTACGGGAAGTCGTTGACGACCAGGAGCTGCCGTGCCGGGTCGAAACCGGGCGGCAGCTGCACCGGGCCGCCCGCGTCGAGTGCCATCTGCACCAGGTCGACGCGCTGCGTCAGCCCGGCGACCAGCGCGGCCACCCCCGCGGCTCCCGTGGCGGGCGGTTCACGCAGCGCGCCGGAGTCGGTGAAGGGGGCCAGCGCTCCGGTGGCCGATCCGGCCGGGTCCACCACGTGGACGGCGAACTCCCCCACCGGATGGGAGGCGAGCAGCCGCGCGGCGAGGGCGACGGCCACGTCCACGGCTCCGCGGCGGTCCTGCGCGCTGTCGACCCACAGCCCCCGCTCCAGGGGGAGCCGCACCAGCATGGGGATGCGCAGCTCGGGTCGCTCGGGCAGATGGAGGTCGCCGAGCCGGACCGCGATGGGCGGCTCGGTGGGCGCCGTCCAGCCGTGCCACACCGGGCTCTCCCAGCCCGCGAAGGACGGCGGCAGGGCGGGTTCCACCACGTCGCGCTCGGCGGCCAGCTGTGCCAGGTCCCCGTCCAGGACGGCGCGCGCCCGGTCGACGAGCTCGGCCTGGCGGGCCCTGGCCTGGTCGCGGGCGGCCTCGGCGGCGGGGCCGACCCGGGTGCGCGGATCGGCGAGGACGGCGTCGAGCTCCTGGTCGAGCCGGGACTCGGCGAAGTCGACGGCGCTGCGGTAGGCGGCGATGGCGCGGGACAGGTCCTCGAACATGCCCCAGACCTGGTTGTACAGGCGCTCCTCCATCGTCCAGCCGGCGGCGTCGCCCGCGACGGGTGCCGGGGGGCCCGGGGGCGACGTGCTGCCGGAGGGAGGAGGCGCAGCGTTCGTCGCGGCGCGGCGGGCCGCGGCGTCGTCCGGCAGGGGCCGGTCCCGGGGCGGGACGCGGTCCCGGGGCTGCGACGGCACGGACGGTGCGTTCTGCACCGTCCCGGCCGGCGGTGCGCTCAGGGCGGCGGCCAGCCGGCCGGCGTCGGCCGCGGTGAGTCCCTGGTCGCGCAGGAGTTCGGCGAGCCCGCCCCCATAACCCTGGCCGAGCGCGCGCATCTTCCAGGCGCCCTGGCGGCGGTACAGCTCCAGGGCGACAATGGCGGACTCGCTGCGGAGCCCGGTGACGGTGAAGCTCGCGATCTCGGCGCCGCCGGGGGCGACAAGCGCGAGATGGGGCGCGGCGCAGGCCCCGAACCGGGTGGGCGCGCCGGGGGTGGCGGGCAGCGCGAGCAGGATGTGCACCCGCTCGACGGCCGCCGGGACCGCGTCCAGGTCGACGGCGAGGCGGTGCTCGGCGGCCGGGCCGGGCGACATCCCGATGCCCGGCAGGCCGCCGGAGCCGGGCAGGGCGACCGCGTCGGGGCCGCTCACCCTGCCTTGCCCGTCGCCCAGGGTGGCGCCGGGCACCACCGCCGTACCCGCCGACACCCGGATCTCGACCCGGGTGCCGGGGAGCGGATGGTTCTGTCCGTGGACCAGTTCGGCGGTCATGCCCGCGCCCCCCTGTGCCTGGCCTGCCTGTCTAGAGCGCCGGCAGGATCGCCGGGATGAGGTCCTGGAAGGTGCGGCCGTTGGCCGGGGTGCCGATGGCGGTCATCGACCAGGCCGCGCCGTTGCGCTGCACCTTCGCCATGATCTGCGCGGTGTAGGCGCCGCCCCCGGTGAGGGTGTAGCGGGCCAGTTCCTGCCCGTTGGTCTCGTCGACCAGCCGGCAGAAGGCGTTCTGCACCTCTTGGAAGGTCTGTCCGGTGAAGGAGTTGACCGTGAAGATGATCTGGTCGACGTGCACGGGCACCCGCGCCAGGTCGACCAGGATGGACTCGTCGTCGCCGCCCTGGCCGGCGCCGCCGACCAGGTTGTCGCCGGTGTGCCGGACCGAGCCGTCGTCGCTGACGAGGTGCCGGAAGAACACCACGTCCACGGGCTGCTTGTCGGCAAAGAGCACGGCGGAGGCGTCGAGGTCGATCTCCCGGGTGCGGGAGCCGAACAGGCCACGACGCGGGGCCGCCTGCCAGCCGAGCCCCATGCGCACCGACGTGAGGGTCCCCCCGTCCGTCTTCTGCAGGCTGATCTTCTGACCCTTGGTCATGTTGACCGTCACGCGCTGTCCCCTCTCACCCAGTTTGCCGACGTGCGGTTGCTCCGCACCCTATGGGTAGACGCGCGCCCGGCGCACCGCGGTTCGGCAACCGCGGTGCGCGCCGGGGAACGGTGTCAGGCCACACCCGCCTCCCGCATCTGCCGCAGCTCCTTCTTCAACTCGCCCACCTCGTCGCGCAGTCGGGCCGCGACCTCGAACTGGAGGTCCGCGGCGGCCGTGTGCATCTGGTCGGTCAGCTCCCCGATGAGCTCGGCCAGTTCGGCGGCCGGCAGGCTCTTCTCGGCGCGCTTGCCGCCGGCCTTGCCGGACAGCCCCGGAACGGGCGCCTTGCCGCGCGAGCGCTGGCGGCCGGAGCCCAGCAGCTCCTCGGTGTCGGCGTCCTCACGGGCGAAGGAGTCCATGATGCCGGCGATCTTCTTGCGCAGCGGCTGCGGGTCGATGCCCCGCTCCTCGTTGTACGCGATCTGCTTGGCCCGGCGCCGGTTGGTCTCGTCGATGGCCTTCTCCATGGCCGGGGTGATCTTGTCGGCGTACATGTGCACCTGGCCGGAGACGTTGCGCGCCGCGCGGCCGATGGTCTGGATCAGGGAGGTGCCCGACCGCAGGAAGCCCTCCTTGTCGGCGTCCAGGATGGCCACCAGGGAGACCTCGGGCAGGTCCAGGCCCTCGCGGAGCAGGTTGATGCCGACCAGGACGTCGTACTCGCCCGCGCGCAGCTCCCGCAGGAGTTCCACCCGGCGCAGGGTGTCGATGTCGCTGTGCAGATACCGCACCTGGATGCCGAGTTCCAGCAGGTAGTCGGTGAGGTCCTCGGACATCTTCTTGGTCAGGGTGGTGACCAGGACGCGCTCGTCGCGCTCCGCGCGCAGCCGGATCTCGTGCACCAGGTCGTCGATCTGCCCCTTGGTGGGCTTGACGATCACCTCGGGGTCGACCAGGCCGGTCGGGCGGATGATCTGCTCGACGACGCCGTCGCCGCGGGACAGCTCGTACGGGCCGGGGGTGGCCGACAGGTAGACGGTCTGGCCGACGCGTCCCAGGAACTCCTCCCACTTCAGCGGGCGGTTGTCGAGCGCGGAGGGCAGCCGGAAGCCGTGGTCGACCAGGGTGCGCTTGCGGGAGGCGTCGCCCTCGTACATGGCGCCGATCTGCGGCACGGTGACGTGCGACTCGTCGATGACGAGGAGGAAGTCCTCGGGGAAGTAGTCGATGAGGGTGTCGGGGGCGGAGCCCGTCTCGCGGCCGTCGATGTGCCGCGAGTAGTTCTCGATGCCGGAGCAGGTGCCGATCTGCCGCATCATCTCGATGTCGTACGTGGTGCGCATCCGCAGCCGCTGGGCCTCCAGCAGCTTGCCCTGCTTCTCCATGACGGCCAGCTGCTCGCCCAGCTCCTTCTCGATGCCGGCGATCGCGCGCTCCATCCGCTCGGGGCCGGCGACGTAGTGGGTGGCGGGGAAGACGTACATCTGCTCGTCCTCGGTGATGATCTCGCCGGTGAGCGGGTGCAGTGTGTACAGGGCCTCGATCTCGTCGCCGAACATCTCGATGCGGACGGCGAGCTCCTCGTAGACCGGGAAGATCTCGATGGTGTCGCCGCGCACGCGGAAGGTGCCGCGGGTGAACGCCACGTCGTTGCGCGCGTACTGGATGTCGACGAACTTGCGCAGCAGCGCGTCGCGGTCGATCTCCTGGCCCACTTGGAGGCGGACCATGCGGTCGATGTACTCCTGGGGCGTGCCGAGGCCGTAGATGCAGGACACCGAGGCG
Organism: Streptomyces sp. NPDC002574; assembly: GCF_042889545.1. Taxonomy (NCBI): domain Bacteria; kingdom Bacillati; phylum Actinomycetota; class Actinomycetes; order Kitasatosporales; family Streptomycetaceae; genus Streptomyces; species Streptomyces sp. NPDC002574. The sequence goes on from NZ_JBIARB010000009.1 coordinate 150,323, forward strand.
ACCACGATCACGTCCCTGCGGGTGAGCAGGGAATTGGTGGCCGAGTGGCGCAGCCGCTCGACCTCCTCGTTGATGGAGGAGTCCTTCTCGATGTAGGTGTCCGTCTGCGGGACGTACGCCTCGGGCTGGTAGTAGTCGTAGTACGACACGAAGTACTCGACCGCATTGTTCGGCAGCAGTTCGCGGAATTCGTTGGCGAGCTGGGCGGCCAGGGTCTTGTTGGGCGCCATGACCAGGGTCGGACGCTGCAGCCGCTCGATCATCCAGGCGGTGGTGGCCGACTTTCCGGTGCCGGTGGCGCCGAGCAGGACGACGTCGTTCTGACCGGCGCGGATGCGCCGCTCGAGGTCGTCGATGGCCGTCGGCTGGTCGCCGCTGGGCCGGAAGGGGCTGACGACCTCGAAGGGCGCCACACTGCGTTCGATGTCTGATACGGGCCGCATGGGTCCACGGTACGACCCCCCACTGACAACCGGGCCCGCGCCGGTGGCGGAGCGGGCCCGCCGCCGGCCCGCCGCCGGGCAGGGAGCCGTCACGCGAGCCGTGAGGGGGCGGGACGGGCCTGCACCGGAATACCGCTCTCAATTTCCGTCGGCGAATCATCGGAATCATTCACGAGCGATCAGAAATAAGAGTCCGTGGGAATTTCGCACATGATCCCGGAAAGGCCCGACGGAATTGCCGGGCGCCGATAGCCTCTCCGGCATGAAGCGCCGCACAACAGTCCTGATCGCCGGCCTCGTGACGGCCGCCCTGGCCGCCGGGGCCGCTCACCTCCTCAGGAGTACGGCGCCGGACGGAACCGGCGGCGCGGCGTCGCCCGGCAGCGCGACGCACGTGACGTTCCTGCCGTACGTGGACGCGTCCCAGACCTCGGTCTACAACATGGCGGCGGCCGTCCGGCACAGCGGCGTGGACGGATTCACACTGGGCTTCGTCACCGCGCGCGCCGGATGCGTGCCCTCCTGGGACGGCCGCGACGGGATCGACCACGGCCCCCTGGCCGCCCGCGTCGCCGCCCTGCGCGCCGCGGGCGGCACACTGCGGGTGTCCTTCGGCGGGGCGGACGGTACCGAACTGGCGAGCGCCTGCGACAGCACCGAGGAACTGGCCGCCGCGTACGCCTCGGTGATCGACCGTTACGACCTGACCCGGGTGGACTTCGACATCGAGGGCGCCGCCCTGGCCGACGCGTCCGCCACCACCCGCAGGGCGCGCGCCGTGGCCCGGCTGCAGCAGCGGGCGGAGGCCGCCGGCCGTCCCCTCACCGTCTCCTTCACGCTGCCCGCCATGCCGTCGGGGCTCGCGGACGGCGCCGAGGCGGTGGTGGCCGCGGCCGCGCGCGAGGGCGTGGACGTCGGCGCCGTCAACATCATGGCGATGGACTACGGGCCCACGTACACCGGCGACATGGGCGCGTACGCGGTTCGCGCCGCCACCGCCGCCCAGGCGCGCGTCAAGTCCCTGCTGGGCCTGTCGGACGCGGACGCCTGGCGGGCGCTGGAGGTGACGCCGATGATCGGCGTCAACGATATCGAGGGCGAGGTCTTCACCCTCCAGGACGCAGCCCAACTGTCCGCGTTCGCACGGAAGAAGGGACTGGGCGGACTGTCGATGTGGTCCGCCGACCGCGACCGCGGGTGCGCGGTCGCGGCGGACGGCGGCACCATGGAGGCGGTCTCCGACCGCTGCAGTGGTGTCGGGCAGCGCTCAATGGCGTTCGCGCGGGCGCTCGCGCACTCGGGAGGCGTGGGCAGCGCGTGAGGCGGGGACCGGGCTGTCGGGCCGCTCCACGGTGAACCGCTCAGGGGTGTACGGATCGGGGGTGGGCGGGTCCAGCGCCACGACCACGCCCGCGAGGAGCAGGAAGACCACGGGCCCGATCAGGACCGGCGCGAGCGCGGCGGGACCGGCGCCGCTGGTGCCCTGCCGGGCGCCGTTCAGCAGGTGCACCGTCACCGACGCCATGCCGATGTAGTGCATGCACGTCATGGCCAGGCCCAGGATCAGGCTCGCGGCGAGGCCCCCGGCCAGGCCGCGGATCGCCACCGCGCACCACAGGGCGATCGTCGCGGCGACCACCGCGACCCCGACGGCCAGGGCCACGGTCGGTGTGGAGTACTCCAGGCCGGCGTGCAGCCGCATGCCCCGCATACCCAAGTAGTGCATGCCGGCGATCCCGAGGCCCATGACGACGCCTCCGGTGAGGAGCGCCGGCACGGTGCGGCCCAGGTAGCCGACCGCGAACACGCCGACACCGACGACGAGTACGGCGACCAGCAGGCTCGCGAGCGTCGTCACCAGGTCGTAGGAGATGGACACCCCGCCGACGGTGAAGCCCATCATCCCGATGAAGTGCATGGTCCAGATGCCCGAGCCGATGGCCGCGGCACCGAGCGCGAGCCAGCCGGCCCGCCGCGAGGGGTGCATCGCCAGTGCGCGCGTGATGCAGCGCAGCCCGAGGCCGGCGCCCAAGCAGGCCATTAAGTAGCCCGCCACCGGTGTGGCCCACCCGTAGGTGAACCCGTTGACCATTCCGTACGTGCCGCCCACGGCACCCTCCCCTTGCCCGTCGGCCCCCGTGGTCACCCCCGCGCGGCACACGCTAGGTCACCGACGGTGTCCGCGCGGCCACCTCGCGCCGACTTCATCCCGCGGAAACCCACACGTCATCCACGCCTCCCTCACATCGCCCCCGGAAGCGCCGTGATCCGTTCCAGCGGCCCGTAAGGACCGCCTTCCAACGCGGCCCGCAGGGCGGCGACCACCTCGCCCGGGGCGCGGGCCAGGGCGGCCGGCGCGACGCGCAGCACCCGCAGGCCCAGCGCCTCCCAGCGGGCGCGCCCGCCGCCGGGGCCGAGGTCCAGCACCAGCCCGTCGCGTGCCCAGTAGGCGTCCGGGGAGCCGACGAACGCGCCGTCGAGGTGCAGGGCGGGACGCCAGAGCGGCTGCCTCAGGCCGGATCTGGCCACCAGGGCGCGCGCCAGAGGGCCGGCGGCGGGCGGCCGGGCCTCGTTCGCCAGCGACTCCAGCAGGGCGGCCACGCCCGGGCGGCGAGCGAGCACCGCCTCACCCAGCTCGGCGGCGACTATGCCGGCCGGCACGCCCATCACCACGACCAGCTCCTGTACGACGTCACGGGCCCACTCGGGGTCGATGGACTCCCGCAGGGCGTCCGCGGCCGCCCGCACCACCGGGGCCACGGGCACCCCGTCCACCACGTCGGGCGCCGGCAGCGCACGGGCGTGATGGACCCGCACCCAGGTGTGGGTGCGGATGCGCCGGTCACTGGGGACGAGGACGTCGACCACCGGCAGCCCCGGCGGGAGCGCGGCGGCGGCCACACCGTGCAGCCGCAGCGCCGCCGCCCCGGTGATCATGGCCCGGGTCAGCGGGTGCCCGGCGAACGCCAGGGCCGCCCGGGACCGCTGGGCGGCGCTGAGCGGACCGGAGTGCAGCACCGCGACCCGGGGCAGCGGCCGCTGCCACCTGCCCCCGGGCCGGCAGCGCTCGCGCACCAGGCGCTGCGGCACGCCGGCTTCGGCGAGCTGGGCGACGGTGGCCACCCGGTCCTGCTCGCGGGCGAGTTTGCGCAGGGCCGCGGAGTAGTCGTTTCGCGTCATGCGAGCCCCATCCCCCACCGTGGCCACTCGACTACCTTCTGTGACAGAGCTGTCGAGAACCGCCACCCTCGCGAGTGGCCGCGCGGCGCGGTGTTGCCGGGCGGGCGGCCCGGCGGGGCAGCCGCAGGACACCGCGGCCGCGGCCCGCTGTCGGTGCCCCCGCCTAGGCTGGTGCACGTGACGAATCCCGAGACCTCGACGCGCGCGGTGGCCTGGACGGTGGCGGACACCGCGGTCGGTCCGCTGCTGCTGGCCGCCACCGAGAAGGGCCTGGTCCACGTCGCGTTCCGGGCCGACGAGGCGACCACCGGCGCCGCCCTGGAGCGCCTCGCCTCCCGGCTCGGCGTCACGCCCGAGCACCTGCCCGACGGCCCGGCGGGCGACCGGCTGCGCGAGGCGGTGGAGCAGGTCGAGGCGTACTTCAGCGGCACCCTGCGGGCGTTCACGCTCGCACTGGACTGGTCGCTGAGCTCCGGCTTCCACCGCAGGGTGCTGCGCGAACTGGCGGGAGGCGTTCCGTTCGGCAGCGTCGTCGGCTACCAGGACCTGGCGAACCGCGTCGGGGAGCCCGGCGCCGCGCGGGCCGTCGGCGTGGCCATGGCCTCCAACCCGCTGCCGGTCGTCGTCCCCTGCCATCGCGTGCTGGAGAGCGACGGCGGGATCGGGGGCTTCGGCGGCGACCTGCGGATGCTGGACATCAAGCGCTCGTTGCTGGCGAAGGAAGGCGTCCTGCCCGAGCCGCTGTTCTGACGGCCGCGCACAGGGCACGACGGGTCCGGCAGGAGGGGGACGACAGCATGGACACGCACGACAGGGGCCGAACGCCGCCCTTCCGCGTCGAGAAGGGGGCGCCCGGTTCGCCGGTGCTGTTGCACGTGCCGCACAGCGCACGGGCGGTACCGGCACGGGTCCGCGAGCGGATCCTGCTCGATGACCCCCAACTGGACGCCGAGCTCGACCGTATGACGGACTCCCACACAGCGCTGCTCGCCGAGCGGGCCGCCGCGGGCACGGGCGCCTGGCGCTTCGTCAACGAGGTGTCCCGGCTGGTCGTGGACCCCGAACGGTTCCCCGACGAACGCGAGGAGATGCGCGCCGTCGGCATGGGCGCCGTCTACACCCGTACCTCGCGCCTGACGCCGCTGCGCGAGGACGACGCCGCGCACGAACAGGCGCTGCTGGACGTCTACTTCCGCCCCTACGCCGCGGCGATGACCGCCGCCGTACAGGACCGGCTGGACGCCGCGGGCCGGGCCGTCGTCATCGACGTGCACTCCTACCCGAGCGCACCGCTGCCCTACGAGCTGCACGGCGACGGCCCCCGGCCGCCGGTGTGCCTGGGCACCGATGCCTTCCACACCCCGCCATGGCTGTCGGCCGCGGCGCGGGAGGCCTTCGCCGGATGCGGTGGGGTCGGGCTGGACTCGCCGTTCTCCGGCACCTATGTGCCGCTCGAGTACTACCGGGCGACAGCCGATGTGTCCGCGCTGATGGTCGAGATCCGGCGGGACGTCTACATGGACGAGCCCGGTGGCGCCCCCCACGCCGGCCTCGACCTCGTCGCCGGGGCACTGGCCGCGCTGATCGAGCTCATCGAGGCGGGTCCCGCCGGCTGACCTCGCGTCCGGTGGCCGCGGCGCGCCGCACGGGCCGGAGCCCGGCGGCGGTCCCCGCTCCGCTCAGTCGGAGTCGGGGAACCGGGCGGCCTGCAGATAGTCCGGCTTGGGGTCGAGCGCCGCGGCGAGCCGGAAATGCCGCCGCGCCTCCCCGTCCCGGCCCGCCCGCTCCAGAGTGCGGCCGAGCGCGAAGTGCGCGAACGCGTTGTCCGGCTCGCGCTCCAGGACGACCTGGAACTCCAGCTCGGCCGGGCGCAGCTGCGCGGCCAGGAAGAAAGCCCGCGCCCTCAGCAGACGGGCAGCGGTGTTCTCGGGGTGCACGGCGATGACCGAGTCCAGCAGCTTCACCGCCCCGCGCGCGTCCCGCACCTCGAGGAGCTTCTCCGCCGCGCGGAAGTCGATCACGTGGTTCTCGGGGCTCTGCTCGGGCACAGCCGCCTCCTTCCCCGGGCATTCAATACGTCACAACTACCCAACATCACCACCCGCATATGCATTCCCCACAGGATCCGGCCCGACCCCGCCACGGACGTCACGCCTCCTCCGCGACCGGGCGCCCCTCCTCCAGAGCCGCGGGCTTCACCTGTCCCCGCGGCGCCCGCAGTGCCGCCGGGGCGACGACCCCGGTACCGCCGGCCTCGACCGCCTCCGCGGCCGGCGCGGCAGCCTCCTGCGGCCGGTCCGTACCCGAAGCCCGCTCGAAGAACCGCAGCATCTCCACGGGGAACGGCATCACCAGCGTGGAGTTCTTCTCCGCCGCCACCTCGACCACGGTCTGCAGCAGACGCAACTGCATCGCGGCCGGCGTCTGGTCCATCGCCAGAGCCGCCTGCGCGAGCTTCTCCGAGGCCTGCAGCTCACCGTCGGCGGTGATGATGCGGGCCCGCCGCTCCCGGTCGGCCTCGGCCTGCCGGGCCATGGACCGCTTCATCGACTCCGGCAGCGCCACGTCCTTGATCTCCACCCGGTCGATGTGGATGCCCCACTCGACGGCGGGGGTGGCCAGCAGCAGTTCCAGGCCCTCGTGGATCGCCTCGCGGCCCGAGAGCAGGTCGTCCAGCTCGCTCTTGCCGATCACCGACCGCAGCGAGGTCTGGGCGACCTGCAACATGGCGAACTGGTAGTTCTGCACGTGCACGGTGGCCTTGATCGGATCGACGACGCGGAAGTACAGCACCGCGTCCACCCGCACCGAGACGTTGTCCCGGGTGATGCCCTCCTGCGAGGGCACCGGCATGGTGACCACCTGCATGTTGACCTTGGTCATCCGGTCGACGAACGGCACGAGCATCCGCGGTCCCGGCTCCTTGGCCGCCGCCCGCACCCGCCCGAGGCGGTAGACCACACCGCGCTCGTACTGCTTGATCACGCGGAAACCGCTCTTCAGACCCACCAGGACCAGCACCGCGGCAACCACCGCGAGCACGACCGACACGCCTTCCATCCCCATCCCCCTCTGTCCGCACTGTCCACGGGTGCAGCGAAGCTACTGCTCCTCGGACGCCGGTGGAGGGGGTGCCGGATCAGCTCTTGACGATATTTTGACGCAACTGCTCCCACAGCCGCCGGACCTGAGGTTCCAACGCCTCCAGCGGGCCGTCGTTGTCGATCACCACATCGGCGATCGACAGCCGTTCCGCGCGGTCCGCCTGGGCCGCCATACGGGACCGCGCCTCGTCCTCGGTCATACCGCGCAGCCGCACCAGCCGGTCCAGCTGGGTGTCCGGGGCGGCGTCCACCACCACGACCACGTCGTACAGCGGGGCCAGCTTGTTCTCCGCCAGCAGGGGCACGTCGTTCACCACGACGGCATCGGGCCCGGCACCCGCCTCCAGTTCCGCGGAGCGCTCCCGGACCAGCGGGTGGACGATCGCGTTGAGCGCCCGCAGCCGCTCGGGGTCGGAGAAGACGATGCCCCCGAGCCGGGGCCGGTCCAGGCTGCCGTCGGCGGTCAGCACGTCCTCGCCGAACTCGGCGACGACCGCCGCCAGGCCGGGCGTGCCCGGCTCCACGACCTCCCGCGCGATGCGATCCGCGTCGATCAGCACCGCCCCGTACGAGGACAGCAGCCGCGACACCTCGCTCTTGCCCGCCCCGATCCCGCCCGTCAGCCCCACAGTGACCATGGCGCGAGACTACCGGTGCCCCCTCCCCCGGACGAGCCGGGTCCCGGGCCGGCCGGGGAGACCCGCATCAGGAACCCCGGATCAGGAACCGCGGCTCAGGAACCGTCGTCCTCGCGGTCGGCCAGGAAGCGCTCGAACTCCGCCGCCAGATCGTCCGCCGACGGCAGGTCCACCGGCTCGGCGATGAGGTTGTCCCGGGTCTGCCCGCCGGCCAGCGCGTCGTACTGGTTCTCCAGCCCGCGCACGACCGACACCAGCTCCGCGTCGCCCTCCTCGACCTGCCGGTCGACCTCCGCCCGGACGGTGTGCGCCTCGGTGCGCAGCGCGTGGGCCACCTGCGGCAGCACCAGCCCCGTCGCCGCCGTCAGCGCCTCCACCACGGCGAGTGCCGAATCCGGGTAGCCGGAACGGGCCAGATAGTGCGGCACATGGGCGGCGATGCCCAGCACATCACGCCCCGACTCCGCGAGCCGCAGCTCGATCAGCGACTCCGCGCTGCCGGGCACCTGCGCCTCGTCGAACCAGCTGCGGTGCCCCGGCATCAGATCCAGCCGGTTGCCGTGCGGCGTCAACCCGACCGGGCGCGTGTGCGGGACACCCATCGGAATGCCGTGGAAATTGAGCGCCAGCCGCACCCCCAGCCGCTCCACGATCTCCACGACCGCGGCGGCGAACCGCTCCCACTCCACGTCCGGCTCCTGGCCCGACAGCAGCAGGAAGGGGGCGCCGGTGCTGTCGCGCACCAGGCGCAGGGCGATCTCCGGGGCGTCGTAGGCCGTCCAGTGATCGCGCTGGAACGTCATCAGCGGGCGCCGGGCGCGGTAGTCCACCAGCCGGTCGGCGTCGAAACGCGCCACCACCTGGTGCTCCTGGCGCTCCAGCAGTTCCTCGACCACCTGGGCGCCGGTCTCCCCGGCGTCGATGTACCCGTCGAAGTGGTACAGCAGCACGGGCCCGGTCTCGCCGAACGCCTCGTCGACGGCCTCTGCCCCGCCCGGCTCGTATGCGTACAGCCCCTGGGGATCCAGCACCGTGCACCCTTCTTTCGCTCTGATCAACTTCTGGTCCAACGAAGGGCGCACCCCCCGCATTCCCACGGCGACGCCCCGGAACGCGGAACGACCCGCCCCCCAGAGGGGAACGGGCCGTTCCGTCATACCCGGGGCCGGAGCCCCTGCGATCAGCTCTGGCCGCCGGCCAGCTTCTCGCGGAGCGCGGCGAGCGCCTCGTCCGACGCGAGCGCGCCCGAGGTGTCGCTGGACTCCGAGGAGTACGAACCACCGGCGGGGCCACCGGCCGCCGGAGCGGCCTGGGCACCCTCGGCCGCAGCCTCGGCGTCGGCCTCGCGGGACTTGATGACCTGGGCCTGGTGCTGCTCGAAGCGGGACTGCGCCTCGGCGTACTGGTGCTCCCACGCCTCACGCTGGGTCTCGTAGCCCTCGAGCCAGTCGTTGGCCTCGGGGTCGAAGCCCTCGGGGTAGATGTAGTTGCCCTGGTCGTCGTAGGACGCGGCCATGCCGTACAGGGTCGGGTCGAACTCGACCGAGGCCGGGTCGGCACCGAAGGACTCGTTGGCCTGCTTCAGCGAGAGGCTGATGCGACGGCGCTCGAGGTCGATGTCGATGACCTTGACGAAGATCTCGTCGTTGACCTGGACGACCTGCTCCGGGATCTCCACGTGGCGCTCGGCCAGCTCGGAGATGTGGACCAGACCCTCGATGCCCTCGTCCACCCGGACGAACGCACCGAACGGCACCAGCTTGGTGACCTTGCCGGGGACGACCTGGCCGATCTGGTGCGTACGGGCGAACTGCTGCCACGGGTCTTCCTGGGTCGCCTTCAGCGACAGGGAGACGCGCTCGCGGTCCATGTCGACGTCCAGGACCTCGACCGTGACCTCCTGGCCGACCTCGACGACCTCGGAGGGGTGGTCGATGTGCTTCCAGGACAGCTCGGACACGTGCACGAGGCCGTCCACGCCACCCAGGTCCACGAAGGCACCGAAGTTGACGATGGAGGAGACGACGCCGGAGCGCACCTGACCCTTCTGGAGGGTGGTGAGGAAGGTCTGACGGACCTCGCTCTGGGTCTGCTCGAGCCACGCGCGGCGGGACAGGACCACGTTGTTGCGGTTCTTGTCCAGCTCGATGATCTTGGCCTCGAGCTCCTTGCCGACGTACGGCTGGAGGTCGCGGACACGACGCATCTCGACGAGCGACGCGGGGAGGAAGCCGCGGAGGCCGATGTCGAGGATGAGACCACCCTTGACGACCTCGATGACGGTACCGGTGACGATCCCGTCCTCTTCCTTGATCTTCTCGATCGTGCCCCAGGCACGCTCGTACTGAGCGCGCTTCTTGGACAGGATCAGGCGGCCCTCCTTGTCCTCCTTCTGGAGAACAAGGGCCTCGATCTCGTCGCCCACGGCGACGACGTCATTGGGGTCGACGTCGTGCTTGATCGAAAGCTCGCGCGAAGGGATGACGCCCTCGGTCTTGTAACCGATGTCGAGCAGGACCTCGTCCCGGTCGACCTTCACGATGACGCCGTCGACGATGTCGCCGTCGTTGAAGTACTTGATCGTCTCGTCGATCGCGGCGAGGAAGGCTTCCTCGTTACCGATGTCGTTGACCGCCACCTGCGGGGTGGTACGAGGGGCCTGGGCCTCGATGCTGCTCGTCATTAGGAAAAGGGCTCCGGTGCGGACATGAAGTCGTAGGTACTGCTACGCCGTAAGCCCGTTTCGCTCCTGCCGATTCCGGACAGCCCACAAGGCCGAGAGGTTTACAACAGATGTGAGCGCAGCCTGCTCCGTCCGAGGCGCGCAGGCTCGCAGCGCAACTTGTAGCATACGGGGGCAGCCGGGCACGGTCAATGCGCGAAGAGCACACCACGGGCAGAACACCCCGTACCGGGCACTGGCACATCCACGTGCTGCGGCAACACCGCAGCCACAGGTCACCACAGAGGGTACGACGACCACCGCGATGATCCAAGCACCGCCCCCCCAGCCCGTCCCGGAAGAAGCCGAAGCCACCCGCCGTGTCGCGGGAAGCACGGAGAGCAGCCGCGCCAACCGCGGCTGGTGGGACCGCAACGCAGACGAGTACCAGACCGACCACGGCGCGTTCCTCGGCGACGCCGAATTCGTGTGGGGACCCGAGGGGCTGAACGAGGAGGACGCCCGACTTCTCGGCCCCGCCGAGCAGCTCGCGGGCGCCGCCGTCCTCGAGATCGGCGCCGGCGCCGCCCAGTGCTCCCGCTGGCTCGCCGCACAGGGCGCCCGCCCGGTCGCCCTCGACCTCTCCCACCGCCAGCTCCAGCACGCCCGCCGCATCGACGACCAGCACGCCCCGGGCACCCCCGCGCCGCCGCTGCCCCTCGTACAGGCCGACGCGAGCGCCCTCCCCTTCGCCGACGCGGTCTTCGACCTCGCCTGCTCCGCCTACGGCGCGCTCCCCTTCATCGCCGACAGCGCCCGTGTCATGCGCGAGGTCCGGCGCGTCCTGCGCCCCGGCGGCCGCTGGATCTTCTCCGTGACCCACCCCCTGCGCTGGGCCTTCCCCGACGAACCCGGCCCCGAGGGCCTGACCGCCTCCGCGTCCTACTTCGACCGCACCCCCTACGTCGAACAGGACGAGAACGGCCGTGCCGTCTACGTCGAACACCACCGCACCCTCGGCGACCGGATCCGCGAGCTGACCGCCGCCGGCTTCGTCCTCACCGACCTCGTCGAACCCGAATGGCCCGCCTGGAACACCGAGGAATGGGGCGGCTGGTCACCCCTGCGCGGCCGGCTCATCCCCGGCACGGCGATCTTCGTCTGCACCGCCGGATGACCCGCCCCCGGTCGACCCCGTCCACCCCGGCGATCCCCCGGCAGGACGCCCTCGCCGCCCTCCCCGTCCGCACCGCCCTGCCCGCCCTGCGCGACGCACTCGACGGCCACGGCTGCGCCGTGCTCGCCGCCCCGCCCGGCACCGGGAAGACCACCCTCGTCCCGCTCGCCCTCGCCGGCCTCACCGGCGACGGACCCACCCGCCGGGTGATCGTCGCCGAACCCCGCCGCATGGCCGCCAGAGCCGCCGCCCGGCGCATGGCCTGGCTCCTCGGCGAAGAACCCGGCGACCGCGTCGGATTCACCGTCCGCGGCGAACGCAAGGTCTCCCCCCGCACCCTCGTCGAGGTCGTCACCACCGGAGTCCTGCTGCAACGCCTCCAACGCGACCAGGAACTCCCCGGCACCGACACCGTCCTGCTCGACGAATGCCACGAACGGCACCTCGACGCCGACACCGCCATGGCCTTCCTGCTGGACGTCCGCGCCGCCCTCCGCCCCGACCTGCGCATCGTCGCCGCCTCCGCCACCACGGACGCCGACGCCTGGTCCCGGCTCCTGGACGACGCACCCGTGGTCCGCGCCGATGGCCGCACCCACCCCGTCGACCTCACCTACGCGCCACCCCCGCGCGGCATCCGCCCCGCGCACGGCATGCGCGTCGACCCCGCGCTGCTCGACCACGTCGCCGCCACCGTGCGCACCGCACTGCGCGACCACGACGGCGACATCCTGTGCTTCCTGCCCGGCACCGGCGAGATCGCCCGCGTCGCCGGACTCCTCGGCGGCGACCACGGCCTCCACGCCGACGTGCTCCAACTCCACGGCCAGGCCCCCGCGGCCGTACAGGAAAGCGTCCTGCGCGGCGGCGACGGCACCCGGCGCCGCGTCGTCCTCACCACCTCCGTCGCCGAATCCAGCCTCACCGTGCCCGGCGTCCGCATCGTCGTCGACTCCGGACTCGCCCGCGAACCCCGCACCGACCACGCCCGCGGCCTCGGCTCCCTCACCACCGTCCGGGCCTCCCACGCCACCGCCGCCCAACGCCTCGGCCGCGCCGGCCGCGAAGCCCCCGGCCACGCCTACCGCTGCTGGAACCAGGCCGACGACACCGGCCGCCCCCGCTACCCCTCCCCCGAGATCGCCATCGCCGACCTCACCCAGTTCGCCCTCCAGGCCGCCGCCTGGGGCGACCCCGACGCCACCGGGCTCGCGCTCCTCGACGCACCCCCCGCGGGCGCCCTCGCCGCCGCACGCGACGTCCTCACCGCCATCGGCGCCACCCGCCCCGACGGCCACCCCACCGACCACGGCACCCGCATGGCCCGCGTCGGCCTCCACCCCCGCCTCGCCCGCGCCCTCCTCGACGGTGCGCCCCGCGTCGGCACCCGGCGCGCCGCCGACATCGTCGCCCTCATCGCCGAAGAACCCCCGCGCGACTACGGCGACGACCTCACCACCGCCTGGCGCACCGCCCGCCACGCCCACGACGCCTACGCCGCACGCTGGCGCGCCGAAACCCGCCGCCTCGCCGCCGCGGCCCCCGACCACCCCCCGGGCACCCTCACCGACGACACCGCCGCCGGCCTCGTCACCGCCCTCGCCTTCCCCGAACGCGTCGCCCGCCGCCGCGCCGGCAGCTACCTCATGGCCTCCGGCACCGCCGCCGACCTCACCCCCGGTACCCGCCTCGGCACCCCCGACTGGCTCGCCGTCGCCGTCGCCGACCGCCCCGCCGGCGCACCCTCCGCCCGCGTCCGGCTCGCCACCGTCATCGACGAGGACACCGCCCGCACCGCCGCCGCGCCGCTCCTCGCCGCCCACGACGACGTCTCCTGGGCCGACGGCGACATCACCGCCCACCACACCGTCCGCCTCGGCGCCATCGAGCTCAGCACCCGCCCCCTCGCCTCCCCCGACCCCGGCCTCCTGCGCGCCGCCCTCCTCGACGGCCTGCGCCGCGAAGGCACCGGCCTGCTCCGCTGGTCCCGCGACGCCAGCACCCTCCGGCAACGCCTCGCCTTCCTCCACCGCGAACTCGGCGCCCCCTGGCCCGACGTCTCCGACGACGCCCTCCTGGAGCGCGCCGACGAATGGCTCGCCCCCGAACTCGCCCGCGCCCGGCGCCGCGCCGACCTCAGCCGCATCGACGCCGGCGACGCCCTCTCCCGCCTCCTCCCCTGGGCCGGCGGCGAAGCGGCCCGGCTCGGCGAACTCGCCCCGGAACGCCTGGAGATCCCCTCCGGCTCCCGCGTCCGCGTCTCCTACGACGAGGACCGGCCCGTCCTCGCCGCCAAGCTCCAGGAACTCTTCGGCTGGACCACCACCCCGCGCATCGCGGACGGCCGCGTCCCCCTCGTCGTCCACCTCCTGTCCCCCGCCGGCCGCCCCGCCGCCGTTACCTCCGACCTCGCCTCCTTCTGGCGCGAGGGCTACCGCGCCGTCCGCGCGGAACTGCGCGGGCGCTACCCGAAGCACCCCTGGCCGGAGGACCCGTCGACGGCCGCGGCGACGCGGCACACGAAGGCGCGGCTCAGTACTTCGGACCGACGAAGCGGTCCATGAGGGCGACGGAGTCCTTGCGGGCGACGGAGATGTTGCAGGCGTTCGCCTGCCGCCACGCGACGCCGAGCGTGTCCAGGGTGTCGGTGTACAGCCGCCGGATGTCGACGGACTTGTTGGTGAAGAAGTACCGCGGGTACTCGTAGCGCCTGAGCTCCCCCGCGACGATCCGCGTCGTCCAGTCGGTGATCCGGCAGCCGTCTGAATGGATGAGACCCCGGGCGAACTCCCACGGGTACGCGTCCACGACGGCCTGCTGCCACGGCTCCAGGGCGATGGGCCGCTCGTGCTTCTTTCCCGCGCCGTGCTGCGGGAACAGGCACGGCCAATGGGGGCCGTAGGACGTGACCATGGTGCAGCCCTGGGCGTGGACGCGGCAGACGGAGTTCCCGGGGCAGACGGCCCGGACCGCCTCCTCGCAGGCGTCGATCAGCCCGGGCCAGGCGTCGCCGCAGGCAATTCGGAGGGTGTAGCCACCACGCGGCTGCGCGCTGATGCAGCCGTCGCCGAGGTAGAGGCCGAGCAGATACACGTAGGCAGGGCCCGAAGCGCGGCCTGGGCAGTCCTGAACGCGCCGCAGGGGCTCGATGCGGACGCACCAGCCGCGGATGGCGGAACGGGATATACCGGTCATCCGGCTGACGGCCATTGAGGCTGTGCCCCTGGGAGACGAGCTCGACGGCTCGACGGCGTTCTGCGAGGTCGTACACGTTTCCGACGATGGTGCCGAAGGCGCTCGCCGGGCCTCATTCGAAGCCTTGTTCACCCCAACCAGTGAAGATCGCCAACCGGTCGGTCCACCTTGGAAACGAAGGTAAAGTGCCCCGGGTCGGATTCGAACCGACACTGTATGGGTTTTGAATCCATTGCCTGCTGCCAGTTGGGCTACCGGGGCCTTTCGAAACGAAGGACAGTCTAGCCCCTCCGCACCTCAAACATACCGCAGCTAGGTAGGCTCTATACCCAGCACCTGCCTTGGAACGAGGAGTCCCGTGAGCGCCGCCGAGCCCGAGCCCGTTGACGAGCACACGCACGTACCGCCGCACACCACGCGCGTGGTGATCGCCGAGGACGAGGCTCTGATCAGGCTCGACCTCAAGGAGATGCTGGAGGAAGAGGGCTACTCCGTGGTCGGGGAGGCGGGCGACGGCGAGACGGCCGTGGCGCTGGCCGAGGAGCTCCGGCCGGATCTGGTGATCCTGGATGTGAAGATGCCGGTTCTCGACGGCATCTCGGCGGCGGAGCGGATCGCGAAGAACAAGATCGCGCCGGTGCTGATGCTGACCGCGTTCTCGCAGCGGGAGCTGGTGGAGCGGGCGCGGGACGCCGGTGCGATGGCGTACCTGGTCAAGCCGTTCAGCAAGAGCGATGTGGTGCCGGCCATCGAGATGGCGGTGTCGCGGTTCACGGAGTTGCGGGCGCTGGAGGCCGAGGTCGCGGACCTGAGTCTGCGGCTGGAGACCCGGAAGCTGGTGGACCGGGCGAAGAGCGTGCTGCAGACGAAGTACGGGCTGAGTGAGCCGGCGGCGTTCCGGTGGATCCAGAAGACGTCGATGGATCGCCGGATGACGATGCAGGCGGTGGCCCAGGCGGTGCTGGACGAGGTGGACGGCGCGCCCAAGTAGGCGTCTGGAGCAGGGGTTTGAGCGGCCGTCAGGCCGAGTGGTCCGGCCAGTCGAGTCGGGGCAGGGGGATGTCCGCAGCGGGCATCCCTTTGTCGTCGGTGACGGCGAGGTGGTCGACGGCGGCGTTCTTGGGGATGTCGAACCAGAGGTCGTACTGGGCGCTGTCGTGGGCGCCGATGTCGAGGGTGAGCGGCTGGCGTTTGATCTGCATGGCCTCCCAGTCCATGGAGTGCCGGGTTCCGTCGGCGAGGACGAGGCGCTGGTCGTCGTTGTCGAGGTGGGCGCTGACGGCGTCGTCGACGGTGACGTCGATCCTGATGCGGCAGAGCCGGCCTTTGGCGGGGTGTTCGGCGTGGGTGCCGACGATGACGGCGATTCCGCAACGCAGCGCGGTGGCGCGGAAGTCGAGGTTCCCGGGGTGGACGGCGGGGGCGTCGAGGGCGATCTCCAGCTGACGCAGGGGGTGTTGGGGGGCCGGCGGCGTCGTGTCGGGCCAGAGCGCGGCGGCGCCGAGGGCGGTGGCCAGGGCGCCCGTGAGGGCGGCTGTCGCGGCGACGGCGGGCAGGTGTCGGGCACCTTGCGGCGCAGTGTCGCCATTTCGGGCATTCAACCGCACTTCTCCCCCTGGACTCGTCCGGTTACCGGTAAGGACCGTTCTGTTTCCGGCACATGACCGAGGTCACTGTACGATCACATCTCTTCCCTCGGCCTATCTGTGTGCCTGATCAGCGGATTACATTCCCGCCAACCCGCGTGGCTCCCACGCGGTCGCAAAGCGGAGGGCCTACGGCTCGCCGACTGTAATCACATTGGGCGGATCCAGGGGGTCGTAGTGCTCAACAAGAAGCTCGTCAAGCTTGCTCTTCCGGTGGCCGTTGGCGCTCTTGCGCTCACCGCGTGCGGTGGCGGCAAGGACGACAGCAGCAATGGTGGCAAGCCGACGTTCTCCATCGGCTTCCAGGGTCCGTTGTCGGGCGACAACAGCGCGCTGGGCATCAACGAGGACAACGGCCTGAAGCTGGCCGTGGAAGAGGCCAACGCCAAGGGCGACCTGCCCTTCACGCTGAAGGTCGTGGACGGCGACGACCAGGGTCTTCCGGACCAGTCGCCCGCCGCTGCCCAGAAGCTCATCGGTGACACCAGCGTCGTGGCCGTGGTCGGCCCGGCGTTCTCGGGTCCGACCAAGGCGGCCGGTGGACTGTACGCGCAGGCGACGCTTGCCGCGGTGACGCCTTCGGCGACCAACCCGGACCTGACGAACCAGGGCTTCACGTCGTTCCTGCGCGGTGCGCCGAACGACAACGAGCAGGGTGCCGGCATGGCCGAGTACCTGTCGAAGAAGGTGAAGGCCAAGAAGGTCTTCGTCATCGACGACAAGAGCGAGTACGGCGTGGGTCTGGCGAAGGTCGCCATCGACAGCCTGAAGGCCGCGGGTGTGGAGGTCCAGACGGACTCCGTCCCGGCGAAGACCCCGGACTACACGGCCGCCGCGACCACGGTGGTCAACTCCAAGGCCGACGCGCTGATCTACGCGGGTTACTACGCGGACCTGGCCCCGTTCGCCAAGAAGCTGGCCGACGGCGGCTTCAAGGGCATCGGCGTCTCCGGTGACGGTTCCAACGACGCGAAGTTCGTGGAGCTGGCGGGCGCGGCGTCGGAGAAGTGGTACCTGACCTGCCCGTGCACCGACGCGACGAAGAACACCAGCACCAAGGCGTTCACCGACGCGTACGCCAAGAAGTTCAACACGCCTCCGGGCACCTACTCGGCCGAGTCGTACGACATCGCGAACCTGATCATCTCCGAGATGAAGAAGCTCGGTAAGGACGTCACCCGCGACAAGCTGCTGGCGGCGCTGAAGGTCGTGGACTACAAGGGTCTGACCAAGGACTTCGCCTTCGACGACAAGGGCGAGCTCAAGACCAAGAACGTGTACCTGTACCAGGTGACCGGCGGCAAGATCGGTTACCTGGGTGACGTGGCCACCCTCAGCAACGGCTGATCCGGCTTCCGGCACCTGAGGTGGGGGGCGTGGGACGCGGCTCCGGCCGTCGCCCCGCGCCCCCCATCGCCGTGTCGGACGCGATTTCGCCGCCCTTCACCGGCTTCAGCAAGGACATCCACGCACGATGAATCTCTTCCACAACTTCTGGGATTACTTCATCCCAGGGCTGACGACGGGCTCCATGTACGCCGTCATCGCCATCGGGTACACGTTGGTCTACGGCGTGCTCCAGCTCATCAACTTCGCCCACAGCGAGGTCTTCATGATGGGCGGCTTCGGTTCGCTCGTCGTGCTCTCGGAGCTCGCTCCCCAGAGTCCGCACGGTTTCACTTCCGTGGTCTGGGTGATCGTCGGCATGATCGCCGGCGCTCTGGTCGGTGCGCTGACGGCGTTCGGCCTGGAGAAGGCGGCGTACAAGCCGCTGCGCAAGCGCAATGCGCCGAAGCTGGTCTTCCTGATCAGTGCCATCGGCGCGTCGTTCTTCCTGTACAACCTGGCGGGCAAGCTGTGGGGCCGCAACCCTGTGCCGATGCCGGAGCTGTACACCAATGGTGAGGTCTTCAGCGTCTTCGGCACTCCGGTGAAGATCACTCAGTTGATCATCATCGGCTCCGCGGTGGCGATGATGATCGGCCTGGACCTGGTGGTCAACCGCACCAAGATGGGCGCCGGCATCCGTGCTGTCGCGCAGGACGCGGAGACGGCCGGTCTGATGGGCGTCGACATCGACAAGATCATCTCGCGCACCTTCATCATCGGCGGTCTGCTGGGCGGTGCGGCCGGCTTCCTGTACGGCTTCGGCATCTCCGGCCAGGTCTGGTTCACGGTGGGCTTCCTGCCGGGCATCAAGGCGTTCGCGGCCGCGGTGCTGGGCGGTATCGGCAACATCCGCGGCGCGATGCTGGGCGGTCTGCTGCTGGGCATCGTCGAGAACCTGAGCTCTCCGGTCTTCGGCACCCAGTGGATCGACGTGACGGCGTTCGCGATTCTGATCCTGGTGCTGATGTTCCGTCCGACGGGCATCATGGGCGAGCGTCTCGGGAGGTCGGCATGAGTGGCATGAGCGATGCCGGGTCCTTCTCGGTGGACGTGGCGAAGCTGCGGCGCCGGGCCTGGTACCAGGAGCCCCGCTGGGTACGGCTGCTCGGCATGCTGGTGCTGGGCTACATCCTGGCGCTGATGACGGGCGACGACGGCAATCCGGCGGAGAAGTTGTCGGCGTTCACCGGCGCCTTCGAGTCGGTGCGGCTGTGGATCTGCCTGGCCATCCTGGTGGGCCTGTGGGCGTTGATCGAGTTCGGTGCCCCGGTGCGCGAGGCGGCCCGGCAGGGAGCGCAGGGGGTCACCAGGTCGCTGGAGCCGGCGCGGGCGGTGTTCCGCGGCAACGGCTGGCTGCGGCTGGGCGGCCTGGTGGTGGTCCTGGTGCTGGCGATCGTCATTCCCGCCGGGACCAGCCTGTTCTGGCAGGAGGTCCTCGTCACGCAGATGGGGATCTTCATGATCATCGCGGTCGGCCTGAACGTGGTGGTCGGCTGGGCCGGTCTGCTGGACCTGGGCTTCATCGCCTTCTACGCGATCGGCGCGTACTCCTGCGCGTTCTGGACCGGTCACATGCCGGTGAAGCCGCCGTTCACGGTGGGCGCGCTGGAGTCGATCCCGTTCGCGATCGTCACGTGTCTGATCGCGGGTGTGCTGCTGGGTGCGCCGACGCTGCGGCTGCGGGGTGACTACCTCGCGATCGTGACGCTGGGCTTCCACGAGATCGTGTACCTGGTCGCCAAGAACTCGGACGGTTTCACGAACGGTTCGCGCGGTGTGATCGGTATTCCGCACCCCTCGATCCACATCGGTCCGATCAACTACGACTGGACGCTGGACCCGCTGCCTTACTGGTACCTGCTGCTGTTCTTCCTGGTCGTGCTGATCTTCCTGTACAACCGCCTGGAGCACTCGCGGATCGGCCGCACCTGGACGGCGATCCGGGAGGACGAGGTGGCCGCCTCGGCGACGGGTATCAACACCGTCCGGTACAAGCTGCTGGCGTTCGCGATCGGCGCGTCGACCTCGGGTCTGGCGGGCGTGGTGTACTCCAGCAAGGTCGGCTTCATCAACCCGGAGAACTTCACCATCGTGCTGTCGGTGCTCGCACTGGCCTACGTGGTCTTCGGCGGCATGGGCTCGATCGCGGGTGTGCTCTTCGGCGCGGCGCTGCTGGTGTGGCTGCCGAACGCGCTGCGGGACTACGTCCCGGACCAGGACCGCTTCATCTACCTGGGCGCGCTGCTCGTCATCATGATGATCTTCCGTCCGCAGGGTGTGATCCCCTCCCGCCGCAGGCAGCGCGAGCTGCACATGGCGGAGGCGGGTGTCGGTGACGCCGACGCCATGAGCGAGCCGGTGGGAGGCGTGCAGAAGTGAACGCGGTGACGGAAGCGGGTGCTCGGCCCGCGCAGACCGGTGACACCGTGCTGGAGGCCCGCGGTGTGACGCTGCGGTTCGGTGGTCTCACCAGCCTCTCGGACGTGAACCTGACGATGCGGCGCGGGGAGATCCTCGCGGTGATCGGCCCGAACGGCGCGGGCAAGACCTCGTTGTTCAACTCCCTGACGGGCGTGTACGTCCCGCAGGAGGGCACGATCGCCTTCCACGAGGACGGCGGGGCGCAGCGCAAGCTGCTCGGTGCCAAGCCGTACCTGGTGAACCGCTACGGTGTGGCGCGGACCTACCAGAACATCCGGCTGTTCGGCGCGCTGACGGCGCTGGAGAACGTCAAGATCGCGGCGGAGTCGCGGCAGAAGTCGGGAGCGATCTCGATCATGCTGGGCCTGCCGCGGGCGCGGCGGGACGAGAGGGCCAGCGACCAGCGGGCCCAGGAGTTGCTGTCGTACGTGGGTCTGGCCGGCAAGCACAACGAGCTGGCCACGAGCCTGTCCTACGGCGACCAGCGGCGCCTGGAGATCGCGCGTGCGCTGGCGACCGACCCCAAGGTGCTGCTGCTGGACGAGCCGGCCGCCGGGACGAACCCGACGGAGAAGCTGGAGCTGGAGCAGCTGATCCGCCGGATCAACCAGGACCTGGGTGTCAGCGTGCTGCTGATCGAGCACGACATGAAGCTCGTGATGTCGGTCGCTGACCGTGTCATGGTGCTCAACTTCGGCAAGGTGATCGCCGAGGGGCTGCCCGAGGAGGTGCAGCGCGATCCCGCGGTGATCGAGGCGTACCTGGGGTCGGCCGACGAGGAGGCCGTGGAGGCCGTCGCGGAGCTGGTCGAGGCCGCCGAGGCCGACGCTGCTGCCGCGCCCGCGACCCCGGAGGTCCCCGCACCGCGCGAGTCCGAGGAGGAGGGCCGATGACCGAGGCCGCCAACTTCGAGAAGGCGTCGGGCTCTTCCGTCGCCGAGACCGCCCCGGCGATGCTGGAGCTGGTCGATCTGCAGGTGTTCTACGGCGCGATCCAGGCGCTCAAGGGCATCAATGTGACGGTCCGCCAGGGCGAGATCGTGGCGCTGCTCGGTGCCAACGGCGCCGGCAAGACGACTACCTTGCGCACGATTTCGGGTCTGCTGCAGCCGCGCCACGGCGAGGTGCGGCTCGGCGGCGCCCGGATCGACGGTGTTCCGTCGCACAAGGTGGTCGAACTCGGCATCGGGCACTCCCCGGAGGGCCGCCGGGTGTTCCCGGTGATGACCGTGCTGGAGAACCTGGAGATGGGCGCGTACCGCTTCAAGGGCGTGCCCAAGGACGACCTGGACCGGGTGCTCACGCTTTTCCCGCGTCTCGCGGAGCGGCGTGCGCAGCTGGCCGGCACGCTGTCCGGCGGTGAGCAGCAGATGCTGGCCATCGGCCGCGCTCTGATGGGGCGGCCGAACCTGCTGCTGCTGGACGAGCCGTCGATGGGTCTGGCACCGCTGATCGTGCAGCAGATCTTCCAGATCATCAAGGAGATCAACGACCAGGGCACGACGGTGCTGCTGGTGGAGCAGAACGCCGCGCAGGCGCTGCAGCTCGCCGACCGCGGTTACGTCCTGGAGACCGGCGCGGTGGTCATGGAGGACGAGGCGTCGCGTCTGCTGTCCGACCCGCGGGTGCGGGCGGCGTACCTGGGCGAGGGCGCCGCGTAGCGGCAGCCGGCCCCGCCTGACACACGAGAACCGCCCCCGGAGCGTTCCGGGGGCGGTTCTCGTGTGTCAGGCGGGGGCGGTGCCCGCGGCGGCGGGGGTGACCGGGCGCAGGGCGCAGGTCAGGCGCGCGGAGCAGACGCGGCGGTCCTGCTCGTCGCTGATGACGATCTCGTAGGTGGCGGAGGACCGGCCCCGGTGGACGGGGGTGGCCACGCCGGTGACGGTGCCGGTGCGCACGCCGCGGTGGTGGGTGCAGTTGAGGTCGACGCCGACGGCGATCCTGCCGGGGCCGCCGTGCAGCATGGCGCCGATGGAGCCGATGGTCTCGGCCAGGACGGCGGAGGCGCCGCCGTGGAGCAGGCCGTAGGGCTGGGTGTTGCCTTCCACGGGCATGGTGCCGACGACGCGCTCCGGGGAGGCCTCGACGATCTCGACGCCCATGCGGCTGCCGAGGTCGCCGGCGGAGAAGAGCGCCACCAGGTCGACGCCGAGGTCGGCGTACTGCTCGATGACCTCGGGCGGGAGAAGGCTCGTGACGGTCTGCTCGGACATGGACGGTGGCTCCGATCGTCGTCGTTCGGTGTACTGGCCCGCTTTTCTACCCGACGGTCACCGCGGGCCGGCGGGCGGGGTGGCCGGCTCCAGCCGGATCACGACCGACTTGGAGGCGGGGGTGTTGCTGGTGTCGGCGGTGTGGTCGAGCGGCACCAGGACGTTGGTCTCGGGGTAGTACGCGGCGGCGCAGCCGCGGGGCGTCGGGTAGTGCACGACGCGGAAGCCCTCGGCGCGGCGTTCGCTGCCGTCGGTCCACTCGCTGACGAGGTCGGTGTAGGCGCCGTCGGCGAGGCCGTGGGCGGCGGCGTCCTCGGGGTGGACCAGGACCACGCGGCGGCCGCCCTTGATGCCGCGGTAGCGGTCGTCGAGGCCGTAGATGGTGGTGTTGTACTGGTCGTGCGAGCGCAGCGTCTGCAGCAGCAGCCGGCCTTCGGGGACGTGCGGGTACTCCAGGGCGTCGGCGGTGAAGTGGGCACGTCCGGTGGCGGTGGGGAAGCTGCGCGAGTCGCGGGGGGCGTGCGGCAGGGTGAAGCCGCCGGGGCGGCGCACCTTGACGTTGAAGTCCTCGAAGCCGGGGATCACGCGGGAGATGTGGTCGCGGACGCGGTCGTAGTCGCCTTCGAGGCCCCGCCAGTCGATCCCGCTGTGCGGCAGGACGGCGCGGGCCAGGCGGCAGATGATCGCGGGCTCGGACAGCAGGTGCGGGCTCGCGGGCTTCAGGCCGCCGTGGGAGGCGTGGACCATGCCCATGGAGTCCTCGACGGTGACGAACTGCTCGCCGGCCGCCTGGAGGTCCTTCTCGGTGCGGCCGAGGGTGGGCAGGATCAGGGCGCGGGCGCCGGTGACGACGTGGGAGCGGTTGAGCTTGGTGGAGACGTGCACGGTGAGGCGGGCGCCGCGCATGGCCGCTTCCGTGACATCGGTGTCGGGTGAGGCGGCGACGAAGTTGCCGCCCATGGCGAAGAAGACCTTGGCCTGCCCGTCGCGCAGGGCGCGGATGGATTCGACGGTGTCCAGGCCGTGCTCGCGGGGCGGGGCGAAGCCGAACTCCTTCTCCAGGGCGTCCAGGAAGGCGGGGGCGGGCTTCTCGTAGATGCCCATGGTGCGGTCGCCCTGGACGTTGCTGTGGCCGCGCACGGGGCAGACGCCGGCGCCGGGGCGGCCGATGTTGCCGCGCAGCAGGAGGAAGTTGACGACCTCCTTGATGGTGGGCACGGAGTGCTTGTGCTGGGTGAGGCCCATGGCCCAGCAGACGATGACGCTCTTGGCGTCGAGCACCATGGCGAGCAGTGCGTCGATGTCGGACTGCGGCAGGCCGGTGGCGCGGGCGACCTCGGCGGGGTCGGTGGCGCGGGCGGCGGCGGCGAACTCCTCGAAACCGTGGGTGTGCCCGTCGATGAAGGCGCGGTCGATGACGGTGCCGGGCTTGGTGTCCCCGGCGTCGCCTGTGTCCTCGGCGGCCTCGGCGTCCAGCAGGGCCTTGTTCAGTGCGCGGAAGAGCGCCTGGTCGCCGCCGAGGCGGATCTGCAGGAAGAGGTCGGCCAGCGCGGTGCCGCCGCCGGCCAGTCCCTTGGGGGTCTGCGGGTTCTTGAAGCGCTGCATCCCGGCCTCGGGCAGCGGGTTGACCGTGACGATCCGGGTGCCGCCGGCCTTGGCCTTCTCCAGCGCGGAGAGCATGCGGGGGTGGTTGGTGCCGGGGTTCTGCCCCGCGACGATGATCAGGTCGGCGCGGTAGAGGTCCTCCAGCAGGACGCTGCCCTTGCCGATGCCGATGGTCTCCACCAGGGCCGAGCCCGAGGACTCGTGGCACATGTTGGAGCAGTCGGGCAGGTTGTTGGTGCCGAACTCGCGGGCGAAGAGCTGGTAGAGGAAGGCGGCCTCGTTGCTGGTGCGCCCGGAGGTGTAGAAGACGGCCTCGTCGGGGCCGCTCAGCGCGGTCAGCTCGTCGGCGACGATCTCGAAGGCCCGCTCCCAGGGGACGGGCTCGTAGTGGTCGGCGCCGTCGGGCAGGTACATGGGCTGGGTCAGCCGGCCCTGCTGGCCGAGCCAGTAGCCGCTGCGGCCGGACAGGTCGGTGACCGAGTGCTCGGCGAAGAAGTCGGGGGTGACCCGGCGGAGGGTGGCCTCCTCCGCGACGGCCTTGGCGCCGTTCTCGCAGAACTCCGCGGTGTGCCGGTGTCCCGGCTCGGGCCAGGCGCAGCCGGGACAGTCGAAGCCGTCCTTCTGGTTGACCTTGAGGAGGGTGAGAGCTGTTCGCCTCATGCCCATCTGCTGCTGCGCGATCCGCAGCGAATGACCGACGGCCGGGAGCCCTGCAGCGGCGTGCTGCGGGGCGCTGACCTCGGGTGCGTCCTGGACGGGGTCGCCTGCGGGTGCTTTGCCTGCCATGGCTCCGATCCTGCCACGACAAGGCGGCGGACCGGCAGTGTCAGTCGGGCGTGGGAGGATCGGTTGCGTGGCAGCAAAGGCAGAGAAGACGAGCGCAGCGACCGGTACCGCACCCCACGGGGGCGAGCGGCCCAGGTTGCTCCTGCTGGACGGGCATTCGCTGGCGTACCGGGCGTTCTACGCGCTGCCGGTGGAGAACTTCAACACGACCACCGGTCAGCCGACGAACGCCGTGTACGGCTTCGCCTCGATGCTGGCCAACACGCTCCGTGACGAGCAGCCGACGCATCTCGCGGTGGCCTTCGACGTCTCGCGGCGCACGTGGCGGCTGGAGGAGTTCCCGGAGTACAAGGCCACCCGGTCCGCCACACCGGACGAGTTCCGCAGCCAGGTCGAGCTGATCGGCGAGCTGCTGGACTCGATGAGTGTGCAGCGCTTCGCCATGGAGGGCTTCGAGGCGGACGACGTGATCGCCACGCTCGCCACCCAGGCGGAGGCGCTGGGTTACGACGTGCTGATCGTCACCGGCGACCGGGACTCCTTCCAACTGGTCTCGGACCACGTCACGGTGCTCTACCCGACCAAGGGCGTCTCGGAGCTGACGCGCTTCACCCCGGCGAAGGTCGAGGAGAAGTACGGGCTGACCCCGGCGCAGTACCCGGACTTCGCGGCGCTGCGCGGCGACCCGTCGGACAACCTGCCGGGCATCCCGGGTGTCGGCGAGAAGACCGCCGCCAAGTGGATCACCCAGTTCGGTTCGTTCGCGGAACTGGCGGAGCGGGCGGCCGAGGTGAAGGGCAAGGCCGGTGAGAACCTGCGCGCCCACCTGGAGTCGGTGAAGCTCAACCGGCGGCTGACCGAGCTGGTCCGGGACGTGACGCTGCCCTGCGGTCCGGAGGGGCTGGAGCGCCGGCCGTACGACCGCGAGGGCCTCAACGTGGTGCTGGACGCCCTGGAGTTCCGCCACCCCAACTTCCGGGAGCGGCTGTTCGCGGCCGACCCGGGGGCGCAGGAGGAGGAGCAGGAGATCGCCGGCGGCGTCGCCGTGGACGGCCGGGTGCTGGGCACCGGCGAGCTGGCCGGCTGGCTGGCGGAGCACGGGGGCGAGCCGCTGGGCATCGCCACGGTCGACGCCTGGGCGCTGGGCGCGGGCAGCGTCTCGGAGGTCGCGCTGGCGGCCGCGGCCGGGCAGGCCGCCTGGTTCGACCCGTCGGCCCTGGACGAGGACGACGAGCGGGCGTTCGCGGCGTGGCTGGCCGACCCGCAGCGCGCGAAGGTGGTGCACGACGCGAAGGGCCTGATGCGGGTCTTCGCCGAGCACGGCTGGAGCGTGGAGGGCATCACCATGTGCACGGCGCTGGCGGCGTACCTGGTCAAGCCCGGCCGCCGCTCGTTCGCGCTGGACGCGCTCTCGGTGGAGTACCTGGGCCGTGAGCTGTCCCCGGCCGGCGGCGAGGACGGCCAGCTGGCCTTTGGCGCCGACGACGAGGCCGAGGCGGACGCGCTGATGGTGCAGGCGCGCGCCGTGCTCGACCTGGGCGGGGCGTTCACCGGCCGGCTGGAGCAGGACGGCGCGCTGCGTCTGCTGAGCGAGGTCGAGCTGCCGACCTCCGCGCTGCTGGCGCGGATGGAGCGGGCGGGCATCGCCGCGGACCGCGAGCATCTGGAGCGGCTGGAGCAGCGGTTCGCCGGCGAGGTGCAGCTGGCCGTGAAGGAGGCGCACGCCGCGGTGGGCCACGAGTTCAACCTCGGCTCGCCCAAGCAGCTGCAGGAGGTGCTGTTCGGCGAGCTGGGCCTGCCCAAGACCAAGAAGACCAAGACGGGTTGGACGACCGACGCCGACGCCCTGGCCTGGCTGGCCGCGCAGACCGAGCACGAGCTGCCGGTCATCATGCTGCGCCACCGCGAACAGGCCAAGCTGCGCGTGACGGTGGAGGGTCTGATCAAGACCATCGCCCCCGACGGGCGGATCCACACCACGTTCAGCCAGACGGTGGCCGCGACCGGCCGGCTGTCGTCGACCGACCCCAACCTGCAGAACGTGCCGGTGCGCACGGACGAGGGCCGGGCGATCCGCCGCGGCTTCGTGGTGGGCGAGGGCTACGAGTCTCTGCTGACCGCCGACTACAGCCAGATCGAACTGCGCGTGATGGCCCACCTGTCGGAGGACGAGGGCCTGATCGCGGCGTTCGACTCGGGCGAGGACCTGCACACCACCGTCGGCTCCTATGTGTTCTCCGTGCCCGCGGAGCAGGTGGACGCCGAGATGCGGCGCAAGATCAAGGCGATGTCGTACGGACTGGCGTACGGGCTGTCGGCGTTCGGGCTGTCGGGGCAGCTGGGCATCGAGGCCGGCGAGGCGCGCGGTCTGATGGACACGTACTTCGAGCGGTTCGGCGGGGTGCGGGACTATCTGCAGCGCGTGGTGGAGGAGGCCCGGGTCACGGGCTACACCGAGACGCTGATGGGCCGCCGCCGCTATCTGCCGGACCTGAACAGCGACAACCGGCAGCGCCGCGAGATGGCCGAGCGGATGGCGCTGAACGCGCCGATCCAGGGCTCGGCCGCCGACATCGTCAAGATCGCGATGCTCAAGGTGGCCGCGGCGCTGACCGCGGAGGGGCTGCGGTCCCGGATGCTGCTCCAGGTGCACGACGAAATCGTGCTGGAGGTGGCCCCGGGTGAGCGGGCCGCCGTGGAGGAGCTGGTGCGCCGCGAGATGGCCGCCGCCTATCCCCTGCGGGCCCCGCTGGATGTCTCGGTGGGCGTCGGCACGGACTGGGAGTCCGCGGCGCACTGAGCCGCCCCTCCCCCGGTGCGGTGCGCGAGGCGCACCGCACCGGCGCAGGCCGTGGCGGCGAGGGCCAGGCCGGCGCCGGCGCCGAAGAGCCCGGACGGGATGATCCCGGCGGCGTCGCCGGTGGCCCGGTACCACTGCCCGGCGCGCACGGCGGCCGCGGCGACGGTGGTGGCCCCGATGGCGGTCAGGGCGACGGTGCGGGCCCGCCCCGAGAGCCGCGGCACCGCGGACAGCCGGGAGCGTCGGTTTTCGGCCGAATCCGGTCCGGGCACGGCGCGCAGCGCGCGGACCCCGTACCCGGCCAGCGCCACCAGCGCCACGGCGGAGCTGCCGTACTGCGCGTACTTGTGCAGCGGTGTGCCGTGCAGCTGCCGGTCGAGCACCGGCAGCAGGCGGACGCCCCAGCGGTCGTGGTGGGTGAAGGCGTCCCAGACCACATGCGTCACGGCCCCCGCCGCGGCCGAGGCCCAGAAGGCGGCGGCGGAACGGAGCGTCGGCCGGCGCCGGTCACCGCATCCGGTGAGCACCGCGACCCGGTCCCGCGACCGCTCGGGCAGCAGCGCCACGAGCGGTTCGCGCAGCAGTACCCAGCCGCCGGCCAGCGCGGCCGCGATGAGCGGGTCCGCGGTGACCAGGCCCAGCGGGGCGTGGGTGAACGTGCCGTAGCCGTACACCCCGGAGACCAGGGACTCGGCGAAGTAGGGGACGTCCGGGGCGAAGGAGCCGGCGACCAGGGCCGCGGCGACCAGCGGGCCACGTCCGCGCGGAGTGCCGTGGCGGTCCCGGCGCAGACCGGGAAGGACCGCCAAGGCATGGCTGAGCGTGAACGGCATGCGACCTCTTCCCGAACATGTCTGTCAGATCAGTATGCGACGCTTTCGACGGTAGATCCGTTCAGGAAGTTGCCGTAGGGTCACCAGGGTTGTCGCGCAGGGAGACGCACAACTCGGTTTCGGGAGGGGCAGCTCATATGCGAGCGCGGTACGGACGGCGAATCCGCAGGGGAGTCGCGGGCACCGCGGTGGCCGCCGCGGCGATGGCGGCGCTGACGGGCTCCCAGTCCGCGGCGGTGTTCCCGCAGATCGTCAACGCGAGCTCAGGGGCCCCTGTCACGCCCCCGCCGGGTGACCCCATCGACGGCGGCTCGCCGGACTACTTCACCGCGCTCCCCCCGCTCAACACGCCCGCGCCCGGCACCACGACGCCCAGCACCGGTACCGCCGACGGCACGGGCACCGTGACCTCCGACGGCACGGGGCTCCCGGCGACGGTGCTGGAGGCGTACCGCCGGGCGGAGGTGGCCCTCGCCGCCAGCGACCCGGGCTGCAACATGCGATGGGAGCTGCTGGCCGCGATCGGCCAGGTGGAGTCCAACCAGGCGCGCGGCGGCAACGTGGACGCCGAGGGCACCACGATCTCCCCGATCCTCGGCCCGGTCCTGAACGGCGAGGGCTTCGCGGACATCACGGACACCGACCACGGCATGTGGGACGGGGACAGCGTCCACGACCGCGCCGTCGGCCCGATGCAGTTCATCCCGCAGACCTGGCAGACCTGGGGCGCCGACGGCAACGGCGACGGGGTCAGCAACCCGAACAACATATTCGACGCGGCACTGGCCGCCGGCCGCTACCTGTGCGCGGGCAACCGCGACATGTCGGTGGAGAGCAACCTCCACCAGGCCATCCTCGGGTACAACCACTCCGAGGCGTACCTGAACACCGTGCTGGCGTGGTACGCCCACTTCCGCAAGGGCGGCATCGTCTCCCTGCCGGACATCGGCGGCGCGGGCAGCGACATTCCGGAGACCGTGCCGTCGTCCCCGAAGCCGTCGCACTTCCCCTCCTGGTCCCCGTCTCCGTCGGTCTCGCCGAATCCGTCCGACCCCGGTTCTCCCCGGCCGACCAAGTCGCCGCGGCCCACCGCCTCGTCCAGCGGCACGATCGGCACCCCGACGCCGACCGGCGGCACCTCGCCGACCGGGCCGACCGGGCCGGCCTCGCCGACCGACGACCCGACCACCGGTGGTCCGACCACGGGCCCGACGGACACACCGACGGACCCCACGTCGCCGACCTGCCCGACCGGCTCCCCGTCGCCCACGGACACCGCGACTCCCACGCCCACGGACAGCTCGTCGCCGACCGGTTCGCCGGACCCCTGTGCGACGGACACGCCCTCCCCGTCCGACTCGGCGACCGAGGGCGCCACCGCTTCCGGCAAGGCCGGCTGACCGGTCGGGCATCACGCCCGTCAGGTCCGGCACACAGCGCGTCGGGGGGGACCCCCGCGGGGGGGGTGCCCCCCCCGCGCGGGGTGGCCCCCAGCCCCGCCCGGCCGGCGGGCCCCCCGCCCCGGGGCGGGGGGGGGTGGGGCCACCCGCGGGCGGCCCCCGGGGGGCGGGGGGGGGGGCCCCCCCCCCCGGGGGGCCCCCCCCCCCCCGGGGGGGGGCCCCCCCCCCCGGGGGGCCCCCCCCCGCCGCGCTGTGGCCCCGACAGCTCGGCGCGGCCTTCGGCCCGCCGTCAGCGGGCCGGAGGGGAGTCGTCCTCCCCGATGTGGTGCACGCGCACGAGGTTGGTGGAACCCGGCACGCCGGGCGGCGAGCCGGCCGTGATGACCACGGTGTCGCCCTTCTGGCAGCGGCCGATCCGCAGCAGCTGCTCGTCGACCTGCTCGATCATCTGGTCGGTCGTCTGCACCACGGGCCCGATGAAGGTCTCCACGCCCCAGGTGAGGCTGAGCTGCGAGCGGGTCGCCGGCTCGGGGGTGAAGGCCAGGACGGGGATCGGCGAGCGGTAGCGGGACAGCCGCCGGGCGGTGTCGCCGGACTGGGTGAACGCCACCAGGTACTTGGCGTCCAGGAAGTCGCCGATCTCGGCCGCGGCGCGGGCGACGGCGCCGCCCTGGGTGCGGGGCTTGTTCTGCTCGGTCAGCGGCGGAAGGCCGCCCGCGAGCATGTCCTCCTCGGCGGAGGCGACGATCCGGCTCATGGTCTTCACCGTCTCGACGGGGTGCTTGCCGACGCTGGTCTCGCCGGACAGCATCACCGCGTCCGCGCCGTCCATGACCGCGTTGGCGACGTCGGAGGCCTCGGCGCGGGTGGGCCGGGAGGACTCGATCATCGATTCCAGCATCTGGGTCGCGACGATCACCGGCTTGGCGTTGCGCCGGGCGAGGGTGACCGCGCGCTTCTGGACCAGGGGGACGGCCTCCAGCGGCATCTCCACGCCTAGGTCGCCGCGGGCAACCATGATCCCGTCGAAGGCGGCGACGATCTCCTCCAGGTTCTCCACCGCCTGCGGCTTCTCGATCTTGGCGATGAGGGGGACCCGCCGGTCCTCCTCGCGCATGATCCGCAGCACTTCCTCGGCGTCCCGGCCGCTGCGCACGAAGGAGAGCGCGATGATGTCGACCCCGGTGCGCAGCGCCCAGCGCAGGTCGGTCACGTCCTTCTCGGACAGGGCCGGCACGGACACGGCGACGCCGGGGAGGTTCAGCCCCTTGTGGTCGGAGATCAGGCCGCCCTCGATGCACATGGTGCGGACGCGGGGGCCGTCGACCTCGGTGACCTCCAGCGTGACCCGGCCGTCGTCGACGAGGATCCGCTCACCGCGCGTGACGTCGGCGGCGAGACCCGCGTACGTCGTGCCGCAGATCAGCCGGTCTCCCTGGACCTCCTCGGTGGTGATCGTGAACTCGTCACCACGTTCAAGGAGTACGGGTCCTTCGGCGAAACGTCCCAGCCGGATCTTCGGGCCTTGAAGGTCCGCGAGGATCCCCACGCTGCGGCCGTTCTCGTCGGAGGCCTTGCGCACGCGCTGGTACCGCTCTTCGTGATCGGCAAGGCAGCCATGGCTCATGTTCAAGCGGGCGACGTCCATCCCGGCCTCGACCAGAGCCTTGATCTGGTCGTAGCCGTCGGTGGCGGGCCCGAGGGTGCAGACGATTTTTGCTCGGCGCATGGGGCGAGCCTATGACCTACTTCACAGTAGAGAGCTCGCGGAAGGCGACTGTCCCACGTCGCCGTGATTAACGCTTGCCGACAACCGATGAACAGACGTGCGCGGCATTCCGGGTGATGCCGGTGCGAACACCGCAAAAAGCGCCCAGGGCCCTGCCGGCTGATCATCCGGCAGTCGGGGGCCCCTTGCCGCGGTCAGGCCGACAGGTCCGGGGCCGTCATCGTGAAGTGCGCCGTGACCTGGGCGTACACGCTCTGTTGCTCCGGTTCCATGTCGAGGGCCTGGGCCATGTCCTCGGCGGCGCCCGGCGCGCCGGCGAAGGCGGCGGCCCGCATCGCGGGACGGCCCTGGTACGACAGCGTCTGCTGCATGCCCTCGTCGGCCAGTTCGACCAGGGCGAGCAGCCGCGCGCCGAGCGCCTCGGCGTACTCGCGGGCGCGCTGCACGGCGTCGCGCACGGCCAGCTGCCGGGCCGCGCGGTAGGCCGGGGAGTCCGGGCGCAGCGACCACCAGGGGCCGTCGACGCGGGTGAGGTCGAGGTCGGCCAGGCGGGTGGTGAGTTCGCCCAGGGCGGTGAAGTCGGCGAGGGTGGCGCCGATGCGAACGCTGCCGTGGTAGGCCCGGATCCGCTCCCCCCGGCGGCGCTCGCGCAGCTCCGGGGTGATCACGAAGGCGCCGGTCTCCAGCTTGTCGACCGCTTCGCCGTAGCCCTTGACCAGTTCCAGTACCTGGGCGTTGCGCCCGCTGAGGTCGTCCAGGGTGCCGCGGCGGTCCGTGCCGCGGGCGCTGACGGTGACGGCGATCCGGGCGAGTTCGGGCTCGACCTCGAGGGTCGCCTCGCCCCGGACGCCCACGTGCGGGACCTCGGGGGTCGGGTACGTCCTGGCCGCTTCGTTCGTCATACGTCCCACTGTCCCAGGGCGGGACGTCGCTGACGAGTCATCTGTTCGCAACGTGGCGGGGGTGTTGCGGGGTGTAGGGCCTGGGACAGAATCTACGCGCGTTACGCAAAGAATCGCCCATCGTTTCGTCAACCAATGGGAGCCGACGTATGCCGCTCAACCGCAGGGACTTCCTCAACCGCTCCGCCGTGACCGGGGCGGGCATAGCGCTGACCGGCGCGGCCGGCGTGCTGGCCACGGCGGCTCCCGCGCAGGCCAAAAGCCACAAGCCGGAGGAGCCCGAGCGCTACTCGTTCAGTGTCCTCGGCACCACGGACCTGCACGGCAACGTCTTCAACTGGGACTACTTCACCGACGCCGAGTTCGACGACAAGCCGCACAACGACGTGGGCCTCGCCAAGATCTCCACGCTGGTCAAGCAGCAGCGCGCCGCCAAGGGCCGCCGCAATGTGCTGCTGATCGACGCGGGCGACACCATCCAGGGCACCCAGCTGTCGTACTACTACGCCCGGGTCGACCCGATCACCGCCAAGCACGGCCCCAAGCACCCGATGGCCCAGGCGATGAACGCCATGGACTACGACGCCGCGGCGCTCGGCAACCACGAGTTCAACTACGGCATCCCGCTGCTGCGCGAGTTCGAGGACCAGTGCAAGTTCCCGCTGCTGGGCGCCAACGCCCTGGACGCGAAGACCGGGCAGCCCGCCTTCGCGCCGTACTCCCTCCACCGGATGCGGGTGCAGGGCGCGCCGGACGTGACGGTGGCCGTGCTGGGCCTGACCAACCCGGGCATCGCGATCTGGGACAAGGGCAACGTCCAGGGAAGGATGACCTTCCCGGGTCTGGAGGAGCAGGCGGCCAAGTACGTGCCGCGGCTGCGCGCGATGGGCGCCGACGTGGTCATCGTCTCGGCGCACAGCGGTACTTCGGGCACGTCCTCCTGGGGTGACCAGCTGCCGTACGTGGAGAACGCGGCGGCCCTGGTGGCCGAGCAGGTGCCGGGCATCGACGCGATCCTCGTGGGCCACGCGCACAACGAGATCCCCGAGTACGTGGTGGCCAACAAGCAGACCGGCCAGGGCGTGGTGCTCTCCGAGCCGTCGAAGTGGGGCCAGCGGCTGACCGTCTTCGACTTCGGGATGGAGATGGTCGACGGCTCCTGGGAGGTCGTCACGGTCGGCGCGTCCGTGCTCAACTCCAACACGGTCGAGGAGGACCCGGAGATCGTCGGGCTGCTGCGCGACGAGCACGCGAAGGTCGTGGAGTACGTCAACCAGGTGATCGGCGACTCCGCGGCGGCCATGTCGGCCACCGAGTCCCCGTACAAGGACACCCCGATCATCGACTTCATCAACCACGTGCAGGCCGAGACGGTCAAGGCCGCGCTGGTGGGCACCGAGTACGCCGCGCTGCCGGTGCTGTCGCAGGCCGCGTGCTTCTCCCGCACGGCCGCCATCCCGGCGGGCCGGGTCACCCTGCGCGACGTGGCCGGCCTGTACGTGTTCGAGAACACCCTGGAGGCCCGCGTCCTGACCGGCGCGCAGATCAAGGCGTACCTGGAGTTCTCCGCGAACTACTTCGTGCAGACCCCGGCGGGCGCCCCGGTCGACGTGTCGAAGCTGACCAACGCCGGCAACACCCCGGACTACAACTACGACGTGGTCAGCGGGGTCAGCTACGAGATCGACATCGCCAGGCCGGCCGGTTCGCGCGTGACCGAGGTGACGTTCCAGGGCGCGCCGATCGACGAGTCCGCGCGCTTTGTGTTCGCCGTGAACAACTACCGTGCCAACGGCGGCGGCAACTTCCCCGGTGTGGCGACCGCGCCGCAGGTGTGGGCGAACTCCGAGGAGATCCGGAACACGATCATCACCTACGTCGAGGCGACCGGCACCATCGACCCGGCGCGGTTCGGCGACGGGGACTGGAAGCTGACCCGCGACGGCGTGCCGGTGTTCTGATCCGTCAGGCCGGCGGGTGCCCGGGGCGGGACGCGCAGTCGCGGTCCCGTACGTGCTGCAGCAGCACCCGGCGCAGTTCGCGCGCGGCGCGCGGCGGTTCGGCGTCCTTGCGGTGCGCGAGGGCGACGGTGCGCTGCAGCCCCGGTGCCGTGAAGGGCGTCGTCCGCAGCCGCGGGCGGCGCCCGGCCACCATGCTGGGCACGACGGCGTGGCCGAGCCCCGCCTCGACGAAGCCGAGGACGGCGTCCATCTCGCCGCCCTCGATCGCCAGGCGGGGCTCGAAGCCGGCCGCCCGGCACGCGCCGACGGTCAGTTCCCGCAGGTCGTAGCCGCGGCGGAACATCACCAGCGGCTGGTCGCGCAGCTCGGCCACCTCGACGTGGGGGCCGGGCCAGGGCGGCGGCGTGTCGGCCGCGGTGACCACGACCAGGTCCTCGTGGAGCAGCGGCGTGGCGTCCAGCGCCGGGTCGTGGCTCTGCAGGGGCAGCACGATCAGTGCCAGGTCCAGGCTGCCGGATGCCAGCTCCCGCACCAGGTCGCGGGAGCCGCCCTCCTCCACGACCAGCCGGATGCCCGGGTAGCGTGTGTGGAAGTCGCGCAGCACGTCGGGGAGCAGGCCGGTGCACAGGCTCGGCGTGGCGCCCAGGCGCACCCGCCCGCGGCGCAGCTGCACCAGTTCCTGCACCTCCTGCGTGGCGGCCTCGGTGTCCGAGACGATGCGCCGGGCGATCGGCAGCAGCGCCTCCCCCGCGTCGGTGAGCGCGATGTTGCCCCGGGCGCGGCTGAACAGCTCGGCGCCGAGTTCCCGCTCCAGGGCCTTGATCTGCTGCGACAGCGAGGGCTGGGCGACGTGGACGCGTTCGGCGGCCCGGGTGAAGTGCCGGGTGTCGGCGACGGCCAGGAAGTACACGAGTTGCTGGAGCTGCACGCTGCCCACGGTAATCGACGATAGGGCCGACCTATCGAAACGAGCCCGAACGTGTCTTGGACCTTTCAATACGGGGGGACCTAGCGTCAGCCGCATGGCTTTGGCGACGAGAGCGGTGCGACCGTCCGCGGTGCGGGCGCTGTGGGGCTCGACCGTGGGCAAGAAGGCGGTCATGGCCGCCACCGGCGTGATCATGCTGCTGTTCCTGGTCGCGCACATGGCGGGCAATCTGAAGATCTTCTTCGGCCCCACGGACTTCAACGCGTACGCGGCCTGGCTGCGCACCATCGGCGAGCCCGCGCTGCACAACGGCTGGTACCTGTACATCCAGCGCACCGGCCTGGTGGCCGCGGTCGTCCTGCACGGCGTGGCCGCCTACCAGCTCA
Organism: Streptomyces sp. NPDC002574; assembly: GCF_042889545.1. Classification (NCBI taxonomy): domain Bacteria; kingdom Bacillati; phylum Actinomycetota; class Actinomycetes; order Kitasatosporales; family Streptomycetaceae; genus Streptomyces; species Streptomyces sp. NPDC002574. Next base: position 185,720 of record NZ_JBIARB010000009.1, read on the forward strand.
GCCGGCGCGACATCAAGGCGCGCCCGGCGAAGTACGCGCACTCACGGCCACGCGCGAGCTACGCGACCCGGACGATGCGCTGGGGCGGGGTGATCCTCGCCCTGTTCATCGTGTGGCACATCCTCGACCTGACGACGCTGACGGTGAACCCGCGCGGCCAGGCGGAGCACCCCTACGAGAACGTGGTGGCCGACTTCCGGCTGTGGTGGGTGGACGTCTTCTACATCGCGGCGATGCTCGCCCTCGGCCTGCACATCAGGCACGGCTTCTGGAGCGCGGCCCAGACCCTCGGGGCGGTCACCAAGCGCAGCGACCGGGCCCTGAAGGCCACCGCGAACGTGCTGGCGCTGGTGCTGACCGCGGGATTCATCGTCGTACCCGTCGCCGTGATGACCGGATTGGTGGACTGACCATGCAGTACCGCGAGGGCGACCCGATCGCCGACACCAAGGCGCCCGAGGGGCCCGTCGAGGACCGCTGGGGCCGCCGCAAGTTCGAGGCGAAGCTCGTCAACCCGGCCAACCGCCGCAAGCACAAGGTCATCGTCGTCGGCACGGGCCTGGCGGGCGGCTCCGCGGGGGCGACGCTGGCCGAACAGGGCTACCACGTCGTGCAGTTCTGCTACCAGGACTCCCCGCGCCGGGCGCACTCGATCGCCGCCCAGGGCGGCATCAACGCGGCGAAGAACTACCGCAACGACGGCGACAGCGTGCACCGGCTGTTCTACGACACCGTCAAGGGCGGCGACTTCCGGGCCCGCGAGTCCAATGTGCACCGCCTCGCCGAGGTGTCGCTGCAGATCATCGACCAGTGCGTGGCCCAGGGCGTGCCCTTCGCCCGCGAGTACGGCGGTCTGCTGGACACCCGCTCCTTCGGCGGCGTCCAGGTCTCCCGCACCTTCTACGCCCGCGGCCAGACGGGCCAGCAGCTCCTGCTCGGCGCCTACCAGGCGCTGTCCCGGCAGATCGACGCGGGCACGGTGGAACTGCACGCCCGCACCGAGATGCTGGACCTGATCGTGGTGGACGGCCGGGCCCGCGGCATCGTCGCCCGCGACCTGGTCAGCGGCGAGATCTCGGTGCACCTGGGCGACGCCGTGGTGCTGGCCAGCGGCGGCTACGGCAACGTCTTCTACCTGTCGACCAACGCCAAGGGCTCCAACGCCACCGCCATCTGGCGGGCGCACCGCCGGGGCGCGTACTTCGCCAACCCCTGCTTCACGCAGATCCACCCGACCTGCATCCCGCGCTCGGGCGACCACCAGTCGAAGCTGACGCTGATGAGCGAGTCGCTGCGCAACGACGGCCGCATCTGGGTGCCGAAGGCCAAGGGCGACGAGCGCCCGCCGCACGAGATCCCCGAGGACGAACGGGACTACTACCTGGAGCGGATCTACCCCTCCTTCGGCAACCTGGTGCCGCGCGACATCGCCTCCCGCGCCGCCAAGAACGTCTGCGACGAGGGCCGCGGCGTCGGCCCCGGCGGCCAGGGCGTCTACCTGGACTTCGCCGACGCGATCGCCCGCATGGGGCGCGCGAAGGTGGAGGAGAAGTACGGCAACCTCTTCGAGATGTACGAGCGGATCACCGCCGAGGACCCGTACACCCGGCCGATGCGCATCTACCCCGCCGTGCACTACACGATGGGCGGCCTGTGGGTGGACTACGACCTGCAGACCACGGTCCCCGGACTGTTCGCGATCGGGGAGGCCAACTTCTCCGACCACGGCGCCAACCGGCTCGGTGCCAGCGCCCTGATGCAGGGCCTGGCCGACGGCTACTTCGTCCTGCCGGCCACGATCAACGACTACCTGGCGCGCGGCCCCCACGAGGCGGTCGGCCCCGACCACCCGGCGGTCACCGAGGTCGTCGCGGAGGCCGAGGACCGGCTGAACCTGCTGCTGGCCGTGGACGGCGACCGCACCCCGGACTCCTTCCACCGCGAGCTCGGCGAGCTGATGTGGGACGAGTGCGGCATGGCCCGCACCGAGAGCGGCCTGCGCAAGGCACTGGAGCGCATCCCCGCGCTGCGCGAGGAGTTCTGGCGCCGCATCAAGGTGCCGGGCAGCGGCGAGGAGTTCAACCAGTCCCTGGAGAAGGCCAACCGGGTCGCGGACTTCCTGGAGCTGGCCGAACTGATGTGCCTGGACGCGCTGCACCGCGCGGAGTCCTGCGGCGGCCACTTCCGCGAGGAGAGCCAGACCCCCGACGGGGAGGCACTGCGCGACGACGAGAACTTCTCGTACGCCGCCGCCTGGGAGCACCCCGGCGACGGCGGTCTGCCGGTGCTCCACAAGGAGGCGCTGACCTTCGACTACGTACACCCCACCCAGCGGAGCTACGCGTGAACCTCACCCTGCGCATCTGGCGCCAGCGGTCCTCCCAGGAGGACGGCGCCATGGTCACCTACCGCGTCGAGGACATCAGTCCGGACATGTCGTTCCTGGAGATGCTCGACGTCCTCAACGAGGAGCTGATCCTCGCGGGCGACGAGCCCGTCGCCTTCGACCACGACTGCCGCGAGGGCATCTGCGGTGCCTGCGGCATGGTCATCAACGGGCAGGCGCACGGCCCGGAGCGGACCACCACCTGCCAGCTGCACATGCGGCACTTCCAGGACGGCGACACCGTCGACGTCGAGCCGTGGCGGGCCGCCGCGTTCCCGGTGGTCAAGGACCTGGTCGTGGACCGCTCGGCCTTCGACCGGGTGATCCAGGCCGGCGGGTACATCTCGGTGCCCACCGGCAGCGCGCCCGAGGCGCACGCGACGGCCGTCCCCAAGGCGACGGCGGACGTGGCCTTCGAGCACGCGGAGTGCATCGGCTGCGGGGCGTGCGTGGCGGCCTGCCCCAACGGCTCGGCGATGCTGTTCACCTCCGCCAAGGTCAACCACCTCAATGTGCTGCCGCAGGGTGGTCCGGAGCGGGAGACCCGGGTGCTGAACATGGTCGCCGCCATGGACGACCAGGGCTTCGGCGGCTGCACCAACACCGGTGAGTGCGCCACGGCCTGCCCCAAGGGCATCCCGCTGCCGTCGATCGCCGCTATGAACCGCGAATACCTGCGGGCCGTGCGGAAGGGATCTCGCTGACCGGGGCCGTGGCCGAGGTCAGGCCGTAGGTCGTGAAGGCCGTGCGGGCGGGGAGCGGATAGGGCTCCTTGCCCGTCACGGAGTTGAGGATGACCGCAGAGCGCCACGCGGCCAGGCCCAGGTCGGGGGCACCGACGCCGTGCGAGTGGCGGTCGGCGTTCTGCACGTACACCGATCCGCCCACCGCCGGGTCCAGCACGATCCGGTGCTGCTCGTCGATCCGGGGCCGGCCCGCCCCGTCGTGGCGGATGTACGGGTCCAGGGCCGCCAGCAGCTGGTCGGTGGGCCGCTCGCGGTAGCCGGTGGCGAGCACCACGGCGTTGGTGACCATCCGGGTGCGGGTGCCCTGCTCCTGGTGCTCCAGGTGGAGTTCGACCGCGCCCATGCCCAGCCGTCCGGCGGTGCGCACGGTGACACCGGGGGTGAGGACGGCGTCCGGCCAGCCGCCGCCCAGCGAGCGGCGGTAGAGCTCGTCGTGGACGGCGGCGAGGGTGCCGTGGTCGACGGCCCGGTGCAGCTGCCACTGCCGGGGCAGCAGACCGTCGCGCACCGGCTCGGCCAGGCCGTGGAAGAAGCGCGCGTAGTCGGGGGTGAACTGCTCCAGGCCGAGCTTGCTGTACTCCATCGGCGCGAAGGCGGGGCTGCGCGCGATCCACGTGATCCGCTCGCTCCCGGCGGGGCGGGCGCGCAGCAGGTCGAGGAAGACCTCGGCCCCGGACTGGCCGGCGCCGACGACGGTGACATGGCCGGCGGCCAGCAGCCGGTCGCGGTGCGCCAGGTAGTCCGCGGAGTGCACGACCGGCACCACCGGGGCCTCGACGAGCGGGCGCAGTGCCTCGGGGACGTACGGTTCCGAGCCGATCCCGAGGACGAGGTTGCGGGCGTGGCGGACGCCCCGTCCCACGGCCTGACCCTCGGGGTCGAGCCGGATGTGGCCGACCTCGAACAGGCCGCGGCCCGGGTTCCAGCGGACGCTGTCGACCCGGCGGCCGAAGTGGGTGCTGGTCAGCGACTCGGCGACCCAGCGGCAGTAGGCGTCGTACTCGGCGCGGTGCACATGGAAGCGCTCGGCGAAGTAGAACGGGAACAGCCGCTCACGGGCTTTCAGCCAGTTCAGGAAGCTCCAGCGGCTGGAGGGGTCGGCGAGGCTCACCAGATCGGCCAGGAAGGGTACTTGGAGGGTGGCGCCCTCGATCAGCAGCCCGGGGTGCCAGTGGAAGGCGTGCTCCTGGTCGTAGAAGGCGGCACTGAGGTACGGGACGCCGTCGGCGAGCGCGGCCAGGGAGAGGTTGAACGGCCCGATGCCGATGCCGAGCAGGTCGTAGGTCTGCTCGGCGTGCGGGGCGGTCGCTCCGGCGTATGCGGTGTACTCGGCGTACTCGGTGTTGTCATCCACGGTCATCGGGCGTGCTGCCTTCCTGGTGGGTCGCGCACACGAGCGCGAGGAGTGCCTCGAGGTCGCCGGCTGCCTGCGCCGGGTTGAGGAGGGTCGCCTTGAGCCACAGCCGTCCGCCGGCGTGGGCCCGGCCGAGGACCGCCCGGCCGTCGAGCATCAGCCGTCGCCGGATCGCGGCGACGGCGTCGTCGCCGGCCCCGGTGGGGCGCAGCAGCACGGTGCTGATCGCGGGGCGGGCGTACAGGGTCAGGTCCGGGTGCCGCTCGACCAGGTCGGCCAGCTCGCGGGCGCGGTCGCAGACGGTCTCCACGAACCGGCCCAGGCCCTGCCTGCCGAGGGCGCGCAGCGTCACGGCGATCTTCAGCACGTCGGGGCGGCGTGTGGTGCGCAGCGAGCGGCCGAGCAGGTCGGGGAAGCCGGCCTCGGTGTCGTCGACGGCGTTGAGGTAGTCCGCCTGGTGCCCGAGCGGGCGCAGCGACTCCCCCTCGCGCACGGCGAGCACGCCCGCGGCGACCGGCTGCCAGCCGAGCTTGTGCAGGTCCAGGGTGACGGTGTCGGCCCCGGCCAGCCCGGCGAGCCGCGGCGCCTCCCGGTCGCTGAACAGCAGAGGGCCGCCGTAGGCCGCGTCCACGTGCAGCGCGGCGCCGTACTCCCGTGCGGCGCGGGCGAGTTCGGGCAGCGGGTCGACGGCCCCGGTGTCGGTGGTCCCGGCCGTGGCGACGAGCAGGGCCGGGCCGGGGACGGCGGCGAGCGCGGTGCGTGCCCGCGCGGGATCGAGCACCCCGGCGGGGGTGTCGAGGACGACCGGCTCCGCCATCCCGAGCAGCCACGCGGCGCGGGGCACGCTGTGGTGGACGTTGGCCCCGGTCACGATCCGTACGCCGGGGGCGCGTTCGCGGGCGAGCAGCAGGGCGAGCTGGTTGGACTCGGTACCGCCGGTGGTGATCAGCGCGTCGGGCGCCGCCGCCCCGGGGTGGACGAGACGGGCCAGCGCCGCCGTCACCGCCGCCTCCAGGGCGGTCGCCGCCGGTGCCTGGTCCCAGGAGTCCATCGAGGGGTTCAGCGCGCTCGCGGCCAGGTCGGCCGCCGCGGCCACGGCCAGCGGCGGGCAGTGCAGATGTGCCGCGCAGAACGGCTCCGCCGGGTCGGCCGCGCCTTCCGCGGTCAGCCGCACCAGCGTCCGCAGCGCCTCCTGCGCCCCGGTCCCGTGCTCGGGCAGCGCCTCGCCCAGGGTCTGCGCGACCCGGGCGGCCACCGCCTCCGGCCCGCCCGCGGGCAGGGGTCCCGCGCGCCGCGCGGCACCCTCCGCGAGCGCGTCCAGCACCACCCCCAGCAACGGTCGCAGCCGGCCCGGCCCTCCCCTGCCGCCGGCGAGCTGAGGTGACACGGCCTGGCACCCTCCGAGAACACAGCGATCACCGCCGCGCGACCCGTCCGCGCGGTCCGGACTGCGTAACGACGCCGCCCCCGCGGGGATGCTGTCCCGTCCTCGAAGTACCCCTCATCGGACCCGTGGTCACCGCGCACGCGGGCGCGGGGGCGAGGGCACGTCAGGCGCGCCCTCGCCCCGGGAGTGAGCGGTCACGCGCCCCGCACGCGCAGGGCGCGGGCCAGGTCGTCGAGCTGGTCGACGAGCCTGCGCCGCAGGGCGGGGGTGGGAGCGGGGTCGGCCGAGCGCAGACAGGCCTCGCCGAGGTCGAGGACGGAGGTGTCGACGACCGGGAGGGGGAAGGCCCAGCGGCCGGCGGCGTCGGCCAGCGCCGGTCCCCGGCGGGCGGCGAGGGCGACGGCGGCCGGGTAGTAGCGCGGCACGTAGTCGCCGAGGAGGGCGAGCTGCTCGGGCTGCCAGAAGCCCTGGGCGGTCGCGGTGAACAGGTAGTTGGAGAGCGTGTCGTCCTCGAACATCGAGGTCCACGCCTCCCGCTTGGCCTCCGCGTCGGGCAGCGCGGCCCGGCAGCGGGCGGCGCCCTCCCGGCCGGTGGCGCTGGGGTCCCGCTCGAGTTCGGCGTCGATGTCGGCGCGGTCTGCGGCGCCCAGGACGCTGAGCCGGGTGAGGATCTGCCAGCGCAGTTCGGGGTCGAGCGGCGGCCCGTCCGGCAGGGTCCCGGCGGTGAGCCAGCCGCGCAGTTCCGCGGGGTCGGCGACGGCGGTGATGAGTTCACGGGCGGCGGCCAGCCGCATGCCCGGGTCCTCGTGGCGGAGCAGCTCGCGGGTGAGGGCCTCCAGCGTGGCAAGCGCCTCGGGCCGCTGCGCGGCGGGCAGGTAGCGGTCGGCGAGCTGGGCGCGGGCGAAGCCGAGCACGCCCTGCACCACGGCGAGGTCGGTCTCGTGCGGCAGGTGGACGCGAGCCACGTCCAGGTAGGCGGCGGGCGGCAGTTCACCGTCGCGCACCATGTCGCGGGCGGCGTTCCACACCAGGGCCCGGGCGAGCGGGTCGGGCAGGCCGCTCAGCGCCTGGACGAGGGTGTCCCAGGACCGGGCGTCGAAGCGGATCTTGGCGTACGTCAGGTCCTGGTCGTTGAGCAGCACCAGGTCGGGGCGCGGGCCGGGCCGTGTCCCGTCGGCCTCGGCGCCGGCGGGGACGTCGGTCTCGAAGCGTTCGCGCAGCACGAGCCGCGCCGGGTCGGGGTGACCGGTCGCGCGGTCGTACGCGGCGACGGCGATGCGGTGCGGGCGCTCGCCCGCGCGGACCACCTCGGGCCGCCAGCCGCCGTCGGTCTCGGCCGGGACGGGGGTGAGGGTGTCGACGCCGGTGGTGCGCAGCCAGCGGTCGGCCCACGCGTGCACGTCCCGGTCGGTGGCGGAGGCGAGGGAGTCGATGAAGTCGGCGAGGGCGGCGTTGCCGAACCGGTGCCGGGAGAAGTGCTCGTTGATGCCGGCGAGGAAGTCCTTGCGGCCGAGCCACGTCACGAGCTGGCGCAGGGCGGAGGCGCCCTTGGCGTACGAGATGCCGTCGAAGTTGAGCAGCGCCGACGCGGTGTCGGGGACGGCCTCGGGGTCCGGGGCGACCGGGTGGGTGGAGGGGCGCTGGTCGGCGTCGTAGCCCCAGCCCTTGCGGGCGACGGCGAAGTCGGTCCACGTGTCGGTGAAGCGGGTGGCCTCGGAGAGCACCTGGTAGCCCATGTACTCGGCGAAGGACTCGTTCAGCCAGATGTCGTCCCACCAGCGCAGTGTGACCAGGTCGCCGAACCACATGTGGGCCATCTCGTGGGCGACGACCATGCCGCGGGTCTGCCGTTCGGCGTCGGTGACGGCGGACCGGAAGACCATCTCGTCGCGGAAGGTGACCAGCCCGGGGTTCTCCATCGCGCCCGCGTTGAACTCGGGGACGAAGGCCTGGTCGTAGGAGTCGAACGGGTAGGGCTCCGCGAACAGTTCGTGGTAGCGGTCGAAGCAGCGCCGGGTGATGTCGAAGAGCTCCTCGACGTCGGCGTCGAGGTGGGGCGCCAGCGAGCGGCGGCAGTGCAGGCCGAAGGGCAGTCCTGCGTGCTCGGTGCGCACCGAGTGCCAGGGGCCGGCGGCGACCGCGAGCAGGTAGGTGCTGATGCGCGGGGTCGGCGCGATCCGCCAGTGGCCCTCGGCCTCGCCGGTGCGGTCGGCGACGCCGTTGCCGAGGACGGTCCAGGCGGGCGGCGCGGTGACGGTGACCTCGAAGACGGCCTTGAGGTCGGGCTGGTCGAAGGCGGCGACCACGCGCTGGACGTCGTCCAGGAAGAGCTGGGTGTACAGGTAGGTCTCGCCGTCCGCCGGGTCGGTGAAGCGGTGCATGCCCTCCCCGGTGCGCGAGTAGCGCATGTCGGCCTCGATCCGCAGCTCGTGCGGGCCTTCCGTGAGCCCGGTGAGCGGCAGCCGGTTGTCCTCCAGGGCGGCGGGGTCGAGGGCGTGGCCGTCGAGCACCGCGCGGTGCAGGGCGGCGGGCTTGAGCTCGACGAAGGTGTCACCGTCGGCGAGGGCGGTGAACCCGATGACGGTGGTGGAGCCGAACACGTCGTCGCCGCGGGTCAGGTCCAGGTCGACGGCGTAGGTGTGGACGTCGAGGAGCCGGGCGCGGATCTCGGCCTCGGCACGGGTGAGAGCAGGCATGCCGCCATGCTGCCTCATGGGCCGTACGACCCGCACGGGAGTTCGCCGCCCCGGGTACGGCGGCCGCGGCCGGGCGTCAGGGGGAGCGGACGGCGGCGGCGTCGACGATCAGGCTGTCGCCGTGGCCGCGGGTGCACGTGATCAGGCGCAGGGAGGGGGCCCCGGTGCCGGTGGACCAGGCCCCGGTGGGCCGGGAGCGCCCCGGGACCCGGACGACCCGGGTGACCGTGAAGCGGGCGCGGCTGCCGTCGCGGCGGGTGACCACGACCGTGTCGGCGGGGCGCAGGTCGCCGAGGTCGTGGAAGACGCCGCGGCCGCTTCCGGTGTCGTGGTGGCCGACCATCACCGCGGTGCCGGGGTCGCCGGGCGCGGCGCTGCGGTCGTACCAGCCGGCCCAACGGCGGCCCTCCTCGGCGCCCGGCGTCTGCAGGCTGCCGTCGTCGTTGAGCCCGAGGTCCAGGACGCGGGCGTGGACCCGGGCGCGGGCTATGTCGAGGCGCACCGGGGTGTGGCCCGCCGGATCGGCGGCGCGCGCGGAGGTAATGCCGTGCACGACGGCGTCGGTGCGCCCCGAGCCGGTGCGCCAGACGGCCCAGGCGGTCCCCGCGGCGGCCGCGACGAGCAGGGCGAGGGCGAGCACGTTGATCCGGCGGTGGGACGTCGTCACGGGGCCGCCCACGGGCTCACCGCGGGTGGACGGCGTAGCGCACGCCCCACACGCCCAGCGCCAGCAGTCCCGCGAACACCGCCGTGAGCGGGCCGCACGCGACGGCCGCGCAGCAGACGAGGACGGCGGCCCCGGCGGCGAGGGCGGCGGGCATCAGGGGCACAGGCAGGGCAGGCATCGCGGCGGGGTCCTTCGCGGCTGGCGGCTACGTCGACGGCCCCCAGGGTACGGAGCCGGGTGCGTGCCGCGCCTCCCCCGGCCGTCCCTGTCCGTATCCACCGAAAGTATGGTCCCGGCACCGGGTCTTGCACCTCAGGTATGACAGCGGGCAGGCTCGCCGGATGATCGCCACCTTGCAGCTCACCGTGATCGACTGTCCCGACGCGCGGGCACTGGGCGCCTTCTACCAGGGGATCCTCGGCGGGGCCCTGGACGGCTCCGACCCGTCCTGGGTGACCCTGACGGCGCCGGGCGGCACGCGCTTCGCCTTCCAGGAGGTGCCCTTCCACCGCCCGCCGCGGTGGCCGGACCCCGAGCACCCGCAGCAGTTCCACCTCGACTTCGAGGTGCCCACCCGCGCGGACGTGGAACGGGCCCAGGAGGAGGTCGTCGCCCTCGGCGCGACCCTCCTCCATGACAGCGGCGGCGAGCGCAGCGGCTTCCGCGTCTTCGCCGACCCCGCCGGCCACCCCTTCTGCCTCTGCTACGGCCAACTCCCCCCGCCGCCGGCTCCCGCCGCGGGCTGACCGCGGGGCCGCCCGCGGGACGCGGTCAGCCCCGCGCCGCCGGAGATCCGGGGCGGAGGTGCGGCCACGCCGACGCGGCCCGGGACCGCCCGGCGGCCCACCGCCGGGTCCCGGGCCGGGCAGCTCACCCCGCGGGACCCCGGCCGCACCGGCCCGTACCGCTCTGCGGGAGGCTGCGGCGGGCTGCCGACCGCAGTCGCGTCGGCCTGCCGCGCCGGTGCCGGAGGCTGGGCGCGCACGGGCACCAGGGGGCGATCTCTCCGCGGCCCGGCCTGCCTGCACGACGAGGGGGTGAGCGCAGCGCCCCGCCCTCGCCGCGCCGACGCGGCCCGGGACCGCCCGGCGGCCCACCGCCGGGTCCCGGCGCGGGAGTTCAGCACGTGAGGCCCCGGCCGCGTCGGCAGGCGATCCCCGCGACGTCCCATCCCGTGCCGGCCGCAAGGCGATCGCGGGCAACCCCACCGGCCGGATGTCGGTCGTCACTTGTACGGTGTCCGTACGTCGACGCGTCCGGCGGGTCGGCCGGGGGCGAACGGATTCGGCCGAGGGGGACGGCATGGTGGCGGGGCCGCACACGTACGAGCCGGTGGAGCACGATCCGCGGGATCCGGAGGCGGTGCGCCGGGTGACGTATGTGCTCTTCCTGCCGGACGGGCGCTGCGCGGTCCCCGCGCAGGGCCACGGCGGCGGGGGCCTGCGGCTGCCGTCGGGCCGGGTGCTGCCGGGCGAGGACTGGGTGCTGGACACCTCCGAGCGGGTGCCGCTGATGACCGCCGGCTTCCTGCGGCAGCGTGTGCACCCCTTCGCCTACGACGGCCTGGAGCTGCGGCTGTACGCGTGGCTGGACGGCGACCGTTACCGCGGCCGGCGGCCGCACACCCGGGTGGAGCTGTTCGCCGGGACCCCGGAGGAGGTCGCCGCGCGACTGGCGGACCGCACGGAGCGGCGGGCGGTGCTGGACGCGGCGCACTCCTTCCGGGAGCAGGACGACGCCTCGTGGTTCGCGGACAACCTGCGTCTGATTCAGCCCGCCTATCTGCGGGCCGCGACCGTCGAGGGCGGCTCCGGTTTCGGCGGCGGCCCCGAGGAGTGGCGGGCGCGCCGGTCGATGGTGGTGGACGCGCTGCACCGGGACGGCACCTTCCTCGACATCGGCTGCGCCAACGGGCTGCTGATGGAGTCGGTGCGGACGTGGGCCGCCGAGCGCGGCCGGGCGATCGAGCCGTACGGGCTGGACATCGCGCCGGGGCTGGTGGAGCTGGCCCGGAGGCGGCTGCCGCGGTGGGCGGACCGGATAGCCGTCGGCAACGCGCTGGACTGGCGGCCGGACGGCGGCCGGCGCTTCACCTTCGTGCACGTCCTCGCGGACTGCGTGCCGCCGGCGAGGCTCGGCGGCCTGCTGCGCCGGCTGCTCGCCGAGCTGGTGGAGCCGGGCGGGCGGCTGCTGGTGAGCGCCTACCAGCCGGCCGGCGGAGAGGCGCCGGGCGCGGCGGAGCGGCTGGCGGCGCTGGGGGTGCCCGTGGCCGGTTCGGCGTCCGGGACGGGACCGGATCGCACGGCGACAACGGCGTGGGTGGACGCGTAGGCTCGTAGCGTCGCACCGCTTGGGGGAGGCGCCGTGGGCGAGCCGTCGTCCAGCCCGATCGAGCACGGCTTTCCGCACCTGGAGAAGGTGCGGTCGGCCCTGACCGCGCTCTACCGCAGGCTGTCGTACGACACCGTGAGCCGGTTCGCGGCGAGCGTCCGTCCCGAGGCCGTGGATTTTCCGCCGGACGAGGATCTGCACCTGGGCGCGCAGCGGGTGGCCCGGGTCATCGTGCAGCACTTCCGGCTGCCGGAGGCCCGGATGGTGGTGAGCTTCCGCGACATGACGCACGCGGGCAACGTGGAACTGGCCGCCGGCCCTGAGTACTTCGTGGAGCTGCACGACCGCTTCCGCGAGGACCGGCGCGACGTGGGCGCGGCGCTGGCGCACGAGGTCATGCACGTGTACCTGCACCGGCTCGGCCTGGAGTTCCCCGGGACGCGGGACAACGAGATCCTCACGGACACCGCGACGGCCTATCTCGGCGCGGGTTGGCTGCTGCTGGACTCCTACCGGGAGGAGCCGGCGCTGTTCGGCGACCGGGTGACGATGACGGCGTCGAAGCTGGGTTACCTCACCCCGGAGGAGTTCGGGTACGTGCTGGCCAAGCGCGCGCTGGCGTTCGGCGACGACATCGAGCCCTGGCTGTCCGGCCCGCGGGCCCGCGACGCCTACCGGGACGGCCTCGGGCTGGCCCGGGACGACCTGCGGAACGCCCCGCTGCTGGGCTGCGGCTGGGCGAACCGCCGGCGCTACGCCCATGACCGCCGCCGCGGCGCCGCGCACCCCGTGGCCGGTTACGCCTTCGAGGGGGAGGCGCCGATGCGGGTGTCCTTCCCCTGCCCCACCTGCCACCAGCGCATCCGGGTCCCGGTCCGCGGCCGGGTGAAGGCACGGTGCGGGCTGTGCCGCACCGTGCTGGAGTGCGACACCTGAGCCGGTGGCCGGCAGGGCGTGGCAGGACGGTCAGACGCGGGCCGGTGCCGTCTCGCGCAGGAAGTCCAGCAGCGCCGCGTTGACCTCCTCCGGGCGCTCCTGCTGCGTCCAGTGGCCGCATCCGGGGAGCACGACGGGCTCCCGCAGCGTCGGGTAGATCTGCGTCAGCGCCCCGACGAGGTCGGCGGCGCCGGGGAAGGCGTGCACGACGTCGCGGTCACCGGTGATGTACAGCCCGGGGACCTGGAGGGGCGCGCCGCTCCAGGCGGCGGTCAGCCGCCAGTTGCGGTCGAGGTTGCGGTACCAGTTGAGCCCGCCGGTGAAGCCCTGGGACCCGTACTCGGCGGCGAAGGTGGCGACGTCGTCCTCGGTGAGCCAGTCCGGCAGCTTCTCCGGATCGCCGACGAGGTCGAGAAACCCGCTGCCCGGCTCGACCAACGGCTGGGCGGGGACAGGGTCGTTGGCAGGGTTGTCGCCGGAGGCGCCGTACAGGAAGCGGCGGAAGGTGGCGTCGGGGTCGGCGGCGAACTCGGCGTCGGCGACGCCGGGCCTGGCGAAGTAGTTCCAGTAGAAGCGCCCGCCGTAGAGCTCCTCCATGGCGACCAGCGGGGGCGTGTCCCCGCCGCGCGGGGTCGGCGGGACGCTCAGTCCGGCCACGGCGCGCACGACGTCGGGGCGCAGCATGGCGGTGTGCCAGGCGACGGGGGCGCCCCAGTCGTGGCCGACGACGACGGCCGTGTCCTCGCCGAGTGCGTGGATCAGCCCGATCACGTCGCCGACCAGGTCCAGCATGGTGTACGCGTCCACGGGCTCGGGGCGGTCGCTGCGCCCGATGCCCCGCTGATCGGGCGCGACCACCCGGTAGCCCGCGGCGGCGAGCGGTCCGAACTGGTGGCGCCATGAGTACCAGCACTCGGGGAAGCCGTGCAGGAGGACGACGAGGGGTCCCTCGCCCTCCTCCGCGATGTGCAGGCGGATACCGTTCACTTCGGCAAAGCGGTGTTCGACCATGACGTTCAGGCTATGCCCGCGGTGCCCCGGCCGTGCCGCCGAAATCGGCCACTCGGCGGGCCGGCCCGGAGGCCCCCCGGTCAGGGGGTGACGATGGCGAAGTCCCGGTCGGGGCCGTCCAGCAGGCCGACGAGGGTGGTCACCACCTTCAGGTCGCCCTCGTGCTCGATCCCGTCGAACCGTCCGCCGGCCAGCAGCCGTTGCAGTTCGGGCCGGGTGAGGGTGAGGGTCAGGTCGGCGTGCCGGTTGGGTCGGCCGTCCTGGGTGGAGTAGTGGGTGAGCGCCCCGTTCGAGAGGGTGAGGTGCCAGGTGCGGTGCTCGTCGGTGAGCCGCCAGTCGATGGTGAGGTGGGTGTCCCAGGCCCGGGGGCCGTTGACGCGGATGGCGAGCGAGTCGATCAGCTGATCGACCGTCAGGGCCGCGGTGAGATCGGGGCCGGCGGTCGCCGTCGGGGTGGGGCTGATGCCGTCGCGCAGTTCCTTGGCGCCCATCAGGTAGAAATTCCGCCAGGGACCGTTCTCGCAGCCGTGGCCCAACCGTAGGTAGACGGCGGCCAGTTCGCCGCGCGCGGTGGAGTGCCCGGGGTCGGCGAAGACGGCGTGGTTGAGCAGGGTCGCGGCGAAGCGCAGGTCCCCGGCGTCGGCGTACTCGCCCGCTTTGGCGACGGTGGCGTCGACCCCGCCGAGGCAGTCGACGTACCGGCGCGCCTCCTCGGCCGGCGGGTGCTCCCACAGGTGGGCGGGGTTGCCGTCGAACCAGCCCATGTAGCGCTGGTAGACCGCCTTCACGTTGTGGCAGAGGGAGCCGTAGTAGCCGCGGTTGGCGTGAAAGCGCTCCAGGGCGGGCGGCAGCCGCAGCTCCTCGGCGATCTCGCTGCCGGTCATGCCCTGGTTGAGCAGCCGCAGCGTCTGGTCGTGGAGGTAGGCGTACAGGTCGCGCTGGTGGGCCAGCAGCCGGTGGATGTTCTCCCGCCCCCAGGTGGGCCAATGGTGGGAGGCGACGACGACGTCGACGGCGTTGCCGAACAGCACCAGCGACTCGTTGAGGTACTGGGCCCACTGGCGGGCGTCACGGACCTGGGCGCCGCGCAGGGTCAGGATGTTGTGCATGGTGTGGGTGGCGTTCTCCGCCATGCACAGCACGCGCTTGCCCGGCAGCACGAAGTTCATCTCGGCGGGCGCCTCGGTGCCGGGGGTGAGCTGGAAGACGATGCGGACGCCGTCGAGGGTCTCGTCCTGCCCGGTGCGGGTGACGGAGACGGTCGGCCGCATCAGGGCGATGGCGCCGGTGGACACGGTCTGCCCGAGCCCGCAGCCGATCTGGCCCGCGGGGCCCTTGGGCAGTTCGGAGCCGTACATGTAGACGGCGCGGCGGTTCATCGCGGTGCCCGCGTAGACGTTCTCGCTGGCGGCGTGCTCCAGGAAGCCCGCCGGGGCGAGGACCGGGACCGGGTCGTGGCCGTACGGCAGGACGCCGCGCGCGCCGCCGAAGTGGTCGACGTGGCAGTGGGTGTAGATGAGCGCCGTGACCGGACGGTCGCCCCGGTGCTCGCGGTAGAGCGCCAGGGCGGCGGCCGCGGCCTCGGTGGAGTGCAGCGGGTCGATGACCACGACCCCGCGGTCGCCCTCCACGAGCGTCATGTTGGACAGGTCCAGGCCGCGGACCTGGTAGACGCCCTCGACGACCTCGAACAGGCCCTGTTTCGCCGCGAGCCGGCTCTGCCGCCACAGTCCCGGGTGGGCGGTGTCGGGGCAGGGGCCCTGCAGGAAGGAGTAGGCGTCGTTGTCCCAGACCACCCGGCCGTCGTCGTCGGTGACGCGGCCGGGCGTCAGGGCGCCGAGGAAGCCGCGGTCGGCGTCGGCGAAGTCCGTGGTGTCCTCGTGGTCGGGGGGCGCGAGAGCGGTCATGGGAACACAATCCCAGCGATTCGCACCTTTTGTCTCGTTCATCTGCGCCACCAGCGGCGCAGCACCTCCTCGGCGGGTTTGCCGTGCGGGGTGTAGGCCAGCCGCCGCGGTGTCTCGCCGCTGTCCGGCCAGTCGTCCCACATCCACCAGCACACCCCGGCCCACCAGCGCTCCCCCTCCATGGCGCCGAGCAGGGCCTGGTAGGCGGCGGCCTGTTCGTCGTCGGCCGGTCGCCCGCTGACCGTCCAGGACCAGGGGGCCGTGGTCGTGCCGCGCTGGCTGACGTAGCCGGCCTCGGTGAACAGGACGCGGCGGTGCCGGCGGGCGGAGAGGGCGGCGAGCTCCCGGGCGATCGGCCGCCACGCGGCGCGCAGCCGGCCGACGTCGGTGGTGGGGTGCTCGGCCAGCGGCCAGTACGCGTCGACGCCGATCAGGTCGAGGTCGTCCCAGAAGGGGACGTGCGCGTACTCGTCGTAGTTGGCGGCGTAGACCAGCGGTCCCCGGTAGTCCCGCCGGACGGCGCGGATGACCGCCCGCCAGGGGGCGCCGTCCCGCGAGGTGCCGGCCAGTTCGGTGCCGACGCAGACCTGCTCGACGCCGAGGTCCTCGGCCAGCCGCGCGTAGTGGGTGATGAAGCGGGTGTACGCGGCGAACCAGGCGGCGCGGTCGGCGGGCCGGATCTGCGCGCGGTCCTGGTCGCCGGGGAGGTCGACGTGCGGTTTGAGCAGGACCTTGAGCCCGGCGGCGTGGGCCTCGCGGACGATCCGGCGCAGCGAGGCGTCGCTCGCGGTCTCCCCGGTGGTGTGCATCGACGCGTCGCCCGGGGCCGACTGGTACCAGGTGGGGGTGAGCGACACCCAGCCCGCCCCGGTGGCCGCGATGTCCCGCAGGTAGCGGCCCGCGGCGGGGCTGTCGTAGTCCTCGGCGGCCCAGGACGGCAGGGCGATCCCCCGCAGCCGGGACGCGCCCGCACCGGCCGGCGCGGGCGCCGGCGAGGAGGTGACGGTGGTGCATCCGGCGGTGACGGCGAGGACCGCCGCCGCCATGGTGGCGACGGCGGTCCTCCGGATGAGGGTCACGTGAGCCCGGCGGGGCTGACGAAGGTGTAGCCGAGGGCGCGGATGCCGTCGACCGTCTCCTGCAGCGGCTGGACCGGGTTGTACGGGTGGTAGAAGAAGCTGGCGAAGCCGTCGCGCACGGCGAGGTTCGCCTTGGCCGAGGCGATCAGGTCGGCGGGCAGCCGGGCCGGGTGGTTGTTGTACGCCTCGGGCTCGTAGTTGCCGATGTTCTCGGGCAGCACGGTGGTGCCGTACACGTCCTTCACCACGTAGGGGAAGAACTGCCCGATGAAGCGGCTGGGATCACCGGCGGTACCGCTCAGCGTCCCGGAGAAGTACAGCGAACGCTCCAGGCGGGCCGTGTAGTTGCGGGCGAAGACCTTGTAGTCGGTGGCGGAGGCCGCGTAGTGCGGCGTGGTCCACAGCTTCGGCGTCGGCAGCCCCGCGAGGGCGAACTGGGCGAGGCTCAGGGTGACCCGGGTCTGCGCCCACATCGCGGAGTCCTCGGCGACCGGGCCGTCGTAGACCACGTTGTCGGCGGTGTCGACGTGGGCCCGGTAGAACTCGAAGTCGTCGCCGGAGACGCCGTCGTAGGGGTTGGCGACGGTGCCGTACTGGTGGGTGTAGCCGTGGTTCATCAGGACGGCGCCGCGCGCCAGCATGTACTTCAGCGCGGAGACCACCTGCGGGCGCTGGAGCAGGGTGACGGTCTCGGCACGGCCGTTGTTGTAGGTGCCGTGCGGGTCGGTGTAGACGGGGATGACGTTGATGCCGTACGGGATCTTCTGCGACCAGAGGTAGTCGGCCGTCGCGCGCAGTTCGGCCGGGTCCGAGTCGGGGCTGATGTCCTCCAGCCGCAGCAGCGCCCGGTGCCGCTCGGGGGTGCTCGGCGCGAGGGCGTCGAAGAGCAGGTCCTCGAAGGCGATGACGCGGTCGCTCTCGGAGACGTAGGCGAACGGGATCTCGCCGACGTAGGTGAGGTTGCCGGAGCGCACCGCCCACGGGAAGGACGCGCCGGTACCGGTGTCGACCGCCTGGGCCAGCGGGGTCACCGCCGGGTAGCCGGGCCCGGTCAGGAGGGTGGGGCGCAGCACGCCGCCGTCCTGACCGGCCGGGATCTTCCGGGTCAGGGTCTGGTCCCGGTACGTCACCTGCGTCACGGAGCCGGGGTCGAAGTACGACGAGCTGGGGTCCCAGCCGTAGGTGTTCTGGAACTGGGTGACCCCGGTGGCGTTCGCCAGCGACCAGATGTTGTCGCCGACCCAGGTCACCGGATGGGTGGTGGTGACGACGTCCTGGTAGAACGCGGCGGGGACGGCGTCGGGGATGCTGCCGCCGTAGTACGTGGAGCCGAGGTAGACGGTCGCCGTGTACTGGTTCACCATGCCGGCGGTGTACTGCTGGACCGGCTTCGCGGTCACCGTGCCGAAGTGCCCGGCGAGGTTGGCGGTGGCCATGGCGTACAGCTCACCGAGCTGTCCGTAGGGTCCCGCGGTGTCGTAGAGCACGAGTGCCGAGGTGCCGGCGGCCGCGGCGGCCGGCTTCGCGAGCAGCGCGGCGCGTGCGGCCGGCCGGTCCGCGGCGGCCTTCCGGATCGGCCCCTTGGCGCGGCGGTCGCGGTCGGCGGACTGCTGGGACTTCGCCCACGCGGCGAGGTCGATCTTGCCGACGCCCGAGCGGCCGCCGACGTTCTCGCCGTGCCGGTGGTGGCGCCCGCCGGGATCGGCGGCCGGGCCCCGGCCCGCGGCGCCGGCCGGGACGGTCAGGAATGCGGCGCCCATGAGCGCCGCGACGAGCATGACGATGACGGAGACCCGGGACTTCCGTGGCCTCCCGATGCGGGATTGCATGTTTCCCCCCATTGCACCGAATGAACAGGCCGCTGATTGTTCAGAGCGTCAATGCCCGCTGTCAACCGGATCATCGGATGTGCAGTTCGTTCGATTATTCATTCCATTACCGCGACCAATCCCACCCGGAAGGGTGAATCACCTTCCCGCTTCACCTTCCTCACCTGCGGAGACGTGAGGCGTGCCAGATGGACTCTCTCGCGGGTGACGCCGCCGGCGATGATCGTCTAAAAGTATCTGCTAACTTCCCTGAGGGAGTTTCGGCCCGACTTCGGAGCCGGAGCGCATTGGGGGGAACTCACTCATGTACGGAAGGCCCGCACTGGGCACAATGCTGCCTCTTGCCGGTATGGCGGAGGCGACGAGAACTGTTCCTGGCATTCCGTTCGCCAGGGTTTTACAAATAGCAGCAGGAATGGGCTTTCTGCTGTACTGCCTGATCGCATTCGGTCTGATCGCCGCACGACTGTGGCTGCGGCGCCGGCCCGTCGCACGGCCCTCGGCCCCGCGGCTCCCCGGGGGCGGCGGATGATCTCCCGGATCCCGCTCTGGGCCGCGACCGCGCTGATCGTGATGGCCGGTGCCTACAACACCGTGCTCTTCCTGCTCTCCAGACGGCGGATCCGCAGGTCCCGCCGCCCCGGCACGCCCCGCTTCTACGTCTTCCTGCTGGCCTGCCTCAACGAGGAGAAGGTCATCGGCGACAGTCTGGCGCGCATCACCTCACTGCCCGCCGACAGCTTCATGGCCCTGGTCATCGACGACGCCTCCGAGGACCGCACGGCCGATGTCGTCCGCGCCGCCGCCACGAGCAGCGACCGGGTCCGGCTCTACCAGCGCCAACTGCCCGACGCCCGGCGCGGCAAGGGCGCCGCGCTCAACGCCGGCGTACGCCATCTGCGGTCCTCGGGACTGCTCGGCGACCACGACCCGGACGACGTGATCATCTGCGTGGTCGACGCCGACGGCCGGCTGGACCCGCACACCCTGCAGTCCGTGGACCCGTACTTCGACGACCCGGCCACCGGCGCCGTCCAGATCGGCGTCCGGATGTACAACCGCCATCTGAGCCTGCTCGCCCGGCTCCAGGACATGGAGTTCGTCGTCTACGGCGATGTCTTCCAGAGCGCCCGGCGCTTCATCGGCAGCGTGGGCATGGGCGGCAACGGGCAGTTCATGCGGCTGTCCGCACTGGACTCGCTCGGCGGCGCGGGCCCGTGGAGCGACAGCCTGACCGAAGACCTCGACCTGGGCGTCCGGCTGATCGCCCGCGGCTGGCGCAACCAGTACTGCACCACCGCCGCGGTCTCCCAGCAGGCCGTGCTCGACGTGCGCCGGCTGGTGCGGCAGCGGTCCCGCTGGTTCCAGGGCCATCTGCAGTCCGCGAACCTCGTTCCGCTGATCCTGCGCGAGGTCGCCGGCCGCCCGGCCCTCGACCTGCTCTACCACCTGTCCAGCCCGGTGCTGATCCTGCTCACCTCGCTGCTGCCGCTGTCCTTCCTGATCGCCCTCGCCGGCACCGTCGCCGCGTCCGTCCAGGCGGGCCACGCGCTCGTCTCGCCGATGTGGCTGCTCGGCCCGTACGTACTGTCCTTCACCGCGGCCTATGTGTACGGGTTCGTCTACGCCAAGCGCGAGCGCACCCTCGGGCTGCTGCGCTCGGTCCTGGTCGCGCACGTGTTCATCCTCTACGGCTACATCTGGTTCGCCGCCGGATGGTGGGGCCTGTGGCGGATGGTCACCGGGAAGCGCACCTGGCTGAAGACCGCCCGCACCTGACGCGCACCGCTCGTTCCCATCACTCACCGACACACCGCCACACCGTCCCAGGGGGATCCATGTCCGCACGCTCCGCCGATGCGCCCGAAGTGCCGGGCACCATCCGCGCGATGCTCGTCCTCGGCACCAGGCCGGAGGTGATCAAGCTGGCTCCGGTGGCCCGCGCGATGGCCGCTTCCGACCTCTTCGAACCGCTGGTGGTCACCACCGGGCAGCACCGCGAGATGCTCCACCAGATGCTGGACCTGCTCCGGGTCCCGGCCACGACCGGCCTCGACGTGATGCGCGAGCGCCAGCAGCTGTCCGAACTGACCGCCCGTCTGGTGGAGGGGCTGGGCGAGGTCATCCGGGGCGACCGCCCGGATCTGGTCATCGTCCAGGGCGACACCACCACCGCGCTGGCCGGGGCCCTGGCCGCCTTCTACGAGCGGGTGCCGGTCGCCCACGTCGAGGCGGGCCTGCGCACCGGCGTCCTCGACAACCCCTTCCCCGAGGAGCTCAACCGCCGTCTCATCGGGCGCATCGCCCGCTGGCACTTCGCGCCCACCGCGCAGGCCGCCGGCCATCTACGTGCCGAAGGGACCCCGGACACCCAGGTGTTCGTCACCGGCAACACCGTCATCGACAACCTGCTGTGGGTGATCGGCGAGGGCGTGGGCCGCAGCGCCTTCCCCGGCACCGGCCGCCGCAGGGTGCTGCTGACGCTGCACCGCAGGGAGAACCAGGGCGAGCGCATGCGCGCGATGGGCAGGGCGCTGCGCCGCCTGGGCGAGCGCGGTGACGTGGAGATCCTGCTGCCGCTGCACAAGAGCCCGGCCGTCCGCGAGGCCCTGCTCCCCGAACTGACCGGCCACCACGCGGTCCACGTCGTCGAGCCGCTGGGCTACCCGGACTTCGCGGCCACCCTCGCGGACTGCGAACTGGTGCTCACCGATTCCGGCGGCATCCAGGAGGAGGCACCGAGCCTCGGCAAGCCCGCCCTGGTGCTGCGCACCACCACCGAGCGGCCCGAGGCCGTCGAGGCGGGCGCGGCCCGGCTCATCGGCACCGATCCCGACGCGATCCTCGGCGCGGCGACGCGGCTGCTGGACGACCCGGCGGAGTACCACCGCATGGCGACCGCCGGCAATCCCTTCGGCGACGGACTCGCGGCCGACCGCATCCTCGCCCAACTGGCCGAGGACTTCGGAGAGTTCGGTACGGATGTACGAGGTGACGCCCTGCGCGGCGAACTCGCCGCGGCGGCCGCGCCGCCCCGGGCCGCGGAGCCGTACTCCAGGGCATGACCACCGCGCCCCGGTTCCTCGCGTCCAGGCCCCTCCCCCGCCCGCGGCGGAGGGGCCGTCGGCCTGCCGGGTTCGCGCTGGCGCTGCTGCTGGTGGTGGGCGGCGTCGTGTACGCCTGCACCGGGCCCGGCGCGGCGGCCCCCGGCTGGGAGGACGGCTCGGTGCACGGCCGCTGGCTGTCGGTGTACGACGGGTACGGCGACAACCGCGGCGACGACACCTCGCTGACGCTCTCCCCGGCCCCCTCGACCCGCCCCGACGAGACGCACGCCGGGCTGGTGGTCAGCACCGGGCGCTACACGGACATGACCTGGTCGGCGCGGATGCGGGCGCTGCGCCAACTGCGCTCCCCGACGCCCAATCCGTGGGAGGTGCCCTGGCTGGTGTGGGGGTACAGCGACCCCGAGCACTTCTACTACGTCACGCTCAAGCCCAACGGCTGGGAGCTGGGCAAACGCGACCCCGCCTACCCCGGCGGCCAGCGCTTCCTGGCGACCGGGCCGGAACCCTTCCCCCCGGGCCCGTGGTACGAGGTCGGGGTGGAGCAGCGCGGTGCCGTGGTCACCGTCACCGTGGGCGGGCGCTTCCTGACCTCGTTCACCGACGCCGAACGGCCCTACACCAGCGGCAGCGTGGGCGCGTACACCGAGGACGCGCGGGCCGGCTTCGCCGGCATGCAAGTGCGGCGCCTGCCCTCGGCCGGGTAGTGAGGGCAGGCGCCGCCTTCCGTTCCGTACGCCGTTGTACGGGACAGCTCTTTTCCTCGCGGGACCTCAGACCGTCAGCGGCCGGTCGGTCGGGCGGATCGGGGCGGGCAGGATGCTGGCGCCGGTCAGGAAGCGGTCCACCGCGCGGGCGGCGGAACGGCCCTCGGCGATGGCCCACACGATCAGCGACTGTCCGCGCCCGGCGTCACCGGCGACGAAGACGCCCTCGACGTTGGTGGCGAAGTCCTTGTCGCGGGCCACGTTGCCGCGGGCGTCCATCTCCAGGCCCAACTGCTCGGCCAGGCCGTTCTTCTGGTCGGTGCCGGTGAAGCCCATGGCCAGGGTCACCAGGTCGGCCGGGATGACCTTCTCGGTGCCCGGCTGCGGGACGAACTTCCCGTCCTGGAAGACGACCTCGACCAGGTGCAGCGCCTTGACGTTCCCGTCCTCATCGCCCTCGAACTTCACGGTGTTGACGGCGTAGACCCGCTCGCCGCCCTCCTCGTGGGCCGAGGTGACCTTGTACGTCATCGGCATCGTCGGCCAGGGCTGGTGCGCCGGACGGTCGTCGGACGGCCGCGGCATGATCTCCAGCTGGGTGACCGACAGGGCGCCCTGGCGGTGGGCGGTGCCGACGCAGTCCGCGCCGGTGTCGCCGCCGCCGATGACGACCACGTGCTTGCCCGCGGCGGTGATCGGCGGGGCGACGAAGTCGCCCTCCTGCACCTTGTTCGACAGCGGCAGGTACTCCATGGCCTGGTGGATGCCGCGCAGTTCGCGCCCCTCGGCCGGCAGGTCGCGCCACTGGGTGGCGCCGGCGGCGATGACGACCGCGTCGTACCGCTTGCGCAGCTTGGCGCCGTCGAGGTCGCGGCCGATCTCCACACCGGTGCGGAACTTGGTGCCCTCCGCGCGCATCTGCTCGATACGGCGGTTGATGTGCCGCTTCTCCATCTTGAACTCGGGGATGCCGTAGCGCAGCAGGCCGCCGATGCGGTCGGCGCGCTCGTACACCGCGACCGTGTGGCCGGCCCGGGTCAGCTGCTGGGCGGCGGCCAGGCCCGCCGGGCCCGAGCCGATGACGGCGACGGTCTTGCCCGACAGCCGGTCCGGGGGCTGCGGCGTGACGTCGCCGCTGTCCCAGGCCTTGTCGATGATGGTGACCTCGACGTTCTTGATGGTCACCGCGGGCTGGTTGATACCGAGCACGCAGGCGGACTCACAGGGCGCCGGGCAGAGGCGGCCGGTGAACTCCGGGAAGTTGTTGGTCGCGTGCAGGCGCTCGCTCGCGGCCTTCCAGTCCTCGCGGTAGGCGTAGTCGTTCCACTCGGGGATCAGGTTCCCCAGCGGACACCCGTTGTGGCAGAAGGGGATGCCGCAGTCCATGCAGCGTCCGGCCTGCTCGGAGATGATCGGCAGCAGCCCGCCGGGAACGTAGACCTCGTTCCAGTCCCGCCTGCGCTCCTCGACCGGCCGGGTCGGAGCGGTCTCGCGGGGCGTGGTGAGGAAGCCCTTCGGGTCAGCCATTTGCCGCCTCCATCATCTTCGCGGTGGTCTCGGACTCGGAGAGTCCGGCCTGCTCGGCGGCGTTCTTGGCGGCGAGCACTGCCTTGTAGTCCCTCGGCATGACCTTGCCGAAGCGGGTCAGGGTGTTCCCCCAGTCGGCGAGGAGCTTCTCGGCCACCGTCGAGCCGGTCTCCTCGTGGTGGCGGCGCACCACGTCGTGCAGCCACTTGATGTCGTCCGCGTCCAGGTCCTCGACGTTCACCATGCCGGTGTTGACGCTTCCGGGGTCGAGGTCGAGGACGTACGCGATGCCGCCGGACATGCCGGCCGCGAAGTTGCGGCCCGTCGGGCCGAGCACGAGCGCCCGGCCGCCGGTCATGTACTCGCAGCCGTGGTCGCCCACGCCTTCGGACACCACGGTGGCACCGGAGTTGCGGACGCAGAAGCGCTCTCCGGTGGTGCCGCGCAGGAACAGCTCACCGCCGGTGGCGCCGTAGGCGATGGTGTTGCCCGCGATGGTCGAGTACTCGGCCAGGTGGTCGGCGCCGCGGTCCGGGCGGACGACGATCCGGCCGCCGGACAGGCCCTTGCCGACGTAGTCGTTGGCGTCGCCCTCCAGGCGCAGGGTGATGCCCTTGGGGAGGAACGCGCCGAACGACTGGCCGGCCGAGCCGGTCAGGGTGACGTCGATGGTGTCATCGGGCAGGCCCGCGCCACCGTACTTCTTCGTCACCTCGTGGCCGAGCATGGTGCCGACCGTGCGGTTGACGTTGCGGATCTTGACCTGGGCGCGGACCGGGTCGCCGGTGTGCAGCGCCTCGCCGGCCAGCTCGATGAGCTGCTGGTCCAGTGCCTTGTCCAGGCCGTGGTCCTGCTCGGTGGTGCGGTGCAGGGCGGCACCCTCGGGCAGCTCGGGCACGTGGAAGAGCGGGGCCAGGTCCATGCCCTGCGCCTTCCAGTGGTCGACGGCCGCGGTGGTGTCGATCAGCTCGGCGTGGCCGACGGCCTCCTCGATCGAACGGAAGCCCAGTTCGGCCAGGAGCTCGCGGACCTCCTGCGCGATGAACTCGAAGAAGTTCACCACGTACTCGGCCTTGCCGGAGAAGCGGTCGCGCAGCACCGGGTTCTGGGTCGCGATGCCGACCGGGCAGGTGTCCAGGTGGCACACGCGCATCATCACGCAGCCGGAGACCACCAGGGGCGCGGTCGCGAAGCCGAACTCCTCGGCGCCCAGCAGGGCGGCGATGACCACGTCGCGGCCGGTCTTGAGCTGGCCGTCGGTCTGCACGACGATCCGGTCGCGCAGGCCGTTGAGGAGCAGCGTCTGCTGCGTCTCGGCCAGGCCCAGCTCCCAGGGGCCGCCCGCGTGCTTCAGGGAGGTCAGCGGGGAGGCGCCGGTGCCGCCGTCGTGGCCGGAGATCAGCACGACGTCGGCGTGGGCCTTGGAGACGCCCGCGGCGACCGTGCCGACGCCGACCTCGGACACCAGCTTCACGTGGATGCGGGCGGCCGGGTTGGCGTTCTTGAGGTCGTGGATCAGCTGCGCCAGGTCCTCGATGGAGTAGATGTCGTGGTGCGGCGGGGGCGAGATCAGGCCCACACCGGGGGTGCTGTGCCGGGTCCTGCCGATCCACGGGTAGACCTTGTGGCCGGGCAGCTGGCCGCCCTCGCCGGGTTTGGCGCCCTGGGCCATCTTGATCTGGATGTCGTCGGCGTTGACCAGGTACTCCGAGGTCACGCCGAAGCGGCCGGAGGCGACCTGCTTGATCGCCGAGCGGCGCTCCGGGTCGTACAGGCGGTCCGGGTCCTCGCCGCCCTCGCCGGTGTTGGACTTGCCGCCCAGCTGGTTCATGGCGATGGCCAGCGTCTCGTGCGCCTCGCGCGAGATGGAGCCGTACGACATGGCTCCGGTGGAGAACCGCTTGACGATCTCGGAGACCGGCTCGACCTCGTCGACCGGGATCGGCTTGCGCTGGTCGTCCGCGTCCTTGAAGCGGAACAGGCCGCGCAGCGTCATCAGCCGCTCGGACTGCTCGTTCACCCGGTTCGTGTACTGCTGGAAGATGTCGTAGCGGCGGGAGCGCGTGGCGTGCTGCAGCCGGAAGACCGTCTCGGGGTCGAACAGGTGCGGCTCGCCCTCGCGGCGCCACTGGTACTCGCCGCCGATCTCCAGCCGGCGGTGCGCCGGCGCGATGCCGGAGGCGGGGTACGCCTTGGCGTGGCGGGCCGCGACCTCCTGGGCGATCACGTCGATCCCGGCGCCGCCGATCTTGCTGGTGGTGCCGTGGAAGTAGGTGTCGGTGAAGTCGCCGTCCAGGCCGATCGCCTCGAAGACCTGCGCGCCGCGGTAGGAGGCGACGGTGGAGATGCCCATCTTGGACATCACCTTCAGCACACCCTTGCCCAGCGCCTTGATCAGGTTCTTGATGGCCGCCTCGGGCTCGATGCCGGAGATGAAGGTGCCCGCGCGCAGCAGGTCCTCGACCGACTCCATGGCCAGGTACGGGTTGACCGCCGCGGCGCCGTAGCCGATCAGCAGCGCGACGTGGTGGACCTCGCGGACGTCACCGGCCTCGACCAGCAGGCCCACCTGGGTGCGCTGCTTGGTGCGGATGAGGTGGTGGTGGACGGCCGAGGTGAGCAGCAGCGACGGGATCGGCGCGTGCTCGGCGTCGGAGTGCCGGTCGGACAGCACGATGAAGCGGGCGCCGGCCTCTATGGCGGCGTCGGCCTCGGCGCAGATCTCGGTGAGCCGGGCGGCCAGCGCCTCGCCACCGCCGGAGACCCGGTACAGGCCCGAGAGGGTCGCGGCCTTCAGGCCCGGCAGGTCGCCGTCGGCGTTGATGTGGATGAGCTTGGCCAGCTCGTCGTTGTCGATCACCGGGAACGGCATCGTGATGTTGCGACAGGAGGCCGGCGAGGGCTCCAGCAGGTTGCCGGACGGGCCGACGGCGCTGATCAGCGAGGTGACCAGTTCCTCGCGGATGGCGTCCAGCGGCGGGTTGGTGACCTGCGCGAACAACTGGGTGAAGTAGTCGAAGAGCAGCCGGGGACGCTCGGACAGCGCCGCGATCGGCGAGTCGGTGCCCATGGAGCCCAGCGGCTCACCGCCGGTCTTGGCCATCGGCGCCAGGATGATGCGCAGCTCCTCCTCGGTGTAACCGAAGGTCTGCTGGCGGCGGGTGACCGAGGCGTGCGTGTGCACGATGTGCTCGCGCTCGGGCAGGTCGTCGAGGTGGATCAGGCCGGCGTCCAGCCACTCGCCGTAGGGGTGCTCGGCGGCGAGCTGCGACTTGATCTCGTCGTCCTCGATGATCCGGTGCTCGACGGTGTCGACCAGGAACATCCGGCCGGGCTGCAGCCGGCCCTTGCGGACGATCCGCTCCGGGGCGATGTCGTCCAGGACGCCGGACTCCGAGGCGAGCACGACCAGGCCGTCGTCGGTGACCCAGTAACGGCCGGGGCGCAGGCCGTTGCGGTCCAGGACCGCGCCGACGACGGAGCCGTCGGTGAAGGTCACGCAGGCCGGGCCGTCCCAGGGCTCCATGAGGGTGGAGTGGTAGCGGTAGAAGGCACGGCGGGCCGGGTCCATGGAGACGTGGTTCTCCCACGCCTCGGGGATCATCATCAGCACGCTGTGCGGCAGCGAGCGGCCGCCGAGGTGCAGCAGCTCCAGCACCTCGTCGAAGGTCGCCGTGTCGGAGGCGTCCGGGGTGCAGACCGGGAAGATCCGCTCCAGGTCCCCGCTGAACAGCTCCGAGGCCAGCTGTGACTCGCGGGCGCGCATCCAGTTGCGGTTGCCCTTGACGGTGTTGATCTCACCGTTGTGGGCGACGAAGCGGTACGGGTGCGCGAGCGGCCAGCTCGGGAAGGTGTTGGTGGAGAAGCGCGAGTGGACCAGGGCGATCGCGGTGGCGAGGCGCGGGTCGGACAGGTCGGGGAAGAAGGGCTCCAGCTGGCCGGTGGTCAGCATGCCCTTGTAGACGACCGTCCGGGCGGACAGCGACGGGAAGTAGACGTCCGCCTCGCGCTCGGCGCGCTTGCGCAGCACGAAGGCGGGGCGGTCGAGGTCGATCCCGGCCCTCCGCTGTCCGTCCACGCCGTGCGCGTCGGCCACGAAGAGCTGCGAGAAGTACGGCATGGTCGAACGGGCGGTGGCGCCCAGGCTCGCGGCGTCGGTCGGCACCTCGCGCCAGCCGAGGACGGTGA
This sequence comes from Streptomyces sp. NPDC002574, assembly GCF_042889545.1. Classification (NCBI taxonomy): domain Bacteria; kingdom Bacillati; phylum Actinomycetota; class Actinomycetes; order Kitasatosporales; family Streptomycetaceae; genus Streptomyces; species Streptomyces sp. NPDC002574. The sequence continues at coordinate 213,536 of NZ_JBIARB010000009.1, forward strand.
GGCCCTCCTCGGCGGCGATCCGCTCGATGGACTCGACGGCCTTGCGGCGGTCCTCGTCCTCGACGGGCAGGAAGGCCATGCCGACGGCGTACTGTCCGGCGGTGGGGAGCTCGAAACCGGCCACCGCCCTCAGGAACGCGTCCGGGATCTGCATCAGGATGCCCGCGCCGTCGCCGGAGTCCGGCTCGGAGCCGGTGGCCCCGCGGTGCTCCAGATTGCGCAGCACGGTCAGGGCCTGCTCGACGAGCGCGTGGTCCGCCTCACCGGTGAGGGTCGCCACGAAACCGACGCCGCACGCGTCGTGCTCGTTACGGGGGTCGTACATCCCCTGGGGGGCGGGACGCCCGTCCATGTGGGCCCGGCCGGAACCGGGGCCGGCGGGGCGGGGGTGTGTAGGCCGGTGCAGAACAGGACGCATCTGGTCGGCTCTCCCGTCGTCGTCATCTGGCATATGCATGCGCGCTAGGGACGACGTTGGCCCTCTGCGATTTCGAGCAGGTTACATGATGGCTTGATGACCGAAAAGTGGATAGCGGATTCCATCATGTGGACTGAACAGCGCTACGAGCAGGCAGTTCGGGGCCAGCATCGCTCACGTGAGACGCAGGCGACACTGCCCGCGGCGCCACAGACTGATGCCCTGTGTTGGCCGCGCTGAAACGAGCGGGTAACAAGTGGTTCGTGGCCTGTACCCGGCTCAACCGACGGCGGTACCGAAAAGCGCGCCCAGAACGAAGGTAACCCCGGCAGCCGCTCCACCCAAGACAAGTTGCCGCAAACCGCCGAACCACCAGCTGCGTGCCGTCACACGGGCCACAGCCGCACCGCAGAGGAACAGTCCGATCAGGGCGACGACCGCCGCGGGCCACACCACGGTGGCACCCAGCAGATAGGGCAGCACCGGGAGCAGCGCGCCGATGCCGAAGGACAGGAAGGACGAGCCCGCCGCCAGCAGCGGCGACGGAAGGTCGGCCGGGTCGACGCCCAGCTCCTCGCGGGCGTGGATCTCCAGCGCCTGCTCCGGGTCCCGGGACATCTGACGGGCCACCTCGCGGGCGAGCTCCGGCTCCACGCCGCGCGCGATGTACAGCTCGGCGAGCTCCCGCTCCTCGTCCTTCGGATGACGGCGCAGCTCCCGGCGCTCTATGTCGAGCTCCGCCTCGACCAGCTCGCGCTGGGAGGCCACGGAGGTGTACTCGCCCGCCGCCATCGAGAACGCGCCGGCGGTCAGACCGGCCAGTCCGGTGATCACGACGGTGGACGGGGCGACGTTGCCGCCGGCGACGCCGGTCATGAGCGCGAGGTTGGAGACCAGGCCGTCCATCGCCCCGAACACCGCCGGCCGCAGCCAGCCTCCGCTCACGTCCCGGTGCGTGTGGTGCGAGACGTGATAGGGGGCGCCTTGCTCCAGTTCGCTGCGCTCCACCGCTGCCGACATGGTCCGCGTACTCCTTCCCGCGGGTGGCGACCGCCCGCGTCCTCCCCTGGGAACGCCTCGACCGTACGCCCGGATTCCCTGCGTTTCCAGCAAGGAAAGCCTCCCCTACCTGCGGAAACGAGTGCGGCGCCGCCCGGGGTCATACCCCTGGCGGCGCCGCGGCCCGGCGTCGGAATGTGCCGGAATCAGCCCTTCTTGGCGGACTCGGCCCCGGCCGTGGCCCCGGCCTGCTCTTCCGCCGCTTCCGCCTCTTCGTCCCCGGCGGCCTTCTCGGCCTCGCCGGCCTTGTCGGCCTCGCCGGCCTTGTCGGACTCGCCGGCCGCTTCGTCCTTCTCCGCGGACTTCGTCAGGTCCGTCGTGCCGGCGTCGCCCTCCGCCGCGTCGACGGGCGCCGGCTCGACGTTCTCCTCGCGGCCCGGACGCAGCCGGGCTGAGACGATCATGTACGCGACCGCCCCGGCGAAGACGATGATCGACGTCCAGTCGTTGAGCCGCAGGCCCAGGATGTGGTGGGCGTCGTCGACGCGCAGGTACTCGATCCAGAAGCGGCCGACGGTGTACGTCGCGACGTACAGCGCGAAGGCGCGGCCGTGGCCGAGCTTGAAGCGGCGGTCGGCCCAGATCACCAGCAGGGCCACGCCGACGCACCACAGGGACTCGTACAGGAACGTCGGGTGGTACGTGGCGGCGTTCAGGGTGTCCGCCGGCCGGTGGGCGGCGTCGATCTTCAGCGCCCAGGGCAGATCGGTCGGCCGGCCGTAGAGCTCCTGGTTGAACCAGTTGCCCCAGCGGCCGATCGCCTGGGCGAAGGCGATGCCCGGGGCGACGGCGTCGGCGTACGCGGGCAGCGAGATGCCCCGCCGCCGGCATCCGATCCACGCACCCAGGGCACCGAGGGCGATCGCGCCCCAGATACCGAGGCCGCCCTCCCAGATCTTGAACGCGTTCACCCAGTGCTTGCCCTCACCGAAGTAGAGCTCGTAACTGGTGATCACGTGGTAGAGACGGCCACCGACCAGACCGAACGGAACCGCCCACACGGCGATGTCCGCGATCGTGGTCTTCTGTCCGCCGCGGGCGGCCCATCGCCTGCCTCCGAGCCAGACGGCTACGAAGACACCGATGATGATGCAGAAGGCATAGCCGCGCAGCGGTACGGGTCCGAGGTGGATCACACCGCGCGACGGGCTGGGGATGAATGCGAGTTCCATGGCACTGCCGACGCTACCGTGCCGGGCGGGTACGGCGGGCACCCGCCCGGCAACGGCTGGATAACGGGCCGCTCCCCCGCGGGTGCCTCAGCCGCTCGTCGTGGGGGTCACCGGCGGGCTCGCGGGCGCGCTCGCCGGGGCGGACGAGGCCGGAGCCGAGGAGGCCGGCGTGGAGGCGGCCGCCGAGCCGCTCGCCGGGGCGCTGGGCGGGGTCACGCTCGGCGTGACGGTGCCCGCCTTCTTGCCCTTGTTGGCGTCGGTGACCATCTGCTGCAGCTTCTGCGGGGTCAGCGGCGCGGCCTGGGCGCCGTAGATGTTCTTCCCGTTGAGCAGCACGGTCGGGGTGGAGTTGTAGCCGGACGAGTTGAAGGCGCTGTTGTTCTTGTTCACCCAGTCGTCGTACGTGCCCTTGTTCACACAGGCGGTGAACGCCGGGGTCGTCAGCCCCGGCACCTGGCCGGCGAGCTGCAGCAGGTAGGGCTTGCTCGCGAACTTGTCGTCCTGCTCCGGCGGCTGGTTGCGGTAGAGCACGTCGTGGTAGTCGCGGAACTTGTTCTGGTCCTGCGCGCAGGCCGCGGCGTTGGCCGCGTTGAGCGAGCCGGTGCCGCCCAGGTTGCCGTCGATGATCCGGACCAGGTGGTAGTCCACCTTCAGCTGGCCCTTGTCCTCCAGCGCGTGGATGGTGTCCCGGTAGCCCTGCTCGAAGGCGCCGCAGGCCGGGCAGCGGAAGTCCTCGTACACGGTCAGCGTGGACGGGGCGTCGCTCGCGCCGGTGGGGATCACGAGCTTGTTCTCGCCCGTCGCACCCGCCGGGGAGGTCGCGGCGGCCCCCTCGGAGTCGTCGCCGCCGTTGGCCACCAGGACCCCGATGACGGCACCGATCACCAGGACCCCGACGACGGAGCCGGCGACGATCGCCGTCCTCTTGCGCTTCTGGCGGCGTTGGTCCTGCACACGCTGCTCCTGCAGCCGCTCGCGGGCGCTGCGCTTTCCTTCACGGTTCTTCTCGCTCACACCCCGGGACAACGAACCGGGGGCGCACCTGCGCGCGCCCCCGGCCGTAATTCGCCCGTTCGGGCGATGCCACCGCTCAGCGGCGGACGCCCTTGGCCAGGTCCGCGGCCAGCTCGCGCACCGCCGTGAGGCCCTGCTCCAGGTCCGGCGCGTCCAGCAGCTTCTTCACGAAGGCCGAGCCGACGATCACCCCGTCCGCGAACCCGGCGACCTCGGCCGCCTGCTCCGCGTTGGAGACGCCGAGGCCGACGCAGACCGGCAGATCGGTCTGCGCGCGGGTGCGCCGCACCAGTTCGGCCGCCTCTGCGCCGACGCTCGCACGGGTACCGGTGACGCCCATCAGCGAGGCCGCGTAGACGAAGCCGGTGCCCGCCGCCGTGATCTTCGCCAGCCGCTCGTCCCGGCTGCTCGGCGCCACCACGAAGACGGTGGCCAGCCCGTGCTGCTCGGCGGCCTTGCGCCAGCCCTCGGACTCCTCCACCGGCAGGTCGGGCAGGATGCAGCCCGCACCGCCCGCCTCGGCGAGCTCCGCGGCGAAGCGCTCGGCGCCGTAGCGGTCGACCGGGTTCCAGTACGTCATGACCAGGACCGGCTTGCCCGTCGCCGCGTACGCCTCGCGCACCGTGCGCAGCACGTCCTTGATCCGCACACCGCCGCGCAGCGCGATGTCGTCGGCGGTCTGGATGACCGGTCCGTCCAGCACCGGGTCGCTGTGCGGCAGGCCGACCTCGACGATGTCGGCACCGCCGTCCAGGGCCGCCTTGACGGCCTCGATGCCGCCGTCGACGGTCGGGAAGCCCGCCGGGAGGTAGGCGACCAGGGCGGCCCGCCCCTCGGCCTTGGCGCCGGCCAGGGCCCGGTCCAGCAGTTCGATCTGCCCGCTCACTTCGCGGCCCCCTCGTTCTCGGCCCCGTCGTACAGCCCGAAGTAGCGGGCCGCGGTGTCCATGTCCTTGTCGCCGCGCCCGGAGAGGTTCACCAGGAGCAGTCCGTCCTCGCCGACCTCCTGGCCGAGCCGCAGCACCCCGGCGAGCGCGTGGGCGCTCTCGATGGCCGGGATGATGCCCTCGGTCTGCGACAGCAGGCGCAGCGCCTGCATCGCCTCGTCGTCGGTGACCGGGCGGTACTCCGCGCGCCCGGTCTCCTTCAGGTAGGCGTGCTCGGGGCCGATGCCGGGGTAGTCCAGGCCCGCCGAGATCGAGTAGGGCTCGGTGATCTGGCCCTCGTCGTCCTGGAGGACGTAGGAGCGCGAGCCGTGCAGGATGCCGGGCTCGCCCACGGTGAGCGTCGCGGCGTGCTCGCCGGAGTCCACGCCGTGGCCGGCCGCCTCCAGACCCACCAGGCGCACGGACTCGTCGGGGATGAAGGCGTGGAACAGGCCGATGGCGTTGGACCCGCCGCCCACGCACGCGGCGACCGCGTCGGGCAGCCGGCCGGTCCGCTCCAGGATCTGGCGACGCGCCTCCACGCCGATGACGCGGTGGAAGTCGCGCACCATGGCCGGGAAGGGGTGCGGGCCGGCGACGGTGCCGAACAGGTAGTGCGTGCGGTCCACGTTGGCGACCCAGTCGCGGAACGCCTCGTTGATCGCGTCCTTCAGCGTGCGGCTTCCGGACTTCACGGAGACGACCTCGGCGCCCAGCATGCGCATGCGGGCGACGTTCAGCGCCTGGCGCTCGGTGTCGATCTCACCCATGTAGACCACGCACTCCAGGCCGAACAGCGCGCACGCCGTCGCCGTGGCGACGCCGTGCTGGCCGGCGCCGGTCTCGGCGATCACCCGGGTCTTGCCCATGCGCCGGGTGAGCAGCGCCTGGCCCAGCACGTTGTTGATCTTGTGCGAACCGGTGTGGTTGAGGTCCTCGCGCTTGAGGAAGATCCGGGCGCCGCCGGCGTGCTCGGCGAACCGCGCCACCTCGGTGAGCGGACTCGGGCGGCCGGTGTAGTGCACCAGCAGGTCGTTCAGTTCCGCGGCGAAGGCCGGGTCGGCCTTGGCCTTGTCGTACTCGACGGCGACCTCGTCCACGGCGGCGACCAGCGCCTCCGGGATGAACTTGCCGCCGAACCGGCCGAAGTAGCCCTCGGCGCTGGGCACCCGGCCCTCGGGGTCGGGAATGAAGAAGTCAACGGACATGGCGTTCTCGGCTCCTTCGGGGGCGCGCTCGCGCCCCCAGAGTCTCAGGGCGTACCAATGGTCACGCTACGGCGCCCTCGGCGCCGTCGGCGTTCGCGGCCGCGCGCGTCACAGGCCTGGACGGGACCCCGTCCGGGCGCCGCGCGCGACGGCTAGCGCCATCGGCGACCGTTGATCTGCCCCGGCTCGCAGCCGATGTGGTACCGCACGCGGCGCCCGAGAATGCGCCGCGCGGGCGCGCGACAGCCACGGGGACGGCAGCCCCGGGCGAGTCGCGCGTAGGTGTGCATGGCGGGGGTCAGCCCCGTCCGTGGCGCAGCGCGGGGTGGGCCCCGGCGGCGACGAGGTCGGCGACCGCGGTCCGCGGGTCGCGGCCGGTGACCAGGGACTCGCCCACCAGCACGGCGTCGGCGCCGTCGTTGGCGTAGGCGATCAGGTCGTGCGGGCCGCGGACGCCGGACTCGGCGACCTTGACGATGTGGTCCGGGATCTCCGGCGCGACCCGGGCGAAGGTGCCCCGGTCGACCTCGAGCGTCTTCAGGTTGCGCGCGTTGACGCCGATGATCCGGGCGCCGGCGTCGACGGCGCGGGCGACCTCGTCCTCGTCGTGCACCTCGACCAGCGGGGTGAGCCCGATGGATTCGGCCCGCTCGATCAGGGAGACCAGCGCGTCCTGCTCCAGCGCGGCCACGATCAGCAGCGCGAGGTCGGCACCGTAGGCGCGCGCCTCCCAGAGCTGGTACGCGGTGACGATGAAGTCCTTGCGCAGCACGGGAATGTCGACCTTGGCCCGGACGGCCTCCAGGTCGGCCAGCGAGCCGCCGAAGCGGCGCTGCTCGGTCAGGACCGAGATGACGGCCGCGCCGCCCGCCTCGTAGTCCGCGGCGAGGCCGGCCGGGTCGGCGATGGCGGCGAGGGCGCCCTTGGAGGGGCTGGACCGCTTGACCTCGCAGATGACGGTGACGCCTTCGCCGCGCAGGGCGGCCACGCCGTCCTTCGCGTCACGCGCCTTCGCGGCACGCTGCTTGAGCTCGTCGAGCGAGACCCGGGCCTGCCGCTCGGCGAGGTCTTCGCGGACGCCGTCGATGATCTCGTCGAGCACACTCACGCGAGAGGACCCCTTCCGAAAGCGAAACGATCAAGCCAGTGAGATGTTCCACCAGCACTGCGATGGTAACCGCCGGGGGCCCCCGGACCCGCATCCGGCGGAACCAACAACCACCAGACGGACAGATCGGACGCCCTCCGGCAGGCGCCGTCAGGGGGCCAGTGCGGCCCCGAACGGCAGGTTCCGGACAACGGTGAAGACCACCACGACCGCCCCCACCGCCCACCAGTGCACCGGCCGCAGGCTCACCCCGAACGACCGCCCGCGCACGGCCCGGAAGAGCCAGACCACCATCGCGACGGCGAAGAGCAGGTACATCGCGACGGCGAGGGCGTTGAGGCCGAACGCGGCCCCGAAGTCGCCGTGCGCCACCGCGTAGGCGCTGCGCAGCCCGCCGCAGCCGGGGCAGTACAGGCCGGTGTAGTGCAGCAGAGGGCAGACGGGGTAGTGCCCGGGCTGGTTGGGGTCGACGGTCCCGACGTAGGCGAAGGCGGCGACGACGCCGCCCAGCAGGCCCAGCGGGGCGGCGAGGGCGCTCGCCTTCGGCGTGATGACGGTCTCGGTCACCCGCCGATTGTCCCGCGCCGGGCCGCCGGGGAACACCCGGGGTCGCCGCGGATACGGCGGAGCCGCCCGCGGCGCACTGCCGGGGCGGCTCCGGTGCCGTGGTGCGGCAGGTCAGCCGCGCGCGGCCTTCTGCGCCACCGGCTTGCCCAGACCGGCAGCGCGCATGCCGAGGCCGATGAGACCGCCCACCGCGGCCACGGCCAGGCCCGCGAACATGCCGATCGGCTCCGCCAGGACGACGAAAGCACCCGCGACACAGAAGCCGATGAAGGCGATGATCACGCCGGTCCAGGCGGCAGGGGTGTGTCCGTGGCTGTTGCCCGCCATGAGTGCTCCCAAGTCGTTCTACAGAAGGTTCGTTTGGTCGTTCGCCGCGCGATGGCACGCGTCGCGCCTCATTCTCCCCTGTTCCGCTCACGCTCCGCGCGCGGGGGGTGGCCCGGCGCGTCAGAGCGCGTCGGTGGGGTCCTCGCCGCGGTCCAGTGCCTTCCACATGTCCTCGGGGCGTTCCTCGCCGTCCGCGGCGCGAGCGGGACGGGCGGTCGCACGACGGGGCGTCCCGGCGGTGTCCCGCTCGTACCGGCTGGACATCCCGGGCCAGGACGCGGCGCGCAGGACGGCCGTCGCCCCGGCGAGCAGCAGCAGCGCACCGCCGGCCGCGGACACGGCCGGCCAGGCCGTGGTCGTGGTGCCGGTCGCCGTGGCCCGGGTCAGACCGCTGGCGGCGGCCGCCGCGGCGTCCAGGGAGGAGGCGTCCCCGACGGCGAGGAGCGCCGCGAGCAGGGCGCCCGCCCCGCACAGCGCGAGCAGTCCGCTGACGACCAGGCGGGCCGCGCCGCGCACGGCGAAGACCGCCACCAGGGCGGCCAGTCCCACCAGCGCCAGCGCGCCCGGCACCGCCGTCACCTGACCGCCGCTGACGTGCACCGCCACCCCGGCCCCGGCCGTCCCGGCGAAGCCGTGCTGCCAGGTCTTGCCCGCGGCCAGGAGTACGAGCGCGGCGCCGAGCACTCCGCCCGACAGGGCGACGGCCATGCTGCGACGGCCGCCCGCGCGGCGCGGCTCGCGGGTCACCGCCGTCCCTTCGGCGTCGGCGGTGGCACGGGGCTGGGGTACGGCGCTGGTCATCCGACCACTATCCCCCCTCGCCCCGCGGCCCGCGTACGCGGGGCTACGCCCCCGCGCTCATCCGGTTCGCCGTGGCGACGGCACGCAGCACGGCCGCCGCCTTGTTCCGGCACTCGGTGTCCTCGGAGACCGGGTCGGAGTCGGCGACGATGCCGGCGCCCGCCTGGATGTACGCCGTGCCGTCGCGCAGCAGAGCGGTGCGGATGGCGATGGCCGTGTCCGAGTCGCCGGCGAAGTCCAGGTAGCCCACGCAGCCGCCGTACAGCCCGCGCCGGGTCGGCTCCAGTTCGTCGATGATCTGCATCGCCCGGGGCTTCGGCGCCCCCGACAGCGTCCCGGCCGGGAAGCAGGCCGTCAGCACGTCGAACGCGGTGCGGCCGGCCCCCAGGGTGCCGGTGACCGTCGAGACGATGTGCATCACGTGGCTGTAGCGCTCGATCGACATGAAGTCGACGACCTCCACGCTGCCCGGCTCGCACACCCGGCCCAGGTCGTTGCGGCCCAGGTCCACCAGCATCAGGTGCTCCGCCCGCTCCTTGGGGTCGGCCAGCAACTCGTCGGCGAGCGCCTGGTCCTCGCGGGGCGTCGCACCGCGCGGCCGCGTGCCCGCGATCGGGTGCACCGTGGCGCGGCCGTCCTCCACCTTCACCAGCGCCTCGGGGCTCGACCCCACGACGTCGAAGCCCTCGAACCGGAACAGGTACATGTACGGGGACGGGTTGGTGGCCCGCAGCACCCGGTACACGTCCAGCGCGCTCGCCGGGCACGGCGTCTCGAACCGCTGCGACGGCACCACCTGGAACGCGTCGCCGGCCCTGATGTACTCCTTCGTCCGCTCCACGGCCCCGTGGTACGCGGCGCCCCCGAAGCGCGCCGTGATCTCCTCCGGCAGCCGCGACGGCGGCAGTTCCACCGGCGCGGAGTCCACCGGCCGGGCCAGGTCCGCGGTCATCGCGTCCAGCCGCGCCACCGCGTCCGCGTAGGCCTCGTCCACGCCGGTGTCCAGGTCGTTGTGGTTGATCGCGTTGGCGATCAGCAGCACCGAGCCGTCCCAGTGGTCGAGCACCGCGAGGTCCGAGGTCAGCAGCATCGTGAGCTCGGGCAGCCCCAGGTCGTCCCGCGCGTGGTCGCCGACCCGCTCCAGACGGCGCACGACGTCGTACCCCAGGTACCCGACCATCCCGCCGGTGAACGGCGGCAGCCCCGCGTCGTCGTGCAGGTCGCGGGGCGTGTGCAGCGCCTCCGTCGTGGCCCGCAACGCCTCCAGCGGATCGCCGTCCTGAGGCACCGCCACCGGCGGCGTCCCCAGCCAGTGCGCCTGCCCGTCCCGCTCCGTCAGCGTCGCCGCGCTCCGCACCCCGACGAACGAATACCGCGACCACGAGCGCCCGTTCTCCGCCGACTCCAGCAGGAACGTCCCCGGCCGCTCCCCCGCCAGCTTCCGGTACAACCCGACCGGCGTGTCCCCGTCGGCCAGCAGCCTCCTGCTGACCGGAATCACCCGGCGGTCCAGCGCCAGCTTGCGGAACGTCTCGAGATCGGGAGTGACGGTGCCCGTGGTCATGCCCCGCAGCCTAGTCCCCGCCACGCCGCGCTCCGCTTTCCCCCGGCGAGTGGGCCGGAGGCGAACCGGGCCTTCAGGAGAGAGGCAGCACGTCCGCGTCGAAGCATGTGCGGTCGCCGGTGTGGCAGGCCGCGCCGGTCTGGTCGACCTTCACGAGGATCGTGTCGCCGTCGCAGTCCAGGGCCACGGACTTGACGTGCTGGACGTGCCCGGACGTGTCGCCCTTGACCCAGTACTCCCGGCGGCTGCGGCTCCAGTAGGTGCAGCGGCCGGTGGTCAGGGTGCGGTGCAGCGCCTCGTCGTCCATCCATCCGAGCATGAGGACCTCGCCCGTGTCGTACTGCTGGGCGACGGCGGGCACGAGCCCGTCGGCCGTGCGCTTGAGACGGGCGGCGATGGCTGGGTCGAGCGGGGATTCCATGCCCTCCATTCTGCCGCGTCGGGGAGGGCGGTACTTCGACTCCCGCACACACGACGATCACCCGTATGGGGCATGCTTCGTCCATGAGTTTTCCTCCGCAGCCCCCTCCCGACGACCCGCGCTCCGGCCAGGGCGGCGGTTTCGGGCCGCCCCCCGGGGGTTTCGGTCCGCCGCAGTACCAGCCCCAGCCGTACCAGCCGCAGCCGTACCAGCCCCCGCAGGCGCCGTACCAGCAGCAGCCCCCGCAGGGTGGTTACGGCGGCTATCCGCCCCCGCAGCCTCCCCCGCGCAGCGGCGGCGGAGCGAAGATCGCGGCGATCGTCATCGGTGCGGTCGTACTGGTCGCGGTGATCGTCGGCGGACTCGCGGTGGCGCTGGGCGGTGGCGACGACAAGGACGCGGCGTCGTCCTCCAGCAGCCCGGCGACCTCGGCGCCGACGTCGTCGGAGCCCACGGACGACACGACCTCCTCGCCGTCGCCCGCGGAGACGTTCCGCAAGTACGTCGTGCTCGATGTCGGCCAGTGCTTCAACGACCCCGGTCTGGACAGCAGCGTCACCGAGGTCACCCCGGTCCCCTGCACCGGCCCGCACGACGCCGAGGTCATCGCGCACGAGAAGATCACCGGCACCTTCGCGACCGAGGCCGCGCTGAAGAAGAAGGTGCTCCAGCTCTGCGAGAAGGACGCCGGCAAGCGTCTGGACCACATCACGGACAACCGCACGTTCTACTACTACGCGCTCTACCCGAAGCTGGCCGGGTACCAGGTGCAGGGCAAGAACACGGTCTCCTGCTCCCTGACGCTCAGCAACAAGCCCGATGGCGAGAAGCTGGCGAAACCGCTCTCGTAGGTGCTGCCGGTGGGCGAGGAGCCGACGTAGGCTGACGGCATGTCGACTCATGCCCAGCGTGAACGTCTGCTCCTCGCCGACCTGCTGGAGAGCGCCGGCTCCGACGCGCCCACCCTCTGCAAGGGCTGGACCACCCGCGACCTCGCCGCCCACGTCGTCGTCCGCGAGCGGCGCAGCGACGCCTCGGCCGGCCTGGTCATCCCACAGCTCGCGGCCCGGTCGGAGCGGATCCGCAAGGAGTTCGTGGCGAAGCCGTACGAGGAACTCATCCAGCTCATCCGCACCGGGCCACCGCGGTTGTCGCCGTTCGCCCTCAAGCAGATCGACGAAGCCGCCAACACCGTCGAGTTCTACGTCCATTCCGAGGACGTGCGCCGCGCCCAGCACGACTGGGCGCCGCGCCAGCTGGACCCCGTCTTCTCCGATCTGCTCTGGTCCCGTCTGGAGCGTTCCGCCCGGCTGCTGGGCCGCAAGGCCCCGGTCGGCGTCGTGCTGCGCAGGCCGGACGGGCAGACCGCGGTGGCCCACCGCGGCACCCCGGTCGTGACGGTCACCGGAGAGCCGTCGGAACTGCTGCTGTTCGCCTTCGGGCGGCAGGAGGCGGCCCGGGTGGAGACCGAGGGCGACAAGGACGCCGTGGGCCGGCTGTACGAGGCGCGGCTCGGCATCTCGGGCTAGCCCGGGCTCCTGCGCGCGAGTTCGGCCCGGCGCAGCGCGGGCGCGGCGAGTCCGAAGACGGCTCCCGCGGCCGCGACCGCTGCGCTCGCGACGAACACCGGCCGGACGCCCCAGGCCCCGATGGCGGCTCCGGTGAGCGGGAAGCTCAGCGGAGCGACGCCGAGGGAGAACAGCGCGGCGACGGAGCTGACCCTGCCCAGGTAGGGGCCGTCGGTGACAGTCTGCAGCAGGGCGCCGCAGAGAGCCCCGCTCAGTCCCGCCACGAGGCCGACCACGGCCGCGACGGCGACCGCCGCGGGCAGTGCCGGCACGAAGGCGAGCACCGCGACCGCCACTGCCCCGAGGCCGAGGCAGCACGACTGGGCCAGTCCGGCGCGCGGCAGCCGACCGCGTACGGTCAGCAGCAGCGAGGCGGCCCCCGCGCCGGCCCCGAATCCGCTGACGATCCAGCCGAGCCCCGCGGCGCCCCAGCCGCGGTCGGCGACGAGCAGGGTGAGCCCGATGTTGAGGGGGCCGGCGAAGCCGAGCTCCCCCACCGCGATGACGATCATGAGGGCGGCGAGCACGCGGCGGCGGCGTATGTAGCGCAGGCCCTCGGCCAGGTCCTTCCAGGGCGTGGAGGCGTGCTCTGCCGAGCGGTCGTCGGGCGGCAGCGGTGCCAGGCGGACGGCGGCCAGCAGCACGAGCGAGACGGCGAACAGGGTTCCCGCGACGGCGAAGGCGACGGACGGCCCGCCCGTCGCGACGGCGGTGCCGCCCAGCGAGGCGCCGGCGACGTTGCCGACGCGCATCGCGATGCCTTTCATCCCGTGGAGCCGGCCGAGCTGGTCGGCGCCGGTGATGCGGGGCGGGAGCGCGCCGACGGCCGGGAGGAACACGGCGTCCACGGCGCCGAAGAGCAGCGCGATCACGGCGAGCGCCCACAGTCCCGGCGAGGTGAGGGCGAGCAGCGCGGCCGCCGCGAACATCACCACACAGCGCGTCAGGTCGCTGCCGATGACGATGCGGCGCGGGCCGAAGCGGTCGGCGAGCACTCCCCCGCCGAGCATCAGCACGGCGCGCGGCACCGCGCCGGCCGCGAGCACCAGTCCGGCCCGCCCGGGGTCGCCGGCGCGCGTCGCGGCCCAGGACAGGGCGAGGAACCACACGGCGTCGCCCACCAGCGAGGCCGTGAACGCGGTCAGCCAGCGCAGGACGTTGCCGTCCCGGTGGGCGGGGACGGCGGGCAGGATGAGGGGCGGTGCGGAGATTCCGGGGGCCGCCATGCGGTCGCCTCCTTCTTCGGAGTCTTCTTCGGAGTCTTCTTCGGTGCCTGCTGCTCTCACGGCCGGTAGGGGAATCCGTACAGGTGCACCGCGACGTTCTCGCGGCCCTCGGTGTCGCCGGCGTCCTCGGCGGCGCGTCCGCGGTCGACCCAGCGCATCATCAGCTCGCCCAACTCCGCACTGAGTTGGCGGGTCTCCTCGGCGGTGAGGCGGGGCATGTACTCGGAGCTGAAGGTGACGTCCGACCACTCCCTGCCCCACGCGTGCTGCTGGTCGAGGTAGGCGGCATAGCGCTCGTACCGGGTGGCAAGCAGCTGGCGGGTGACCTCGCTCATCACGGCCGCCCCCTCGGGGCGGTCGGCGAAGTCCGAGCTGCGGAAGGTGAATCCGCGGTCCGAGGTGACCTTCCACCAGCGTTCGCGGGCGTCGCTGCTCTGGCCGGTGGCCTCGCCGATGAAGCCGTGCGCGGCGAGTTTGCGCAGGTGGTAGCTGACCAGCGAGACCGCCTCGTCGACCTGGTCCGCCAGTTGGGAGGCGGTGGCGGTGCGGGCGACGAACAGCGCCCGGTAGAGCTTGATCCTCAGCGGGTGGGTGAAGACCTTCAGCGCGTCGAGGTCGGTGATCCTGCGCGGGTCGTCCGCGGTGCCGCCGGGGGGCGTGTCCTCTGCCATACCCGGAAGACTAGATACGAAAGAAAAGTTGCGCAAGATAATTTGCGCAACTGATCGTGTGCATCTCGGACCAGGGCAGGCGGAATCTCAGCGGCGGCGGTGGCGCCGCCGCGGCGCAATGGGGGCGTGCGTCAGCGCACCGGGTGGCCGGCCTGACGCAGCGTCTGCTTGACCTCGCCGATGCGCAGGTCGCCGAAGTGGAACACGGAGGCGGCCAGGACGGCGTCCGCGCCGGCGGCGACGGCCGGGGCGAAGTGGGCGAGGCCGCCAGCGCCGCCGGAGGCGATGACGGGGACGGTGACGAGCCTGCGGACGGCGGCGATCATCTCCGTGTCGTAGCCGTCCTTGGTGCCGTCGGCGTCCATGGAGTTCAGCAGGATCTCGCCCGCGCCGAGTTCCGCCGCGCGGTGCGCCCATTCCACCGCGTCGATGCCGGTGCCCCGGCGGCCGCCGTGCGTGGTGACCTCGAAGCCGGACGGGGTGCCTGCGTCCGTGCGGCGGGCGTCCACCGACAGGACGAGGACCTGCCGGCCGAAGCGTTCGGCGATCTCGCGGATCAGCTCGGGCCGGGCGATGGCGGCGGTGTTGACGCCCACTTTGTCGGCGCCGGCGCGCAGCAGCTTGTCGACGTCCTCGGCGGACCGTACGCCGCCGCCCACGGTGAGCGGGATGAAGACCTGCTCGGCGGTGCGCCGCACCACGTCGTAGGTGGTCTCCCGGTTGCCGGAGGAGGCGGTGATGTCGAGGAAGGTCAGCTCGTCGGCGCCCTCGGCGTCGTACAGCTTGGCCATCTCGACGGGGTCCCCGGCGTCCCGGAGATCACGGAAGTTGACGCCCTTGACGACCCGGCCGTTGTCCACGTCCAGGCAGGGGATGACTCGGACCGCCAGGGTCATTGCGCTCGGGCTCCTCGGACTGCTCGGAATGCTTCGAGTTCCACTTCGACCAGGACCCGCGGGTCCATGAACCCCGAGACCACGACGAACGTCGCGGCCGGGCGGGCGCGGTCGAAGAACTCCTTGTGCGCCCTGCCGACCTCCTCCACGTCATGGGTGTGGGTGAGGTACATCCGGGTGCGGACGACGGAGTCGGCGTCCAGGCCGAACGCCTCCAGCGCGGCGAGGGCCTTGGTGAACGCGAACTTCGCCTGCTCGTACGGATCCCCCTCGCCGTACAGCACGGTGCCCTCGAACGGCATCGTGCCCGCGACGTGGACACGGTCCCCCGCCGCCACGGCACGTGCGAAACCGAACTGCTCCTCCCAGGGGCTGTCGCTGTGCACTCGCCGTACGTCGGGGGTCTCCGTCATCGGGACACAGCCTCCAGGGCCTCTTCCAGGGTGAACGCCTCGGCGTAGAGCGCCTTTCCGACAATGGCGCCCTCAACCCCCTGGGGCACCAGCGAGGCGATGGCCCGCAGGTCGTCCAGGGAGGAGACGCCGCCGGAGGCGACGACCGGCCGGTCGGTGGCCGCGCACACGTTCTTCAGCAGCTCCAGATTGGGGCCCTGCAGGGTGCCGTCCTTGTTGATGTCGGTGACGACGTACCGGGCGCAGCCCTCGGAGTCGAGGCGGGCCAGCGTCTCGTAGAGGTCGCCGCCGTCGCGGGTCCAGCCGCGGCCGCGCAGGGTGGTGCCGCGCACGTCGAGGCCGACCGCGATCTTGTCGCCGTGCTCGGCGATGACCTTGGCGACCCACTCCGGGGCCTCGAGCGCGGCGGTGCCGAGGTTGACCCGGGTGCAGCCGGTGGCGAGCGCCGCGGCCAGGGTCTCGTCGTCACGGATGCCGCCGGAGAGCTCGACCTTGATGTCCATGGAGCGCGCGACCTCGGCGATCCGCGCACGGTTGTCGCCGGTGCCGAAGGCGGCGTCCAGGTCGACCAGGTGCAGCCACTCGGCGCCGGCCCGCTGCCAGGCGAGGGCTGCGGCCATCGGATCGCCGTAGGACGTCTCCGAGCCCGACTCGCCGTGGACGAGGCGGACTGCCTGGCCGTCGCGGACGTCGACGGCGGGGAGGAGTTCGAGGCGGTGCGTCGTGCTCATGACGGCGTGGGGTCCTAGTCCTTGAAGGTGTCGAGCCAGTTGGCCAGCAGCTGGGCGCCGGCGTCGCCGGACTTCTCGGGGTGGAACTGGGTGGCCCACAGCGGGCCGTTCTCCACCGCGGCGACGAAGGGCTCGCCGTGCGTCGCCCAGGTGACCTTGGGGGGCCGGATGCCGGGGTTGCCGGTCTCCAGCTCCCAGGAGCGCACCGCGTAGGAGTGCACGAAGTAGTAGCGCGCGTCGGCGTCGAGTCCCGCGAACAGCCGTGAGTCCTCGGGCGCCTTGACGGTGTTCCAGCCCATGTGCGGCACGATCGGCGCGCGCAGCGGCTCGACCGTACCGGGCCACTCGTCGCAGCCCTCGGTGGTCACGCCGTGCTCGACGCCCTGCGCGAACAGGATCTGCATGCCGACGCAGATGCCCATCACCGGACGGCCGCCGGCGAGCCGGCGGCCGATGGCCCATTCCCCGCGCACCGACTTCAGCCCGGCCATGCACGCGGCGAACGCCCCGACGCCGGGCACGAGCAGCCCGTCGGCGTTCAGGGCCTTGTCGAAGTCGGCGGTGATCTCGACGTCCGCGCCCACCCGCGCCAGCGCGCGCTCGGCGGAACGGACGTTGCCGAAGCCGTAGTCGAGGACCACGACCTTCCTGGCGGCCTTGCTCATGTGCGCGAACCCCCTACAGCCGCAGCAGGCCGGTCACCAGGGACATGGCCGAGCCGATGCCGAGCAGCACGATGACGCCCTTGGGCATCTTCTGCTTCCAGAACGAGTAGACACCGCCGGCCAGGAAGAGGCCCAGCAGGATGAACAGGATGGCCGGCTTGGTCACAGCGCGCCCTTCGTCGACGGGAGGATGCCCGCCGCGCGCGGGTCGCGCTCGGAGGCGTAGCGCAGGGCCCGGGCCAGCGCCTTGAACTGGCACTCCACGATGTGATGGGCGTTGCGCCCGTACGGCACGTGGACGTGCAGCGCGATCTGCGCCTGGGCGACGAACGACTCCAGGATGTGCCGGGTCATCGTCGTGTCGTAGGAGCCGATCATCGGCGCCATGTTCTCCGGCTCGGTGTGCACCAGGTACGGGCGGCCGGAGAGGTCCACGGTGACCTGGGCGAGGGACTCGTCCAGCGGCACCGTGCAGTTGCCGAAGCGGTAGATGCCCACCTTGTCGCCGAGCGCCTGCTTGAAGGCGGCACCGAGCGCGAGGGCGGTGTCCTCGATGGTGTGGTGGGTGTCGATGTGCAGGTCGCCCTCGGTCTTGACCGTGAGGTCGAAGAGGCCGTGGCGGCCCAGCTGGTCGAGCATGTGGTCGTAGAAGCCGACTCCGGTGGAGATCTCGGTCCTGCCGGTGCCGTCGAGGTCGAGTTCGACGACGACGGACGTCTCCTTGGTCGTGCGCTCCACGCGGCCGACGCGTGTCATGGGTTACCGCTCCTTCTTCAGCTCGCGTACCGCTTCGAGGAACGCGTCGTTCTCGGCCGGGGTGCCCGCGGTCACCCGCAGCCAGCCCGGTACGCCGTTGTCGCGGACGAGGACGCCGCGGTCGAGGATCGCCTGCCAGGCCAGGTGACTGTCCTCGAAGCGGCCGAACTGCACGAAGTTGGCGTCCGAGTCGGTGACCTCGTACCCGATCGCGCGCAGTTCCGCGACCAGGCGGTCCCGCTCGGCCTTCAGCTGTTCGACGTACCCGAGCAGCGTATCGGTGTGCTCCAGGGCGGCGAGCGCGGTGGCCTGGGTGACGGCCGACAGGTGGTACGGCAGGCGCACCAGCTGCACGGCGTCCACGACCGCCGGGTGCGCGGCGAGGTAGCCCAGCCGCAGGCCGGCGGCCCCGAAGGCCTTGGACATGGTGCGGCTGATCACCATGTGGGGGCGGCCCTCGATGAGCGGCAGCAGCGAGGGCGAGTGGCTGAACTCGCCGTACGCCTCGTCGACCACGACCAGCGAGGGCCGCGCGGCCTGCGCGGCCTCGTAGAGGGCCAGGACGGTGTCGGCCGCGACCGCGGTGCCGGTGGGGTTGTTCGGCGAGGTGATGAAGACCACGTGCGGTCGCTGCTCGGCGATGGACCGCCCGGCGGCGGCCACGTCGATGGTGAAGTCGTCCCTGCGGGGGCCGGGGAGCCAGGCGGTGCCGGTGCCGCGCGAGATCAGGCCGTGCATCGAGTACGAGGGCTCGAAGCCGATCGCGGTGCGGCCGGGGCCGCCGAAGGTCTGCAGCAGCTGCTGGATGACCTCGTTGGAACCGTTGGCCGCCCATACGTTGGCCAGGCCCACCGGGTGCCCGGCGGTGCGGGTCAGGTAGGCCGCCAGCCCGGTGCGGAGCTCCACCGCGTCCCGGTCGGGGTAGCGGTTGAGGTCGCGGGCGGCCTCGCGGACCCGCTCGGCGATCCGCTCGACCAGCGCCTCGGGCAGCGGGTACGGGTTCTCATTGGTGTTCAGGCGTACGGGGACGTCGAGTTGGGGCGCCCCGTACGGGGACTTGCCGCGCAGCTCGTCCCGGATGGGCAGGTCGTCGATGCCGGTCACGAACCCGGTACCGTCCAATCGAATCGTGCCCGCACCGCCGCGCCGTGCGCCGGCAGGTCCTCGGCGTCGGCCAGGGTCACCACGTGGCCGGCGACCTCCGCCAGCGCCTCGCGGGTGTAGTCGACGACGTGGACACCGCGCAGGAAGGACTGCACCGACAGGCCCGAGGAGTGGCAGGCGCAGCCGCCGGTGGGCAGGACGTGGTTGGACCCGGCCGCGTAGTCGCCCAGCGAGACGGGCGCGTAGGCGCCGACGAAGATCGCGCCCGCGTTGCGCACCCGGGCGGCGACGGCGCTCGCGTTCTCGGTCTGGATCTCCAGGTGCTCGGCCGCGTAGGCGTCCACGACCCGCAGGCCCTGCTCGATCCCGTCGACCAGCACGATGCCGGACTGGCGGCCGGACAGGGCCGGGGCGATCCGGTCCTCGACGTGCTTGGTGGCCGCCACCTGCGTCTGGAGCTCCTTCTCCACCGCCTCGGCGAGGTCGACGGAGTCGGTGACCAGGACGGCCGCGGCCAGCGGGTCGTGCTCGGCCTGGCTGATCAGGTCGGCGGCGACGTGCACCGGGTCGGCGGTGCCGTCGGCGAGGATCGCGATCTCGGTGGGGCCGGCCTCGGCGTCGATGCCGATGCGGCCCTTGAGCAGCCGCTTGGCGGCGGCGACCCAGATGTTGCCGGGGCCGGTGACCATGTTCACCGGACGGCACTCCTCGGTGCCGTACGCGAACATCGCGACGGCCTGGGCGCCGCCCGCGGCGTACACCTCGTCCACGCCGAGCAGCGCGCACGCGGCGAGGATCGTCGGGTGCGGCAGACCGCCGAAGTCCTTCTGCGGCGGCGAGGCGACGGCCATCGAGCCGACCTCGGCCTCCTGGGCGGGCACCACGTTCATCACCACGGACGACGGGTAGACCGAGCGACCGCCGGGCACGTACAGGCCCACGCGCTCCACCGGCACCCAGCGCTCGGTGACCGTGCCGCCCGGCACGACCTGCGTGGTGTGGTCGGTGCGGCGCTGCTCCCTGTGCACGAGCCGGGCACGGCGGATCGACTCCTCCAGCGCGGCCCGCACCTTCGGGTCGAGCTCCGCCAGGGCCCGGGTCAGCGCCTCCGCGGGGACACGCACCCGGTCGATGGTGACGCCGTCGAACTTCTCCGCGTAGTCGATCAGTGCCGCCGTGCCACGATGCTTCACGTCGTCGCAGATCGGGCGCACCTTTTCCAGGGCGGCCTCGACGTCGAGCTCGGCACGGGGCAGCAGATCGCGGTCGATGCCGTCCTCGGGGAAGGCGTCACCGCGCAGATCGATTCGGGAGATCACCCTCCCAAGTGTAGAGAACCGCCCACGGCGGCTTCGCCGAGTATCAGTCCCTGATACGCGTACGGCTCCCCACGGGTGATCATCCCCGCTAGCGTTTCCGTCGTCGTCGCCAGCCAGGGGAGGGATCTCGGTGACCGAGCCGCCGGACATCGCGCCGCCGCACGACTGGACCCCGGTGGAACAGGGCCTGTGGCGGGCCTTTCGCCTCGGCGAGCTGTACGACCTGCGCACGGGGATACCCGAGCGGGACGACCCGGCCGCCGACCGCTTCTGGGGCCCGGACCGCACCGTGCGCGCCGAGACGATCGCCCGGCTGCTGCTGGACGGACCGCAGGCCGCGTCCGGGCGTGTCTCGTGCGTGAAGCTGTCCGGCGCGCAGATCAGCGGGCAGCTCAACCTCTCCGGCGGCACGGTGGTGCCGTACGTGGAACTGCACGACTGCCGCTTCGAGGAGCAGGTGCTGCTCGCGGAGTGCAGCTTCACCACGCTACGCATGGTGCGCTGTGCCATACCGCGGCTGGAGGCCGCCCGGCTGCACACCTCCGGCGACCTGCACCTGCCCCAGTGCACGATCGAGGGCGGCGTCCGGCTCACCGACGCCCACATCGGCACGGACCTGCTGCTCAACCAGATCACCCTGCGCAAGGACCGGCACGGCCGGGCGCTCGCCGCCGACGGGCTGAGCGTCGCCCAGGACGTCGAGGCCGAACTGATGGAGGCGACCGGCGAGATCAGCCTGCGCAGCGCCCGCATCGGCGGCCGCCTCAGCCTGCGCGGCAGCCGGCTGCGCAATCCGGAAGGGCGCTACGCGCTCAACGCCGCCCGGGTGACCGTCGAGCACACCCTGTACCTCAGCTCCGGCGGGGTCCGGCCGTTCAGCAGCGACGGCGGGGTCCGGCTGGACGACGGGCGCTTCGGCAACGGCGTGATCATCCACCGGGCCCGGTTCCGGCTCGCCGAGGGCCAGCAGCTCTCCCTGCGCCGCGTCCAGACCCCGGAACTGCGGCTCACCCTCGACCAGCCGCCGACCGGCACGATCTCCCTGGCCGGGGCGCGGGTCGGCAACCTCACCGACAACCACACCTGCTGGCCCGCCACGGGCGGCATGGACCTGACCGGTTTCAGCTACGGCTCGCTCAGCCCCGAGGGCTCCTTCCCGCTCCGCGCCCGCATCGCCTGGCTCGCGGCGGCCACCCCCGAGTACAGCCCCGAGCCCTACGAGCATCTGTCCGCCGCCCTGCGCGCGAGCGGCGAGGACGCCGACGCCCGCGAGGTCCAGCTGGCCAAGCAGCGGCGCCGCCGCGAGACCCTCCCGATCGCCGGCAAGCTCTGGGGCTTCCTTCAGGACATCACCGTCGGCTACGGCTACCGGCCCGGCCGCGCGGCGATCTGGATGGCGCTGCTCTGGGCGATCGGGGCGGTCTTCTTCCAGATCCACGGCGAGCCGCAGCCCGTCGACGGCGGCGCCTTCCCCCACTGGAACGCGCCCCTGTTCGCCCTCGACCTGCTGCTTCCGGTCATCAACCTCGGGCAGGACAACGCGTGGCGCCTCAGCGGCGATGCGCAGTGGGGCGCCGCGTTCCTCACCATGCTGGGCTGGATCCTCGCGACGACGGTGGCCGCGGGCGCGTCCCGCCTCCTCCGCCGCGGCTGACGCTTCGCGTCCGGACCGGTTGGGTACTTTCCCCGCCCGCCCGCCCGTGTGCCCCGTGAAGTCAGAGACCCCGGCGCGCGTGCGGGGTGGGCCGGGTTCGGGGCCTCCGGGGCCGGCCATTCTGGACAGCACATTTAGGTGCCTCCGGCACTGTCCCTTGATCACCCCGGGTCATGCACCCAAATATGCTCCACAGTCCAGAACACCCACCCTCCCCCAGCCTCCGGCCGGGGGTGCCCCCAACTCCCCCGCCCCCTCCGTAGGCTGTCGCGCCTGATCCCCGGTGGGGGGGTGAGAAGGCGGCCGTGACGCGGGCACCCGTGGGCGCAGCGCACATCAGCCGCCCAGCCGTCACCGCCTCCATACCCCCCACTGGGGATCAGGCGCATGACGAAACCGAGGGGGCGGGGTCGAAGGGGTGGGTGTTCTGGACGCTGCGGGATATTTGTGCGCACTATCCGGTCAGGGACGGGATGAGCAGGTGCTGGAAACGCGCGTAAATATCACAGTCCAGAATGGCCAGCCCCGGAGGCCCCGGACCCGGCCCACGGACAACAGGCGCCGGGGTGCGTGACTTCACAGGGCACCCGGGCGGGCGGGCGGGGAAAAAACCCGGGCAGCAAGCGCAGCGCAGCCGCACCGCCACGAGAGCCCGGGCCGCCAGGCCCTAGGCTTGCTCGACGTGACCGCTCGCCTTCCGCTGTTCCCCCTGAGCTCCGTGCTCTTCCCCGGCCTCGTGCTGCCCCTGAACGTCTTCGAGGAGCGGTACCGCGCCCTCTTCCGCGACCTGCTCGAGCTGCCGGAGGAGGCACCGCGCCGGTTCGGGGTCGTGGCGATCCGGGACGGCCACGAGGTCGCGCCCGCGGGCGAGGAGGACGGCGCGGCGGCGGGCTTCGCCCCGGACCTGGCGGCGTCGCTGTTCACCATGGGCTGCACCGCGGAGGCGGCCACGATCGGGGAGCGCGAGGGCGGCGGCTTCCAGGTCGTGGCGACCGGCACGACCCGCTTCCGGCTGGTGTCGGTGGACACCACGGGCCCGTACCTCGTCGGCGAGGTCGAGGAGGTGCCGGAGGAGAACGGCAGCGGCTCCGGCGCGCTGGCGGCCGGCGTCGCCCGGGCGTTCCGTACGTACCAGAAGCGGCTGGCCGGGGCGCGCGAGTCCAGCATCGCGGGCGCCCAGGAGCTCCCGGACGACCCGACCGTGCTGTCGTACCTCGTGGCCGCGGCGGCCGTCGTCGACACCCCGGCCAAGCAGCAACTGCTGGAGGCCGCGGACACCGCGACCCGGCTGGAGCGGGAGCTGCGGCTGCTGCGCCGGGAGGCGGCCGTCATCGACAAGCTGCAGACCCTGCCTGCCGTGGACCTCACCCGCCAGGCCCCGAGCCTCAACTGACGGATCGTCAATTCCCTTATGGCCAAGAAGAAGCAGTCACCGTCCGGCGGTACGCCCGCCACCGTCGCCCTGGAGAAGGCGGGAGCCGCCTTCACCGTGCACGCCTACGCGCACGACCCCGCCTCGGAACTCGGCTACGGCGAGGAGGCCGCGCAGGCCCTCGGCACCTCTCCCGACCGGGTGTTCAAGACCCTCGTCGCCGACGTGGACGGCGCGCTGACCGTCGCGGTCGTCCCGGTCGCCGGTTCGCTGGACCTCAAGGCGCTGGCCACCGCGGCGGGCGGCAAGCGGGCGGCGATGGCCGACCCGGCGGCCGCAGAGCGCACGACCGGTTACGTACGGGGCGGGATCTCCCCGCTGGGACAGCGCAAGCGGCTGCGCACCGTGGTGGACGCCTCCGCCCTGGACCACGCCACGGTCTTCGTCTCGGCGGGCAAGCGCGGACTGGAGGTCGAGCTGGCCCCGCAGGACCTGGTCAGGCTGACGGACGCGGTCACGGCGGCGATCGGCCGCGGCTGAGCGCCCGCGTCAGTCCTTCGGGGGCAGGTGCGAGGCGGGCGTGTCCCAGTACGGCATCAGCGGCGGCTCGGGGTCGCGCGGGCCGAGGCCCAGGGTCAGCAGCAGGTGCGTGAGGACGGCGCCCACGGGCCAGGCCAGCAGGGCGCCCTTGGCCTGGAGCTGGAGGGGTCCGTCGAAGACCTTCTTCGGGCCGACGGCCTTGGCGTGCGCGATCAGGTCGGAGCTCGGGCCGAGCGAGATCCCCAGCCGCCAGGCGATCACGGAGCCGAGCACCGCGCCCGCGGCGAGGCCGAGCACCACGCCCACTCCCCCGCGCTTCACCCGCCAGAAGGCCAGGGCGCCGGTCAGGACGCCCATGCCGAGCCCGAGCAGCACGAAGGTGCCGTCACCGCCGACGGCCTGCTCGCCCTCGGTGTCCTTGAGGTAGACCGCCTTGCCGTCGGAGATCAGCGGCACCCGCGGCGCCAGCCAGAGCCACAGAAGGCCGAGCAGCACCCCCGCCACCGCCACGAGCACGGCGGTCAGCGCGCCGTTCTTGAGCTCCTGCGCGGGGGCCATGCGCGCGTCGTCGCCCTGGGGCGAGGGCAGCGGCACGGAGGGCCAGTGATCGTGCGGCGTCAGAGGTGCGGTCACCCTGCCATCGTGCCAGGTACACCCGCAGGACGCGCCACCGGCACCTCACACCCGCCCCACCGGCACCTCACCGGGAGGCCGCCCTGCGGTACGCCCAGGTGGCCACGGCCAGCGAGACGAGGCCGACGGCGGCGCACACCGACAGGTCGGCGATCACGGCCAGCCAGTCCGGGTGGGCGTCGAAGCTGCGGATGAACGCCTCGACGCCGTACGTGGACGGCAGCAGGTCGCGCACGTACCCGATCGGCGCGGGCAGGTTGCCGGCCGGGAGGACGCCGAGCAGCAGCGCGGCCGACATGCCGAGCTGCCCGGCGAGCGTGGCCAGCTCCTGGCGCGGGGCGAGCAGCCCGAGGGCCGCCCCGAGACCGGACAGGGCGGCGCCGGCCAGCGGGATGACGGCGGCCAGTACCCACAGATGGGTGAACGGGAGCTGGAAGAGGCCGCAGCCGATGCCGGCGGTCACCAGCGTCCCGGGCACCGTGAAGGACGCGTACGCACCCGCCGCGCCCAGCACCACCGCCGCGGGCGGCACGGGCAGCGTCGCGTAGTGGTCGAGGCCCCCGGAGGCGCGCAGCTGGCCGAAGTACTGGGCGAGCAGGTTGAGCGCGACGAAGGCGACGACGAGGACGCTGGAGCCGGCGACCACCGCGCGGGCGGCCGGGCCGCCGTGCACGACGCCGCGCATGAGCACCATGATCCCGACCGACTGGAACGTCGCGACGAAGAGCAGCGGGATGCGCGCGACCCGGGCGCGCGACAGCTGCGCCCGGTAGACCGCGATCATCGCCGGCAACAGGCGGGCGCGGGGGGCGAGCGGCGCGGCCGCGCCGGTGACGGGGCCGGCGGGGGCCGTCGTGAGGGCCGCCGCCGCGGTGGTGTCCGCTCCCGCGGAGACGATGGTCACGCCGCGCCGCCCCGTTCCCCCGCGATACCTTCCGGGATCTCGTTCACGGCCGTTCCCCTCATGGCTCCATTGCCGCCGTTGCCGCCGTTCACGCCTTGACCAGTCCCCTCCGGCGGCCGCCGAGGGCCAGGTAGACATCCTCCAGGCTCGGCGTCGCCAGCGTGAAGTCGTCGAGCGCGGCGAAGGCCGGGCCGCCGGTCACCTCGGCGACCACCGCGCGGGCGCGGTCCTGGGGCAGCCGCAGCGTCCAGCGGCGCCCGGTGATCCGCGCGGTCTCGCGCAGCGCCGCGATGCCGGGCACCGACAGCGGGGGCTCGTCCCGCCAGACCAGGTCCAGCCGCACCTCGTCGGCGACGAGCGCCTTGAGGCCGGCCGGGGTGTCGCAGGCGATGACCCGGCCCTCGTCGATGACCGCGACGCGGTCCAGAACGGTCTCCGCCTCCAGCACGTTGTGCGTGACGAGCAGGACGGTCACGCCGCGCTCGGCACGCCGCCGGTCGATCGCCGCCCACACCGCCCGCCGGGCGACCGGGTCCATGGAGGTCGTCGGCTCGTCCAGCACCAGCACCGGCCGCTCCCCCACCAGCGCGGTGGCGAGGCAGGCCAGCCGGCGCTGCCCGCCGGAGAGCTTGCGCAGCGGGTGGGAGGCGAGCCCGGTCAGCCCCAGCTCCTCCAGGACGGCGTCCCGTTCGGCCCGCGCGGACCGCACGTCCAGTCCGCGCAGCCGCCCGGTGGTCTCGGCGGCGAGGGCGACGGTGAGCTCGTCCAGCGCGCTCGACTCCTGCCCGAGGTAGCCGACGAGGCGCGAGGCCCGCTCGGGGTGGCGTACGAGGTCGTGGCCGAGGAGGTCGACGCTCCCGGCGTCCGGGCGCAGCAGGCCGGTCAACTGCCGCACCAGGGTGGTCTTCCCGGCGCCGTTGGGGCCGAGCAGCCCGAAGATCTCGCCGCCGCGGACGTCGAGGTCGATGCCGTCGTTGGCCCGCACGGCCGGTTTCGCGGCCGCGCGGCGTCCGCGCCCGGCCGGATAGGTCTTGACGAGTCCGCGCACGGTCACGACCACCGCCGTGCGCGCGGCGGTGTCCTGTCCCGTGCCCGTACTCACGAGGGTCGAGACTACGCTCCATCCCGGCCGGTATGCGCCTCAGGGTCCGTCCGGGGCGCGTTCACTCCGCCGAGGGGGGCCGCGCGACGACCGCGCGGGCGTCGACCTCGCGCCAGAAACCCGCCCGGATGGCGTAGCGGTCGTGCTCGTCGATCTGGTCGTCCTTGTGGGCGAGCAGTCCGAAACGCGCGGCGTAGCGCAGCAGCTCGCCATCGATGCGGTGCGGGACGCGCGGGTACTCGGCGGAGAGCAGCTGCAGGTGCAGGCCCTCGGTGAGCCGGCCGATCCAGCGCCGGGCGAAGACCTGCCCGACCTCGTACGGGTCGCCGCTGACGTCGGTGATGTCCTCCTCTCGGTCGGCCCAGCGCTGCTCGGCGCTGGTGAGCTGGGCCAGGGTGGGCAGCCCGGCGTCCGCGGCGTCGCTGCCGCCGACCATGCCGCGGTCGGAGGACCAGCGCAGCGTGGCGCCGGCAGCGGCGGAGGAGGGGTGCGGGGCGGAGTGGCCGCGGTGCACGATCCCGGCGAGGTCCTTGGGGGTGGGCACCAGGCCCTTGCCGGCGGTCGCGGGGGGATCGGCGAGGAGGCCGGAGCCGTTCTGCGCGGCGGTGGCCACGACGGGCTCGGCCGCGGTCGGCTCCTCCGCCGCGGCGGGCTGCGGCTTGGCCGGGGCGGGTTCGGGGAGCGGGGCGGAGAGGATGGCGGCGATCTCGGGGCGCGGGGTGGGCGGGGCGCAGACCCCGGCGGGCTCCCGGACCCGGATCGCCCGGGTGATCCACTCGCGGTCCAGCACGCGGCGTTCGTCGGCCTCGGCGACCAGGTCCTCGGACTGGTTGAAGTCCCCGTCGGCGGCCTGGACGGCCCACAGGTGGACGGCGACGCCGTGCTCCTTGGCCGACATCATGCCGGGCAGCAGATCGCCGTCGCCGGTGACGAGCACCACGTCGGAGCAGGCCCGGTTGCGGGCGAGCTCGGACAGTTCGGCGTGCATGGCCGCGTCCACGCCCTTCTGGGCCCAGCGTCCGTCGGTACGGGTGAGCGCGCCGAGCCGCACGGTGACACGGGGCATGACCCGCAACCGCCGGTGTTCCGGCTGCGGTACGCGGTCGGGGGCGCCGTCGAACCAGTAGATCCGCAGCAGCGGCTGACCGGTCTCCTTCTCGGCCCGTTCGCGCAAGCCCGCGACGATCTCCGCGTGATCGACCAGAATCCGGGAGCGCGAGGGCTCTCCGGCCAGCAGGCTCGCGGCGGCGCCGAGCAGATAACCGGCGTCCACCAGGACGACGCAGCGGTCCATCGGTCTCACCCTCTTTTCCGGAGTCCTGTCGTCCGTCCCCCCGACGTTTCCCCGAGTCTGCCCGAACACCGGCTCGTTGTGACCTGTTGGGCGATCACCGGCGCGCCACACTGGGCAACTGCCCGAAATGCGACCTTCGTACTCCCGTGCAAGCCTGAGTGCGGCCCATTCCGTGATTTCCCCCAAGGAGGAACATCGTGGGCAAGAACAAGAACCGGGGCGAGCGCACCGGCCAGCGATCCGAGCGCGGTACTTCCGCGACCACCGAAGAGCACGCGAAGAGCGCCGGACGCGAGCACATCATGACGGCCCCGGGGGCCGAGCCGCACGTGTCGCAGAAGCGGCAGAAGAAGTTCGGCCACAACTAGCGCCGGACGGCAGCGATCAAGGGTGGCATCCCGCTCGGGGGTGCCACCCTTGATGCGTATCTCCCCTGTGCACGCAGGGTGATCGGGAGGGAGAGGGCAGCGGCGGCCGATCAGCTCGCCTGCTGCTGGGCCGCGCCGAGGCAGGCGGGGCCCAGGAGGGCCTTGAGGTCACCGAAGAGTGCCGGGTCGGGGGTGACCCGATGCCGGTCCAGCCGCAGCACGGTGGTCGAGCGGGCGCCCTGCAGCCGCACCCGCACCTCGGTACTGCCCTTGTGGCTGGCCAGCACCTCACCGAGCCGGGCGACCAGCGGCGGGGTCACCTTGACCGTCGGGATGGAGATCGTCACGGGCGCGTTGGTGCCCGCGTCGCTGAGGTCGGGGACCATCAGCTCCATCGCGACCAGCCGCGGGATGTCCTCGCGCTTGTCGAGGCGGCCCTTGACGAAGACCACGGCGTCGTCGATCAGCTGCGTCGAGACCAGTTGGTAGGTGGCCGGGAAGAACATGCAGTCGATGGAGCCGCCGAGGTCCTCGACGGTGGCGATCGCCCAGGCGTTGCCCTGCTTGGTCATCTTGCGCTGCAGACCGGAGATGATGCCGCCGATGGTGACGATCGAGCCGTCGGCGTAGTCGCCGGCGAGGGCCGCGATGGCCGCGTCCGCCTTGTCGTTGAGGACGTGCTCGATGCCGAAGAGCGGGTGGTCGGAGACGTAGAGACCGAGCATCTCCCGCTCCTGAGCGAGCAGGTACGTCTTGTCCCACTCGACGTCGGAGAAGACGACGTCGAGCCCGAAGCCCGGTTCGTCCGCCGCCGCGTCGTCGCCCATGCCGCCGAAGAGGTCGAACTGCCCCTCGGCCTCCTTGCGCTTGACCGCGACCACGTTGTCGATCATCGGCTCGTAGTGCTCGGTCAGACCCTTGCGGGTGTGGCCCATCTCGTCGAAGGCGCCCGCCTTGATCAGCGATTCGACGGTGCGCTTGTTGCAGACGACCGCCTCGACCTTGTCGAGGAAGTCGGGGAACGCGGTGTACTTCCCCTTGGCCTTGCGGCAGCGGATGATCGAGTCCACCACGTTCTGGCCGACGTTGCGGACGGCGGTCAGGCCGAAGAGGATCACGTCGTCGCCCTGCGCGGTGAAGTTGGCGTCCGACTCGTTCACGTTCGGCGGGAGCACCTTGATGCCCATGCGGCGGCACTCGTTGAGGTAGATCGCCGACTTGTCCTTGTCGTCGCGCACCGAGGTGAGCAGCGCCGCCATGTACTCGGCCGGGTAGTTGGCCTTGAGGTAGGCGGTCCAGTAGGAGACCAGGCCGTAGGCCGAGGAGTGCGCCTTGTTGAACGCGTAGCCGGCGAAGGGGACCAGTACGTCCCACACCGCCTGGATGGCCGCGTCGGAGTAGCCGCGCTCGCGCGCGCCCTTCTGGAAGGGGATGAACTCCTTGTCGAGGACCTCCTGCTTCTTCTTGCCCATCGCGCGGCGCAGCAGGTCGGCCTGGCCGAGCGAGTAACCGGCGAGCACCTGGGCGGCCTTCTGCACCTGCTCCTGGTACACGATCAGGCCGTAGGTGATGTCCAGGACCTCCCGGAGCGGCTCCTCCAGCTCCGGGTGGATCGGGGTGATCTCCTGCTGCTTGTTCTTGCGCAGGGCGTAGTTGATGTGCGAGTTCATGCCCATCGGGCCCGGCCGGTACAGGGCCGAGACGGCGGAGATGTCCTCGAAGTTGTCGGGCTTCATCATGCGCAGCAGGGAGCGCATCGGGCCGCCGTCGAACTGGAAGACGCCGAGGGTGTCGCCGCGGCCGAGCAGTTCGAAGGTCTTGGGGTCGTCCAGCGGCAGCGCGAGCAGCTCGATGTCGACGCCCTTGTTGGTCTTCACGAGCTTGACGGCGTCGTCCATGATCGTGAGGTTGCGCAGGCCGAGGAAGTCCATCTTCAGCAGGCCGAGCGACTCGCAGCTCGGGTAGTCCCACTGCGTGATGGTGACGCCGTCGGAGTGCCGCACCCAGACCGGCACGTGGTCGGTGATCGTCTCGCTGGACATGATCACGCCGGCGGCGTGCACGCCCATCTGCCGGACCAGGCCCTCGACACCGCGGGCGAGGTCGATGACCTTCTTGGCGTCCGGCTCGTTCTCGTACATCCCCCGGATCTCGCCGGCCTCGCTGTAGCGCGGGTGCGTCGGGTCGGTGATGCCGTTGAGCGGGATGCCCTTGCCGAGGACGTCGGCGGGCATCGCCTTGGTGAGCCGGTCGCCGACCGCGTACGGGTAGCCCAGCACGCGGGCCGAGTCCTTGATCGCGTTCTTGGCCTTGATGGTGCCGTAGGTGCCGATCATGGCGACCTTGTCGGCGCCGTACTTCTCGGTGACGTACCGGATCACCTCGGCGCGCCGGCGCTCGTCGAAGTCGATGTCGACATCGGGCATGGAGACGCGCTCGGGGTTGAGGAACCGCTCGAAGATCAGGCCGTGCTCGATCGGGTCGAGGTCGGTGATGCCCATGGCGTACGCCACGATCGAGCCGGCCGCGGAGCCTCGGCCGGGGCCGACGGCGATGCCGTTGTTCTTGGCCCACATGATGAAGTCGGCGACGACGAGGAAGTAGCCGGGGAACCCCATCTGGATGATGGTGTCCATCTCGTACTCGGCCTGCTTCATCCGGTCGTCCGGGATCCCGCCGGGGTAGCGGCGGTGCATGCCGCGCAGCGTCTCCTCGCGGAACCAGGTGACCTCGGTGTACCCGTCGGGCACATCGAAGCGGGGCATCAGGTTCTTCTCCTGGAACCAGCCGTCGGTGTCGACCTGCTCGGCGACCAGCAGCGTGGTGTTGCGGCAGCCCTCCTGCCAGGCGTCGGAGGAGTCGATGGCGAGCATCTCCTCCGTCGTCTTGAGGTAGTAGCCCGTGCCGTCGAAGCGGAAGCGGTCCGGGTCGGAGACGTTCTTGCCGGTCTGGATGCACAGCAGCGCGTCGTGGGCGTCGGCCTCACTGGCGTACGTGTAGTGCGAGTCGTTGGTCACGACCGGCGGGATGCCGAGCTTCTTGCCGATCTCCAGCAGCCCGTCGCGGACCCGGCGCTCGATCTCGATGCCGTGGTCCATCAGCTCCAGGAAGTAGCGCTCCTTGCCGAAGATGTCCTGGTACTCCGCCGCCGCCTTCAGCGCCTCGTCGAAGTGGCCGAGCCGCAGCCGGGTCTGCACCTCGCCGGAGGGGCACCCCGTGGAGGCCATCAGGCCCTCGGACCACTGGGCGATGGTCTCCTTGTCCATCCGGGGGTACTTCGTCAGCCAGCCCTCGGCGTAGGCGTCGGAGGAGAGCCGGAAGAGGTTGTGCAGCCCCGTCCGGTTCGACGCCCAGATCGTCTTGTGCAGGTAGGAACCGGAGGCCGAGACGTCGTCCCGCTTCTGGTGCGGCTGGCCCCAGGTGATCTTGCGCTTGTTCCGCCGGGACTCGGGGGCGATGTACGCCTCGATGCCGATGATCGGCGTGATCCCGGCGCCCTTGGCCTGGTGGAAGAAGTCGTACGCCCCGTGCAGGTTGCCGTGGTCGGTCATGGCGATGTGCGACATGCCCATTTCACCGCAGGCCTTGAACATGTCCTTCAGCCGCGCCGCTCCGTCCAGCAGCGAGTACTGGGTGTGAACATGCAGATGGGTGAAGGGCGTGGTCACGGGAAGCGACACCTCCGGCATCGGTGGTCATCTGGCGGCGAGGGGAATCCTACGCCGGGGGTCGGACAACCACGGCCGGGACGGTCCGCACCGTGCGGGTGACCGCGACCGGCCCGGGAGGTGGGGCCGGTGCACCGGGCGGGCGGCCCGGGGCCCTCCCCCGCGACACGCCGGGCCGGCCGGGTTCCGGCGCGTCCGGGCGTCGTAGCCGATGTCCGAGCATCGGCGGACCCGGACCCGCGCCGCCGGTCGTACCCGGACCGGGTCCGGGCGTCCCGCGCTGCGCGGTGCGCACCGCGGGACGCCTGCCGGTGATCGGCGCCCGGGGGCGCTCAGCGCACCGGCGAGTCGGCGCGCTCCACCTTCTGGGTGCCGGACAGCGTGCGGTACGAACGCTCCCAGGTGGACGTGGCGTTGGCGTCGGTCCGGTCGGACAGGACGTAGTAGTCCATCTGCGCCCGCTCGCCGGTGATGTCCAGCACGCCGTAGCCGTGCGAGTCCATGTCCACCCACTTCACGTGCCGGTTGGCGACCTTGACGGCGGCCTCGGCGATCGGGGAGACGGTGTGCGGGGCGACCTTGAGGATGTCGTCCAGGTTGTCCGAGGTGACGGAGGTGACCACGAACTCCGTCGCCGCCGACGCCGACAGCGGGTAGGTGGCCGCCTTGACCGGGACGTCGTTGGCCCACGCCATGTGGATGTCGCCGGTCAGGAAGACGGTGTTGCGGATGCCGTTGTCCCGCAGGTGCGCCAGCAGCTCACGGCGGTCGTCGGTGTAGCCGTCCCATTGGTCGGGGTTGATCGCCAGGCCCTCGCCGGGCAGACCGAGCAGCTCGGCCAGCGGCGCGAGCAGGTAGTCGGGCAGCGCGCCGAAGGCGACCGGCGAGATCATCACCGAGTTGCCGATCAGCCGCCAGGTGGTGTCCGAGGCCTTCAGGCCCGCCTTCAGCCAGTCCAGCTGCGCCCGGCCGGTGATCGAGCGGTCGGGGTCGTCCACCGAGCCGCTGCCGACACCGGCCTGCTGCGAGCGGAAGGAGCGCAGGTCGAGCAGCGACAGGTCGGCGAGCTTGCCGAAGCGCAGCCGGCGGTAGGTCGTCCCGGCGATCGAGGGGCGCACCGGCATCCATTCGAAGTAGGCCTGCTTGGCGGCCGCCACCCGCGCGGTCCAGGTGCCCTCGGTGCCCTCGGTGTGGTTCTCGGCGCCGCCGGACCAGGCGTCGTTGGCGAACTCGTGGTCGTCCCAGATCGCGACGACCGGGGCGACGGCGTGCAGCGCCTGCAGGTCGGCGTCGGTCTTGTACCGGCCGTGGCGGGTGCGGTAGTCGGCCAGCGTGATGATCTCGTGGGTGGGGGCGTGCCGGCGGACGACGGCGCCGCGGGCCGCGTAGCCGCCGCTGGCGTACTCGTAGATGTAGTCGCCCAGGTGCAGCCAGGCGTCCAGGTCGCCGCGCGCGGCCAGATGCCGGTAGGAGGCGAAGTACCCGGCCTCCCAGTTCGAGCAGGACACCACGCCGAAGCGCAGGCGGGCCGCGGTGACGTTGTCGGCCGGTGCGGTACGCGTCCGGGCGACCGGTGAGTCCACGCCGCCCGCGGTGAAGCGGTACCAGTAGTCCGTCGCCGGCCGCAGGCCGCGCACATCGGCCTTGACGGTGTGGTCGGAGGCCGCGGTGGCGGTGGCCGTGCCGCTCGCGACGACGGAGGTGAGCGCCTTGTCCGTGGCGACGGTCCAGGTCACCTCGGTCGCCGGGCCGAGCCCGGAGCCGGGGACCGCCTCAGGGGTGGGCGTCACGCGGGTCCACAGCAGGATGCCGTCGGGCAGCGGGTCGCCGGAGGCCACACCGTGCAGGAAGGCGGGCGCGGACGCCGCCCGCGCCTGACCGGCGGTGGCGGCGAGCGGTATGAGCGCGGCGCCCGTCACGACGGCGCCGGCCTTGACCACCGAACGGCGGCTCGGTGTTCTCGGAGAGGTCTGTGAGGATGCAGAGGTCTCGGTCACGGCGGATCAGATTACGCGTCAGTAACCGCTCTCCGGCACCCCTCCCCGCAACTGTTGGCGAAGACTTCGCCCCTCGGCCCCCGGCAGGTCGCCGGGGCCCGAGGGGCGGTCAAGTGCGGTGCGCCGCCTACTGCTTGGCGCCGATCTGCGCGTCCACCGCCGCCGTGAACTGCTGCGGCGTCATGGTCTGCACGTTCTCGATCGTCTTGCCGTCGAGCTTCACGGTCGGCGTGCCCGTGATGCCGTCCGTGTCGAACTGCTTGGCCATCGTCAGCGCCCACTTGTCGTAGGTGCCGTTGCGGACGGCGTTCTCGAAGGTCTTGTTGCCCTTGAGGCCGTCGACCTTCTGCGCGATCTCGATCAGCTTGGCGTCGCTGCCGAAGTCGTCCTTGGTCTCCTCGGGGTGGACGTCCTTGGAGTACAGCAGCGCGTGGTACTGGACGAACGCGTCCTTGCTGACGTTCAGCGCCGCGCCGAGCGCGCTCAGCGCGTTCTTCGAGCCCTGGCCCTGCTTGAGGGCGTCGTCCAGGAAGGCGCCCATGGTGTACGAGATCTTGTACTTGCCGTCCTTGGCGTCCTTCTGGACCTCCTCGCCGGAGGTCTGCTCGAACTGCGCGCAGACCGGGCAGCGCAGGTCCTCGTACACCTTCAGCGTGTGCTTGGCGCTCGCGTCGCCGATCTCGATGGACGTGCCGTTCGTGCCCGTGGAGTTCGCCGGCGCCACCAGCTTCTGGTCCGCGGCCTTCTCCCAGTAGGAGGGCGCGTTCATCTTGACCACGGCCACGGCTATGCCGGCGCCCAGCGCCAGAACGCCGACCACGGCGCCGCCGACGATGAACTGGCGGCGGACCTTGTCGCGCTTCGCCTGGCGCTCCCGCTCCGCGCGCAGACGCTCGCGGGCTGCGGTCTTGGCGGTCTGGCTGTTCCTCTTGCTCATGGTGGTGGGTTCTCCGTGTCGTCGTGACATGCGTGAGGGGATGTGCGGGGTGGGACAGGTCGTGCGCGGCTCGGCTCAGCGAGCGGCGGCGACGACCGGGGGCCCTCGGCGTACGACGGTGTGGAGCAGCAGCGGCAGCGCGGGCGCGACGGCTGCCGCGGGCACGAAGCGGCGGGCGGCGGTCCGCGGCCGGGTGGTTCCGCGGAAGGCGGCGACGGCGACGATCAGCGGCCGGAAGACGGTGCGCAGCAGGCCGTGCAGCGCGGCCTCGCCGCGCCGCAGCCACCAGGCGGCGGCCAGGCCCACGGCGACGTGCACGACGAGCAGCAGCCACGGCGAGGCCGAATGGCCGGGGCTCCCGGCAGCGCCGGCGAGCGGGCTGCCGACGTCACCGCCGTGGCAGGCCAGCGCCTCGTTGATCGAGCGCCACGAGCCGGTGACAGGCCCGCCGGAGGGGCCGTAGCAGGTCTGCTGTCCGGCCGTGAACAGCGTGTCCACGGCCAGTTCGAGCGGGACCAGGAGGCCGGCGATCGGCCAGTAGCCGCGCTCCCGGCCGCCGAGGGCGTACGCGACGCCGAAGACGCCGACGGCCGCCCCCGCCGTGGTCACCAGCGGCAGGGGCTCCCGTGAGAGCAGGATGTGGGCGGTCGCGGACAGCGTGACGCACAGCGCGGCGAAACACGCCGCGCGCAACGCCCTCAGCTGAGGTCCGGTCCCATCCATGGCGCTGAGTGTGCCATGCCGGTGGGTAAGCAATGCCTAAAGCCCCGAAAACCCGGGATCGCAGCCTCGATCACAGCCCCGGGAAGCGGCCGTTGCGGAACAGGTCCACGAAGATCTGGTGGTCCTCGCGGGCCCGCGCCCCGTAGGAGTGGGCGAAGTCCACGAGCATCCCGAGGAAGCCCTCCTCGTCGCGCGCGATGGCCTCGTCGATCGCGTCCTCCGTCGAGAACGGCACCAGGGAGTGGCCGCTCTCGTCGTCCGCCGCCGCGTGCATGGCGGCCGTCGCCCGGCCGAGGTCGGCAACGACCGCCTCGATCTGGGCGGGGTCGTCGATGTCCGACCAGTCCAGGTCCACGGCGTACGGCGACACCTCGGCGACCAGCTGGCCGACACCGTCCAGCTCCGTCCAGCCCAGGTACGGGTCGGCGTGCGCCTGCAGCGCGCGCTGCGAGATCACCGTGCGGTGGCCCTCGTGCCGGAAGTAGGAGCGGACCGACTCGTCGGTGATGTGCCGGGAGACCGCGGGGGTCTGGCCCTGCTTCATGTAGATCACGACGTCGTTCTCCAGGGCGTCGGTGTGCCCCTCGAGCAGGAGGTTGTACGAGGGCAGGCCCGCGCTGCCGATGCCGACGCCGCGGCGGCCGACCACGTCCTTGACGCGGTGGCTGTCCGGGTGGATCCGGCTGGTCTCCGGCAGGGTCTCCAGGTACCCCTCGAAGGCCCGCAGCACCTTGGCGCGGGTCGCCTCGTCCAGCTCGACGGCGCCGCCGTCGGCGGTGAAGCGGCGGTCCCACTCGCGGATCTCGGTCATCGAGTCCAGCAGGCCCACCCGGGTCTGGGCGCGCGCGTGGCGCAGCGCGTCCAGCAGGGTGCCCTCCGCGGTGTCCAGGGTGAGCGAGGGCACGGCCTCGTCCTGGGCGAGGGCGCGGATGCGCTCGCGGTAGGCGCTCGCATAGGTGCGCACCAGGCCGGAGATCACGTCGTCGGCCAGCGCCTTGCTGTAGCCGATCAGCGCGATGGAGGCGGCGAAGCGCTGCAGGTCCCAGGTGAAGGGGCCGACATAGGCCTCGTCGAAGTCGTTGACGTTGAAGATCAGGCGGCCGTTGGCGTCCAAGTAGGTGCCGAAGTTCTCGGCGTGCAGGTCCCCGTGGATCCACACCCGGGAGGTGCGCTCGTCCACGAAGGGGCTGTCCCCCTTCTCCTCGGCGAGGTCGGCGTAGTACAGGCAGGCCGTGCCGCGGTAGAACGCGAACGCCGAGGCCGCCATCTTGCGGAACTTGACGCGGAAGGCCGCCGGATCCGCCGCGAGCAGCTCGCCGAAGGCGGTCCCGAAGACCTCGACGATCCGCTCCCCGCGCTGCTCGTCGCTCGTGAGACCTGTGGCCATCTGTCCTGCGCCTCCTGACTGTACGTGTGCCGGCTCGCCGTCGACCGGTCAACGCAGGAGCGTACGCCCGCGTCACCCGGCCCGGCCCCCGGCGGGGCGTGATATTCGCGTCACCGACGCCGCTCGTTCAACCGGGCACTTACCGCCCACGTCGGGCGTTGTGGGGGGCGATGAACACCACCAGGGGGCGGGACACCACACGCGGCCGCAGCGTCCGCCGCACCGTTTTCGGGCTGCTCGTGATCGGCGCCCTCGTACTGGCCGCCGTGGCCTGGCCCACGCTCTCCGCCCAAGTGCGCGCGGCCAACTGGCCCGAGGAGGCCCCGCAGGGCCCCGACCACATCACCCCGCGCATGGCGGCCGTCCGCGACGCCGTCGTCAAGGAGTTCGGCCCCCGCGGCCTCCGTGGCGCTCCCGGCTGCTACCGCGAGGACGGCGGCATCGCCGGCGGCGGCGAACACCCCCTGGGCCGCGCCTGCGACTTCATGCTCATGCCCGCCGGCCACAAGGTCGCCGGCAAACCCGAGGCCCTCGGCGACGACATCGTCGCCTGGGTCCGCGACCACGCGGACGAATACGGCATATGGTACGTGATCTTCGAACAGCACATATGGTCCAGCCGCCTCCCCCAGCAGGGCTGGAAACTCATGGAGGACCGCGGCTCCATCACCCAGAACCACTTCGACCACGTGCACATATCGGTCTACTGACCGGCCGCCTGCCTGAACTGCGGCCCCGGACGGAACGGCCCGCTGACCAGCGTCGAATCCGTCACTGGTTGTCAACGTTGGTCAGCGCCGGTCCACCTTCCACGGCCCAGGGACGGCCCCGCGACGGTGTTCAACTTGCAGGGCGACACCCGCTCCAGGAGTTCGATCGGGGTCCGGGGGCACCTGCGGGAACTACATGGTCGCTGGCGGAGTCGGTCCCCCAGCGGCCGACTTGATCCGGGGCCGTTCGTGGCCGTTGATGTCAGCGTTGGATGTCAGCGGAACAGCTGCGGCCACGGGCAGGCCTCCCATGGCTCGTCCGGCCGGTCGGCCCACTTCCACCAGACGTGCCGGTGAGTGCACTTCCACAGTGAACGGCAGACCCGCCGGCCGTCGTCCTCCCGCTTGAAGACCGCCAGGCCACCGTCCTTCATGCGCTGGCTGCACCCGGGGCAGAACGGGGTATCGGTGATCACGTCGACACCCTAACGGGCTGACCTCTTCGTCCCGAAGCAACGTAGTCCACCCTTCGACCTGCGGTGATACGGCGAGTGGCCTGGGAAAACGCCGCCGTCCCTGGGTGTCCGCCTGGGTACGGGGTCGTTGTAGCGCAGTGAGACAGTTGCCGTCCAACCTTCCAGCACGTCGCGCGTTCATGTGATCATGTGGCGCATGAGCGAGTACGCAGACCGTGATCAGGGACTTCTGATCGAGAAGTTGCGTTCCCGCGCCTGGGATCCAGCTCGACGCTTCGACGAGGTGCCCGTTCCTATCGCCTGGATCGAGCAGCACTACGGCGAGGACCGGGTAGAAGCGGCCCGGGAGAGCAGCTACGCATTCTCCAGCGATGGAACGATCGACTTCCCAGCGGGCTCTCCTGAGGCAGACCACTATTACAGGAGCGATCTGCGGCGGCCCCTCTTCCCACCCGCCGATGTTCGCGAGGTGGAGAAGGCAGAGCGCGAGATCGGACATCGCCTGCCACAACTCCTCAGGCGCCTCTACACCGAGGTTGGCAATGGGGGCTTCGGGCCCTACGCCCGGGGTTTCTCCAGCATAACGAGCAGCCTTACGTCGCCGGACGGTCTGGTTGTTTTGTCGCTGGTGGAGACCTACCAGCGCGACTGCGCGCGTGGCATGCCGGCTTCCTGGCTTGAGCTCACACCCTGCGGATGTGCTGTGTATTGGTACGTGTCGCTGACCGAACCCGGCAACCCGGTGATGCTCTACGAAACGGACCGCGGTGACCCACGTTACGGGCAGCGCCCGGAGGAAGGTGTGCATGGCACCATCCCGCTGCGTGAGTGGCTGTGGATCTGGGCTGACGGTGGCGACGTCTGGGATGAAGTACTCGAACAGCGCAAGTGAGCGGCCCGACCACAGCTGTCTTCGGACCGTAGCCCAGGTCACGTCATGAGTCAGGTTGCTTTGCCGAGACTGGCGACGCACGGACTCTGCACCACCCGGCGATACCCGCACCCACAGCCGCACAGATCACCGCGCGGGTGTTTGGCGCGATCTTTGGCCGGTAGCCTGCCCGGGCTGGGGTCGAGCATGGCCAGGGGCCATACGCTGGCCGCGAATCGGGCTGGCTCCTGTACCGAGGCAATCTCCGGGCCGGCGAATCGGCCCAGAAATCGGGGTCGGTGCGCAGCCCGGCGAGGGCGGCCGGAGCAAGGTCAGGCTTGAACGACCAGCCTGGCGTCCCGCCTCAGGAGATGAACACTCGCAGGTAGTCGACCAGAGTGATGTCGGGCCGGCCGCCGACTCCGTGGATGTAGGACGCCGCGCATCTAGGCTGTGCCGCATGCATCAGCCCCGTAGGCGCGACAGGCGCCCGGCTCGCCGCGCCCGGCCGGAACCGACCCGGCACCGGGCCCCGCGGCTCACGCTCGTGGGGGCCGATGTCGTGGTGGTCGGCTGCTTCTCCGCGAAGGAGAAGGACTTCGCGACGCTCATGACCTCGGCTGCCACCGAGCTGGCAGCTCGCGGCGCCCGGGTCGTCGGGCAGATCGTGCAGCGACGGGGCGTCTCGGACGGAGGGGTGCGGAAGATGGGTCTGCCCTATTCCTCGCGGACTCTGCTGAGCAAGGGCAAGGTCCGGGAGGTGGCCGAGGCCTGCGAGCGGGCCGACGCCGATGCGGTGATCTTTGTCGCCTCTCTGAGCGAGCGTCAGCAGCACGCGCTGACACCGCTGCTCGACCGCCCCGTGGTGAGTCTCTCCGAGATCCTCACCGCCGGCTGACCGTGTGGTCCCGGAACTGAACAGGGTCGTGAACCCGCAGGAGGGACTTGCGGGTTTCCCCGTGTCTTCATCGAGGAGAAACGGGGCGATCAGAGGTACCGACTTCGGTTCGCGCCGCCGGAGGTCTGTGCGGTACCTCGTCGCCGACGGGACAAGCACGGCGCCCTTCTGGACAGGTGCCTGTTGAGACGTGACCGAAGGCGCTCCCGCGGCGCGGCCGTGGGCACACGAGACGTGCACTGGGGCCCGGCCCTTCCCCTCCGCGCCCGCAGGGGATACAGGTCAAAGAGCCGGATCCCAGAGGCCTCAGCGATCCACGTGCCGTTCTCACGCGTTCACCGGCAACTGCGGCCGCACCTGGTGGCCTCCCCAGCCGTCGGCCTACTCCACGCATGCCGCGACTTCACCCGTGCAGCGTCCATCCACTCAACAATCCCGCCCGCCGCTTCACGCCGCGCAGCTCTTCACGCTGCAGTTGCCGTGTCATTTCCCAGGAGAGCAAGGCCTCTTGCGATCCGTAGGCCCTTCTGGACAGTTGATCAACGCGCTCTTCTATGAGCCTCAGGTGCCGACCCACCCTCTGCACAGCCCGATTGTTGTGCCGTATCCAGAAGCTTGCAAGGGCCGCGAGTACGACCGCCCATTTGCATTCGGTTGGCAATCCGTTGCACTGACTCTGCACGCAGCGCTCTGTATTCTTCGAGCAAGAGCGCTATGGCCTCGGATTCCTTTCCGCTCGCACACAGCCTCGGCGTCTCTTCCGGCGTTGACCGCATGCGCACTCCCGCTTCCTCGGCGTCGTGGCGGCGATGACTCTTGCACCGTACCCATCGCGGGGTCGCCCAATGCCGAGGTCGGCGTGGCGGCTTGGGGCTGGGGCCGATATGAGCCAAGGGAGACTCGCGCAGGCGAACTCCAACGACTGGCCGGCGCTTTCGGCTGCCCGGAGTCCGCGCGGCGGGACGACATCCCTCGGTGTCCGCGGTTGTCCGGAGGCGTACACGGTAGTTTCAGCACAGCTGGACACGGGGTCGTTCACACGCGACTACTCACCGTGGGGAATGCGGACGAAGTCCTCCGTCCACGTGTCCTCGTCAACGACGTACGGGGCGATCAGGAAGCATTCCGGTTCGTCGCGGATCCAGGCAGGAGACGCGCGCGAGGGATGCGCTCCTCCGCTTTCTGCTCGGTCGAGTAGATGCCCAGGAGCTTCACGTCATCGCCGTCCTGCTCGTCGATGTGCAGGCTGCCGCCCTCGTCGAAGTGCAGGGTGACGCCGTCGAGTCCGGCCTCGTTCTGATGGCCGACGTGCCAGAGCGGCCGGAACCTCGGGAGCAGATCGTTCTCGGCAGGCCTGATGGACTGGGTGGGAGAAGGCCCGCCTACCCCCGAGGCCTCGAAGGAAGTGTTCTGCTCGATCAAGGGGTCGCACACATCGGGTTCATCGCCCGCGGCGGTGGATGCATCACCGGCGACCGTCCACTGGAGGCGGACGGCATTTGGACACCGTTCCGGGTCACCCCCGTGGGCCTCGGTGATCCGGTCAGGTATCTCTACCGGGGGCTCCATCGCGTTCGCGAAGCGGAGCCGTTTGCATGCGATCCGTATGTAGGGCTTTCGGCATGGAGCAAGCCCGACATACAGGCAAGGGCCAATACGCGAGTCGTGGAAGGCCGGCTGCCGGTCGACGGCTACCGGACTGTCACTTCGTTCGGCCGCTCCCGAGAGCTATGTGCGGAACATACGACGGCCCAACTCCCCGCCCGTCCCGGGCCTGTCGCTCTAGGATCCACGGGTGCCCACGACAGAGATCACGACGACCAGTGAGCGACCCGACCTGTACCAGCAGGCCAAGGACGCGCTCCGCGACGTCTGGCCGGCCTTCGTCCTGCACGACCCGTTCTCGAAGACCTACCGCCGTCGGGCGACGACCTGCTTCCCCCGATTCGACGTGCTGCTCGTGCGGGACGGCGAGGTGGTCGCCAACGCCGCGGGCGTGGCGCTGCGCTGGGACGGAGACGTGGACACGCTGCCGGCCGGCTACGACGGCGCCCTGGAGCAGGCGGTGACGGAGCACGAGGCGTCCGTCGCGCCCGACACCCTCTGCATCATGGTCGCCACCGTGCTGCCCGGGCACGCGGGCCGCGGGCTGGCCGGGGCGGCGCTCACCGCGCTGCGCGAACGTGCCGCCGAAGCCGGTCTGCGACGCGTGATCGCTCCCGTGCGGCCGGCTCTCAAGGCGAGGTATCCCCTGACGTCGATGGAGGACTTCGCGGGCTGGACGCGTGACGACGGCCTGCACCTCGATCCGTGGATCCGCACCCACCAGCGCCTCGGGGCGAGGGTTCTCGCCCCCGCTCCGCGTTCCATGGTCGTGCCCGGGACCGTCGCCCAGTGGGAGCAGTGGGCCGCCATGGCCTTCCCCCAGACCGGGCGCTACGTCGTCCCGGACGCCCTCGATCCCGTCGAGATCGATCGCGAGCGGGACCAGGGCCTCTACGCCGAGACCAATCTCTGGATGCGGCACCAGTAGAACGAGCGCAGCGCGACGGGAGGGAACATGGGCATCGGCTACAAGACGTCCTGGCTCGCGGTCCGGGACGCGGCGCCCGGGGAGGTGGCGGATGCCCTCGGGCTGCGGCACCGGCGGACCACGGACTGGCAGGACGGCACCGCGGCCGCCTACCGGCAAGGGGTGTTCGTGGCCCGGCCCGTCGCCGCGTGGACGATCGCCCACGGCCGCGTCCATCTTCCCTGCGGGACCGACGCGACCGAACCCGGTTTCCCCGACTGGCTCCGGTCGCTGGGCACGCGCCTCGGCGACGTCCAGTTCTTCAGCACCGACCGCATCGGCGAGTGCCACGCCTGGGCCAGGGTCGACGCCGATGAACTGACCCGCGCCTACTGCTACATCGGGGAACGGGACGACGTCCCGCTCGATATCGGCGAACCCACCGACGTCGAGCGCGAACTCGGTGTCGGGCGCAGCCGGCCCGACGGATGGCGGGACTGGCAGGATGCCGAATGGGACGCCTGGCACGCGGCCACGCCCGGCGAGGACGACGTCATGCGCATCGCCCGGCGCTGGGGCATCTGCCCCCTCGACATCCCGGACGACTCCGTGACCCTCCCGGGCGTCCACGGCTTCCCGCCGGGCGTCGAGCCGCCGCGCGCCGGGTAGCCGGCCACATGCGGCCGGGCACGCGCGCTCACGCCATGGCGACGAATCCGCCCCGGGACCGGCCGTCGGTGAACAGTTCGTCCCAGTCGATCTCCTCGGGCAGCGCGTCGAAGGAGTCGAGGGAGACGACCACGGCTCCCCCGGCCTGTTCCACGGCGCCGCACCACCGGGCCATGTCCGCGGCCTCCTCCTGCGACCGGGCGCCCTGGACAAGGCATCCCGCGTCGCCGGGGCCGTCGACCACCGACATGGTCAGCCGCGGCATGATGCGCCACTCGGGACACGACGGCATGGCGCCCCCGGGCGCGTCCAGCACCGGCAGGCCGTCGTGGATCGGGGCCTGGGCCAGCAGGAGCAATGGAACCGGGCCCAGCACGAAGTGCGTGTTCTCGCGAGTCATCAGCACGCGCCGACTCTACTTTCGCCCCCGGCCCGGTCACGCCGGGCCACGCCTGGCCGCGGGGCGAGTCGCCCCAGGGGTACGGGATGTTGTGGAGCGTGAGCGAGTTGTACGACATGCGGTCGCCGTGGGCCTGGTCCCGGCGGGCCTGTTCGATGAGGAGGCCGTCGGCGTTCTCCGTACGGGAGGTGCCGCGGCGCAGGAGCTTGACGATCAGAAAGGCCGCGAAGGACATCAGCAGGCCCAGAGCAACCAGCAGTTCGACCACAGCGGCTCTCCCCCGTGTCAGCGCTTGGTGAGACGCGTCGTAGTCCCGGCCGGCCCGCCGCGTCAGGGACAGATCCAGCAGTAGAGGCGCCTGCCGGTGGACGAGGCGCGGCCGGCGAGGGCGGCGAGGTCCTTGAGGAAACGGCCGAGGGCGTGGGGGTCCGACTCGCCGCGGGCGGCACCGGGGACGGCCGGGGTGCGCGAGGTGCGGGCCCAGCCGACGGCGACATCGTCGAGGAGGCGCGGGTCGAAGGCGGCGAGGGCGTCGCGGAAGGTGTCGGTGAGGGAGACGGCGACGACCTCGCCGTCCCCGGCCATACCGACGAGGGCGCCGCGGCGGGGGTCGGTCTGGACGTCCTCGGCCGCGCGGCCGGTGATCAGCACCTCGGCGGGGAGGATTTCGACCACCGGGTCGACGCCCTTGATCACCAGCTGGTCGTAGTCCGGGGCGAGGGTCGCGCCGTCGTCGTGGACCTCGGCGTGGACCACGGCGCGGACCGCGTCCCGGTCGTCACCGGCGGAGTAGTAGCCGTAGAGAACACCCATGGCCGGATGATCCCATCCGGCACTGACAACGCCCTTCGCGAGCACGTCAGTTGCCCGCCCTCGGCCCCCACGCCCACCGGATCCGCCGGATCCGCCTACTCCGCGTCCGCCGCGATGTCCGTGAGGAAGTCCAGCGCGATCGCCCACGCGCGTTCGGCGGCCTCGGCGTCGTAGTCGTCGAGACCGGGGTCGGTGAACAGGTGGCCCGCGCCGCGGTAGCGGTGCACCTCCACGTCGGCGCCCGCCTTGCGCATGCGCAGGTACCAGGCGTTCAGCCAGTCGTCGGGCTCGAAGGGGTCCGGCTCGGCGACGTGGAGCTGGACGGGCATGTCGGTCGCCGCGTCGTCGGCGATGTCGGAGGTGCCGTGCAGCAGCAGGAGACCGCGGGCCTTCTCGTCGGCGAGGGCGAGGTTCTGCGCGATGGAGCCGCCGAGGGAGAAGCCCGCGTACACCAGCCCGCGCTCGGAGAGCGGCCCCGAGACGGTGACGGCGCGCATCAGCAGCTCGTCGCGGCCGATCTCGTCCTTGATGGCCATGCCCTCTTCGACCGTCTCGGCGGTGCGGCCCTCGTAGAGGTCGGGCACATGCACCTCGTGCCCGGCCGCGCGCAGCC
This sequence comes from Streptomyces sp. NPDC002574, assembly GCF_042889545.1. Taxonomy (NCBI): domain Bacteria; kingdom Bacillati; phylum Actinomycetota; class Actinomycetes; order Kitasatosporales; family Streptomycetaceae; genus Streptomyces; species Streptomyces sp. NPDC002574. Next base: position 258,010 of record NZ_JBIARB010000009.1, read on the forward strand.
GGTCGGCGGCGGCGTGCACGGCGGGGCGGAGCCCGTAGGCCGAGTGGAAGAGCACGATGGTCATGCCGGAGGTCACAATTCACATCCCATAGGGGCCGCACGATCGGGGTACGGGCTCCATCATGCCCGTTACCGTCGAAACCATGGACTCCGTCGTACGGCCGCTGGGCGTGGTGGGCGGCTCCCTCATCGTGACTCTTGCCGTGGGCTGGGCCGTCGACCACGCGCTGCGCCGCGCCGACGCCCGTCATCCCGAGACCCCTCTGTGGCAGTTGCTGCGGCGCGCCCGCCTGCCGCTCCAACTGGTGATCTGCAGCTCGCTGCTACGGGGTTCCTACGAGCAGGCGCACCTCGCCCGGGGCCACACCCGGGCGATCGGCCAGGTGCTGATCCTGGTGCTGATCGGGGCCTGCGCCTGGCTGGTGGTCCGGGTGGCGGCGGCCATCGTGGAGGCCTCGTACTCGCGGTACGCCTCCGGGGCGCAGGACGCCGCGCGGGTGCGCCGGGTACGCACCCAGGTGTCGCTGATCCAGCGGGTGGTGTCGGCGGTGGTCGGTGTCGTCGCGGTGGCGGCGATGCTGCTGACGTTCCCGGCGATGCGCGGCTTCGGCGCGTCCATGCTGGCCTCCGCGGGTCTGATCGGCATCGTCGCCGGTATCGCCGCCCAGTCGACGCTGGGGAACCTGTTCGCCGGGCTGCAGATCGCCTTCGGCGACATGGTGCGGATCGGCGACGCCGTGGTGGTGGAGGGCGAGTGGGGGACGGTCGAGGAGATCACCCTCACCTACCTGGTGGTCCGCACCTGGGACGAGCGGCGGATCACCATGCCGGTGTCGTACTTCACGAGCAAGCCCTTCGAGAACTGGTCGCGCGGCACGGCCCGGATGACGGGCACCGTCTACTTCCACCTGGACCACACCACTCCCGTGGACCTGATGCGCGAACGGCTGCTCCAGGTCCTCAAGGAGTGCGAGCAGTGGGACGGGCGGGCCTGGGGGCTGGTGGTGACGGACACCACCCCGTCCACGATCCAGGTGCGGGCGCTGGCCACGGCGAAGGACGCGGACGACATCTGGACGGTGCGCTGCGTGGTGCGCGAGCAGATGATCGAGTGGCTGCGCCGTGAGCACCCGTACGCCCTGCCCCGCATCAACACCGCCCCGGCGCCGGGCCTGGCCGATGCCCCGGACCGGCAGCAGGCGACGCCGGGCGCGAGCGACATCGGGCCGGGGCCGGGGGCCCGCTGACGGGCCCCGGGGCGCCCCGCGGCCCCTACCGGGACACCCGCAGGCTGCGGACGTCGAGCTGGCGCAGCACCCGGTCGACGATCTCCGGGTCGTAGCCGGGCTCGCTGCGCGCCGCGAGGACCTCGTGCCGGGCTGCTGAGAGCATGTCCCGCTGGACGCGTTCGAGGGTCCTGATGCGGCTCACCCGCGCGGTGTGCCGGTCGCGCTTGTCGTCGTCGACGATGTCGGGGCAGATCCGTGCCCCGACGTCGAAGGCGCGGCGGTGCAGGAGTTCGGAGACCTCCTCGGGGAAGCTCTCGGTCGCCTCGACCTCCTTCAGCCGCTGCTTGGCCGCCGCCATGGCGCGCAGCGCGAGCAGCATCTCCATGTCGTGCTCGATCTGGGTGTCGCTGCTGACCCCGAGCCGTTTGACGACCCACGGCAGGGTGAGGCCCTGCAGGACCAGGGTGGTCAGGACGACGGAGAACGCGATGAAGAGGATCTCGTCGCGGGCCGGGAAGGCGTCGCCGTTGTCGATGGTGTGCGGGATGGCCAGGGCCAGGGCGACGGACGCCACGCCGCGCATACCGGACCACCACATGACGACGGTCTCCCGCCCGCTCATGGGGATGTCCTCGTCCAGGTCGCGCTTCTTGTGCAGCCGTCTGGCCAGGACGGCCGCGGGCATCAGGTACGCGAGCCGGACGATGATCACGGCGCCGACGACGAGTGCCGCGTGGCCGACCATCGTCCCCCAGCGGCCGGCCCCGACACCGAAGACGTTGTGCAGCTCCAGGCCGATGAGGCCGAAGGCGACGCCGGTGACCAGGGTGTCGACGACCTCCCAGAAGGTGGCGCCGACCAGGCGCCCCGTCACGTCGTCGGCGTCCACGGCGTGCTCGGCCAGGAAGAGCGCCGTGGTGAGCACGGCGAGGACGCCCGAGCCGTGGGCCTCGTCGGCGATGGCGTACGCCGCGAAGGGGACCAGCAGCGACAGCCCGATCTGGAGGGTCGGGTCGCCGACGACCCCCATCAGCTTGGAGGCCATCCAGCCCAGGGCGAAGCCGACCACGACCGCGACGACCGCCGACAGCAGCAACTCGCCGAGCGCCTCGGGCCAGGAGAAGGAGCCGGTGACGGCAGCGGCGACGGCCACGTTGTAGACCACGATCGCGGTGACGTCGTTGAACAGCCCCTCGCCCTCCAGGGTGGAGATCATGCGCCGGGGCAGGCCGAGCCGTCCCGCCACGGCGGTGGCCGCCACGGGGTCCGGAGGGGCGACGAGCGCGCCGAGCGCGACGGCGCCGGCCAGGGAGATCCCGGGGACGACGGCGTTCGCGATGCCGCCCACGGCCGCCGTCGTGATGAGCACCAGGGCGACGGCGAGCAGGAAGATCGCCCTCTTGTTGGCGGCGAACTGCCGCCACGAGGTGCGCTGCACAGAGGCGTAGAGCAGCGGCGGCAGCACGAGCGGCAGAATGAGCGCCGGATTGATCTGTACGTTGGGCACGAACGGCAGCAGTGCCAGGACGACCCCGAGCAGTGTCATGAGAACGGGCGACGGCAGCCCCAGCCGGTCGCCCAGCGGCACCATGATGATGGCCGCGAGCATCAGGGCGAAGAACAGCGCGAGTTGATCCACGCCCCTAGCGTGACATGTCCGCGGAGCCCACCCGGGTCAGCGCGTCACAGCGCGCGCCTCATGGAGCGGTGGGCGATGCCCGCCTCCTCGTACTCCTCACCGAAGGACTCGTAGCCCAGGCGCTCGTAGAAGCCGAGCGCGTGGACCTGCGCGTGCAGTTCGACGACGCGCAGTCCCAGCAGCCGGGCCTGCTCCTCCACGGCCCGCACCAGTGCCGCCCCCACGCCCAGCCCGCGGGCCTTGGAGAGCACCGCGAGACGGCCCAGGACGCCGATGCCGTCCGCGCCGGGGAGCAGGCGGCTGGCGCCCAGCGCGCCGTCGGGACCGATCGCCATCACATGGACCGCGGTCGCGTCGAGTTCGTCGTACTCGAGGTCGGCGGGCACCTTCTGCTCCAGCACGAAGACGTCGTGCCGCACGGCGAAGTACGCCTTCAGGTCGTCGGGGCCCTCGGGCACCCGGATCGTGTACGCCTCAGGCACTGTCGCCCCGCACGATGTCGAGGGCGTGCTGGAGGTCCTCGGGGTAGTCGCTCTCGAACTCGACCCAGCGGCCGTCACCAGGGTGCGTGAAGCCCAGGCGCACGGCGTGCAGCCACTGGCGTCCGAGCTCCAGGCGTTTGGCGATCGTCGGGTCGGCGCCGTAGGTGAGGTCGCCGACACAGGGGTGGCGGTGCGCGGCCATGTGCACGCGGATCTGGTGGGTGCGGCCGGTCTCCAGCTTGATGTCCAGCAGCGAGGCCGCGCGGAACGCCTCGACCAGGTCGTAGTGCGTGATGCTGGGCTTGCCGTCCGCGGTGACGGCCCACTTGTAGTCGTGGGTGGGGTGGCGGCCGATCGGCGCGTCAATGGTGCCGCTGAGCGGGTCGGGGTGGCCCTGGACGAGCGCGTGGTAGCGCTTGTCGACGGTCCGCTCGCGGAACTGCTGCTTGAGGTCGCTGTAGGCGATCTCCGACTTGGCCACGGCCATGAGCCCGGAGGTGCCGACGTCCAGCCGGTGCACGATGCCCTGGCGCTCGGCGGCGCCGGAGGTGGAGATCCGGTAGCCGGCCGCGGCCAGGCCGCCGATGACGGTGGTGCCGGTCCAGCCGGGGCTGGGGTGCGCCGCGACGCCGACCGGCTTGTCGATGACGACCACGTGCTCGTCGTCGTGGACGATGCGCATGCCCGGCACCGGCTCCGCGACGATCTCCACGGGCCGCGGCGGGGCGGGCAGCTCGACCTCCAGCCAGGCGCCGCCGGAGACGCGGTCGGATTTCCCGGCGGTGCTGCCGTCGATCGTCACCTTCCCCGCCGCCGCCAGCTCGGCGGCCTTGGTCCGGGAAAATCCGAACATACGGGCGATGGCGGCGTCGACACGCTCGCCTTCGAGACCGTCGGGAACAGGGAGGGACCGAACTTCGGCAGACATACTCACCTGGTCGAGTATGCCGGATGGGTGACCGGTGCTTCCCCGCTCACACGTTCCGGCCGCTCCCGGCGGCCGGACAGAACGCGTCAGTCCTTGTGGACGGTGCCGTCCGGGTCGAGGCCGCGGAAGGACAGCAGGACGATCAGGATGCCGCCGCAGACGATCGCCGAGTCGGCGAGATTGAAGACGGCGAAGTGGGCGGGGGCGACGAAGTCGACCACGTGCCCCTGCAGGAAGCCCGGTGCCCGGAACACCCGGTCGGTGAGGTTGCCGAAGGCGCCGCCGAGCAGCAGCCCGAGCGCGATCGCCCACGGCACGCTGTGCAGCTTCCGCGCGATGCGGGCGATCACCACGATCACCGTGACCGCGATCACGGTGAAGACGATCGTCATGCCCTGCCCGAAGCCGAAGGCCGCGCCCGCGTTGCGGACCGCCTCCAGGCGCAGGTAGGAGCCGATCAGGTCGATCGGCTCATGCCCCTCCAGGCGGGTCACCACCCAGATCTTGGAGAGCAGGTCCAGGGCGTACGCCAGCGCCGCCACGCCGAGCAGCACCGCGATGCGCCGCGGTCCCTTGGGGACGGTCACGTCCGTGCCGCCGGTCGGCTCGTCCGCCGTGTCCGTCGCCGTCTCCTGTGCCTTCGCCATGTGAGTCCTTCAGCCCCGATGTCCCGGCCAGGCCTGATCCTGACGCTGACGAGGTTACGGCACACACGTCCGAACAGCGGGGGCGGCCGGGCGCGGCCCCCGCGAAAACTCAGTAGCGGCGCTCCTGCCGCTGCTTGCAGTCGACGCAGAGCGTGGCCCTGGGGAAGGCCTGCATGCGCGCCTTGCCGATGGGCGTGCCGCAGGACTCGCACAGCCCGTACGTACCGGAGTCGAGCCGTTCCAGTGCGTGCTCGGACTGGGCGAGCATCTCGCGGGCGTTGGCGGTGAGCGCCATCTCGTGCTCGCGGGTGATGTTCTTGGTGCCGGTGTCGGCCTGGTCGTCCCCCGCACCGTCGCCGGAGTCGCGCAGCAGGCCGGTGATGGCGTCCTCCGAGGTCGTGATCTCCGTCCGCAACCGGTCCATCTCGGTCAGCAGCTCGGCGCGCGCCGCGTCCACCTCTTCGGCGGACCAGGGCTCCTCGTCGGGCCGGACCGCCAGGTCGCCCGGGGCCACGACGCCGGTCGGCCGGGCGATGCGCGCCGTGGGCACCGCGGAGGCGGATCCCCCTGATGCGGCCGTACCGGCCGCGGTCTTCTTCGCTACCACCTTCTTGGCTCCCTTTTTCGTGGCCTTCGCGGTCGTGCCGGCGTTCGCCGGCACGGACTTCTCGGCGGGCTCGGCCGTGCGGCCCGCCTTCACGGTCTTCTTCGGCGGGGCGGCCTTCTTGGCCGCCGGCGCCTTCTCCGCCGCGGGGGCGGTCTTCTTCGCCGGGGGCGCGGTCTTGCGCGCCGCGCGTCCCGCCGTCGTACCGGCCTTGCCCGACTGGCCCTTGGTGCGTGCGGGCGCCGTCGTCGTGGTCTTGTCAGCCTCCGCCACGGCAGCTCTCTTCCCTGCGGCCTGAGCCGCGGTCTTCCGCGCGCCATCCGCGGTCTGCTTGACGGCACCCGCCGCCTTCTTGGCGGGCGGCCTCACGGACGCCCCCTTCGAGGATGCCGCCTTTGTGACGGATTTCGCTTTTCCGGAGGACGCCGCTTTCTTGGCCGGTGGCTTCACGGGGCTCTTGGCCGACGTCTTCGCGGGCGCCTCCACAAGGGCCGGCGCCTTCGAGGACGGCGCCTTGGTGCGGGATTCCGAGGACGCCGCCTTGCCGGACTTCCCGGCCCTGCCCGCCTTCCCGGCCGCGGCGGCCTTGCTGCGTGCGGGCGCGGAAGGGGCGGGGCGTTTCGACGCGGCCTTGGGCGCGGTCTTACCGCGGTCCGCGGGAGTGCCCGCGGATGCCGTCTTCTTCGCCGTCGCCTTCTTCGTGGCGGTGGTCTTCTTCCCCACCATGGTCGCGGCCCCTTCACACATTGTGATCTTGCTCGCGAATCGTGCCGGAACGATAAATCGGCTCCGGACCCGCGGCAACGGGGCACGCCGCCGGATTCGCCCGCCTTGCCCGGCCGGGAGGCAGGTCTGCATGCGTTGTGCCCAGCTCTCCGCCAGGTATTCCGGTACCAACCGGTAACGAGGTGCGCACCGGGCCATTCGGGTCACTCCCGCCCCGCGGAAAACCCGGCCGACACGGCGACCCCCGGCCCCGTACACTGGGCGGAGCGAAAGGCGTGGAAGGGGACGAGTAGCGCCGCACGCAGCCCATAGCGACCCGGGGGCGGTGGAAGCCCGGGGGTGTGCGCGACGTGAAGATCACCCCGGAGCCGCCGGAAGAAAGCCCGTGAGGGCGAGTAGACCCGGCAGCGCGACCCCAATGAGGGGGCTGCGGAACGACCCCGCGAGGGGCCCGCCCGCCGCCAAGGAGGGTGGTACCGCGGGACCGGCGCAGCAGCCGGCTCTCGTCCCTCCGACGGAATACGCACGCACCAATGACGTGTCCGCCGGAGGCAGAATCCGATGACGCAGTACCGCCAGGTCCCCGCCCAGGTCGACCTGCCCGCGCTGGAGCACGAAGTGCTCGCGTTCTGGCAGGACAACAAGGTCTTCGCCCGTTCGCTGGAGCAGACCCGGGGCAAGCCGGAATGGGTCTTCTACGAGGGCCCCCCGACCGCCAACGGCATGCCCGGCGCGCACCACATCGAGGCCCGCGTCTTCAAGGACGTCTTCCCCCGCTTCAAGACCATGCAGGGCCACCACGTGACCCGCAAGGCCGGCTGGGACTGCCACGGCCTCCCGGTGGAGCTCGCCGTCGAGAAGGAGCTCGGCTTCACCGGCAAGAAGGACATCGAGGCGTACGGCATCGCCGAGTTCAACGCCAAGTGCCGGGAGTCCGTGACCCGCCACACGGACGCCTTCGCCGAGTTGACGACCCGTATGGGCTACTGGGTCGACCTCGACGAGGCCTACCGCACGATGGACCCCGAGTACATCGAGTCCGTCTGGTGGTCGCTGAAGCAGATCTTCGACAAGGGCCTGCTCGTCCAGGACCACCGCGTGGCGCCCTGGTGCCCGCGCTGCGGCACCGGCCTGTCCGACCACGAACTCGCCCAGGGCTACGAGACCGTGGTCGACCCCTCGGTGTTCGTGCGCTTCCCGCTCACGTCCGGCCCGCTGGCCGGCGACGCCGCGCTCCTGGTGTGGACGACCACGCCCTGGACGCTGGTGTCCAACACCGCCGTCGCGGCCCACCCCGACGTCACCTACGTCGTCGCGACCGACGGCACGGAGAGGCTGGTCGTCGCCGAACCGCTGCTCGGCAAGGCGCTCGGGGAGGGCTGGGAGGCCACCGGGCAGTCCTTCACCGGCCGTGAGATGGAGCGCTGGACGTACGACCGGCCCTTCGACCTCGTGGAGATCGAGGGCGCCCACTTCGTCGTCAACGCCGAGTACGTGACGACCGAGGACGGCACCGGTCTGGTCCACCAGTCGCCGGCGTTCGGTGAGGACGACCTCAAGACCTGCCGCGCCTACGGCCTGCCGGTGGTCAACCCGGTGCGTCCCGACGGCACCTTCGAGGAGGAACTGGACCTCGTCGGCGGCCAGTTCTTCAAGAAGGCCGACGAGGCCCTGGTGGCCGACCTCCAGGAGCGCGGCCTGCTCTTCCGGCACCTGCCGTACGAGCACAGCTACCCGCACTGCTGGCGCTGCCACACCGCGCTGCTCTACTACGCGCAGCCGTCCTGGTACATCCGCACGACCGCGGTCAAGGACGCCCTGCTGCGCGAGAACGAGCGCACCAACTGGTACCCCGAGGCGGTCAAGCACGGCCGCTTCGGCGACTGGCTGAACAACAACATCGACTGGGCGCTGTCCCGGAACCGCTACTGGGGCACCCCGCTGCCCATCTGGCGCTGCGCGGAGGGCCACCTCACCTGCGTCGGCTCGCTGGCCGAGCTGTCGGACCTGACCGGCACCGACCAGACCGGCCTCGACCCGCACCGGCCCTTCATCGACGACGTCACCTTCGCCTGCCCGCAGTGCTCGGCCCCCTGCGAGCGCGTTCCCGAGGTCATCGACGCCTGGTACGACTCGGGCTCCATGCCGTTCGCGCAGTGGGGCTACCCGTACCGCAACAAGGAGGTCTTCGAGGGCGCGTACCCCGCGCAGTTCATCTCCGAGGCGATCGACCAGACCCGCGGCTGGTTCTACACGCTGATGGCGGTCGGCACCCTGGTCTTCGACCGGAACGCCTACGAGAACGTGGTCTGCCTGGGCCACATCCTCGCCGAGGACGGCCGGAAGATGTCCAAGCACCTGGGCAACATCCTGCAGCCGATCCCGCTCATGGACCAGCACGGCGCCGACGCCGTGCGCTGGTTCATGGCGGCCGGCGGCTCGCCCTGGGCGGCTCGGCGGGTCGGCCACGGCACCATCCAGGAGGTCGTCCGCAAGACGCTGCTGACCTACTGGAACACCGTCGCCTTCCAGGCGCTGTACGCCCGCACCGCCGGCTGGGCCCCCGGCGACGCCGACCCGGCACCCGCCGACCGCCCGCTGCTGGACCGCTGGCTGCTCGGTGAACTCGGCACCCTGGTGCGGGATGTCACCGGCGCGCTGGAGTCGTACGACACCCAGCGGGCCGGCAAGCTGCTCTCCTCCTTCGTGGACGACCTGTCCAACTGGTACGTCCGCCGCTCCCGTCGCCGCTTCTGGCAGGGCGACCGGGCGGCGCTGCGCACCCTGCACGACGTCGTGGAGACCGTGACCCGGCTGATGGCGCCCCTGGTGCCGTTCATCACCGAGCGCGTCTGGCAGGACCTGGTCGTCCCGGTCACCCCGGGGGCACCGGAGTCCGTGCACCTGACGAGCTGGCCGACGGTGGACGAGGCGCTCGTCGACCCCGCCCTGTCCGAGCAGATGGCCCTCGTGCGGCGCCTGGTGGAACTGGGCCGGGCCACCCGGGCGGAATCCGGGGTCAAGACCCGTCAGCCGCTCTCGCGGGCGCTGGTGGCCGCGGCGGGCTTCGAGTCGCTGGGCGAGGAGCTGCGGGCGCAGATCGCGGAGGAGCTGAACGTCGGCTCCCTGGCGTCGCTCAGCGAGGTCGGCGGCTCCCTGGTCGACACCACCGCCAAGGCCAACTTCCGCGCGCTGGGCAAGCGCTTCGGCAAGGGCGTCCAGGCGGTCGCCAAGGCCATCGCGGAGTGCGAGGCGGCGGAGCTCTCGCTCGGCCTGCGCGAGGGCACCGCCACCGTCGTGGTGGACGGCGAGCCGGTCGCCCTCTCGGCCGAGGAAGTGATCATCACCGAGACCCCGCGCGAGGGCTGGTCGGTCGCCTCCGACTCCGGCGCGACCGTCGCGCTGGACCTGGAGGTCACCCCGCAGCTGCGGCGCGCGGGACTGGCCCGTGACGTGATCCGGCTTGTCCAGGAGGCCCGCAAGAACAGCGGCCTGGACGTCGCGGACCGCATCGCGCTGCGCTGGGCCGCCGCCGACGCGGAGCTGGTCTCGGCGCTGGAGGAGCACGCGGGGCTCGTCGCGGACGAGGTCCTCGCGACGGACTTCGCCTCCGGCGGGCCCGAGGACGGCTACGGGCCCGCCTTCATCGACGAGGCCCTCGGCCTCACCTTCCACCTGCGCAAGCGGTGATCGCCGGCCGGAAGCCCGGCGGGCCCTTTTAGCCCATCCGGGTACCGCGAAGGCCGAGCCGCCCCCGTCCACGTCACCGTGGGCGGGGGCGGCTTCCTTGTGCGGCGGACGTCCCCGGGCAGGGCTTCCGGAGACGCAAAAGGGCCGGGCCCCCGAGGGAAGCGATTCCCTGGGGGCCCGGCCCTGTGTGGTGCCGTGGTGCGCGCCGCGCGAGCGCCGGAGCGGCTCTTGGCGACTAGTTGTCGTCCTCGTCGATGAGGAACCCGCGCATCGGCGTGGGCGCCTGCTGCAGCGGCGCCGGCCCCTGCGGCCGGACCGGTGCCATCGGCTGGGTCATGGCCGGGGACATCTGCTGCTGGCCGCCGTAGGTGGGGTTCGGGCCACCGTGGCCGCCCATGCCCTGGCCGCCGTAGCTCTGGCCGCCGCCCATGGTGCCGGCACCGGCCGTGGCCATGCCGCCGCCCATGGTGCCGCCACCCATACCGCCGCCCATGCCGCCGGAACCGGAGGACAGGGAGGGGGCCGCGGAGGTCCGCGGCGGGGCGAGCGAGTCGTCTGCCTGGTTCTCCAGCTGGCGCAGCTGGCTCTCCAGGTAGGACTTCAGGCGCGTGCGGTACTCGCGCTCGAAGCCGCGCAGGTCCTCGACCTTGCGCTCCAGCGTGGCACGGGCGGACTCCAGGGAGCCCATGGCCACGCGGTGCTTCTCCTGCGCGTCCCGCTCGAGCGCGTCCGCCTTGGCGCGGGCGTCGCGCTCCAGACCCTCGGCGCGGCTGCGGGCCTCGCCGACGATCTTGTTGGCCTCGGCGCGCGCCTCGGCGATCGCCTGGTCGGCCGTCTGCTGGGCGAGCGAGAGCACACGGGCGGCACTGTCGCCGCCGGGGCCCTGCTGCTGCATCGGGTGCTGGCCCTGCATCGGACCCTGCTGCTGCATGGGGTGCTGGCCCATGTGGCCGGGGCCCTGCTGCTGCATCGGGTGCTGGCCCTGCATCGGGCCCTGCTGCTGCATGGGGTGGCCGCCCTGCATGGGGCCGCCCTGCTGCTGCATGGGGTGCTGCCCCATGTGGCCCTGCTGAGCGCTGGGCCCGGCGGGCAGGGCGAGGCCACTGCCGGGTCCCTGGGGGCCGCCCATCTGCTGCGGCGGCACCGGCTGCGGTCCGGATATGGCGGCGGGCACGGGGGCCCCGGGGCCGCCACGGCCGTCCTGCGGCTCGGGCTTGCGCATACCCTGCTGCTGGTTCTGGGCGGCAGCGCGGGTGGCCGCCGCCAGCTTCGCCCGCAGGTCCTCGTTCTCGCGCAGCAGCCTGGTCAGTTCCGCCTCGACCTCGTCGAGGAAGGCGTCCACCTCGTCCTCGTCATAGCCTTCTCGGAGGCGGACGGTCGTGAACTGCTTGTTCCGCACGTCCTCGGGGGTCAGTGGCATCTCTTCACCTCAACGTGATCGTCGACATATCGGGAGCCCGCATCGGTCATCTCAAGCCCCCCACGACGGTGAGCAGGATGTACACGATGATCATCAATACGAAGAAGGACAGGTCGAGCGCCACGCCCCCGAGACGCAGCGGCGGAATGAACCGCCGCAGAAGCTTGAGTGGCGGATCGGTGACAGTGTAGGTGGTCTCCAGGACGACCACCATGGGCTTCCCAGGCTGCCACGATCGGGCGAACTGGAAGACATAGTCCATCACCAACCGGAAGATCAGGACAAGCAGGAAGCACATCAACGCGATCCACAGCACCTGGAGTGCGATGTCCATCGCGCGTCCCTCTCCTCTGCCTGCTCTTGGGCCTCGCGGCCGGTTTCGTGCGGTTGCGTATCTCAGCTCTGATTGAAGAACCCGCCCTCGGCGATGCGGGCCTTGTCCTCCGCCGTGACATCGACGTTAGCAGGCGACAGCAGAAACACCTTCTGCGTCACCCGCTCGATGCTCCCGTGCAGCCCGAAGACCAGACCGGCGGCAAAGTCGACAAGTCGCTTTGCGTCCGTGTCGTCCATCTCCGTCAGATTCATGATCACCGGGGTGCCCTCGCGGAAGTGTTCCCCGATGGTACGGGCTTCGTTGTACGTCCGGGGGTGGAGTGTCGTGATCCGGTACGGCTCTCGTTCGGACACGACCTTAGGCATGATCACCGGTGCGTTCTTCTCCAGGCTATGGCGTTCTTGTGTGATGGATGCCACTGGGGCGATCCGCGGTTCCCGAGGGACCGGCGGGTGCACGAGGCGCGCCGGCTCTTCCGGTTGCGTCTGGTGCGGTGGCTGGTGGGACGGGTGCGGCTGGTGCGGCTGGTGCGACCGGCGGGGACGCTCCGGCTCCGGCTCGGGCTCGAACTCGTCGTCCGGGTCGAATCCCGGGCCGTCGTACCCGTCGTCCTCCACGAGGCCGAGGTAGACCGCCATCTTGCGCATCGCGCCGGCCATGCTCTGCGTCCTCTCAGCGGGGAAAGACCATATTTTTTGTGTGGTCCGACTTGGTTGGTGACGTTACCGGAGCCCGGTCCGGACTCCGAGTACCGCGCTACCGATGCGTACGTGTGTCGCACCTGCGGCAACGGCCTGTTCGAGATCCGCGCTCATCCCTGCCGAGACCATGTTCGCAGCAGGATGCATCTCGCGCAGGCAGGATGAGATTTCCGCCAGCCGGCCGAACGCGGCGCGGGGTTGACCCTCGTAGGCTCCGGCCAGCGGCGCTACCGTCATGAGGCCGTCAAGTCGCAGGCCCGGAGCGGCAGTCACCGCTTCGGCGATCCCTTCGACGGCATCCGGTGCGATTCCCCCGCGGGTACCCTGGGCCCCCGACTCGGCGTCCAGCGCGACCTGGACGAGGCAGCCCAGTTCACGGTCCGCCCGCGGCGACTTCATGACCGCGGCGGACAGCGCCTCGACCAGCCGGACCCGGTCCACCGAGTGCACGATGTCGGCGTAACCGACCACCGAGCGCACCTTGTTGGTCTGCAACTGGCCCACGAAGTGCCAGGTGAGCGGCAGGTCCGCGCAGGCCTCGGCCTTGGGCGCGGCATCCTGGTCGCGGTTCTCGGCGACCTCGCGGACGCCGAGTTCCGACAGGATCCGGACGTCACTGGCGGGATAGGTCTTGGTGACCACGATCAGGGTCACCTCGTCCCGGGCCCGGCCGGCCGCCGCGCACGCCGCGGCGATCCGCTGCTCGACCCGGGCGAGATTCGCCGCGAGTTCGGCCCGTCGTTCTTCCGTTCGGTCAGTCATTCCGTGCGTCGCTCACTGGTCGCCGTCCAGCCAGACATATCCGGCGAGCCGCCCGGTGGTGCGCTCGCGACGGTAGGAGAAGTGGTCGCCCGACTCCATGGTGCAGATATGTGATTTCTCACCCGTGGGAACGCCGAGGCGGGCGAGTTGGGCGTGCACTCCGGCGGCGACGTCCACGGAGGGGGTGCCCCAGCTGGTGGTGGCCCGGGCCTCGGGGACGGACGAAGCGACGTCCTCCCGCATCTGCTCGGGCACTTCGTAGCACGCGCCGCAGACCGACGGCCCGGTGACGGCGGTGATCCGCTCCGGCCGGGCGCCGAGTCCGACCATCGCCTCGACCGCCGCCGGGACGACCCCGGCGACCAGTCCCGGCCGGCCGGCGTGCGCCGCGGCGACGACTCCGGCCTCGGTGTCGGCCAGCAGCACCGGGACGCAGTCGGCGACCAGCACCGCGAGCGCGAGACCGGGCCGGGTGGTGACGATCGCGTCGACCTCCGGTACCCGGTGCTCACCCCACGGGGCGGCGACCACGGCGACGTCGTTGCCGTGCACCTGCTTCATCCAGACCACGTGCGCCGGGTCCAGGCCCAGTTCACGGGCGGCGAGGCCGCGGTTGGAGAGGACGGCGGCGGGGTCGTCGCCGACCGCACCGCCGAGATTGAGGCTGTCGTACGGAGCGGCGCTCACCCCACCCCACCTGTCGGTGAAGGCGAAGTGGGCGCCGCCCGGACGTGCGTGGTTGTGCGTTATCACCTGAGACTGTGCTTACTTGAGGAAGTCGGGGACGTCGAGCTCCTCGGCGCTGGTGTCCTGGTAGGGACGCGCCGGGGGGACCTGCGGGGCGGCCGGCTGGGCCGGGACCTCGGCCACCGGCTCGGGCTGGGCGGGCTCCTCGTCACGCTGGGTGACGCTGCCCAGACCGGCGAAGGCCGGACGCGAGGGCTCGGCCGGCGGGGTGGCCGGGCGGACCGGGGACGCCGTCGAGCCGCTGCTCTCGTCGCGGGAGCTGCCGTACGCGCCCAGCACCTTGTCCCGGTTGCTGCGGGTCGGGGGCTGGCCGCCGTCGAAGCCGGCCGCGATGACGGTGACCCGGACCTCGTCGCCCAGGGCGTCGTCGATGACGGCGCCGAAGATGATGTTGGCCTCGGGGTGCGCGGCCTCGCTGACCAGTTGGGCCGACTCGTTGATCTCGAACAGGCCGAGGTCGGAGCCGCCGGAGATGGACAGCAGCACGCCCCGGGCACCGTCGATGGACGCCTCCAGCAGCGGGGACGAGATGGCCATCTCCGCGGCCGCGACGGCGCGGTCGTCGCCGCGGGCCGAGCCGATGCCCATGAGGGCGGAACCCGCTTCGGACATCACGGACTTCACGTCGGCGAAGTCGAGGTTGATCAGGCCCGGTGTGGTGATCAGGTCGGTGATGCCCTGGACACCGGAGAGCAGCACCTGGTCGGCGGACCGGAAGGCGTCCAGCACGCTCACCTGGCGGTCCGAGATGGACAGCAACCGGTCGTTGGGGATCACGATGAGGGTGTCGACCTCGTCGCGCAGCTGGGCGATGCCGTCCTCGGCCTGGTTGGCGCGGCGGCGGCCCTCGAAGGTGAACGGGCGGGTGACCACCCCGATCGTGAGGGCGCCCAGCGAGCGGGCGATGTTGGCGACCACAGGCGCGCCACCGGTGCCGGTGCCGCCGCCCTCACCCGCGGTGACGAAGACCATGTCGGCGCCCTTGAGCACCTCTTCGATCTCCTCGCGGTGGTCCTCGGCGGCCTTGCGGCCGACATCCGGGTTGGCGCCGGCACCGAGGCCGCGCGTGAGTTCACGGCCGACGTCGAGTTTCACGTCGGCGTCGCTCATCAGCAGGGCCTGTGCATCGGTGTTGATCGCGATGAACTCGACGCCCTTGAGACCGACCTCGATCATCCGGTTGATGGCGTTGACGCCACCGCCGCCGATGCCGACGACCTTGATGACTGCGAGGTAGTTCTGCGGTGCTGCCACGTCGAAGGCCTCTCGCCTCGAGTTACGTATACCTGTGGGACGGTCGGGAGGTGCCGGCCGACCCGAACCCTAACCCTCAGGTTTAGGGTTACCAGTATGTCTGTCCCGCACGTTCTTTGGGACAGGACACTAAATCGACAAGCGGTTCGCGTTCAACGAACACGCCGAACCTCCCGTTTTTCTTTTGACCCTATGTGATCACGCAGGTGCCGGACCAACCAGGGTGTCGAACTGAAGGCTGAGACGTCAACCGTCCGATGCCGCAGGGGCTGTTGGGGCACTCACGTCGTAGAAGACCGCACCCTCTTCGACTTTCATCAGGGCCGCGAGCGCGAACGCCTTTTCCTCGCCCCGCTCCACGCTCCCCCACACCACGGTGCGGCCGCCCGCCAACTCCACCGAGATGTCGTCCCAGGAGCGCACTTCGATCAGACGGGCCTGCTGGTAGGCGGCTTTCGGGAGGTCGGCGGCGACCTGAACGGCCGCGGCGAGGAGGCGTTTTGTCCCGAAATGGCGAAAGCTCGCCGAGTCGCGGTCGGGGCTCAATTCGATGACGGGGACACCCTTGATGAGGTCGTGGATCTCCGCGAACCGTACGCCGTCGGCGTCCACTTCGATGAAGTTCCCGCCATCTTTCACCAGGGCGGCGGGAGTTCGCTCCGTCACTTTAAGAACGATCGTGTGCGGCCATGAACGTTCCACTGTCACATTCGCGATCCGCGGAAGACGTTCACGCAGCCGGCCGCCCACCGCTTCGGTGTCCACGGAGACCAACGGGTCGCCCAGCGGGACCTCGGCGGCGTCCCGCACTTCGTCGGGGCTCAGTACGTCCGTGCCGGTCACGCTGACGGACGTCGTCCGCAGCCAGGCCGAGCCGTACAGCGACCAGGCGGATGTGCCGGTCAGCAGGCCGGCGGCCGTGAGCGCCGCGAGCGCGATCACACGCCGGCGGCGGGCCGATCGCGGCGACGGCCGGATCTCGTCGTCGTCCTGGTCGGCGGCCGGCTCGGCGGTCGTCGGTACGGCCACGTTCGCCTCCGGGGTTTGGGGGTGGGTTCGTCCGCTGCGCAGCAGGCTAGCCGCCCCGCCCGGCTCTCCGGCGGGCGCACGCCGGTGGGTGGGCCGGGGCCCACCCACCGGGCTCAGCGACGACGGGCGGCGATCGCCTCGCGCACCATGCCGACGAGCAGCTCGTCGGCGTGCGGACGGCCGAATTCGGCCGCGGCGCGGGACATTTCATACAGTCGGTGCGGATCGGTCAGAACCGGCAGCACATGGCCCAGCACCCACTCGGCGGTGAGTTCCGCGTCGTCGACGATGACGCCGCCGCCGGCCTTGACCACCGGCTGGGCGTTGAGGCGCTGCTCGCCATTGCCGATCGGCAGCGGGACGTAGGCCGCGGGCAGGCCCACGGCGGACAGTTCTGCGACGGTCATGGCCCCGGCCCGGCAGAGCATCATGTCGGCGGCGGCGTAGGCCAGATCCATCCGGTCGAGGTAGGGCAACGGGATGTACTGCGGCATGCCGGGCATATTGTCGGCCAGCGGGAGTTCGTTCTTGGGGCCGACCGCGTGCAGGATCTGCACGCCGGACTGCTGCAGGCGCGGGGCGACGGAGGCGATCACCTCGTTGAGCCTGCGGGCGCCCTGGGAGCCGCCGGAGACCAGCAGCGTGGGCAGGGTCTGGTCGAGCCCGAACGCGGCCCGCGCCTCGGCGCGCATCGCGACGCGGTCCAGGGTGGCGATGGACCGGCGCAGCGGGATGCCGACGTAACGGGAGTGCCGGAGCTTGCTGTCGGGGGTGCTCACCGCGACGTAGTCGGTGTAGCGCGAGCCGATCTTGTTCGCCAGGCCGGGGCGGGCGTTGGCCTCGTGCACCACGATCGGCACACCCAGCCGCTTGGCGGCCAGGTAGCCGGGCAGCGCCACGTAACCGCCGAAGCCGACCAGAGCGTCCGCCTTGGTGCGCTCGAGGATCTGCTCCGCGGCCTTGATCGTGCCGCGCAGCCGCCCGGGTACGGTGATCAGCTCGGGGGTGGGCCTGCGCGGCAGCGGTACGGCGGGGATCAGGGCCAGCTCATAACCGCGCTCGGGCACGAGCCGGGTCTCCAGGCCCCGTTCCGTGCCCAGCGCGGTGATCCCCACGGTCGGGTCCTGCCTGCGCAGGGCATCGGCGAGCGCGAGCGCGGGCTCGATGTGGCCGGCGGTCCCCCCACCGGCGAGTACGACATGCACCGAAATTCACCGCTCCCTGGACGGCCGCCGTGTGACGAGCCGCCTCATTGTCCGTGTCATTGCCCCCGGCCAGTAGCCGGGCCCCCGCGCCTTGAGTGCCGCCCGCGCTCCGGGCTCACTCCTCGCGAAGGAGATGAGCAGCCCGATCGCGAACATGGTCGGCAGGAGGGCCGAGCCCCCGTAGGAGAACAGCGGGAGCGGGACGCCGGCGATCGGCAGCAGGCCGAGCACCGCACCGATGTTGACCACGAACTGCGCCGTGATCCACGTCGTCACCCCACCCGCGGCAAACCTGACGAAGGGGTCCTCCGTACGACCGGCCACGCGGATACCCGCATAGCCTAGAGCCGCGAAGAGGGCGAGCACCGACAGCGTCCCCGCCAGGCCCAGTTCCTCCCCGGTCACGGCGAAGATGAAGTCGGTGTGCGGTTCAGGCAGTTGGCCCCATTTCTCCACACTGGCACCGAGACCGGAACCGAACCATCCGCCGGAGGCCAGGGCGTAGATCCCGTGCACGGCCTGCCAGCAGCCGCCACTGGGAGTGACGTCGGTGGCGCCGATGCAGGCGAGCCGGCCCATCCGGTTGCCACTGGTCTTGATCAGCAGGAAGCCGATGACACCGGCCACCGCCAGCACCCCGGCGAACAGCCGGGTGGGGGCGCCGGCGATCCACAGCAGGCCGAACAGGATCGCGGTCAGGATGATCGCGGTGCCCATGTCGCCGCCGAGCATGATGAGGCCCAGCAGCAGGAAGGCGATCGGCACCAGCGGGATCAGCAGGTGCTTCCACTGGACGAGCAGCTTCTTGTCGTCCTTGCGGGCCAGCAGGTCGGCGCCCCACAGGACGAGGGCGAGCTTGCCGAACTCACTGGGCTGCAGCTGGAACGGGCCGCCCAGGTAGATCCAGTTCTGGTTGCCGTGCACCGACTGCCCTATCCCCGGCACCTGTACCAGCGCCATCAGGAAGACCGAGCCCACCAGCAGGGGGTACGCCAGCGCCCGGTGCAGCCGCACCGGGATCCGGGATCCGACGATGAGCAGCCCGGTGCCCAGCACGGCCGCGAAGAGCTGCTTGCGGAAGTAGTAGGTGGAGGGCAGCCCGTACTCCAGGGCCTTGATCTGGGAGGCGGAGAAGACCATCACCAGGCCGAGGACGGTGATCAGCAGACTGCTGCCGAGGATCACGTAGTAGGCGGTCAACGGGCGGTCCCAGGCCCGCTTGGCGCGGTCGAAGACCACCTTGGCGCCGCGCAGGGCGCTCCCCCGCGACGGGCCCCTCGGGGGGCGCGTGGCGGGTGGCCCCGCGCGTCCCGGCCGGGGCAGTGCCGCCGCCGGGCGCGCCGGGCGGGCGGGGGCGCCGAGCGCGTTGCGGGAACGAGAACCGGAGGCGCCACCGTGGTCGGCTGCCGTCATGTCCCCTCCTTGGTCGCGGTGCGTGCCGGAGCGGCCTGCGGCTACTGCCCGGTGCCGGGGGCCCGCAGGTCCCGTACGGCCTCCGCGAACGCGTCGCCGCGGACGTTGTAGTTCGCGAACATGTCCATCGAGGCACAGGCCGGGGCCAGGAGCACCGTGTCGCCGGGGCGGGCCAGGTCCCGCGCCGCGCGGACGGCGGCCGCCATCGCCCCAGTGTCGGTGCGGTCGAGGTCGACGACCGGGACCTCGGGGGCGTGTCGCGCGAGCGCTTCGCCGATGAGGGCCCGGTCGGCGCCGATCAGGACGACGCCGCGCAGCCGCTTGGCGGCGCCCGTGACGAGCTCGTCGAAGATGGCGCCCTTGGCGAGGCCGCCGGCGATCCAGACGATGTGCTCGTAGGCGGCCAGTGAGGCCTCGGCGGCGTGCGTGTTGGTGGCCTTGGAGTCGTCGATGTACGTGACGTCGTCGACCGTGCCGGCGTGCGCGATGCGGTGGGCGTCCGGGCGGAAGGCGCGCAGGCCGTCGCGGACGGCGGCCGGCGCGACACCGAAGGCGCGGGCCAGCGCGGCCGCGGCCAGCGCGTTGGCGATGTTGTGCGGGGCCGGCGGGTTCACGTCGGAGACCTCCGCCAGCTCCTGGGCGGTGGTGTGCCGCTCGGGGGCGAAGGCGCGGTCGACCAGGATGCCGTCCACGACGCCGAGTTCGGAGGGGCGGGGGCTGCCGAGGCCGAAGCCGATCGCGCGGCAGCCCTCCTCGACGTCGGCCTCGCGCACCAGGGCCTCGGTCGCGGGGTCGGCGAGGTTGTAGACGCAGGCGACCGTGTTGCCCTCGTAGATGCGGCCCTTGTCGGCGGCGTAGGCGGCCATGGAGCCGTGCCAGTCGAGGTGGTCCGGGGCGAGGTTGAGCACCGCCGCGGAGTG
The DNA here is from genome assembly GCF_042889545.1 of Streptomyces sp. NPDC002574. NCBI lineage: Bacteria > Bacillati > Actinomycetota > Actinomycetes > Kitasatosporales > Streptomycetaceae > Streptomyces > Streptomyces sp. NPDC002574. Next base: position 277,743 of record NZ_JBIARB010000009.1, read on the forward strand.
CGGGCGCACCGAGGGCGCCCAGTGCAGCTGGTAGCTGGACAGCTCGACCGCCAGCACGTCGTACGGCTCGTCGGAGAGCACGACGTCCAGGACGGGGGTGCCGATGTTCCCGACGGCCGCGGTGCGCAGGCCCGCGGCGCGCAGGATCGAGGCCAGCATCTGCACGGTCGTGGTCTTGCCGTTGGTGCCGGTGACCGCGAGCCAGGGGGCCGCCCCCGGGTCCCGCAGCCGCCAGGCCAGCTCCACGTCCCCCCAGACAGCGACTCCGGCCGCCGCGGCGGCGGTGAAGAGCTCACTGGTGGGCTTCCAGCCCGGGGAGGTGACGATGAGTTCGGTGCCCTCGGGCAGGGTGGCGCCGTCGCCGAGCCGCACGGCGACGCCGAGCGCCTCCAGAGCGGCGGCCTGCGCGCGGTGCCGCTCGCCGTCGCCGCCGTCCACCACGGTGACCCGCGCGCCCAGCGCGGCGAGCACCTCGGCGGCCGGGATCCCGGAGACCCCGAGCCCGGCCACCGTGACCCGGCGGCCCGGCAGCCCGAGCGCCCGGGCCGCCTCGACGGCGTGCGCGGGAAGCGTGCGCGGACCGCCGCGCGCGGCGCCGGATCCCTGCCCGGAGGGCGGCGTCACTGCGCGGCCACCCAGCCCGCGTAGAAGAGGCCGAGACCGACGGCCATGCACATGCCCTGGATGATCCAGAAGCGGACGACGACCAGGACCTCGCCCCAGCCCTTGAGTTCGAAGTGGTGCTGCAACGGGGCCATGCGGAAGACGCGCTTGCCGGTCAGGCGGAAGGAGCCGACCTGGATGACCACCGAGAGGGTGATGAGGACGAACAGGCCGCCGAGGATGGCGAGCAGCATCTCGGTGCGCGAGCAGATGGCCAGACCGGCCAGCGCGCCGCCGAGTGCGAGCGATCCCGTGTCGCCCATGAAGATCTTGGCGGGCGAGGTGTTCCACCACAGGAAGCCGAAGCAGGCGCCCATGAGCGCGGCCGCGACCACCGCGAGGTCCAGCGGATGCGGCACGTCGTAACAGCCCGGTCCCGCGGTGACGACGTTGGAGCAGGACTGGCCGTACTGCCAGACGCCGATGACGGTGTACGAGGCGAAGACCATCACCGAGGCGCCGGTGGCGAGACCGTCGAGGCCGTCGGTGAGGTTCACGCCGTTCGACATCGCCAGGATCATGAACAGCGCCCAGATCACGAAGATCACCGGGCCGAGCGACCAGCCGAAGTCCTGGGTGAAGGACAGCCGGGTGGAGGCGGGGGTGACCCCGCGGGAGTCGGCGAACTGCAGCGACAGCACCGCGAAGGTGATGCCGACGATCAGCTGGCCGGCCATCTTCGCCTTGGCGCGCAGACCGAGGCTGCGCTGCTTGACGATCTTGATGTAGTCGTCGAGGAAGCCGACGACGCCGAGGCCCGCGAAGAGGAAGAGCACCAGCAGGCCGGAGATCGTCGGCCGCTCGGAGGTGATCACCTTGGTGAGCGCGTACGCGACGAGCGTGGCCAGGATGAAGGCGATGCCACCCATGGTGGGCGTACCGCGCTTGCTGTGGTGTTCCTTGGGGCCGTCGTCGCGGATGAACTGTCCGTAGCCCTTGCGGGCCAGCAGCTTGATCAGCATCGGAGTGCCGATCAGGGAGAGGAAGAGTCCGAGGACGCCCGAGACCAGAACCTGGTTCATTACTGAGCGCCCCCACCCTCGACGCCGTCGAGCAGCGCGAGCGCCACCCGTTCCAGTCCGACCGCTCTCGATGCCTTCACCAGCACGACGTCCCCCGGACGCAGCTCACTGCGCAACAGGTCGATCGCCGCCTCAGCGTCGGACACGTGCACCGACTCCTCACCCCACGAACCCTCGTTGTAGGCGCCCATTTGCACCCAGGCGGCCGCCTGGCCGCCGACCGCCACCAGCTTGCTGACGTTGAGTCGGACGGCGAGCCGTCCGACCGCGTCGTGTTCGGCGAGGGACTCCCCGCCGAGCTCGGCCATCTCGCCCAGCACCGCCCACGTGCGGCCCCCGCGCGCCTCGGCGGCACGCCCCATCGCCGCGAGCGCGCGCAGGGCGGCCCGCATGGACTCGGGGTTCGCGTTGTAGGCGTCGTTGACGACCGTCACGCCGTCCGGCCGTTCGACGACCTCCATACGCCAGCGCGACAGCGTCCCGGCTTCGGAGAGCGCGACGGCGATCTCGTCTGTGGGCATGCCGAGTTCACGGGCTACGGCGGCCGCGGCGAGCGCGTTCGACACGTGGTGCTCACCGTACAGGCGCAAGGTCACTTCGCTGCACCCGGTAGGTGTTGTGAGCGTGAAGACCGCCTGACCTCGGTCGTTGAGACGGACGTTCTCGGCACGCACGTCGGCATCCGGGGACTCCCCGAACAGCACGACGCGCGCCTTGGTGCGCGATTCCATGGCGCGCACCAGGGGGTCGTCGGCGTTCAGCACGGCGATGCCGCCCTCGGCGGCCTCCGGCAGCCCCTCGACCAGCTCGCCCTTGGCCTGGGCGATCTGCTCGCGGCCGCCGAACTCGCCGATGTGGGCGGTCCCGACGTTGAGGACCAGGCCGATGCGCGGCGGGGTCAGCTCGGTGAGATAGCGGATGTGGCCGATGCCGCGGGCGCCCATTTCCAGCACCAGGTGCCGGGTGGACTCGTCGGCCCGCAGCGCGGTGAGGGGCAGCCCGATCTCGTTGTTGAGGGAGCCGGGCGTCCAGACGGTCGGGGCGAGCCGCTGGAGCACCTGGGCGATGAGGTCCTTGGTGCTGGTCTTGCCCGCCGATCCGGTCAGCGCCACGAGGGTCGCGCCGAGCCGTTCGATGACGTGCTTGGCCAGCCGTCCGAGGGCGAGCTGGACGTCGTCCACGACGATCGCGGGCACACCGACCGGCCGGGCGGCCAGTACGGCGACCGCGCCGGCCGCGACGGCCCGCTCCGCGTAGTCGTGACCGTCCACGCGCTCGCCCTGGAAGGCGACGAACAGCCCGCCCGGCTGCACCTGACGGGAGTCGATCTCCACGGACCCGGTGACCCGAAGGCCGGGGTCCGGTATGTCGTACGTGCTCCCGCCGACCGCCTGGGCGACCTCGGCGAGGGTGAGTGGGATCACAGCTGGTCCTGGTCCTTCTCCTGCGCTGGCGTGCCCGCGGCGTGCCCGATGGCAGCGCGGAGTACTTCTCGGTCGTCGAAGGGGCGTACCACTCCGGCGATGTCCTGACCCTGCTCATGGCCCTTGCCGGCCACCAGTACGGTGTCGCCGGGCCGGGCCATCGCGACGGCCGTCGCGATGGCGGCCGCCCGTTCCGGCTCGACGACGACGTGGCCCCGCTCGTGCGCCGGCACCCCGGCGGCACCGGAGAGCATCGCGGTGAGGATCGCGAGCGGGTCCTCGGAGCGGGGGTTGTCGGAGGTGAGCACCACGGTGTCGGCGAGCCGCGCGGCGGCGGCGCCCATCGGGCCCCGCTTGGTCTGGTCGCGGTCGCCGCCGCAGCCGAGCACGATGTGCAGGCTGCCCTTGGTGACCTTGCGCAGCGCCCGCAGCACCGACTCGACGGCGTCGGTCTTGTGCGCGTAGTCCACGACCGCCAGGTACGGCTGACCCGCGTCGACCCGCTCCAGCCGGCCCGGTACGCCCGGCACGGCGGCCACGCCGTCGGCGGCCGTCTGCGGGTCGATCCCGGCCACCGCCAGGGCGGTGATCGCCGCGAGCGCGTTGGCGACGTTGAAGGGGCCGGGCAGCGGCGAGACGGCACTGACGCGCCGTCCCCCGGGGCCCACGGCGGTGAACGTGGAGCGCGACGCGCCGATCTCGACGTGCTCGGCCCGCCAGTCGGCGTCCGGGTGGCCCTCGGCGGAGAAGGTCGTCACCGGCACGCCCGCCTCGCGGACCAGCCGGCGGCCGTACTCGTCGTCGATGTTGACCACGCCGAGCCGGCTGCGGCGCGGGGTGAACAACTGCGCCTTGGCCTGGAAGTAGTCCTCCATCCCCGAGTGGAACTCCATGTGCTCGGGGCTGAGGTTGTTGAAGACGGCGACGTCGAACACCGCGCCGTCCACCCGGCCCAGCACCAGGGCGTGGCTGGAGACCTCCATGACGACCGCGCCGACGGCCCGTTCGCGCATCACCGCGAACAGCGCCTGCAGGTCGGTGGCCTCGGGGGTGGTGCGCTCGCTCTTGATGCGCTCGTCGCCGATCCGCGACTCGACGGTGCCGATGAGGCCGGTGTGCGTGCCGTGCACCGCGCGCAGACCGCCCTCGACGAGGTACGCGGTCGTGGTCTTGCCTGAGGTGCCGGTGATGCCGATCTGCAGCAGGTCCTCGCCCGGCCGGTCGTAGATCTCGGCGGCCAGTTCGCCCATCGAGGACCGGGGGTCCTCGACGGTCAGGACCGGCAGCCCGGTCGCGGCGGCGCGCTCGGCGCCCGCCGGGTCGGTGAGGATCGCGACGGCGCCCAGATCGGCCGCCTGGGCGGCGAAGTCGGCGCCGTGGAAACGGGCCCCCGGCAGGGCCGCGTAGAGGTCGCCGGGGCGGACGGCACGCGAGTCGTGGGTGATCCCGGTGACCGGGGCGGCGTCCTGTGCGGGCGGCTGTGCGCCCAGCCTCGCGGCCAGATCCGCGGGCGACTTGGGGCGGACCCGGGACGGGCGGGGCGCGCCGGGCTGGGGCTGTTCGGGTGTGGGGGACTGATCAGCGAGTGACACGGCGGTGAGAGTACCCGCCGGGCCGGGCCCGGGGCCAAAAGGCCTCCGCCCCTCTTCCCGCGCGGCCCTTCGCCCGCCGGGGTGCCCGGTACGTTCCGCGTCCGCGGCGCGACCGTGCGTGCCCGCCGCGGCGGGGCCGTCCTGCGTCATGTCCGCCGTCCCCTTCCCGCCTTCACGTCGTGCGCGAATTTCGGGCGGTTCGCGCCCTTCGCGCCTTTCCTGTCCTTCTTGCCCGTGACGCCCTTTCACGATGTCGACGGGTCCCACTCGACCGGCAGGCTCGGCGTCCGCGTGCCGCTCGGCGCCACCCGCAGGGACTTCAGGGCGAACTCCATGACCTGTTTGAAGACCGGGCCGCAGATCTGGCCGCCGAAGTAGCTGCCGCGCGTGGGGTTCTGGATCACGCAGGAGACGGTCAGCCGTGGCTTGTCCGCCGGAGCGAAGCCCATGAAGGAGGCGGTGTAGCCACTGTAGGTGCCGGTGTCCGGGTCCACCCGGTTGGCCGTGCCGGTCTTGCCCGCCACGCGGTACCCGGCGATCCGGGCCTTGACCCCGGTGCCCTGCTCGCTGCCGACGACCGACTCCAGCATCGTCGCGAGCGTCCGCGCGGTCTTCGTGCTGACCACCCGGGTCTTCTTCGGCGCGGCGGCGGGCACGAACTGCCCGTCGGGGCCGGTCGTCCCGCGCACCAGGCTGGGTTCCACCCGGACGCCGCCGTTGGCGATCGTCGAGTAGACCGAGGTGGCCTGCACGGCGTTCAGCGACAGGCCCTGCCCAAACGGGATCGTGTACTGCTGGGAGGCGTTCCAGTCGTCCGGCTTCGCCAGGATGCCCGGCGTCTCGCCGGGGAAGTCGAGACCGGTGAGCCGCCCGATGCCGAACCTGTGCAAGTAGGAGTAGAGGACGCGATTGGCCTGTTTCTGGTTCTTGCCGAGCTGTTCCGCGGCGAGGATCGTGCCGATGTTGCTCGACTTGGCGAGCACGCCGTTCAGCGTCAGGTACCAGGTGCCGTGGTCCACGTCGTCGTGGAAGACCCGGTCGGCGCGGGGCAGCGTGCCCGGCACCGTCACATGGGTCTGCGGGGTGGCCACGCCCTCGTCGAGGACGGCGGCCATGGACATCAGCTTGCTGACGCTGCCGGGCTCGTAGGCGTCCTCGATCGCGAAGTTGTGCAGCGCCGAGGCGTCCGCCCGGGACAGGTCGTTGGCGTCGAAGCCGGGCGAGTTGGCCATGGCCAGGATCTGCCCGGTGCGGGTGTCCTGGACGACGACGTAGCCGCGGTCCGCGTCGGACTGCGCGACCTGGTCGGTGATGGCCCGCTGCGCCGCCCACTGGATGTCCCGGTCGAGGGTCAGCTCCACGTCCGTGCCGGGCTCCGCGGCCTGTTCGCGCACACTGGCCGTGGGCACCCGGCGGCCTCCGGACTGGGCGTAGGTGATCGTGCCGTCCTTGCCCGCCAGGAGCTTGTTGAGGCTGTTCTCCAGCCCGCCGCCGCCCACGTCGGAGGCATTGACCCAGCCGATGACGCCGGCGGCGAGGTCCCCCGCGGGATAGACCCGCTTGCTGTGCCGCAGCCGGAAGACACCGGCCAGGTAGTTGCCGTCGTCGCCCTTGGCGGCCTTGTCGGCCAGCGCGTTCTGCAGGTCCCTGATCTGGTTCCAGACCTGTGGCGACTGCTGGCGGGCGATGATCTCGTTGCGCGACTTGGGGTAGTTCGCCAGCTGCTTGGCGATGGTCTGCGCGTCGCCGTCGACGATCGGGGCCAGCAGTTCGGCCGCGCGCTGCGGGGCGTCCTTGACCTTGGCGTACTCGGGGGTGAACAGCAGCGGGTCGGCGGTGATGTCGTACGCGTCGACCGTGGTGGCCAGGTCGATGCCGTTGCGGTCGGTGACCGTGCCCCGCTCGGCCGGCAGAGTGGCCTTGAAGTTCCGGTTGATCTCGGCCTTGGCGGTGAACGTCGCCGCGTCGACGGCCTGCACCTGGAAGAGCCGGATCACGAAGGTCAGCATCACCAGGGAGAGCGCCAGGCTCACCAGCCGCAGCCGGGGGCGCGGCCTGCCCAGCCGCAGCAGCGCCGCCCCGGAGGGCGAGACCGGTCCCCGCGACGCGGGACGACGCGCCCGCTGCCGCGGCGGGGGGTTGCCGCGGGCGTGCGCCTCACGGGGCGGAACGGGCCTGCGCCCGCCGCCGCGCGGGGGCTGGCGGCGCCCCGCCGCCTCGCGGCCGGCGCCGGGCGCGGGCCGCCTGCGCGGCGGTTCGCCGTCGTGGCTCACCACGCGGCGGTACCTTCACCGGCGCGGGACGGCGGGGTGCGCCGGCGTCCCGGTACGGGGGCGGGGGTCACGGCGTCTCCTGGGGGGTGACGGACGGACTGGCGGACGAACTGACGGTCGGGCTCCCGGACGGGCCGACGGAGGGCACCGGGCCGAGGGAGGCGGCGGCGGAGCCGCTGGGGGCCACCGTGGCCGGGGCGGTGCTCGGGGACAGCGGGGGCACCGGGGCATCGGTCGCGTTGCCCGGGTCGCCGAGCACGGAGCCGTCGGGGGCGAGGAAGGCCGGGTTGCCGCCGGGCACCATGCCGAGGTCGCGGGCGCGCCGGTCGAGCGCGTCGGGGGCGGAGTACTGGTCGACCTCCTGCTGCAGCTCCTGCTCGTCGTCGGTGTACTGGGTGGTCTCCTTCTGCAGCTCGCTGAGCTTGAAGGAGTCCCGGTTCACCGCGGAGTTGAGCAGCAGCAGGGTGATCAGGCCGCCGCCGAGCAGGAGCACGATCAGCAGGACGAAGGGCGAGCGTGCCGCGGTGCGCCGTCTCATGCCCGGGCCTCCCTGATCCGTTGTGCGCCGCGCAACCGGGCGGGGGCCGCGCGGCGGTTGGCGGCGATCTCGTCCTCCGTGGGGAGTTCGGCGCCGCGCGTGAGCAGCTTGAGCCGGGGCTGGTACTCCTCGGGGACGACCGGCAGCCCCTGCGGCGCGGTGGTGGCCGCGCCGGCCGCGAAGACGCCCTTGACCAGGCGGTCCTCCAGCGAGTGGTAGGACAGCACGGCGATCCGGCCGCCCACCGCCAGCGCGGCGACGGCGGCCGGGATCGCCCGCTCGAGCACCGTCAGCTCGCCGTTGACCTCGATGCGCAGCGCCTGGAAGGTGCGCTTGGCCGGGTTGCCCCCGGTGCGCTTGGCGGCCTGGGGAAGCGCCTCACGGATCAGCTCGACCAGCCGCGCGCTGTGCGAGAAGGGCTCCTGGGTCCGTTGCCTGACGACCGCCTCGACGATCTTGCGGGCGAACTTCTCCTCGCCGTACTCGCGCAGGACGCGGACCAGTTCGCCCGGCGGGTAGGTGTTGAGCACCTCGGCGGCGCTGATGCCCCTGCTCTGGTCCATCCGCATGTCCAGCGGCGCGTCCTGGGCGTAGGCGAAGCCCCGGTCGGCCTCGTCGAGCTGCATGGAGGAGACGCCGAGGTCGAACAGGACGCCCTGTACGCGCGGGACGCCCAGCCGGTCGAGCACCTCGGGCAGCTCGTCGTAGACGGCGTGCACGAGCGTGGCCCGGTCGCCGTACGGGGCGAGCCGCTCCCCCGCCAGCCGCAGCGCGGCGGGATCGCGGTCCACGGCGACGAGCCGGGCCTCCGGGAAACGCCGCAGCAGCGCCTCGCTGTGCCCGCCGAGGCCGAGGGTGGCGTCCACGACCACGGCGCCCGGGGCGCCGAGGGCGGGGGCCAGCATGTCCAGGCAGCGGTCCAGCATGACCGGGACGTGGCGTGGCTCGGAGGGGGTGGTGCTCATGGGGCCCTTCTCAAGTACTTCCGGGGACGTACCACTGGGTCCCCGCCCGCTCGTGGACGGACCCCTGGCACCGGGGAAGGAGTGCCGGCGGACCGGAGAGCGGGAGGAGGCCGAGTGTCACGTACTCGTACGTGAGCCATCAGGCTAGATCAGCGGGTGTGCGCGGCTCCTCGGAAGGTTCGGTGTACGGCGGGGCGGGGCGGAACGGGCGGGGTCACAGTAGGCCGGGCGGCACCTCCTGCGACAACGCCGAGAAGGCGTCCTCCTGGGCGGTCAGGTACTCCTCCCAGGCGGTCGCGTCCCACACCTCGACCCGGGTGTTGGCGCCGATGACGGCGCAGTCCCGGCGCAGGCCGGCGTAGTCGCGGAGCGGCTGCGGAAGGGTGACACGGCCCTGTTTGTCGGGCACCTCGTCGTGGGCGCCGGCGAACAGCACGCGCATGTAGTCCCGAGCCGCCTTCGAGGTGACCGGCGCCCTGCCAAGCTCCTCGGTGAAGGCGCGGAAGCCCGCCACGGGCCAGACGTAGAGGCAGCGTTCCTGCCCCTTGGTGATGACCAGGCCGTCGGCGAGCTGCTCGCGGAACTTCGCAGGCAGGACCAGCCGGCTCTTGTCGTCCAGCCGCGGCGCGTACGTCCCGAGGAACATCCGCACCTCCCGCTTGACCGGCCACTGGCTGGCGACCCACTTCGCGCCACTTTACTCCACCGGGCCCCACGGTCAACGAGAAGCCCGCCCCGGCACGGGCGTACGAGGGTGCGGCCGCACCGGAATCACTCGCATGGGCGATCGGCGACGGCCCCTGTGGGTTACCTCACACTGCGGGTGTTTGACCGAGTTTTGCCGGTCCCGGCAGCGGGTGTGTCGGCCCCACGCCGTCTACGGTCGTCCCATGTCGACAAACGCGCAGCAGCCGGCGGACCGCGCCGGCACCGGCACCTCCTCCGTCACCGATCGCCTGGTCGAGGCGAACCGCGGTTACGCGGCGCGGTTCGACGACCCCGGCATGGACGCCCGGCCGGTCCTCCAGGTCGCCGTGGTCGCCTGCATGGACGCCCGGATCGACCTGCACGCCGCGCTCGGCCTCGAGCTCGGCGACTGCCACACGATCCGCAACGCGGGCGGCGTGGTCACCGACGACACCATCCGCTCGCTCACCATCAGCCAGCGCGCCCTCGGCACCCGCTCGGTGGTGCTGATCCACCACACCGGCTGCGGCCTGGAGTCGCTGACCGAGGACTTCCGCACCGAACTGGAGGAGGAGGTCGGCCAGCGGCCGACCTGGGCGGTGGAGGCGTTCCGCGATGTCGACCAGGACGTCCGGCAGTCGATACGGCGCGTGCGGACCTCGCCGTTCCTGGCCCATACGGACGATGTGCGGGGATTTGTCTTCGACGTGCACACCGGCCTGCTGCGGGAAATCACGAACGAGTAACGGAAGCCGAGTGACGCGGAGCATAGTTGAAGGGGAGAATGCTCCATGAACACGGGGAGGGCCGGTCCAGGAATGGCCGCGACCCTAGGAACGGGCCGAGGAGAACCGGGTGACGACCTATGAGTCGCGAGCAAGCCTCAGCGATCTGACCGCCACGGCGGACCGCGTACGACGGTCGGTGGAGAACGTGATCGAGGGCAAGCCCGAGGTCGTACGGACTGCCCTGACAGTGCTGCTCGCCGAGGGACACCTCCTGATCGAGGATGTCCCCGGCGTCGGCAAGACAATGCTCTCCAAGGCGCTGGCCCGGTCGATCGACTGCTCGGTCCGGCGCATCCAGTTCACGCCGGACCTGCTGCCGTCCGACATCACCGGCGTCAGCGTCTTCGACCAGCAGCGCCGCGACTTCGAGTTCAAGCCGGGCGCGATCTTCGCCCAGATCGTCGTGGGCGACGAGATCAACCGCGCGTCGCCCAAGACGCAGTCGGCGCTGCTGGAGTCGATGGAGGAGCGGCAGGTCACCATCGACGGCAGCACCTACCCGCTGCCGAGCCCCTTCATGGTCATCGCCACCCAGAACCCGGTGGAGATGGAGGGGACCTACCCGCTGCCCGAGGCACAGCGCGACCGCTTCATGGCCCGGGTCTCCATCGGCTACCCGAGCATGGAGGCGGAACTGGAGATGCTGGACGTGCACTCCGGCGCCAGCCCGCTGGACGACCTCCAGCCGGTGGCCCACGCCCACGAGATCGTCAAGCTGGTCGACGCGGTGCGCACCGTGCACGTGTCGGCCGCGGTGCGGCACTACGCCGTCTCCCTGGTCACCGCCACCCGCGACCACCCCGACCTGCGCCTGGGCGCCTCCCCCCGCGCGACGCTGCACCTGGTGCGCGCCGCCCGCGCGGCGGCGGCCCTGGACGGCCGGGACTTCGTCCTCCCGGACGACGTCCAGTCGCTGGCCTCCACCGTTCTGGCGCACCGTCTGCTGCCCACGGCGCAGGCACAGTTGAACCGGCGCACGCCGGAACAGGTGGTCGCCGAGATCCTGCAGCGCACCCCGGTTCCCGACCCGTACGGCAGCCGATGAATCCGAGACGGGGCGGGGCGCAGGAGGCATCACGTGACCGAGCGTGAAGGCGGCCTCCGCGCCGCCCTGGGCGGCCTCACGACCCGAGGCCGCTCCTTCCTCGCGGCGGGCGTGGCCGCCGCGGTCTGCGCGTTCGTGCTCGGCCAGACCGACCTGCTGCGCGTCGGTCTGCTGCTGGCCGTACTGCCGCTGCTGTGCGTGACCGTGCTCCACCGGACGCGGTACCGCGTCGCGGGCAGCCGCCGGCTGACGCCGTCGCGGGTGCCGGCGATGTCGGAGGCCCGGGTCCACCTGCGGGTGGACAACGTGTCACGGCTGCCCACCGGGCTGCTGATGCTCCAGGACCGGGTGCCGTACGTGCTGGGGCCGCGGCCGCGGTTCGTGCTGGACCGCGTGGAGCCCGGCGGCCACCGGGAGGTCTCCTACCGGGTCCGCTCCGACCTGCGCGGCCGCTACCCGCTGGGGCCGCTGCAACTGCGGCTGACGGACCCCTTCGGCATGTGCGAACTGACCCGTTCCTTCAGCGCGCAGGACACCCTCACCGTCGTGCCCCGGGTCGAGTCGCTGCCCGCGGTCAAGCTCAAGGGCGACTCCTCCGGCTACGGCGAGAGCCGCACCCGTGCCCTGGCGCTGGCCGGCGAGGACGACGTGATCCCGCGCGGCTACCGCTACGGGGACGACCTGCGCCGCGTGCACTGGCGCTCCACCGCCAAGTACGGCGAGCTGATGGTGCGCCGCGAGGAGCAGCCGCACCGGGCCCGCTGCACGGTCCTGCTGGACACCCGGGAGCTCGCCTACTTCGGGGCCGGGCCCGACTCCGCCTTCGAGTGGGCGGTCTCCGGTGCCGCGTCCGTGGCGGTGCACATGCTGGAGCGGGGCTACACGGTGCGGCTGCTGACCGACAACGGCAGCACCGTGCCCGGCAACGAGGGCTTCGGCTCGGACACCTCGGACGCGGCCGGGGTGCTGCTCGACACGCTGGCCGTGATCGACCACTCCGACGGCGCGGGGCTGTCGCGGGCGCTCGACGTGCTGCGGGCCGGCACCGAAGGGCTGATCGTGGCGTTCTTCGGCGACCTGGACGAGGAGCAGGCCGCGATGGCCGCCCGGATGCGCCAGCGCGCCGGCGGGGCCGTCGCCTTCCTGATGAGCCGCGAGGCCTGGGGCGGGGCGGACACCGGCGACGGCTACCGCGGCGCGGGCCCGCCCGACCCGTCGGCGGGCCCGGAGAGCGACCACGACGGCACTGCGCGCGGCGTACGGATGCTGCGCGAGGCCGGCTGGACGGTGCTGACGGTCTCCCACGGTGACGGTCTGGCGGAGCTGTGGCAGCGCGCCGACCGGCGCCGCGCCCAGGAGGAGGCGGGATCCCGATGATGAGCGGACGCGCACGGATCGCGGCGTTCGCGGCACTGGCGACGATCCTGACCTCCTTCGCCCTGACGCCGCTGGCGACACCGAGCTCATGGGTCCTGCAGGCGATGGTCCTGGTGCTGCTGCAGACCGGCGTCGGCGCCGCGGCCCGGCGGGTGCCGCTGGCCCGGCCGCTGACGATCGGGGCGCAGGCGATCGTGTCGCTGCTGGCGCTGACCCTGCTCTTCGTCCACGACCAGGCCGTGCTCGGGGTGTTCCCCGGGCCCCCTGCCTTCACCGAGTTCGGGCGTCTGCTGACGGCGGGCGTGCAGGACGTGGGCCAGTTCGCGATCCCGGCGCCGGTCACCGAGGGCATCCGCCTGCTGCTGGTGGGCGGCGTCGTGCTCATCGGGCTGGTCGTCGACGCGCTGGCGGTCACCTACGGCACCGCGGCCCCGGCGGGGCTGCCGCTGCTGGCGCTGTACTCGGTCGCGGCCGGGCTGTCCGGGGGCGCGAGCAAGTGGTGGCTCTTCCTGCTGGCCGGCGTGGGCTACCTGCTGCTCCTGCTCGCCGAGGGCCGGGACCGACTCTCCCGCTGGGGCCGGATATTCGGCGGTGCGGGCCGCGCGCCGCGCAGCGGGAGCGGCCCCGCGGCGCTGTCGGCGGGCGGCCCGGTGGCACCGGTGCGCACCGGGCACCGCATCGGGGCGGTCGCCCTGGGCGTCGCGCTCATGGCGGGCCTGGCACCCGGGCTCGGCGGCGGGCTGCTCGGTGCCACGGGCGCGGGCCAGGGCGGCGGGGGCGGAGGCGGGACGATCGCCGCGGTCAACCCCGTGGTCGCCCTGCAGGACAACCTGAACCAGCCCGAGGACCGCGAGGTGCTCCGCTACCGCACCAACGCCCAGACGACCGCGGACATGTACCTGCGGATCGTCTCCCTCGACCAGTTCACCGGCGACAAGTGGGAGCCCTCGCAGCGCGCCCTCACCGACGTCCCCAAGGTGCTGCCGGTCCCCCAGGGGCTCGGTCCGCAGATCGCGACCTCGCTGACCGAGACCTCGGTCGTGGCCGACCGCGGCTATGTGCAGATGTGGCTGCCGATGCCGTACCCGGCGCAGAAGGTGCACGTCGACGGCCGCTGGCGGTACGAGCCCGAGGGCCGCACCATCATCGGCGACCGCGGGCAGAACACCTCCGGTGCCAGCTACGAGGTCACCAGCCTGCGGCTGCAGCCGACGGCCCAGCAGTTGGCCGACGCCCCGCCGGCACCGGCCACGTTGCGCGAGGAGTACACCAAGGTCCCGGACTCGCTGCCGGACGAGGTCAACCGCACCGCGCTGGAGATCACCAAGAACGCCACCAACGACTACGAGCGGGCCGTGGCGCTGCAGCGCTGGTTCACCTCGGGCGCCTTCACGTACGACACGTCGGTGCGGTCGGGCACGGGCGTCCAGGCGATCACGCGCTTCCTGCAGAACAAGGAAGGCTTCTGCATCCACTTCGCCTTCACCATGGCGGCGATGTCCCGCACGCTCGGCATCCCGGCCCGGGTGGCCGTGGGCTTCACCCCGGGCACGCCGCAGTCGGACGGCACGTACTCGGTGGGGCTGAAGGACGCGCACGCCTGGCCCGAGCTGTACTTCGAGGGCGTCGGGTGGACCCGCTTCGAGCCCACTCCTACCCGGGGCACCACCCCGGACTACACCGTGGAGACCTCGGCCGCGGATCCGGCCGGCGCCACCCCGGACACCCCCCAGCAGAACGCGACCACCGCCCCGAGCACCGGACCGACCGCCTCGCCGAGCTGCCAGGCCAAGGACATCCAGCTCGGCGACTGCGACCCGCTGGCCGGCTCCGCCGACAGCACCCCGCCGGACGGAGGCTTCTGGCAGAGCGTGCGGGACGTGCTGGCCAACGTGTGGTTCGGGTCCGGGATCCTGCTCGCGCTGCTGGTCCTCCTGCCCTTCGCGCCGCTGCTGTGGCGGCACCGGCTGCGGGTGCGCCGGCTGACCGGCGGGAGCGACCCGGCGGCCGTCGCCGCCTGGCTGCGGCTGACCGGACGGGACCCGTCCGATCCGGGCGCCCCTGAGGGCGCGCGCACGCTGGCGGCCTGGCAGGAGCTCACCGATACCGCCTGGGACTACGGACTGCAACCCGACGACTCGGAGACACCGCGCGCGGTGGTGGCCCGGCTGGTCAGGGTCGGCGGGCTGGAGGGCCCCGCGGAGGAGGCGGCCAGGCGGCTCGCCGGCGCCGTGGAGCAGGCCCTGTTCTCACCGCGGCCGGTCGCGGCCATGGGGAGCGCCGCCGACGTGCACCTGGTGATGGACGGCCTGCGGCACTCCGCCGACCGTCTCACCCGGTTGCGGGCGCTGATGCTGCCGCGTTCGGCGGTCAGGGTCGTGTGGCGGCTGAGCGAGGCCTGGTCCGACCGGAGGGTCCGCGCCTCCGAGCGTCTCCGCGACGTCGGTGACGCGCTGCGCAGGCCGCTGCGGCGCGACACCCCCTGAGCGGGGCCCACGGACGGCGGAGGGGCGGCATCCCCGGCAGGGAGGCCGCCCCTTTACCGTGCCCGGCCACGCCGCGACCGGGGAGGGGGCACCACGCGACACGCGCGGGGGCGGCTCCAGGGGGACGCTGCCGCCTCTCGGGCAGCAGGCCCCGCGGGGGACGCGAATGGGGGCGGGGTCCCGGTCGGGATCCCGCCCCCATGGGCGAAGACGGTGGAGGTCGGTGGGTCGTGGCTCACTGACCCTGTTCGTCGCGGCGGCGCTGCCACCGCTCCTCGATGCGGTCCATCATGCCGCGGCGCGACTGACGACGTGCACGGCCCGGGTTGCCCGGATGGGAGTGTCCTGCAGGGGCCGCGGTGGAGCCCGGTCGCGCAGCGCGACGCCAGCCGGTGACGGCGAGGACGGCACAGCCGAGCATGACCAGGAAGCCCACGACACTGATCCACGGCTGCTGGGCGATCATGCCGGCCATCAGCAGCCCGATGCCTACCAGGAAGCCCGCCACAGCCAGGTAGACCCGCCGCCTGGTGTAGGTGCGCAGCCCGCTTCCCTCAAGCGCCGACGCGAACTTGGGATCTTCGGCGTACAGCGCTCGCTCCATCTGCTCGAGCATGCGCTGCTCGTGCTCCGAGAGCGGCACGGAGTCCTCCTACTCGTCGGTCGCGGGGGAGCGACCGTTACGACCCTTCCAGGATAGGCAGGGAATCGCCCCCGTGAAACCCGCCCCACTGCGCCAATCCGACGGGGGAGGTTTTCCCCGTCGAACGCCACGTCATGCCAGCATACGGCCCGGAACCCCTTCTCGGGGGGCGTGTGACGGACTCCTCCCGCTGGGTGACCGGAAGGTGTAAGGCGCCCCGGCCCGGGGGACGGTGTCAGCCGCGCTCGGCCAGCACGTGCAGTTGGGTGGCCACCGCGTGAAACGCGGGTTGCTCCGCGGCGGCGAGTTCCAGTCGCAGGAGTGCCTCCAGGGCGCCCGGTTCGGTGTCCACCAGGACGCCGGGGACCAGATCGGCGAAGACCCGCACGCCGTGCACCGCGCCGACCCGCAGGCCCGCGTCGGCGACCAGGCCGGTCAGTTCCTCCGCGGTGAAGCGGCGCGGCACCGGATCGCCCTCGCCCCAACGGCCGTCGGCGTCGTCGAGGGTGTGCCGGGCCTCGGTGAAGTGACCGGCGATGGCGCGCGCGAGCACGGCCCCGTGACGGCCGGCGGCGAGCAGGCTCAGGGTCCCGGAGGGACGCAGGCTGCCGACGGCGTTGCGGATGCCCTCGGCGGGATCGTCCACGTACTCCAGCACACCGTGACAGAGCACCACGTCCTGGCTGCCGGCGGGCACGACGTCCAGGAGTCCGTGGGCGTCGCCCTGGACGCCGTGGACACGTTCGGTCACGCCGGCCTCGGCGGCGCGCCGCTCCAGGGCGAAGAGCGCGTCGGGGCTGGGGTCGACGACCGTGACGCGGTGGCCCAGACTGGCCACCGGCACCGCGAAGTTGCCGGTGCCCCCGCCTGTGTCGAGCACGTCGAGGACGTCCCGGCCGGCGGCCTTGGCCTGCCGGTCCAGCGCCTCGCGCAGGACCTCCCAGACCACGGCAGTACGCAGGGCTGCGCGGGGACGCAGCGGTTCGGCCCCTCCTGGACGGGACATGCGGACGGCTCCTCGCGGGCGGTCGGGGCTCGGGACCGGTCGGCCCGGCCTGGCACCCACTCTAGTGGGCCGCGCGAAGCCTCCCGATCAAGCCGGGCGGTCCACCTGCTGCCGCGGCAGGGCGGGCTGGAGCGTGAGCATGCGCTCCACGAGCCGCAGGAACATCCCGGCGGCCCGGACCAGGTCGTCGGCGTCCCGCCGGGTGGCGGCGCCCTGTATCCCGGCCTCGGCCAGGGCCCGGCGTCGCGCGCCCGCCTCGAACAGGGCGCTCCACTCGGCCAGTTCGGGCGCGACCTCGGGCAGCACCTCCCACGCGCTGCGGATGCGCTGCCGGCGCCGCTTCGTCGGTTCCGGGCGGCCGCGCACGGCGAGCACGGCGGCCGCGGTGCGCAGCGCTGCCAAGTGGGCGGTGGCGTAGCGGTCGTTGGCGGTCTCCAGCACGGCGGCCTCCTGCAGCCCCCGCGCGGCCTGGGCGAGCAGATCGAGCGCGGCCGCGGGCGCGCCCGCCCTGCGCAGCACGGGATGGACGTCGGTGGCACCGCCGCCGGCGGCGGTCCTGCGAGCTGGCGCGGTCATCACGTACCTCCTGTCTTCGTATGACGTGTCCGACAGTTCCTGGCCTTCGCAACTCATCGTGAAGCACACCTCTGACAATCGCCCTGACCTGCTCATTCGATGGGGAACGACGGAGTGCGCTACAGTTTTTGCACTGACTGGTCAGTTCAATTACACGGAGAAGGGGACGGGGGCGGGCGAGTGATCACCGCGGAAGGGTTCGGGCTCAAGGGGCCGCGGGGGTGGGTGTTCCATGACGTCACCTTCACGGCGCCGACGGGCAGTCTGATCGCCGTCGAAGGGGCTTCGGGGTCCGGCCGCACGTGTCTTCTGCTCGCGCTCACCGGGCGCATGCGGGCCGGCGAGGGACACGCCGAGGTGGCCGGGCTCCGGCTGCCCCGGCAGCTCGCCGCCGTACGGCAGGTCGCCGCGCTCGGCCCGGTCGACGGGGTCTCCGAACTCGACCCCGCGCTCAGCGTGGGCGAGCACCTGCGCGAACGGGTGCTGCTGCAGCAGCGGTTCGGCGGCTCGCTGCGCCAACTGGTGCGACCGCGCGCCGAGCGGGCGGCGGCAGGACGGCTCCGTGTCACGGAGGCACTGGAGGCGGCGGGGCTGGACCCGGCCACGCTGCCCAAGGCCGAGCGCACCGCCGCCCGCGACCTGGAACGGTTGGAGGCCCTGCGCCTGGGCGTCGCGCTCGCCCTGCTCGGCCGTCCCCAGGTCCTGGCCGTCGACGACGCCGACCACAAGCTGGGCCCGGCCGAACGCGACCTGGCCTGGGCGATGCTGCGCGGGATCGCCGCCGGCGGCACCACTGTGCTGGCGGTCTGCACACAGGCGCCCGAGGACGTCGTCGTGGTCCGCACGCACCCGCCCGTGGCCACGACCGGAACCGGGACCGAGTCCGACACCGCGACCGGCGGGAGCGCCGGCACCACGAGCGAGGAGGGGGCGGCGGATGCGCACGCCGAGGCTTGCAGCGCTTGAGCTGAGGAGGTTCGGCAGGGGGCGGTTGCCCCGCGCGGCGATGGTGTCGCTGCTGCTCCTGCCGCTGCTCTACGGCGCCTTGTACCTGTGGTCGTTCTGGGACCCGTACGGGCGCCTGGACAAGATCCCGGTCGCCCTGGTGAACGCCGACCAGGGCGCCACCGTGGACGGCGACCGGCTCGCCGCGGGCGACTCCATCGTCGACGGGCTGCGCCGCAGCGACACCTTCGACTGGCACGAGACCACCGCCGCCGAGGCCGCCCAAGGCGTCGAGGACGGCACCTACTACCTGTCGCTGACCATCCCGTCCGACTTCAGCGCCCGGATCGGCTCCAGCGCGGGCCGGCGGCCCGAGACCGGCGCCCTCCAGGTGCGCACGAACGACGCCAACAACTACATCGTCGGCCAGATCTCCCGCACGGTGTTCTCCGAGGTGCGCTCGGCCGCCTCCACCAAGGCGTCGCGCGGCTTCTACGACAAGATCTTCGTCTCCTTCTCCGACCTCCACGACCGAACGGTGAAGGCCGCCGACGGCGCGGACGACGTCACCAAGGGAGCCGGAACGGCGCGCACGGGCTCCGAGGAACTCGGTGACGGCATCAACAGCGCCGAGGACGGCGCGCGGCGGCTGGCGAACGGTCTGCGCGACGCGAAGAAGGGCAGCCACGCCCTGGCCACCGGGCTGGACACGCTGGACACCGGCGCCGGCCGCGTCGCGGCGGGTACCCGGACGCTGGCCGACAAGGTGAACGGCGCGTCCGACGAACTCGCCTTCGTCAAGAAGCACGTCAAGGAGATCAACGCGGTGGCGCGACTGGTCGCGCAGGGATCCAGGGCCGCGCAGGACGGTCTCGGTGATCTGCCGGGGCAGGCGCAGCGCGCCGTCACCGACGCCAGGGTCGCCGCCGCCCAGGTGCACAGCGCCTACGCGCAGCAGTGCCCGCTCGGCGCGGTCACCCCCGAGTGCCGGGCCCTCGACAAGGCCGGGCACGCCGCGGACGAGGTGGTGGGGGTCGCCGGCCGGCTCGACACCTATGTGCGCAGCCACGGCGAGCAACTGGACGATCTCCGCGGCGACCTGGGCACGCTGCACTCGGTCGCGACGGACCTGTCCGACCCGCACCTCGCCGGCAGGCTGCAGAGCGCCGTCGACAGCGTGAACGAGCTCAACGACGGGGCCAGGAAGGTCTCCAACGGTCTGCACACCGCCTCGTCGGGCGCCGGCACCCTCGACAGCGGACTGACGGACCTGTCCTCCGGCGCGAACGGCCTGGCCCGCGGCATGTACCGGCTGTCGGACGGCAGCAACCGGCTGACCGGCGGCCTGACCCGGCTGACCGACGGCAGCGCGGAGCTCGCCGACGGCCTCCACGACGGCGCCGCGCAGATCCCCGACTACGGCACCAAGGACCGCGACGACCGCACCGAGGTGATGGCCGACCCGGTACGGCTGGCGTCGGGCGCGCTGCACAAGGCGCCCAACTACGGCACCGGCTTCGCCCCCTACTTCATCCCGCTCTCGCTCTGGGTGGGCGCCATGGTCGCCTACATGCTGCTGCAGCCGCTGAGCAAGCGCGCCCTGGCGGCGGGCGCCCCCGCGTGGCGCATCGCGGTGGCGGGCTGGCTGCCGGTCGTCGCCATCGGCGTCCTGCAGGCGCTCGCGCTCATGGCCGTGCTGCACTGGGCCATCGGTCTCCAGATGGCCCGCGCCGGGGGCACGATCGGCTTCCTGGCGCTGGTGACCGCCTGCTTCGGCGCGATCGTCCAGTGGCTCAACGCCCGCTTCGGCCCGGCGGGCCGCGTCCTGGTGCTGGCGCTGCTCATGCTCCAGCTGACCTCGGCCGGGGGCACCTACCCCGTGCAGACCAGCCCGGGCTTCTTCAACGCCGTCCACCCGTTCCTGCCGATGAGCTACGTCGTCGAGGGACTGCGGCACCTCATCACGGGCGGCGGCCTGTGGCCGGTGTGGCGGGCCTGCCTGGTGCTGGCGGTCTTCACGGCGGGCGCGCTGGCGCTCACCGCGTGGTCGGCGCGCCGCAAGCAGGTCTGGACGCCGGCGCGGTTGCACCCGGAGCTGTCCCTGTGACGCCTGTGCGGCGCGGCCGGAGACAATCGACGTCATGAACAGTGCACGACGGCAGGCCACCCGGCAGAAGCTCTTCCAGGCCGCGGTCACCCTCATCGCCGAGCAGGGCTTCTCCGCCACCACGGTGGACGAGATCGCCGAGCGCGCCGGCGTGGCCAAGGGCACGGTCTACTACAACTTCACCAGCAAGAACGAGCTCTTCGAGGAGCTGCTGCGGCACGGCGTCGGCCTGCTCACCACCTCGCTGCGGGAGGCGGGCGACGCCGTGACCGCCCGCGGCGGCACCCATGTGGACGCGATCGACGCGATGATCCGCGCGGGCCTGGCCTTCATCGCGGAGTACCCGTCGTTCACGCAGCTGTACGTGGCCGAGTTGTGGCGCACCAACCGGGCGTGGCAGGACACCCTCATGGTGCTGCGCAAGGAGGCGGTGGCCGTCGTGGAGCGCACGCTGCAGGCTGCCGTGGAGGCGGGCGAGTTGAGCGACGAGATCGACGTGCCGCTGACGGCGGCCGCCCTGTTCGGGATGGTGCTGGTGGCGGCGCTGGACTGGCTGTCGTTCCAGCCGGAGCGGTCGATCGACGACGTGCACGCCGCCCTGTCCCGGCTGTTGCAGGGCCGGGTCGCGGGCCAGGCACGCACCTAGAAGCGGAAAACGAGAGCGCGCCGCCCCGGTGCGACCCGATCCCCCGTCGGGTCGTGCCGGGGCGACGCTCCCCCGTGGTGCCCCCGTGCACGTCCGGGCGCCGCGTCGTTCCGCCGCCCCGTGCCGGCGGTTCCGGCGCCTCGCCCGTCCGTTGACACCACCTTGGCGTCCCGGCGGGGTCGCGCTCATCCGCGCGCGTACTCAAGTGCGCGTCTAGGTACGGATACTCAGTACTGGGCGGTACCGCTCAAAGCCCCGGGCGCGGCTTCGCTAGCATCAGCGCCCATGTCGGTTCTTCCGCTCGTATTCACCAGCGGCTGGGCGAGCGGGATCAACGCCTACGCCGTGGTCTTCCTGCTCGGCCTGATGGGCGCCACCGGGATCAGCGACGAGGTGCCCGCCGCACTGGAGCGCCCGGACGTGCTGATCGTGGCGGGCGTGCTCTTCCTGTGCGAGGCGGTGGCGGACAAGATCCCTTATGTCGACACGGCGTGGGACGCCGTGCACACCGCGATCCGGCCCGTCGCGGGCGCCGTCGTGGCCGCCCTGCTGGCGGGTCACGACGGCTCACTGCCGGAGCTGGCGGCCGGGGCGGTCGGCGGCACGACGGCACTGGCCAGCCATCTGGTGAAGGCCGGACTGCGCATGGGGGTCAACACCTCGCCCGAGCCCGCGAGCAACATCGTGGTCAGTCTCGCCGAGGACATCGGCGTCTCCGGGGTCATCGTGCTCGCGCTGTTCCACCCGGTCGCGGCGGCGGTCGTCGCGGCGACGCTGCTCGCGCTCGGCACCGTCACGGTGTTCTTCGTGATGTCCCGGATCCGCCGCTACTGGCGGCGCTGGCGGGAACGCCGCCGTCAGCGCCGGTCCGGCCCCGGGACTGTCAGCGGGTGGGGATAGGGTCCTCGGCATGGCACGGATTGCGGTGATCGGCGCGGGTATGGGCGCCATGGCGGCCGCCGCCCGGCTCGCCACGGGCGGGCACCGGGTGGCGGTGTACGAGCGCGCGGACACGTACGGCGGTGCCGTCCGCCGGTTCGAGCGCGACGGCTTCGGGTTCGACACCGGGCCCGGCCTGCTGCATCTCCCCGCGGTCTACCGCGACCTGTTCCTCAAGACCGGCAAGAAGAGCCTGGAGCAGAGCGTCGCGCTGTCCCAGGTGGACCCCTCCGGCCGTCATCTGTTCGCGGACCGCACGGACGTGGTGCTGCCCAACGCGTCGCGCGGCGGTGTGGTGGCCGCGCTGGACGCCGCCTTGGGGCAGGGCTCGGGCGAGCGCTGGAGCGACCTGCTGGTGCGCGCCCGCGACGTGTGGGACGCCACCCGTCGGCCCCTGCTGGAGGACGCGCTCGCCGCCGACCCGGCCGTCCTCGGCCGCGACCCGTACCCGGCGGCGCCGGTCCGCCGCGGCCTGTTCCGGCGGGGCGCGCCGACGCTGGCCGAGACCGCCGCACGCGAGCTGCGCGACCCGCGGCTCGCCGGTCTGCTCGGCTCCTACGCCCTCGCCCACGGCTTCGACCCGCGGACCGCCCCCGCGAGCGCCGCCGTTCTGCCGTACATCGAGCAGACCTTCGGCTCCTGGTACGTGCGCGGCGGCATGCGCGCGCTGGCGGACGCCGTGCACCAGCGGTGCCTGGAGCGGCGGGTGGAGTTCCACTTCGGCGCGGAGGTGACGGCGGTCGTGGAGAAGGACGGCCGCGCGGCGGGGCTCGAACTCGCCGACGGCACAAAGGTGGAGGCCGATCAGGTCGTCGCGGGCGTCGCGCCCCTGGTGCTGTCCGCACTGCTGCCAGACGCCGGGAGCCCCGCACCGCACGGCCTGGACGGCGCGGGCCCCGGCCGGCTCACGGTGTGCCTCGCGCTGCGCGGCGCCCGGCCCGCCGGGACCCCGCACCGCACGGTCGTCCACGCCCCGGACCAGGCGGCGGAGGCGGCGGCCCTGGCCGGCGGTGAGCTGTACGAGCGGATGACCGTCACGGTGCTGCGGCCCGACGACGACACCCTGCGCCCTGACGACCGGTCGGAGGCGGTCACCGTCAGCGCGACCGTGCCGCCGCAGGGCGCCCACGGGCTGGACTGGGACGCCCCCGGCGTCGCGGACCGGTACGCGGACGCAGTGCTGGCGGCGGCCTCCGCCGCCCTGCCGGACCTCGCGGACCGGCTGCTGTGGCGCACGGTGCACACCCCGGCCCACACCGAGCGCGAAACGGGGCTCCCGGGCGGCCGGCTCCCCCGCCCGGCCCTGGCCGGCGCCGACGGGGCGCACCTCCACCCGGGGAACCGCACCCCGGTCCCCGGCCTCCACCTCGTCGGAGGCTGGTCCCACCCCGGTGGCGGGCTCGCCCACACCGGCATGTCCGGAGCCGTCACCGCCGACCTGATCATGGGCGGCCCCGGCGGCAGCCGCTAGTTGTAGCGGTAGGGGTCGTACGGGTCGTACTGACCCTGACCCTGGCCCTGCTGCTGCTCGTGCGGCTGCTGCTGCTGTTGTTGCTGCTGCTGGTCGTAGGTGTTCTGCTGCTGCGGGATGTACGGCTGCTCGCCGCCCTGCTGCGGCACCCAGACACCGCCCGCGGGCGTGTCGTAGCCGTACCCCTGCTGCTGCGGGGCTCCGGCGCCCTGCTGCCCCTGCTGTCCCTGCTGGTAGGGGTCCTGGTAGCCGCCGTAGTTGCCGTACGCCTGCTGGGTCTCCCAGCCGCCGGTCTGCTGCGGCTGGCCGTAGGCGTCGTACGAGGCCGCGGCGGGCTGCTGCTGCGCCCCGTTGTTCCAGTCGCCGTAGCCCGTGGTGCCGTATCCCTCGTAGCCGCCGCTGGTGTACGGGTCAGGGGTGTAGCCGGGCTGCTGCCCGTCGAACATCGGGTACTCACCGCTGTCCTCGTGCATGGGCATGGGCTGGTAGACCTGCGTGGAGTCCATGCCGTGCGCCGCCGGCACCTGGCCGGCGCCCTGGGGGCCGGCGTAGGCGTCGTACGACTGCCCGACGCCCGCGCCCTCCGGCACGCCCGCGCCCTGCTCCTCGGCCGGACCCTGCGTCACGGACTCGGCACCGTAACCGTCGTAGCCCTCGGCGGCCTCGCCGCGCGCGCCCCGGCCGCGGCGTCCGCCGGCCCGCCGGGAAGCGGGCGCGGGCTCGGCCGGGTCGTCGTCGGAGTCGCCGTCGCCGAGGTCGTCGTCCTTGGGGGCGTTGAGGGCCCAGCCCTCGACGAAGCCCCGCCGATAGGAGAGCGTCACGAAGGTCTGACCGGTGCCGAAGGCGAGCGCGCCCAGCACGATCACGACGACGGACGGCAGGTAGACGCCGAGGACGACGCCCATGAATCCCGCGAAGGCGAGCAGCCGCCACCTGAGCCGGGCCTTGTACTGGAGCAGCACTTCGCCGAGCAGCCACAGCGCGACCACGCCGAAGGCGATGTAGAGCACTGTGTAGGCCATGAGAGCACTTCCTCACCGTTCACCGTCGTCGGCCCACCGGGGCGGCGGCTCCGCCCTCACGACCTCTGGTGCAGTCCCAGATTCTCGTAGATTTCCAACGACGCCGTGGAGTGATTAAGGGTAATGAAGTGCAGCCCGGGAATGTCCTCGGCCATCAGCCGCCGGCACATCTCCGTCGCGTACTCGACCCCGATCGCCCGCACCGCGGCCGGATCGTCCTTGACCGCGAGGATACGGTCCGCGAGCTCCGGCGGGAAAGGCGCGTTGCCGAGCTGGGCGAAGCGCTCGATCTGCCGCACGTTCGTGACCGGCATGATCTCCGGAATGATGGGCGTCTCGCAACCGCCCTTCCCGACCCGGTCACGCAGCCGCAGGTAGTCCTCGGCGTCGAAGAACATCTGGGTGATGGCGTAGTCGGCGCCCGCACGGCACTTCGCGATGAAGTGACGCGTATCACTCTCCCAGTCCGTCGAGCGCGGGTGCATCTCCGTGAAGGCCGCGACGCCGACGCAGAAGTCGCCCGACTCCTTGATGAGCCGGACGAGTTCGTAGGCGTAGTCCACTCCCTCGGGGTGCCGCTGCCACTCCCCCAGCGGGTCGCCGGGCGGGTCGCCGCGCAGCGCGAGCATGTTGCGGATCCCGGCGTCGGCGTACTGGCCGATGATGTTGCGCAGCTCCGCGACGGAGTGGTCGACCGCGGTCAGATGCGCCACGGGCGTGAGGGTGGTGTCGGAGGCGATGCGCTCGGTCGCCCGGACGGTGCCGGACCGCGAGGTGCCGCCCGCGCCGTACGTGACGGAGACGAAGGTGGGACCCACCGCCTCGATGCGGCGGATGGCGTCCCACAGCGTCCGCTCGCCCTTCTCGGTCCTCGGCGCCATGAACTCGAAGGAGTACGAGCGCTGCCCTGAGGCCAGCAGCTCACGAATGGTGACCGCGTGATCGGTCCTGGTGGAAGGGGTTCCGAGGGCCATGCGCCTCAGGCTAGCCGCGGGGGCCGGAGGGCCCCAACAGGACGCGGTGAAATGCTCACTCCCTGGACACGCCGGGCCCGGCCGACGGGACCTCCGCTGTCCGGGGCACCGCTCCGCGCGCGGTCAGACGGTGTAGGAGCGGACCCGCTTGGCGAGCTCCGCGGCGGCCGCGCCGGGGTCCTCGGCCTCGGTGACGGCCCGTACGACGACGATCCGCCGGGCACCGGCGTCCAGCACCTGCTCGGCGTTGTCCAGGTCGATGCCGCCGATCGCGAACCACGGCCGGTCCGTGCCGAGCCCCGCCGCGTACCGGACGAGGCCGAGCCCCGGCGCGGGACGGCCCGGCTTGGTGGGGGTCGGCCACACCGGCCCGGTGCAGAAGTAGTCCGCACCGGGCTCCACGGCGGCCGCGGCCGCCTCGGACTCGGAGTGGCACGACCGTCCGACGACCGGGGAGTCCGCGCCGGAACCGAGGATCGCCCGCGCGGCCGGCACCGGCAGGTCGCCCTGCCCGAGGTGCAGCACGTCGGCCCCGGCCGCGTGCGCCACGTCCGCGCGGTCGTTCACCGCGAGGAGCGCGCCGTGCCGCCGGCACGCGTCACCGAGGACCGCGAGGTACTCCAGCTCCTCGCGGGCCTCGATGCCCTTGTCGCGCAGCTGCACGATGTCCACCCCGGAGGCCAGCACGGCGTCCGCGAAGGCCGCGAACTCGGCGATGCCGCCCTGGCGCCGGCGGGCGTCGGTGCACAGGTAGAGCCGGGCGTCGTCGAGCCGCGCGCGGATGCTCATGCGGTGGGTCCCCCTCGGGTGCGGTACGTGCCGTACGAGCGGTGAAACGGTTGAGTGCGGTGAGCGCGGTGAGTGCGCTGGTCGGACGGCTCAGACGGCCAGCGCCTGGGCCCGGCGCTTCACCTCGGTCCCGCGGTTCTCGCACAGGGCCTGCACCGGGGTGCCGGGCAGGCTCTCGTCCGGGGTGAACAGCCACTCCAGGGCTTCCTCGTCGCTGAACCCGTCGTCCTTGAGCAGGTTGAGCGTGCCGGCGAGGCCCTTCACGATCTTCCCGTCGCCGATGAAGTCGGCGGGGACCATCAGCACCCTGTTCTCTCCGCGGCGCACCGCGATGAGCTGCCCTTCCTTGATCAGCTGGCGGACCCGGGTCACCTCCACGTCGAGTTGCTCGGCGATCTCGGGGACGTTGAGCCAGGAGGGTACGAGGGCATCAATCTTTGCGTCGATCTCGGTCACAGGACAAGCGTGCCATCCCGGACCCCTACCGCGGTACTCGTGGCGTCCACCAGGGGCATGCGGGGCGTTCCGCGGGGCCGGCCGCCCGGCCCCGCGGCCGTCAGACGACGGCGGCCCGGAGCTGCACGGCAGGGTCGGCCACCAGGGCCCGGTCGACACGGGCCTCCCGGGCGATGAGCTTGCGGGCCTGGGCGAGGTCGCGCGGACGGCCCACCGCGAACAGGGCGACCAGCACCCCGTCGCGCAGCCACAGCACGGACCAGGCGAGGCCGTCCGGGTCGCCCCGCAGCAGCATCTCGTCGGAGTCGACGTGGTGCCCCGCGTACTGGACGAAGCGGCCGAACTGCTCGGACCAGAAGTACGGGACGGGGTCGTAGACCTCGTCGCCGCCCAGGATGTTGGCGGCCGCTGTGCGGGGCCCCTGGACCGCGTTGTCCCAGTGGTGGATGAGCAGCCGCTGCCCGTACCGGGCGGAGGGGAAGGAGGCGCAGTCGCCGACGGCGTACACGTCGGGCACGGAGGTGCGCAGCCGGTCGTCGGCCAGGACCGACCGGTCCGGGCCGAGGTCGACCCCGGAGCCGGCCAGCCAGCCCGTCGCCGGCCGGGCGCCGATGCCGACGACGACGGCCTCCGCGTCGATCACGCTGCCGTCGGCGAGCCGCACGACGCCCGGCTCGACCGCGGCGACGGCGGCGCCCGTGCGCAGTTCGACGTCGGCCTCCGCGTACCAGCCGCGCATCCGGTCGGCGATCCGCTCGGGCAGCACGCCCGCGAGCGGGCGGTCGGCGGCCTCGACGACGGTCACGGCGCAGCCCGCGTGCCGGGCGGCGGTGGCGAACTCGGCGCCGATCCAGCCCGCGCCGACCACGACCACGGAGTTCCGCGCCTCCAGGACGGGCCGCAGCCGGGCGGCGTCGTCCAGGGTGCGCAGCACGTGCACGCCGGGCACGCCCTCGCTGCCGGGCAGCGTCAGCGGCTCGGCGCCGCTGGCCACGACGAGCTTGTCGTACTCCACCGGTCCCGCGTCGGTGAGCACTCGGCGCTCGTCCGGGCGCAGCGCGCTCGCGTGCCGGCCGAGCAGCAGCTGGACGCCGATGCCGCCGAAGTCCACGTCCAGCAGCGCGCCCGGGCCCTCGTCGGCGCCGAAGAGGACGCCTTTGGACAGCGGGGGCCGGTCGTACGGCGGATGGCGCTCCGCGCCGAGCAGCGTGATCGTGCCGCCCCAGCCCTGCTCGCGCAGGGACACGGCGGTCTGCACCCCGGCCATCCCGGCCCCGACGACGACGACTCGCTGCTCGCTGCTGCTGGTCACGCTGATCACCGTAACGCCGCGCGGCGCGCGGTCCGGTACCGGCGCCCTACTCGCCGTCAGTCGTGCGTACTAAAGTGGCGGTCGAAGCACTCGCGGGAGCCCGGCGCACCGGGCTGAGAGGGCGGCTGGCCGGCCGCCGACCGTACGAACCTGATCCGGGTCATGCCGGCGAAGGGAGGAGCGGTACACCGATGCACCGTCATGACGTGCCCGACACCGTCGTCATCGGTGGCGGGATCATCGGCCTGGTCACCGCCTGGCGGGCGGCCCAACGCGGGCTGCGCACGGTGGTCGCAGACCCCGATCCGGGCGGCGGCGCGGCCCTGGTGGCCGCCGGGATGCTGGCCCCCGTCACCGAGCTGCAGTACGGCGAGCGGGCCCTGCTCGACCTCAACCTCGCCGCGATCCGCCGCTATCCGGCGTTCACGGCCGAGCTGGAGGAGACCACGGGCCTGGACCTCGGCTACCGGACCTGCGGCACCCTCGCCGTGGCCCTGGACGCCGACGACCGCGCCGAGCTGCGCGAACTGCACGCGTTCCAGACCTCCTTGGGGCTGCGGGCAGAGTGGCTGAGCGGACGCGAGTGCCGCCGCCTGGAACCGATGCTCGCGCCCGGCGTCCGCGGCGGCCTGCGCGTCGACGGCGACCACCAGGTCGACCCGCGACGCCTGGTGGCGGCGCTGCTGCGGGCCTGCGAGCTGTCCGGGGTGGCCTTCCGCCGCACGGCGGTGGCCGCGGTGGACGTGGCCGGCGACCGGGCGCGCGGGGTCGTGCTCGACGACGGCAGCGTGCTGGCCGCGGGGCAGACCGTGCTGGCCGCCGGGAGCCGCAGCGGCCGGCTCGGCGGGCTGCCGGAGCGCCTTCTGCCGCCGGTACGCCCGGTGAAGGGCCAGGTCCTGCGGCTGCGGGTGCCCGCGGCGTACGCGCCCTTCCTGTCCCGCACGGTGCGCGCCGTGGTGCGCGGCGCGCATGTCTACCTGGTGCCGCGCGAGAACGGCGAGCTGGTCGTCGGTGCCACCAGCGAGGAGATGGGCTGGGACACCACCGTCACGGCCGGCGGCGTGTACGAGCTGCTGCGCGACGCCCACGAGCTGGTGCCGGGCATCACCGAACTACCGCTGGTGGAAACGGTCGCGGGGCTGCGCCCCGGCTCCCCGGACAACGCCCCGCTGCTGGGCCGCAGCGCGCTGGAGGGCCTGCTCATGGCCACCGGCCACCACCGCAACGGCGTGCTGCTCACCCCGCTGACCGGCGACGTGATGGCCGAGGTGCTGACCGGCGGAGAGCTGCCCGAGGTGGCCCGTCCCTTCTCCCCCGGCCGTTTCACCCCTCAGGAGCAGTACGCATGAACGCGATGACCGTCTCCGTCAACGGCGAGCCGCGCCAGGTGGCCCCTGGCCTCACTCTCGACCGGCTGGTCGCCGGGCTGACCACCGCCTCCTCCGGTGTCGCCGCCGCGCTCAACGAGACCGTGGTGCCCCGCGGGCAGTGGCCCGCCACCGCGCTGACCGACGGCGACCGCGTCGAGGTCCTGACCGCGGTGCAGGGAGGCTGACCCGCATGGCCGACGACCCGCTGACCATCGCCGGCACGGCGTTCGGCTCCCGTCTGATCATGGGGACCGGCGGCGCGCCGAGCCTGGAGGTGCTGGAGCAGGCGCTGCTCGCCTCCGGAACCGAGCTCACCACGGTCGCCATGCGGCGGCTCGATCCCACGGTCAAGGGCTCCGTGCTGTCGGTGCTGTCCCGCCACGGCGTCCGCGTCCTGCCCAACACCGCGGGCTGCCGGACGGCGGGCGAGGCCGTCCTCACCGCCCGGCTGGCCCGGGAGGCACTGGGCACGGACTGGGTGAAGCTGGAGGTGATCGCGGACGAGCACACCCTGCTGCCCGACCCGGTCGAGCTCCTGGACGCGGCCGAGGTCCTGGTCGACGACGGCTTCACGGTGCTGCCGTACACCAACGACGACCCGGTGCTGGCCCGTCGGCTGGAGGACCTCGGCTGCGCCGCGGTCATGCCGCTGGGATCGCCCATCGGCTCCGGGCTCGGCATCCGCAACCCGCACAACTTCGAGCTGATCGTGGAGCGCGCCTCCGTGCCGGTGATCCTGGACGCCGGGGCGGGCACGGCCTCCGACGCGGCCTTCGCGATGGAGCTGGGCTGCGCCGCCGTGATGCTCGCCTCCGCGGTCACCCGGGCGCGGGAGCCGGTGCTCATGGCCGGCGCCATGCGCCATGCCGTGGAGGCCGGCCGCCTCGCGCACCGCGCGGGGCGCATCCCGCGGCGCCGGCACGCCCTGGCCTCCTCGCCGTCCGAGGGCGTCGCGGCCTTCGACCCGGAGCGGCCGGCCTTCGGCGCCTGAGGTGTCGTGCGGTGGTCCGGCGGGCGGCCGGCGCACCGCATCACGGTTTCGTGTCGGTACCGCACGACCGCGACACAACGTTGCCGCGTTAGCCCAAGCGGGTAAAGCGAACACCGTAAACTGCACGTTTGTGGATATGACCCTTCAAGACCCGCTGGTCGGGCGCACGCTCGACGGCCGCTACCGGGTGGAGGCCCGGATCGCGGTCGGCGGGATGGCGACGGTCTACCGGGCACTGGACACCCGTCTGGACCGTGTGCTCGCGCTGAAGGTGATGCACCCGGCGCTGGCGGCCGAGCCCGGCTTCGTGGAGCGCTTCATCCGTGAGGCGAAGTCCGTGGCGCGGCTGGACCACGCCAATGTGGTGCAGATCTACGACCAGGGCACGGACGGCACGTACGTGTACCTGGCGATGGAGTACATCGCCGGCTGCACGCTCCGTGACCTGCTGCGCGACCGGGGCGCGCTGCCGCCCCGCGCGGCGCTGGACATCCTGGAGCCCGTGCTGGCGGCCCTCGGCGCGGCGCACCGCGCGGGCCTGGTGCACCGCGACATGAAGCCGGAGAACGTCCTCATCGGCGACGACGGCCGGGTGAAGGTGGCGGACTTCGGCCTGGTCAGGGCCGTGGACGCGCACACCACGACGACCTCGACCACCGGCGTCGTGCTGGGCACCGTGTCCTACATGGCACCGGAGCAGATCGAGAGCGGCACGACCGACCCGCGCAGCGATGTGTACGCCTGCGGGGTGCTGCTCTACGAGATGCTCACCGGCGGCAAGCCCCGGGCGGGCGGCACGCCGATGCAGGTGATCTACCAGCACCTCAACGAGGACATCCCCGCGCCCTCGGCCACCGTGCCGGGGCTGGCCGCGCAGCTGGACGCCCTCGTGGCGAGCGCGGCGGCCCGCGAGCCCGCGCTGCGTCCCGCGGACGCCGTGGAGCTGCTGGGCCGGTTGCACTCGACACGCGCCGCCCTGAGCCCGGCGCAGCTGGACGCCGTACCGCCCACGGCGCACGCGCCCGCGCCCCCGGCGGCGCCGCGGCCGGCCGGGGCGGAGGAGGCGACGTCCGTGGTGCACCGCACCACGCGGCTGGAGATGCCGCCGGAGCCGACGCGCCGGCAGCCCGTCCCCGGCCCCGGGCACGCGGCCCCCGACGGCGCCCGGCTGCGGGCCCGGCCGGGCATGATCGCCGTGGTGATCGCCCTGCTGCTCGTCGCCGGCATCGGCGCGAGCGTCTGGTACATCAACGACGGCCAGTTCACCAGGACCCCCGCGGTGCTGGACCTGGCGCGGGCGGACGCCGAGAAGCAGCTGCGCGCGGCCGGGCTCAAGGTCGAGGTGGTCGAGGCGTTCGACGCGGCCACGCCGAAGGGCAGGGTCAGCGGTACCGATCCCGGCCCGGGCACGCGGATCCGCGACGACGGCACGGTCACCCTCACCGTCTCCAAGGGGCCGGAGCAGGTGAAGGTGCCGGATGTGACGGGCAGGTCGCTGGCCCGGGCCCGGCAGGACCTGGCGTCCGCCGGCCTGACGGCGGGCCGGGTGACCCGGGAGTTCAGCGACGACGTCCCCCAGGGCGAGGTGATCTCCACCGACCCGGGCAGCGAGACGACCCGCAAGCCGGACTCGGCGGTGGCGCTCGTGGTCAGCAAGGGTGTGCCGGTGGAGATGCCCGACGTCGTCGGCGCCCCGCTGGAGGACGCCCGCAAGGAGTTGCAGGAGGCCGGGCTGCGGGTGCGGGTCGCGCCGCAGCGGGTCTTCTCCGACCAGGCGGACGAGGGCGGGATCGCCGCGCAGAACAAGGACGCGGGGCAGCAGTTGGCGGCCGGCGACACGGTCACCCTGACCGTGTCCAAGGGCCAGCAGATGGTCGATGTCCCGGACGTCGGGGGCAAGGACGTCGAGACGGCCCGCCAGGAGCTGAAGGCCGCCGGATTCGACGTGCGGGTGATCCGCTTCTTCTTCACCGGCGAGGTCAGCAACCAGTCGCCGGCCGCCGGCAGCCAGGCACCGAAGGGGAGCACGATCACGCTGTGGGTGCGCTGAGCGAGTCCCGTGCACCCGCCGTCGTGCGCAATCCGGTCGGCGCCCACGTGCCCGTCGCGGGGGGCCTGGCCGCCACGGGCCTGGCGGCGGCCGCCCGGCTGGGGGCGGAGGCCGTGCAGGTCTTCGTCGCCAACCCGCGCGGCTGGGCCACTCCGGCGGGCGACCCGCGGCAGGACGAGCTCTTCCGCGAGCGCTGCGCCGCGGAGCGGATCCCGGCCTACGTCCACGCCCCCTACCTGATCAACTTCGGTTCGCACACCCCCGCCACCGTCGACCACTCGGTGGTCTCCCTCCGGCACTCGCTGCGCCGGGGCAGGGACATCGGCGCGCTCGGCACGGTCGTGCACACCGGCTCCGCGACCGGCGGACGCGCGCGGGAGACCGCTCTGGCGCAGGTGCGGGAGCGGATGCGGCCGCTGCTCGACGAGCTGACGCACGACGACGACCCCTGGCTGCTGCTGGAGCCCACGGCGGGGCAGGGCTTCTCGCTGTGCGCGCTGGTCGAGGACCTGGGCCCGTACTTCGAGGCGCTCGACCACCACCCGCGCCTCGGGGTCTGCCTGGACACCTGCCATGTCTTCGCCGCCGGGCACGACCTGGCGGCGGCCGGCGGCGTGAAGGCCGTACTGGACGAACTGGTCGCCACGGTCGGCCCGGGCAGGCTGCGGCTGGTCCATGCCAACGACTCCAAGGACGTCGTCGGCGCGCACAAGGACCGTCACGAGAACATCGGCGCCGGTCACATCGGCGCCGCGGCCTTCGCGGAGCTGTTCCACCATCCCGCGGCCGCCGGTGTCCCCCTGATCGTGGAGACACCGGACGGCCCCGACAAGACGGGGATGGCCAGGGACGTGGCGACGCTTCAGGCGCTCCGGGACGTCTGACCCGACTTGTCACCGCCATGGTCAGGAATACCCCACGGGGGTATGTTGTCGTACCGGGCGGCCAAGCTCCCGTCCTTCGGACGCGCACATGAGGGAGATGCACCATGCAGCACCTCGAGCACCCGCAGGAGCCGCACACCTCCACCGCGCACCACCACCCCGCGGCGCCGGCCGGCTGGCCGGACGCCGTCCGTGCGACGCTGCACTGCCTGACCGGCTGCGCCATCGGCGAGGTCGTCGGCATGGCCGTGGGCACCGCGCTCGGCTGGCACAACGTGCCGACCATGATCCTGGCCATCGTGCTGGCCTTCGTCTTCGGCTACTCGCTCACCATGCGCGGGGTCCTGCGGGCCGGCGTGGACTTCCGCTCCGCCGTGCGGGTGGCGCTCGCCGCCGACACCGTCTCGATCATCTTCATGGAGCTCGCCGACAACGCGACGATCGCGGTCTTCCCGGGCGCGATGGACGCGACGCTCGCCGACGCGCTGTTCTGGGTCAGCCTGGCGCTGTCCTTCGTGGTGGCGTTCCTGGTCACCACGCCCGTCAACAAGTGGATGCTGGGCCGCGGCAAGGGTCACGCGGTCGTCCACCAGTACCACTGAGCGCCGGGGCGAGGGGCTACAGCTCCGGCCCGTCGCCGGGCTCCTCCTGGTACGAGTAGCGCTGCTCCGCCCAGGGGTCGCCGAGGTTGTGGTAACCCCGCTCCTCCCAGAAGCCGCGGCGGTCGGCGGTCATGTACTCCACGCCCCTGACCCACTTGGGGCCCTTCCAGGCGTACAGGTGGGGCACGACCAGCCGGGCCGGGAAGCCGTGCTCGGCGGTCAGCGGTTCGCCGCCGCGGTGGGTCGCGAATATGGAGGTGCCGGCGGCGAAGTCGGACAGCCGCAGGTTGGAGCTGAAGCCGTACTCGGCCCACACCATCACATGGCTGACCTCGGGCGCGGGCGGCGCGAGCCGCAGCAGCTCGGCGGCGGCGACGCCGCCCCACTCGACACCGAGCATGCTGAACTTGGTGACGCAGTGGAAGTCGGCCATGACCGTCGCGTACGGCAGCGCCGAGAACTCGTCGTGGTTCCAGGCGTGCTTGCCGCCGTCGGCCGTGGCACCGAAGACCTGGAAGTCCCACCGGTCGGGCTTGAACCGCGGCACCGGACCGTAATGGGTCACCGGCCAGCCCCGCTGGAGCCGCTGCCCCGGAGGAAGCGCTCCTTCGTGGCGTTCGGACCGACCCATACGTCCATGGTGACAGACCGGACGCAGTGCTACCGACCAGCGAAGGGCCGGGGACCGGCAACCGGGCCCGGGCCTTCGGAGTAAGTGTCGACTTACTGGATCACCCCCGCCCGGCGGTGCGAGGATGCCCGCATCGTGTCGATTACTCCGGAAAGGACGGGTTTGCCATGCAAGGCGACCCCGAGGTCATCGAGTTCCTGAACGAGCAGCTGACGGGCGAGCTCACCGCCATCAACCAGTACTTCCTGCACGCCAAGATGCAGGAGAACTTCGGCTGGACGAAGCTCGCCAAGTACACGCGGCACGAGTCGTTCGACGAGATGAAGCACGCCGAGGTGCTGACGGACCGCATCCTCTTCCTCGAAGGCCTGCCGAACTACCAGCGGCTCTTCCATGTGCGGGTGGGACAGACCGTCACGGAGATGTTCCAGGCCGACCGCCAGGTCGAGGTGGAGGCGATCGACCGGCTCCGGCGCGGCATCGAGGTCATGCGGGCCAAGGGGGACATCACCTCGGCCAACATCTTCGAGGACATCCTCGCGGACGAGGAGCACCACATCGACTACCTCGACACGCAGCTCGAACTCATCGAGAAGCTCGGGGAGCCGCTCTACATCGCCCAGGTCATCGAGCAGCCGGACAGCTGAGCCGTCCGCTCAGGCGGCGCTCGCCGCGGCCGGTACCGCACTGGGTGCGGGCGACACGGCCGGCAGGGCGGCGGGGCGCGCCAACGGCGACGGAGCCGGCGTCGGCGCGGAGCTCCCGGCGGCGGGCGCGGTACGGCCGGCCCAGCTCTCGCCGCGGCCGAGAAGCGCCTGGATGCGGCGGACGCACGAGCCGCAGTCGGTGCCCGCCTTGCAGGCGGAGGCTATCTGGCGCGGGGTGCAGCGGCCGGCGTCCGCATGCTGCTTGACCTGCTCCTCGGTGATGCCGAAGCATGAGCAGACGTACACGCGGACTCACCCCACTTCTCGGTTCCGGCTGAGGTTAACCTAACCTTACCCGGCCATCGAGTGGCTGAAAACCGTCGAGGGGCGCGGATCGATGTGATCCGCGCCCCTTCGCGTGGGCGTCCGCGGTCAGCGGACTGCCGGCTACTGCCCGCGGTACATCTCGGCCACGAGGAACGCCAGGTCCAGCGACTGGCTGCGGTTGAGCCGCGGGTCGCAGGCCGTCTCGTAGCGCTGGTGCAGGTCGTCGACGAAGATCTCGTCGCCGCCGCCGACGCACTCGGTGACGTCCTCGCCGGTCAGCTCGACGTGGATGCCGCCGGGGTGGGTGCCGAGGGCGTGGTGCACCTCGAAGAAGCCCTTGACCTCGTCCAGGACGTCGTCGAAGCGGCGGGTCTTGTGGCCGGAGGCCGCCTCGAAGGTGTTGCCGTGCATCGGGTCGCACACCCAGGCCACCTGGGCGCCGGAGGCGGTGACCTTCTCCACCAGGTTCGGCAGCAGGTCGCGCACCTTGCCCGCGCCCATGCGCGTGATGAAGGTCAGCCGGCCCGGCTCGCGGTCCGGGTCCAGCCGATCGATCAGCGCCAGGGCTTCCTCGGGCGTGGTCGTCGGGCCGAGCTTCACCCCGAGCGGGTTGCGGATCCGGGACGCGAACTCGATGTGCGCGTGGTCCATCTGCCGGGTGCGCTCGCCGACCCACACCATGTGCGCGGAGACGTCGTACAGTCGGCCGGTCCGCGAGTCGACGCGGGTCAGCGCGCTCTCGTAGTCGAGCAGCAGCGCCTCGTGGGAGGAGTAGAACTCGACGGTCTTGAACTCCTCCGGGTCCGCGCCGCAGGCGTGCATGAAGTTCAGCGCGCGGTCGATCTCGCGGGCCAGGGCCTCGTAACGCTGCCCGGACGGAGAGGACTTGACGAAGTCCTGGTTCCAGGCGTGCACCTGGCGCAGGTCCGCGTAGCCGCCGGTGGTGAAGGCACGCACCAGGTTCAGCGTGGCGGAGGAGGCGTGGTACATCCGCTTCAGCCGGTCCGGGTCGGGCACCCGGGAGGCCTCGGTGAAGTCGAAGCCGTTCACCGAGTCACCGCGGTAGGTGGGCAGGGTCACCCCGTCGCGGGTCTCCGTCGGCTTGGAGCGCGGCTTGCTGTACTGGCCGGCAATGCGGCCCACCTTGACCACCGGCACGGAGGCGGCGTAGGTGAGCACCGCGCCCATCTGGAGCAGCGTCTTGAGCTTGCTGCGGATCTGGTCGGCGCCGATGTGGTCGAAGGCCTCGGCGCAGTCGCCGCCCTGGAGCAGGAACGCCTCACCGCGGGCCACGGCCCCCATACGGTCGCGCAGCTGATCGCACTCGCCGGCGAAGACGAGAGGGGGATACGACTCGAGTTCCGCGATCACTCGGCTCAGCGCCTCGGTGTCGGGGTACTCGGGCTGCTGGGCCGCGGGCAGAGAGCGCCAGGTGTTGCGCCCGGCGAGGGAATCAGCGTTCACGGTCACGCACCCCACATTACGTGGTTGTGTCCGGTGCTCGGCGCACCGGACCAGTGAATGAGACGGCGATTCCACATCGCGCGTACGGCCGGTCGGGGGCCGGCGGGGTCCCGGTCAGGACCCGGTGGCGCCGGCCCGCCCGCTGAGGACCAACGCCCAGCCGAGGCACGCCAGGGCACCGGTGCACAGCAGGGTGCGCACCAGGTTCCAGCGGACCCAGGCGGCCTCGAAACGGTCGCGCACCGCGGCGGGATCGGTCACGGCGTCCGGCGGCCCCGCGGCGTCCAGCCGGTCGTTGAGCGGGATGTTGACGACGAAGGTGACGACGAGGACCAGCAGGTAGCAGAGCGTGCCCGCGACCACCCAGGGCAGGACGGTCCGGGCGCCGTCGCGGACGCAGAGCACCACGCCGGCCGCGCCGAGCAGGAGGGCGCCCGCGAGGACGAGAAGGAACCATCCGTTCTGGATGGCCGCGTTGATCCGCTGCATGGCGTCGACCAGGGTGCGGTCGCCGGTCCGGGCGAGGCCGGGCATCACGGCGACGGAGAAGGCGAAGAAGAGGCCGGCCATCAGACCGGTGGCGACCGCGGCCGCTGTGAGGACTGCGTCTCGGGTTGTCATGGCACCAGTGAAGGACCGGCACCGTGAGACGGGACATGGCCGGAAGGCTCGATCGCATACGCGAGCGTCCACGCGACGCCGCGAAAAACCGGATGCGCCGAGGCGGCGGTCCCCGCTAGCGTGCCGCGCATGGGTTGCACGTACTACATCCGGATGCGCCGGGCATAACCGCGGCGCACACCGCCGCGGCATCGGGTCCACCGTCGGAGCCAGTCCACATGTCGCGGAGTACACACCCATGTCTGACCACCAGTCCCTGGTGGGCGGCCGGCACGAGCTCGGCCAGAACTTCCTCACCGACCGCACGGTCATCGCCTCCATCGAGGCCCTCGTCGCCCGCACCAGCGGCCCCATCGTCGAGATCGGGCCCGGCGACGGCGCGCTGACCGTCCCCCTCAGCCGCACCGGCCGTCCCCTGACGGCCGTCGAGATCGATCCCCGGCGCGCGCGGCGCCTGGCCCGGCGGCTGCCGCCGGGCGCGCGGGTCGTCAACGCCGACATCCTGCGCCACCGGCTGCCGCGCGAGCCGCACGTCGTCGTCGGCAACCTCCCCTTCCACCTCACCACCCCGATCCTGCGGCGGCTGCTGTCCGCCGGCGGGTGGGAGTCCGCCGTGCTGCTCGTCCAGTGGGAGGTCGCCCGCCGCCGCGCGGGCGTCGGCGGCGCCAGCATGCTGACCGCCGCCTGGTGGCCCTGGTACGACTTCGTCCTGCACTCCCGGGTGCCCGCGCGGGCGTTCCGCCCGGCACCGTCCGTCGACGGCGGTCTGCTCACGGTCGTCCGGCGCCGCGACCCGCTCGTCGCCCCGGCCGACCGGGACCCCTACCAGGCGTTCGTCCGGCGGGTCTTCACCGGGCCGGGCCGCGGCGTGCGCGAAGTCCTCGCGCGGACCGGGCACTTCGACCGCCGGGAGCTGCACGCCTGGCTGCGAGCCGAACGCCCGGCGCCGAACGCGCTGCCCAAGCACCTCACGGCGCGGCAGTGGGCGTCGCTGTGGGAAGTCGCCACGCCCCGGCCGGCCCGCGGCCGCGAGTGAAGGTGCGCGGCGGCGGAATGCGTTATCGTGCAGAACATGTACGCACAGCAGACGCACCTGCAGTGGTGGTGGACCGCGGATCCGGCGGCCCACTGACAACGCGTACGCACTGAACTGACGCGAAGGCCGCCCGAAGGGCGGCCTTCGGTGTTCCTGCGGCCGTCCCTTCCCTGGTGGTCCCCCTGATGGACGACGACCGGACGACGGAAGGAACCGCCGTGGACGACGAGAAGAACCCGCTTTCCGCAGCAGCACTCGTGGAGCGCCTGCTGGACCCGGCCTGCCCGCCGTTCGCGCTGATCCGGCGCAGGACGCCGGGGCGCGACGCGGACACGGTCGACGTGCTGCTCGGCCCGGTCTCCTCGGTGGAACGGCTGACGGACATCGCGCTGCCGAAGGGCGCGCCGGAGGCCGGACGGCCGGTCGCCGACGCGCTGGCCCTGGTGCCGTACCGGCAGATCAGGGAGCGCGGCTTCGAGGCGCGGGACGACGGGACGCCACTGGTGGTCCTGCACCCGCGCGAGGCGTACGAGATCCCCCTGCCGGAGCTCGAGCGGGCGCTGCCCGCCCACGGGGTGCACGTGGAGCACGGCGACTTCGACGTGGACGACGACACCTACGCCGGGATCGTGGACCGGGTGATCGAGGACGAGATCGGCCGCGGCGAGGGCGCGAACTTCGTCATCCGGCGGACCTTCCGCGGGCAGATCCCGGGCTTCTCCGCGTCGGACGCGCTCGCGTTGTTCCGGCGCCTGCTGGACGGCGAGCGCGGCGCGTACTGGACGTTCGTGGTGCGCACACCGGAGCGGACGCTGGTCGGCGCGAGCCCGGAGGTGCACGTGCGCATGGCGGGCGGCACGGTCGTGATGAACCCGATCAGCGGCACCTACCGCTACCCGGCGCAGGGACCGGACATGGACGGGCTGCTCGCCTTCCTCCGCGACGTGAAGGAGATGGAGGAGCTGACCATGGTCGTCGACGAGGAGCTGAAGATGATGTGCACCGTCGGCGACCTCGGCGGCGTGGTGGTCGGCCCGCGCCTGAAGGAGATGGCGCACCTGGCGCACACCGAGTACGAGCTGCGCGGCCGCAGCACCATGGACATCCGCGACGTGCTGCGCGAGACGATGTTCGCCGCGACGGTCACCGGTTCGCCGGTGCAGAACGCCTGCCGGGTCATCGAGCGGTACGAGCCAGGGGGCCGCGGTTACTACGCCGGGGCGCTGGCGCTGATCGGCCGCGACGGCGGCGGCGTCCAGACCCTGGACTCCCCCATCCTGATCCGCACCGCGGACATCGACGCCGGGGGCGCGCTGAAGGTGCCGGTCGGGGCGACGCTGGTGCGCCGCTCGGACCCGTACGGCGAGGTCGCCGAGACGCACGCGAAGGCGGCGGGCGTGCTGGCGGCGCTGGGGGTGCGGCCGGGCGCGGCGCGCGAGGCCGGGGGGCCGCGGCGCAGGCTCGGCGACGACACCCGTGTGCAGGCCGCGCTCGCGGGACGCCGCCGCAACCTCGCGCCGTTCTGGCTGCGGATGCAGGCCCCCGCGGGTGAGCAGGAGCGGCCGGGCCCGCTCGCCGGCCGGCACGCCTTCGTGGTCGACGGCGAGGACACCTTCACCGCGATGCTGGCGCACGTCCTGCGCTCCTCGGGGCTGGAGGTGACCGTGCGCCGCTACGACGAGCCCGGCCTGCGCGAGGCCGTCCTCGCGCACCGCGGCCCGGTCGTGCTCGGCCCCGGCCCGGGCAATCCGGCGGACACCACGGACCCCAAGATGGCGTTCCTGCGCGGCCTCGCCGCGCGCCTGGTGCGCGACCACCGGCACGGGCTGCTGGGGGTGTGCCTCGGCCACGAGCTGGTCGCCGCCGAGCTGGGGCTCGCCATCGAGCGCAAGGACGTGCCGTTCCAGGGCGCGCAGACGGCGGTCGACCTGTTCGGGCGCACGGAGACGGTCGGCTTCTACAACTCCTTCACCGCGCGCTGCGACGCCAGGACGGCGGAGGAGCTGGCCATGCACCGCGTCGAGCTGAGCCGCGACCCGGCCACGGGCGACGTGCACGCCATGCGCGGGCCCGGCTTCGCCGGGGTGCAGTTCCACCCCGAGTCCGTGCTCACCCTGAACGGCACGGCGATCGTGACGGAGCTGATGGCATCGGTGGTGGTCGCCGGCTGATGCGGCGGGCGGGGCGCCGCGGCGCGAAAAGGAAGCAGCGCGGCAGAAGAGTTGAACGCGTTCAAGAAATCTGCCACGCTGCTGCCCGGCCGGACAGCCGAACGGACGGGGTGGGCGGGGACGTTGAACGGCACATGGAGTCCGCGCACGCCTGTGCCGTCCCGCACGGACAGCCCCATGATGCTCGGAGTGCTCCTGGCGGCGGCTCCGCTGGTCCTGCTGGTCCTCTTCGCCCAGGGCGCGGTCTTCGCCCGGTCCGCGATGCAGCCGTACCCAGTGGACTGCGAGGAGACCGAGACCTTCCTCGGCGGCGCGGTCCCCGCCGAGGCCACGGACGTCAGATGCCGGGACGACGGCGGAGTGATGGACCGCGGCTACCGGGTCGACTTCCGGCTGCCGGGCGAACGGGCCGGCTCACTGCTGACCGCCGCGTATCCCCGGCTGACGGACGCGGACCCCTCCCCCTGCGACGCCGACCTGTGCCTGGAGGGTGGGGACCACGACCAGTGGCGGGACCACGCACTGTCGTGGTCCATGGACGTCACGGTGACCCACCGGTCCGACGGCAGCGCGGACGTGCACATCGACGCCCACGACGTGTGAGGCCTCAGACGGCGGCGGCCGGCAGCTGGCGCGTCCGGGCGGCGGCGCGGGAGCGCCGGGGGCGGACGGCGGCGACCGGCTCCGGGGCGGGAGTCAGGGCGGGGCCGACGAGGCCGAGGACCGCGGCCAGCATCTCGGGGCCGTCGGTGGTGCCGTCGACCACCAGGTCGGCCCGGGCCCGTGAGGGCGCCACATGGGCGGCGTGGCGGTCACGGCCGGTCTGCAGGTAGTTCCGCAGCGAAAGCCGCGGGTCCTGCCGCTGGACCTCGATCTTCCGCAGGATCTTGCGTGCCAGCCGGACGTCGTCGGGGGCGTCCACGTACACCCGCCAGGCCGCCCGTGACAGGACGGCCGGGAGGGTGAGCGCGAACAGCCCCTCGACGACGACCAGGCGCACCCCGGGGCGCAGCCGCGCCGCGTCGATGGCCTCGCCGACGGCGGTCTCGTCGATGGAGCCGGGGTGGTTCCAGTCCAGGACCGCGTGCCCGCCGGCGCTGACCGTCCACACGCCCCTCAGCGGGTCGTGCGCGGGCACGTAGTGGTCGTCCAGGTGGATCAGTGCGATGGTCTCGGGACACGTCAGCGACAGCGCCTCGGCAAGCGTGGACTTGCCGGATGCGGTGCCGCCTGCGACCGCCAGTACACCCGTCATGCCGGGCGCTCCTCATGTGCTCAAGGGGGATAAACGAAGCGGCCGGACAAGCCGGGTGGAGGGAATGTACGGCCGCGTGATCGCCCATGGCAAGCGGGGAAAGCCCAGGAGACGGCAGGGAAACGAGGTGTTTACCCGAAGAAGACGCCGGCCTCGGCGTAGAGCTTCGGGTCGACGGTCTTGAGCTGCTTGGTCGCGTCCGCCAGCGGGACCCGGACGATGTCCGTGCCGCGCAGCGCCACCATCTTCCCGAAGTCCCGGTCGCGGACCGCGTCGATGGCGTGCAGGCCGAAGCGGGTGGCCAGCCAGCGGTCGAAGGCACTGGGGGTGCCGCCGCGCTGGACGTGGCCGAGCACGGTGGTGCGGGCCTCCTTGCCGGTGCGGCTCTCGATCTCCTTGGCCAGCCACTCGCCGACGCCGGACAGGCGGACGTGGCCGAAGGAGTCCAGGGTGCCGTCCTTCAGCACCATGTCGCCGTCCTTGGGCATGGCGCCCTCGGCGATCACCACGATGGGCGCGTACCGGATCTTGAAGCGGCTCTCCACCCAGGCGCAGACCTGGTCCACGTCGAAGCGCTGCTCCGGCACCAGGATGACGTTGGCGCCGCCGGCCAGGCCGGAGTGCAGGGCGATCCAGCCCGCGTGCCGGCCCATGACCTCGACCACCAGGACCCGCATGTGCGACTCGGCGGTGGTGTGGAGGCGGTCGATGGCCTCGGTGGCGATGTTGACGGCCGTGTCGAAGCCGAAGGTGTAGTCGGTGGCGGCCAGGTCGTTGTCAATGGTCTTCGGTACGCCGACGCAGGGGATCCCGTACTCGTCCGACAGGGCGGTCGCCACGCCGAGGGTGTCCTCGCCCCCGATCGCGACGAGCGCCTCCACCTCGAACTTGGCGAGGTTCTCCTTGACCCGGCGCACGCCGTTCTCCACCTTGAGCGGATTCGTGCGCGAGGAGCCGAGGATCGTACCGCCGCGCGGCAGGATGCCGCGGACGGCCGGGATGTCGAGGGGCACGGTGTCCCCTTCGAGCGGCCCGCGCCAGCCGTCCCTGAATCCGACGAACTCGTACGCGTACTCCTGGACACCCTTGCGCACGATGGCACGGATGACCGCGTTGAGCCCGGGGCAGTCACCGCCGCCGGTCAGCACGCCAACTCGCATGATCCTTCCCCTTCCCGTTCGCACCATTTGCCTGCGCCAACGACGCTAGCGTGACCGGTGTCACATGTGGGATGGGCCGTTCGGTGAAATCCCTTGGCGTGCGGGGAGGTTGGAGCGGCGGAT
This sequence comes from Streptomyces sp. NPDC002574, assembly GCF_042889545.1. Taxonomy (NCBI): domain Bacteria; kingdom Bacillati; phylum Actinomycetota; class Actinomycetes; order Kitasatosporales; family Streptomycetaceae; genus Streptomyces; species Streptomyces sp. NPDC002574. Next base: position 320,821 of record NZ_JBIARB010000009.1, read on the forward strand.
TCACTCGTCCGAGTGCGGCAGGCGGACCAGTGCCGTGATCGCGGCGAGAAGTTATTCCTCGTCCAGACCGCGCTCGATGGCGTAGCGGACCAGCTCGACGCGGTTGTGCAACTGGAGCTTGCCGAGGGTGTTCTGCACGTGGTTCTGCACGGTGCGGTGCGAGATGACGAGCCGTTCGGCGATCTGCTTGTAGCTCAGTCCCTTGGCCACCAGGCGCAGTACCTCGGTCTCGCGGTCGGTGAGCCGCGGCGCCTCGGGCCGGTCGGCCGCCGCGGGCGCGGGGTCGGAGGCCAGCCGCCGGTACTCGCCGAGGACGAGGCCGGCCAGGCCCGGGGTGAAGACGGGGTCGCCGACGGCGGTGCGGCTCACGGCGTCGAGGAGTTCGTCCCGGCCCGCGGACTTCAGCAGATAGCCGGTGGCCCCGGACTTCACGGCCTCCAGGACGTCCTCGTGCTCACCGCTGGCCGACAGCACCAGTACCCGCAGGGCGGGGTTCTCCGCGATGACGTCCTTGCAGACCTGGACGCCGGACAGGCCCGGCAGATTGAGGTCGAGGACCAGCACCTCCGGGAGGGCGGCCTTGGCGCGGCGCACCGCCTCCGGGCCGTCGCCGGCGGTCGCCACCACGACGTACCCGGCTTCGGTGAGGTCGCGCGCGACCGCGTCCCGCCACATGGGGTGGTCGTCCACCACCATCACCTTTACGGCCATGAGCCCAATCTCCTCTCTCATTTGCCGAGCCTCAACTCGACTTCTGTCCCCTGGCCCGGCACCGACACCAGCTCGGCCGTGCCGCCGAGGTCGCGCAGCCGCCCCTGGATGGACTGGGCGACGCCGAGCCGCCCCTCCGCCTCGGCGTCGGCGAGCCGGCGCTCGGGGATGCCGGGGCCGTCGTCGCGGACGCTGACGAGGACCGCGTCGGGCGCGTCCTCCACCAGGATCCAGGCGTGCGCCCGCTCCCCCGCGTGCTTGCGCACGTTCTCCAGGGCGGCGCCCACCGCGGCGGCGAGTTCGGCGGCCGCGTGCGCGGGCAGCAGGACGGGGGTGCCGGGGGCGGCCACGGTGACGCGGGTACTGCTGAACGGGGTGAGCAGGACCCTCAGGTCGCGGGGGGTGTCCGGGTCCGCGTCCGCGTCGCGCGGGCCGGGCACCCCGGACAGCGCCGTGGGACCGCCGCTGATCAGGGCGCGCAGCGCGGCCTCCTGCTCGCCGGCCATCGTGCCCAGCGCCTCGGCCTCGCCGCCGATCTCGGTGCCGCGCCGCTGCACCATGGCGAGCACCTGGAGCACGTTGTCGTGGATGTCGCGGGCCAGCCGCTCCCGCTCACGGGTGGCGGCCTCGATCTGCAGGGCGCGGGCGAGGGTGCGCTCGCTGGCGCGGGCGACCTCGACGACGTAGCCGATCGCGATGCTGGCGATGGCCACCAGCAGCACGTTGTGGACGGTGTCGCGGGCGAGCGCTCCGCGTTCGACCATGTTGGCCCCGCCGACCAGGCAGGACGCGGCCGCCGCCCACCGCCAGCCGCCCTTGATGGCGAAGGCGAGGACCGAGCCCGCCGTCCATATCGACGGCAGGGTGGGCCCGCCGTCGACGATGCGCTGGTGCGTCTCGACGAACGGGGTGAGGAGGATACCGGTGAGCGCGATGCCGAGGTCCACGAAGAGGAAGCCGCGGGTGCACCGCCGGGGCGAGGTGACCCTGCCGAGCGTGGCCAGCGTCCACACCACGAGGACCGCCATGAAGGCCATGCCCGGCACCGGCCGGGCATGCCCCTCGTAGCCGACGACGAACAGCGCGACGGCGTAGCCGGCGGTGAGCACCCGGTAGCCCGTCAGCGCGCGCCACAGCGGCTGCTCGACGGACATGCGCACGACGCGCTCCGGCGGGCGCCCGGCCGCTCCCGCCGCCGGGCGCGCCTCCGGCCCGCCGGCCGTGTCCCTGGCCATGGGCCTCCCCCGTTCCCCCTGGCCGGGGCTACGCCCCGGGTTCTGCCTGCTGCTTCTTCGCCGCCTCGGCGATCTGGCGCTTGGCGGCGGAGGCGTAGACGTCCACGTACTCCTGGCCGGAGAGCTTCATGATCTCGTACATCACCTCGTCGGTGACCGAGCGCAGGATGAAACGGTCCTGCTCCATGCCCTGGTACCGGCTGAAGTCGAGCGGCTTGCCGATCCGGATGCCGGGCCGCATGAGCTTGGGCACGACCTTGCCGGGCGGCTGGATCTTCTCGGTGTCGATCATGGCGACCGGGATCACCGGGGCGCCCGTGGCGAGCGCGATCCGGGCCAGGCCGCCGGGCTTGCCGCGGTAGAGGCGGCCGTCGGGCGAGCGGGTGCCCTCGGGGTAGATGCCGAAGAGCTCGCCGGACTCGATGACCTTTATCCCGCTGCGGATGGCCGCCTCGCCGGCGCCGCGCGCGCCCGAGCGGTCCACCGGCAGCTGGCCGACGCCCTTGAAGAACGCCGCGGTGAGCTTGCCCTTGACGCCCGGCGTGGTGAAGTACTCGGCCTTGGCGATGAAGGTGACCTTGCGGTCGAGCACGGCGGGCAGGAAGAAGGAGTCGGAGAAGGACAGATGGTTGCTCGCCAGTATCGCGGGTCCCTGCTTGGGGATGTTCTCCATGCCCTCCACCCACGGCCGGAAGGCGGCTCGCAGGGGGTGGCCGATCGCGATCTTCATCACGCCGTACAACAACCGATGACCTCCTGTGTCTGACGGGAAGACCTTAACGCCAGATCGGGCAGGGCTCTCCCCCGGTGTGGGCCGTCCGCGTACTGTGAGGTATCGCTTTCCGCGCATTCCACCGAACAGGAGACCTACGGTGCCGCTCATGCCCGGGGCCGAGCCCTATCGCCACGACGGCGGCGACATCGGCGTCCTGCTGTGCCACGGCTTCACCGGCACTCCGCAGTCCATGCGGCCGTGGGGCGAGTACCTGGCGGGGCGCGGTCTGAGTGTGTCGGCACCGCTGCTGCCCGGGCACGGGACGCGCTGGCAGGACATGCAGGTCACCGGCTGGCAGGACTGGTACGCCGAGGTGGACCGGGAATTCCGCGCGCTGTCCGGACGCTGTGAACGCGTGTTTGTCTTCGGAATGTCCATGGGCGGTGCGCTGACACTGCGCCTCGCCGCCCAGCACGGCGCGGCGGTCAGCGGCATCGCCCTCGTGAACCCCTCGGTCAAGGCCGACAGCCATCAACTCAAGGCCGTGCCGGTGCTGAGGCACTTCGTGCCCTCGGTGCCCGGCATCGCCAGCGACATCGCGAAGGAGGGCTCCGTGGAGGTGGGCTACGACCGCACCCCGCTGCACGCGGTGCACTCCCTGAGCCGCTTCTGGAACCTGGTGCGGCGCGACCTGCCCCAGGTGACCCAGCCGCTGCTGCTCCTGCGCAGCCGGGTCGACCACGTCGTCCACCCGTCCAACTCGGCGCTCGTGCTCAGCCGCGTCTCGTCGACGGACGTGACGGAGACGGTGCTGGAGCGCAGCTACCACGTGGCCACCCTCGACCACGACGCCGAGACGATCTTCGAGCAGTCGTACGCGTTCGTGGGCCGGCTCACCGGCACCGGGCCGGCCGCGGGCGACGACGAGAGCAACGAGAAGGAGGACGCCGCACGTGGCTGAGCCCGAGGACGACCGCCGTCCGCTGCCCGAGGGCGGCGAGCCCGAGCCCAAGCCGGTCGACGAGGCCGAGGCCTGGGCGCAGATCGTGGCGGGGTACGACGCCGACCCGGAGCCCGGCACGGCGTCCTGGCCGGAGGCCGAGGACGTCGCCGAGGGCTCCTCGAAGCCCGGCCCCTTCGTCGTGCCGACGACGCCCGAGACGACCTCCATCGTCATCCACCCCGTCATCTCCGGCCCCCGCGACTACGAACTCGACGAGGACGAGGACGAGGGCCACTTCGTACCGCCGGAGCCGCCGCCGCTGCCGAACGCCGACGTCACCACGAAGTTCGCCTGGCTGGCGGCGCTGGGCGGTCCGCTGCTGATCTTCGCGTTCATCCTCTTCCAGGAGGAGATGCCGTGGTGGGCCGTCACCGTCGGCATCGGCGGATTCCTCGGCGGATTCGCCACCCTGGTCACGCGGATGCGGCCGGGCGGCGACGAGGACGACGACCTGCCGGGCGGCGGCGCGGTCGTCTGACCGCGGTCACGACACCGACGGCACCCTGAGGGCGGCCAGGACCGGAAGATGGTCCGTGGCCGCCCTCAGGTCGTTCCTGGTGATGCCCGGCAGCGACTCCGGGACGCCGCAGCCGAGGACCTCGATGCCGGACGTGGTGAAGACGGCGTCGATGCGCTGGTGCGGGTCGCCGGGCGTGGAGGTGTACTCGCCGCCCCAGGGCCGGACCGCCCGGGCGTCCTGCAGTTCTCGGGCGAGCCGGCGGAAAGTGCGGCCCTGCGGGCGGTCGTTCAGGTCGCCGCCGGCAACGGCGTGGGGCTCGCCCATCGCGGCGAGGCGGTCCAGCAGCATGCCGCCCTGCTCGTAGCGCTCGTCGGCCCGCAACGACAGATGGCAGCTCAGCACGGACAGCCGGGCGCCGCCGACGCGGACCACGGCGGTGGCGAAGCCGCGCTGGTGCAGCCCGGGGGTGCGCGGCAGCAGGACGTCCTCCGTGCGCTCCACGTGGACCCGCAGCGAGGACAGGACGAGCGGGCCGGCGGCGGTCGCCCCTCCGGTGACGGTCACCAGGCCCGAGTCGCGGGCGAGCCGGGCGGCGGCCTTGCGCCAGCGGAAGAAGCGGGGGGCCTCCTGGATCAGCGCGATGTCGGGCGCGCAGGCGCGGATGACCCGGGCGAGGGCGGCCTCGTCGTCCCTCATCGAGCGGATGTTGTAGCTCAGGACGCGGATGACGGCGGAGCCGTCCGGCTCGGTGCGGGATGCCGGCAGACCCGGCCGCGGGACCTCGCTCACGCCGTCACCCTACCCGGCCGGAACGCCGGTGCCCCCGTACTCCGCGGAAGCGGGGTACGGGGGCACCGGCACACGACGGACGGCCCTCCGGGCTAGCCCTGGCGGGCGAGGTCGGCGGCGCCGACCAGTCCGGCCTTGCCGCCGAGTTGGGCGGCGAGGACCTGGGCGTGCGGCCGCAGCTGACCGCCGACCAGCCAGCGGCGGAAGGACTTGCGGATGGGGTCGAGGACGAGCTCGCCCTCGTCCGAGACACCGCCGCCGACGATGAAGGCGGAGGGGTCGAAGAGCGAGGCGAGGTCGGCCAGTCCCGCGCCGGCCCAGCGGGCGAGTTCGCGAAACGAGTCCACCGCCACGCTGTCGCCGCCGCGCGCGGCCTGGCTGATGTGCTGGCCCTGGATGCCGTCGGGGGTGCCGTCACCGAGCGACAGCAGCAACGCCGCGTTCTCGGGCTGGGCGACGGCGCGCTGCTTGGCGTAGCGCACCAGGGCGCGGCCGGAGGCGTACTGCTCCCAGCAGCCCTGGCTGCCGCAGCCGCACAGCAGGCCGTCCGGGACCATGCGGATGTGGCCGAACTCGCCGGCCACGCCGAAGCGGCCGCGGCGCAGCTTGTTGCCGATGATGATGCCGCCACCGAGGCCGGTGCCGAGCGTGATGCAGATGACGTCGTCGTGGCCCTGGCCGGCGCCGAAGCGGTACTCGCCCCAGGCGGCGGCGTTGGCGTCGTTCTCCACCACGACGGGGAGACCGACGCGCTGCTCGACCTTGTCCTTCAGCGGCTCGTGCCGCCAGCGGATGTTGGGCGCGAAGAGCACGGTGGCCCGCTTGTCGTCGACGTAGCCGGCGGCACCGATGCCCACGGCCTCGACCGTGTGGCTCGTGCTGACGTCGTGGACGGCGGCGGCGATGGCGTCGACGACGCCTTCGGAGGTCGACGGAGTCGGCACCTTGACGATTTCGAGAATCGAGCCTTCCTCGTCGACCACGCCGGCCGCGATCTTCGTGCCGCCGATGTCGACGCCGATGGTGAGTCCCATGTGTCCCTCAGTATTCGGTCGATCCCCGCTGCGTCCAACCGTACCGGAGGGCGAGGTGCGCCCCGTTCCGCCCTTTGTTCAGTTCGCGTTCAGTCCAGGTCAATGCGCTCGCTGGACGGCCCGCCGTCGCCGGACGTCCAGCGCCGTTCCTGGCGGCTGACGGCGGCCCGGTAGGCGGCCAGCAGTTCGGCGCCGGCCGCCGCGAGGTGGTCGAAGACCTCGGGGTTGCGTTCGACGACGGGCTCGACGGCCTGCTTCACCTGGGCGATGATCCCCTGCGCGGCCATCTCGGCGGCGGGGCTGCGCAGCAGGGAGATCCGCTCGGCCACGGCCTCGGCGAGCCGTCGCAGTTCCTCCGCGGCGCTGCCCGGCTCCTGTCCGGACTGCTGCCGGCGGCGGGCCTTCTCCGCGGCGATGTCCTCCGCGCTCGCCTTGGCCCAGGCGTCGTGATCGGCCTCGGGGCGGTCGGTACGGTCCGTGGATTCGCTCATGGTGGGCTCCGTAGGGCGCTCCGGCTTTTGACTACGACGTTACCCGAACGAAGCCGGTGCGTTCAGGGGGCCGTCGCCGTCATCGGGGCCACACGGCGGGGTCGGGGACGAACCGGACCTGCAGCACACCGTCGCGCAGCGCGGCCCCCTCCACGGTGCAGCGGCGCAGCGCGGAGGGCAGTGGCAGGACGCGCCGGTGGCCCTCGGCGTCCACGACGAGTTCGTCGCCGCGCCGGACGAGGTCCACGGTGTGCCGCAGCGCGCCGGGAAGCGGCAGCAGCCACAGGAAGTGGCCCTCGGCCGCGAGCCGGTCCTCGGTGGTCCAGGGCGGCGCGGCGGGGCCCTCGGCGGCCGGGGCGGGCGGCTCGGCCGCGAGCCGCGCCAGGTCCTCGGTCCCGCGCGGTTCGCGTCCCAGGTGCGGCAGTTCGTGCAGGGAGGTCCCCGTGCCCGCGATCTCGGCGCGCAGGGCGCGCAGTTCCTTGCGCTGCAGGCCCGACAGTTCGGCCAGCCACGGGTCGGGCGAGTGCGCGGGCAGCAGCCGGTTGGCCACGACCGCCTCCAGCCGGTGGCCGTACAGGGCGAGGCCGGCCCGGGCGTGGCGCACCGCCTCGGCGGCGTGCGCGCCGGGCTCGACCACCAGCCGTACGGTCGTTGCCGCGTCCTCCACCACCGCCTGGGCGGCGCCCAGTTCGCGGTCGGCACGGGCGGCGGCCTCGTACGCCCAGGGGCCGGGCGCGGGGACGCCGGCGAGCTGGGCGAGCATCGGGCGCAGGGCGCGGGCGGCCTGGCGCTGCTCGGGCAGCAGCCGGGCGAGGTAGCGGCGCAGTTGCTCCGGCAGGGCGAGCGCGGCGAGGGCGGCGCGCACCGGCGGGAGGTCGACCACGACCAGGTCCCAGCCGTCCGCGGTGTCGCGCAGGGCGCGCAGCAGCGCGAGCGGTTCCGCGCCGGGGAGTTCCGTGAGCTCCTCGGGGTCCAGCGGCGCGGCGCCGAGCAGTTCGAGCAGCGCGCCGACCCGGCCCTGGAACTCGATGGCGTCGGCGCGGAAGGAGGCGGCCGGGTCGATCCGGCCGGCCCACAGCCCGGGCACGGAGGGGACGGGGGCCGCGGAGACGGCGCGGCCGGCGCTCGGGCCGGACCCGTCGGGGACGGTGCCGGCACCGACGGCGGTGCCGAGGACGCGTGCCAGCGCCTCGCCGCGGTCCGCGGACAGCACCAGGACCCGGCGCCCGGGTGCGGCCGCGGTCACGGCGGTGGCGGCCGCGACGGTGGTGCGGCCCGCGCCGCCCGCGCCGGTGACCAGGACCGTGCGCACGTCAGTCCTGGGACTCGACGCGCTTCTTCAGGCCGGCCAGCGCCCGGTCGATGATGACCTTCTCGGCCTTGCGCTTGATCATGCCGAGCATGGGGATCTTGACGTCGACGGTCAGCTGGTAGGTGACCTCGGTGCGCTTGCCGTCCTCGACCGGGGCGAGGATGTAGGCGCCGTCCAGCACGCGCAGCATCTGGGACTTGACCAGCGTCCAGTGCACCTCGCTGGTGCCGACCCAGGTGTAGGCGAGCGTGTGGTCGTCCTTGATCGCACCGGCGTCGAGGAGGAGGCGGACCTGCTCGGCGCGGCCCTGGGCGTCGGCGGCGAGGATCTCTGCCTCCTTCACCTCCCCGGTCCACTCCGGGTAGCGGGCGAAGTCGGAGATGACACCCATGACATCGGCCGGGGCCGCGTCGATCGTGATGCTGGACCTCGTGTGTTCCGCCATCTCCGTGGCCCCTCCGGGACGTCGCTGCCTGTGCCTGCTGTCGTGTGTCTGCCGGTGAAGGCTACCGCCTGGTCGGGCGCCCGCAGACCTCCGGGGCGGTCACCATTGCAGCGCCCACGGCGTTCTCCTGGAGTTGAAGTGACCGACGTTCACGCATTCGGTCGTGCCGATCCGCATCCGGGGCACCAGAGGCTGGTGGACGTGCCCGAAGAGCGCGTACTTGGGCCGGATGCTGCGGATCGCGTCGAGCAGGGCCTCGCTGCCGCGTTCGAAGCGGCGGGCGACGGTGTCGTAGCAGAGCTCGGGCACGGCGGGCGGGATGTGCGAGCACAGCACGTCGACCTTGCCGAGGGCGGCCACCTTGGCGGCGTAGGTCTCGTCGTCGATCTCGTACGGGGTGCGGTAGGCCGTGCGCAGGCCGCCGCCGACGAACCCGAAGACCAGGCCGCCGATCTCGGCGGTGGCGCCGTCCAGCACCGTCGTACCGGGCCCGGCGTACTCCGCCCACAGCGCGGGGATGTCGACGTTCCCGTAGGTGGCGTACGTCGGTGCGGGGAAGGCGGCGAACAGTTCGGCGTACTGGCGGCGCACGGCGGCCTCGATGGCGGTGCGCCGGTCGGTGCCGAGGCCGTCCCACAGCTCGCGGTCCAGGGCCCGGGCCTCGTCCCAGCGCAGCGCGGTGCGCAGGGCGACCATGCGGGAGGCGTTCTCGGCGCCGAACAGGTCGGGGAAGATGCCGCGCGAGTGGTCCGCGTAGTCCAGGAAGAGGACGAGGTCCCCGAGGCAGATCAGGGCGTCGGCCCCGTCCCCGGCCTTGGCGAGCGCCTCGGCGGCGCCGTGGACATCACTGACGACATGGACGCGCATGACGATCACTCTAGGACGCCGGGACCCGCCGCGGGCGGCGAGTGCCGGGACGCTTGTTACCTGCGGGTCATAAAAGGCCTCGACTAGGCTTCCAACCAGTGGATACGCGCTGCGCCGCAGCCGGCCGCCGGTGTGTGACGACGGTGTGACACACAAAACATCTACACGGCACCCCCTACCGCTGGAGCTTTACCGGTGGGTAACGTCCGGGCAGTCCGCTCCACTGTTCAACGCCGCAGTGGACGCAGCCAGCACCGCCGCCGGCGCCGATGAGGAGCAGCAGTCTTGCGCGAGTTCAGCCTTCCGGCTCTTTACGAGGTCCCCGCGGACGGCAATCTGACGGATCTCATCCGCCGCAACGCCGCTCAGCACCCGGACGTTGCCGTCATCGCCCGCAAGACCGCCGCCGGGGACTGGGCGGACGTCACCGCCACCGCCTTCCTCGCCGAGGTCCGCGCGGTCGCCAAGGGCCTGATCGCCTCGGGCGTGCAGCCCGGCGACCGGGTCGCCCTGATCTCCCGCACCCGGTACGAGTGGACCCTGTTCGACTTCGCCGTCTGGAGCGCGGGCGCGGTCACCGTCCCGGTCTACGAGACCTCCTCGGCCGAGCAGATCGAGTGGATCCTCTCCGACTCCGGCGCCGTGGCCACCATCGTGGAGAGCGAGGCGCACGAGAAGTCGGTGGAGTCCGTCCGGGAGCGCCTGCCGCAGCTGAAGCACGTGTGGCGCATCGAGGGCGGCGCCGTGGAGACGCTGACCGCCACCGGGACCGACATCGCCGAGGCGACGGTCGACGAGCGCGGCGCGTTCGCCAAGGCCGACTCCCCCGCCACGATCGTCTACACGTCGGGCACCACCGGCCGCCCCAAGGGGTGCGTGCTCAGCCACCGCGCCTTCTTCGCCGAGTGCGGCAACGTGGTGGAGCGGCTCAAGCCGCTGTTCCGGACCGGCGACTCCTCGGTGCTGCTCTTCCTGCCGCTGGCGCACGTCTTCGGCCGGCTGGTCGAGGTGGCCAGTGTGATGGCCCCGATCAAGCTCGGGCACGTCAGCGACATCAAGAACCTCACCGGCGAGCTGTCCTCGTTCCGGCCGACGATGCTGCTGGGTGTGCCGCGCGTCTTCGAGAAGGTCTACAACTCCGCCCGCGCGCAGGCGCAGGCGGGCGGCAAGGGCAAGGTCTTCGACAAGGCGTCCGACGTCGCGATCGAGTTCAGCCGCGCGCTGGACTCGGCGAACGGGCCCTCGCTCGCCCTGCGCTTCAAGCACAAGGTCTTCGACCGGCTGGTCTACAGCAAGCTGCGCGCTGTCCTCGGCGGCCGCGCCGAGTACTCCATCTCCGGCGGCGCGCCGCTCGGCGAGCGGCTCGGCCACTTCTACCGGGGCATCGGCTTCACCGTCCTGGAGGGCTACGGCCTGACCGAGTCCTGTGCGGCCACGGCCTTCAACCCCTGGGACCGTACGAAGATCGGCACCGTCGGCCAGCCGCTGCCCGGCTCCACGGTCCGCATCGCCGACGACGGCGAAGTGCTGCTCCACGGCGAGCACCTGTTCAGCGGCTACTGGAACAACGAGGCCGCGACGGCGGAGGCCGTCACCGACGGCTGGTTCCACAGCGGCGACATCGGCGCGCTGGACGAGGACGGCTACATCACCATCACCGGCCGCAAGAAGGAGATCATCGTCACGGCGGGCGGCAAGAACGTCGCCCCGGCGGTGATCGAGGACCGCATCCGCGCCCACGCCCTGGTCGCGGAGTGCATGGTGGTCGGCGACGGCCGGCCCTTCATCGGCGCGCTGGTGACCCTGGACGAGGAGTTCCTGCCCCGCTGGGCCGAGCAGCACGACAAGGCCGGCCGCACGGCGGCGGAGCTGCGCGAGGACCCGGAGCTGCTGGCCGAGGTGCAGTCGGCGATCGACGACGGCAACGCCGCGGTGTCCAAGGCCGAGTCGGTGAAGAAGTTCCGCATCCTGGCGACGCAGTTCACCGAGGAGTCCGGGCACGTGACGCCGTCGCTGAAGCTGAAGCGCAATGTGGTGCTGCGGGAGTTCGCGGACGAGATCGCCGCGATCTACGCCAAGTGAGTCCCGCGCGTCCCGCTCGTTCCTGAGTCGACCACGGCCGCCGTACGCCTCGCGCGTGCGGCGGCCGGCGGCGTTCACGGGCCCGAGGGGCTGAGGGCCTCAGCGCCTGAGGGCCTCAGCGCCTGCCACCGAACAGCCTTCTACAGAAGGGCCTTCAGCCGGTCGGCGAGCAGGTCCCAGCGCCAGGCGTCCTCGACCCACTTGCGCCCGCGTTCGCCCATCCGCTGCCGCAGTTCGGCGTCGCCGAGCAGGGCCAGGATGCGGTCCGCCGCGTCCTCCGGCACGCCGCCGCGCACCACCCAGCCGGTCTCGCCGTCCAGCACCGCGTCCGGCGCGCCGCCGGAGTCGCCGGCCACCACCGGCAGCCCGGTCGCGGACGCCTCCAGGTAGACGATGCCGAGCCCCTCGACGTCCAGCCCGCGGCGCCGGGTGCGGCAGGGCATGGCGAAGACGTCGCCCGCGCCGAAGTGCGCGGGCAGTTCCTCCCAGGGCACCGCCCCGGTGAAGACGACGGAGTCGGTCACCCCGGTCTCCGCCGCGAGCCGCTTCAGCTCGTTCGCGTACGGGCCGCCGCCGACGACCAGCAGCACCGCGTCAGGCTGGACGGCCAGGATGCGCGGGAGCGCGAGGATCAGGGTGTCCTGGCCCTTGCGCGGCACCAGGCGGGACACGCACACGATCACCGGCCGGTCGGCCAGCCCGAGCCGGGCCCGGACCTTGTCGCCGCCGGAGGCGGGGTGGAAGGTCTTCTCGTCGACCCCCGGCGGCAACTGCACCATGCGCGCCGCGGCGCCCGGGGTGAGCGCGGGAGCGATCCGCGACCGGGTGTACTCACCCAGATAGGTGATGGTGTCGGTGCCCTCGCCGATCCGGCGCAGCAGTTGACGGCTCGCGGGCAACTGCGCCCACCCCGCCTCGTGGCCGTGCGTCGTCGCCACGATCCGCCGGGCCCCGGCCTTCCGCAGCGCGGGCGCCATCAGGCCCAGCGGCGCCGCCGCGCCGAACCACACCGACGTGCAGCCGTGCTCGCGCAGCAGCCCCGCGGCCCGCCCGGTCACGCGCGGGGTCGGCAGCAGCATCGACGTACGATCGCGGACGACGGGGAAGGGCTGCTCGGCGTCAAAGCGGGCGACCTCTGAGCCGTCGCGCCACGTGGAGGCGTACACCACGACCTGCCCGGGGTCCAGGCGCAGCGCCATGCTGTGCACGAAGGCCTGGATGCCGCCGGGGCGGGGCGGGAAGTCATTCGTGACGATCAAGGTCTTGTCCATACGGCGCCGAGCGTAGCGCTTGGCGGCCCCGGCAACCGACCGCGGCCGCGAATGCGTCCTTGAGAACCGGGGCCCGTCCACAGGCGCGACCGGCATCGTGCATCATCTCAGCAGAAGCGAAACGACGAGGTGGACATGGCAGGCAGTAACGGCGGGAGGTCCCGGGTGGGACCCGTCCTCGCCTGGGTGATCACCCGGATCGTGCTGCTGCTGTGCGTGTTCAAGGTGTTCAGCGTGTCGCCGCTCGACGTCACCAGCGACGTCTCGGCGATCTACCACGGCTGGTACGAAGTGCTGCGCTCCGGCACCTTCCCGCTCCACGACGTCACCTGGCAGTACCCGCCCGCCGCGGCACTGGCGGTGCTCTCCCCCGGGCTGCTGCCCTTCCTCGACTACACCACCGCCTTTTTCTGGCTCGCCTGTGCGGCCGACGCCGTCACCTTCGCCGTGCTGCTGCGCGGCTCGCGCGGCGAGGGGCGCCGGCAGGCGGGCGTCTGGGTCTGGGTGGTCGGCGTGCCGCTGCTGGGACCGACCGCCTACGCCCGGTACGACGTGATGGTCACCGCCGTGGCCGTGGCCGCGATGCCGGCGACGGTGCGGCGGCCCAAGGTCGCCGGCGCGCTCATCGCGTTCGCCGCGATGCTCAAGGTCTGGCCGGTGCTGCTGCTCACCGGGGTGCGGGACCGGCGGGTGTGGGCGGCGGCGGTGGCCTCGGCGGCCGTCCTCGCGCTGGGCTTCTGGCTGTGGATGCCGGGGGCCTTCGCGTTCCTGCGGTTCCAGGGCGAGCGGGGCACCGAGATCGAGTCGCTGGGCTCCCTGGTCTTCCACTTCGCCCGGCACCACGGCTGGCAGGGCCAGGTACTGCTCAACTACGGCTCCGTGGAGTTCCTCGGCCCCTACGTCGGCCTGGTGAGCGACATCGCGCTCACGCTCACCGTCACGGCCTTCGCCTGGCTGCTGCTGTGGCGGGTGCGGGCCCGCACCCTCGGAGCGGCGACGCCCTTCGACGCGGCCTTCACGGCGGTCCTGCTGTTCACCACGACCAGCAGGGTCATCAGCCCCCAGTACATGATCTGGCTGATCGGCATGGCCGCCGTCTGCCTCACGCTGCGTGCGAGCGTCATGGCCCTGCCCGCGGGGCTCGTGGTCGCCGCCACGGCCGTCACCCTCTACGAGTTCCCGATCCGCTTCGGCGACGTCGTCGGCAGCAGCCCGCTCGGGATCACGCTCCTCGTGCTCCGCAACGGCCTGCTCGTCGCCGCCTGCCTCATCGCCTGCCGCCGCCTGTGGACCGCCACGGCCCGCGACCCCGGCCCCTTCCCCGCCGCCCCCGCGGACCGTCCCGCCTCCGAGACGGAACCGGAGCCCGACGGCGGCCGCGAGCTCCTCACCTGGTGACGCCACACCCCTGACGGGGGGCTCACCGCCCCGGGAAGCGTGGGCCCGGGCAATGCGCCGGCCCGTCCGGGCGCGCGGAACGACCGCTCCGCCGGGCGGAGCACCAGCGGGCACCAGCCCAAAGCGGCACGGCGCCGGCCGAAGGCCCCTGGAGCGCGAGGAGTTCGGCCGGGCGCTGCACGGAGCAAGGCCGTGCGCTCGCCCTTTGCGCGCCCACGGCCCCGGCCCGCCGGCCGAAGGCTCCTGCGGAGCCCCAGCAGGCGACCGGCTCCTCCGCACTCCCGTGCGGCGCGCACCTCGCCCGTGTGCCGGCAAGCGGCGTGAGGTGCTCGCGGCTCAGGCGGCGGGCGTCGCGAAGGTGCGGGCGGCGGCGATGCGCTGGACGGGGGTGGGGTGGGTGCCGAAGAGGAGGTGGAGGGCGCGCGGGGGGTCGGGGTCGGAGACGTTGGCGACCGTGAGGCGGCGTTGCATGGCGATGAACTCGGCCGGGTCGCCGGTGAGTTCGAGGGCGTGGCGGTCCGCGCGGCGTTCGGCGCGGCGGCTGACGGCGCAGCCGAGGGGGCCGGCCAGTGCGGAGCCGACGGCCGCCGCCGCGGCGAGCAGGAAGAGGCCGCGGGGGTCGTCGGCGGCATAGGGGGAGGCGGCGGCGAGGAAGGCGGCCAGGACGCAGACGCCCGCGGCGGCGCCGAGCGCTCCGAAGAGGGTGCCGCGCAGGACGTCGCGGTGCTTGACGTGGCCGAGTTCGTGGGCGACGACGAGGGCCACCTCGCCGGCCGGGGCGGTCGTCAGGAGGGTGTCGTAGGCGACGATGCGCCGGGTCCTGCCGAAGCCGGAGACGTACGCGTTGAGGGCGGTCGTGCGGCGTGAGGCGTCCGCGACCAGGACGTCGCGCACCGGGACGCCGTCGCGTGCGGCCAGTTCCAGCAGCGCGTCGCGCAAGGGCCCGGCGTCCATGGGCCGGAAGCGGTTGAAGAGCGGTTCGAGGACGACGGGGGCGAGCCAGGACAGCGCCACGGCCGCACAGGCCGCGCCGAGGGCGGCCCAGGCCCAGCCGAGCCCGTAGAAGCCGTACAGGGCGGCGAGGACGAGCGGCACGGAGACCATGAGGCCGCGCGCGACGTCGGCCGCCCAGCCGCCCCAGCCCTGGGTCACCAGGCCGTAGCGGTGGCGGACGACCCTCACCCGGGCGGAGAAGGGCAGTGTGACGGCCTGCCGGAGCACGACCAGGAGGAGCCCGCCGGCCAGGACGCGCAGTCCCCACGCGTCGCCGAACACCCCGGTCAGCGCGGCCCCCGCGGGGGTGAGGCCGAGGACGAGCAGGAGGGTGAGTCCGGCGAGGCGGCCGGCCATGACGGGCGGCAGCTGGGCCCGGCGCAGCGCCCTGCCGCGTTCGGTCTCGGCGGGGCTGAAGTCCTCGGTCATCCCAACTCCCGCTCGACGTAGGCGCGCCAGCGCGCGGTGAGCTCGTCCGTGCCGATCCCGAGCACACGGCGTGTGTCCGCACCGGCACGGTACAGGGCGACGAGGCGGGCGTCGCCCCATTGCTCCGCGATGAACCGGCAGGCCAGCCACGCGCCCTCGTAGGCCTGCGCCAGCCCGGCGGCCCGCGTGCCGAAGTCCGCGTCGGAGGGGAGCGCCCGGGGCACGCGGCCCGCGGCGACGTCGCGGGCGAGTTCGGGGGCGACGTCCGGTGCGGAGCGGCCGGTGCCGCGGTAGGCGACCCAGTCGGCGAAGCCCTCGGAGAGCCAGAGCGGGGTGCCGGGGGCCGTGGCGGAGCGGGTCGCCACATGGGTGGCCTCGTGGGTGAGCACGACGCGGCGGCCGAAGGCGGACAGCTCCCCGAAGGCCTCGGGGTTGACGATGACACGGCCGCCGGGGGCGTCCGAGGCGGGGCCGCCGGCCTCGCCCGTGGTGACGGCGGCGATGCCCTGGTAGGCGTCGGCGGGGGCGTCGAGCAGTTCGCCCATGCTCCGCAGCGACGCGGGGACCTCGACGACGATCCTGCCGCTCCAGCCGCGGGTCCCCCAGGCCCGCAGCACGGCGGGGACCGCCCGGTCGGCGTCGGCGGCGTACGACTTCAGCGAGGCGGTGCCCACGGTGCCGAGGACGAGGCTGTACGTGCCGCGCACCACCCGTACCGGGCCCTGCTCCCACAACTGGTCGCCGTCCGCGCCCTCGGCGGCGACGCGCCACCGGCCGTCGCCGCCCCGTCCCAGCCGCACCGACTCCTGCGCGGCGACGGGCGCGCTGTCGTACCCCTTGACGCGGTAGTCCAGTTCGACGCGGGCGGACGGCCGGTCGCCGCCGTCCACCGAGACGACCCGGTACGACCAGGAGGCCAGCGGCACGTCCGCCAGATTGCGGAAGACCTGCCGTTCGGCGGCCCGCCGGGCGGGCACCGCACCCGCGAGGTACGCCTGCTCGTCCCGGTCCAGCAGTGCCGCCGCCCGCCCGTCCAGCAGCCGCTGCACGGCCGTACGGTCCGGGCGGTCGCCGGAGGCGCCGATGGGCCCGCAGCCGGCCGACACCGCCGCGCAGCACAGCGCGGCGGCGGCGAGTTCGACGAGGGGACGAGGGATGCGGGCCACGCCGCCGATCGTACGGTCCCGCGGACGCGTGGATCGGAGCACGTGGGCCGGGTCACGCGGGCCGGGTCACCGCCGCGACCGGCATCATCCCGATCGGGTCGTAGCGCACGCGCGCCCCTGGGTAGGGGGCGTGCACGACCTGGCCGCTCCCGACGTACATGCCGACATGGCTGGCGTCGCCCCGGTAGACGACCAGGTCGCCGGGGCGTGCCTGGCTGAGCGGCACCTGCCGCCCGGCGTGCATCTGTGCCTGGGAGGTGCGCGGCAGCCCGACACCGGCCTGCCGGTACGCCCAGACCATGAGCCCGGAGCAGTCGAAGGCGCCGGGGCCGGTGCTGCCCCAGGCGTAGGGGGCGCCGACGACGGACCGCACGGCCGCGACGGCCGCGGCGGCGCGTGCGGAGGACGCCCCGAGGTCCGGGATGTCGATCAGCCGTCCGGAACGGGAGGCACGCTGCTCCAGGCGGGAGGCGAGCCGCTCCCGCTCCTCGTCGGAGAGGGAGTTGACCAGGCGTGCGGCGGCCATCAGCTTGCGCTGCACCGTCCTCTTGCGGGCGTTGAGCGTGGTGCGGGCCTGCTCCAGCTCCACCAGCCGGCCCGCGGCCTGCGTGCGTTCCTGGTCCAGTACCCGCTGGGCGTCGCGCAGTTCGCCGAGCCGGGCGTTGCCGCGGCTGCTGATCCGGTCCACGGTGGCGGCCCGGTCGAGGTAGGTGCCCGGATCGGGCGAGAGCAGCAGGGCGAGCGTGGGGTCCACTCCCCCACTGCGGTACTGGGCGCCGGCGAGCATGCCGAGGTCGTTGCGGAGCCCGTTGACCCGTTCCTGGCCGCGTGCGGCGCGGTCCTGCAGGACCTCCACCTGGCCGCGGAGTTGCTCCGAGCGCTCCTTGGCCGCGTTGAACTGCTCGGTGGCCCGCTCGGCCTGCTCGTAGAGGTGGTCGATGCGGGTGGCCACGTCGGTCGCGGTGTCCGCGGGCCGGGCCTGCGCGTTCGGCGCGGAGGCGGCACCCGCCACCGCCGCGGCGGTGGCGGCAGCGGCGGTCAGGACCGTGACCCGTGCGGTACGGGGGCCCTGGCCGGGCTGCGGAATGCGTCGATGGGAAGGCACGTCGACCGACAGTAGTCAGCCGCGCACGCGGAGTTCAAAGACCCGGGGACGCGCAAAGGCCGGGCGACGCCCCACTTGTGCAGGTCACCGCCCGGCCGTCACCGTACGAGATCACCCGATAGGTTCAACCGGACCGCTCGGATGGTGATGAGATGCGGATCAGATGCGGACGCCGAACTGGAACGGCATGTTGTTGATCGACTCGTAGCGGACGACCGTGCCGGTGCGCGGCGCGTGCAGGACCATGCCGTTGCCCGCGTAGAGCGCAACGTGGTGCTGGTCGCCGTAGAAGATGACCAGGTCGCCGGGCATCAGCTCGCTCATCGACAGGTGCGTGCCGGCGTACGCCTGGGACTGGGAGGTCCGGGGTATGGAGACACCGGCCTGGGCGTAGGCCCAGGAGGTGAGGCCGGAGCAGTCGAAGGAGCTGGGGCCGGTGGCGCCGTAGACGTACGGCGAGCCGAGCTTGCTCTGGGCGGCCGAGAGCGCGGCGGCGGCGCGGCCGGAGGCCGGGGTGTCGTTGCCCAGGTTGACCCGCTCGTTGCTGCGGCTGGCACGCGCGTCCGCGGCGGCGACCGCCGCGCGCTGGGCGGCGGTCAGCGAGTTGAGCAACCGCTGCGCCTCGGCCAGCTTGCCCTGGACTTCCTTCTTCTTCTTGCCCAGTTCGGTGCGGGTCTGGTCGAGCTCGGAGAGCTTGCTCGCCGCTTCCGCCTTCTGCTGGTTGAGCGTGCGCTTCTTCTCCGCGATCTGCTGGAGACCTTCGGCCTGCTTGGTGCTCACCTGGTCGAGGGTGGACGCCTTGTCGAGGTAGCTGTCCGGGTCGGCGGAGAGGAAGAGCTGCAGCGTCGGGTCGATGCCGCCGCTGCGGTACTGGGCGCTGGCGAGGGTGCCGAGGTCGTCCTGGAGGTCGTTGAGCCCGGCCTGCTCGCGGGCCACCTCATCCTGGATGTCCTCGACCTGCTTCTGCAGCTGCTGCTGCTTCTCCTTGGCACCGTTGAACTTCTCGGTCGCCTGCTCGGCCTGCTCGTACAGGGCGTCGACCTTGGCCTTGACGCTCTTGACGGACTGCTTGGCGGGAGCGGCCTGGGCGGCCTGGGCGGAGAGCGCCACGGCTGCGGCGGCGGTCGCGGTGAGCACAGTGACACGTGCGCGACTGGTCTGCTTGGGTCGACGGTGGGACGCCACTCGGGCGAGCTCCTTCTTCCTCCAGCCGCCTGCCGCGTGCATCGGGAACCACGGTTCCCCGGCCCCGAGCGTCGGCGTCCCCCGTCGTACGCACGCCACTTCGGATCGGCGGGACCTCCGCTGCCACCCTGATTGGGTGATCGACTGCGCAGAGGTTCGAGGCCTGACCCTAGTGACCATCTTGTGATCGGATCAAATCTCTGAAGGAAAAAAGTCATTCACTCGCGTTTTCTTTACACACATCGCACGCGCTGTGATGGTGAGTTGACGCAGAGCTCCGAAAAACCGCCCCACCCGCCCCACGGTGTGCTCCAGGTCACACCCGGGCAAGTCGCTTGAGCAACAAGGTGGATGCGACGGGTCGCGCGCCGGCGCGAGCCACCCCGTCCGCGACCTCACGGTCGGACGAAACCACCACAATCGGACGACCGGGAGGTTCCGCCCGAACCAGACGCCGGATCAACTCGTCAGCCGTCTCACCGGCCTTGCTGAACAGCACCCGCACCCCGCGCGGCGGGGCGAGCAGCACCGGCGCGTCCAGGTCCGCGCCGTCGAAGACACAGGTGACCTCCGCGCCGCTCTGCGCGGCCAGCACCGCCAGGCCACCCAGCAGCCGCAGCCGCTGCTTCTCCAACGGCAGGGCGGGATAACCGGTCTTCGTGACGTTGTAGCCGTCGATGACCAGATGGGCCTGCGGGAGCGCGAGCAACTGGTCCAGCAGCGCCGGGTCGTCCTCCGACAGGGCGCGGCGCGCGATGTCCTTCGGGCTGATCGCCCCCGGCGCCACCGCGTCCACGGTGTCGGCAGGGCGCACGCCCAGGGTGTCGCGCGGCGGCAGCGCCAGCTCCCGGCGCAGTCCGGACGCGGCGTCCAGCACGGTGTCGAGCAGCAGTCGCAGCCGCATGTCCTCTACGGTGCGCCCCTCGCGCGCCGCCCGGCGGCCCGCCTCGACCGCCGACTCCGCCTCGGCCAGCCGGGCCCGCAGCCGGCGTGCCTCGCCGTCAGCGGCCGCCTTGTCCGCCGCGGCGGACGAACGCGTCTCGTCCAGTTCGGCCTCGACCTTGCGCAGCGCCGCCTCGGCGCGCTTCACATCGCTGGCGGCGCTGCGCAGTTTGCGCTGCAGCGACTCCGCCTCCTTGCGGGCCGCGTCCAGGTCGGCGCGGGCCCGGAGGGCCTCGGTGCGGGACTGCGCCCGTACCTCGTCGAGTTCGGTCCTCAGCTTCCGCAGTTCACGCAGCGCTTCCTCGCCGGCCCGCTCCGCGCCGGCGCGCTGCGCCTCCTCGCCGGCGGCGGCGACCAGCTTCGCCCAGCCCGCGGGCCGCAGCAGATAGGCGGCCGCGGCCACATCGAGCGGATCCACGGCCGGCGGCGGGGTGCCTGCGTCCAGCGCCTCGCACAGATCGGGCTCCGCCTCGCGCAGCCGTCCGGCGACGCGCTGCCGGAAGGCGGGATCGCTCTCCAGCGCGGTGGCCAGAGCGGTGGCCGCGAACTTGGCACGGCGACTCGGGGTGAACCGGGCGTAGGGGCGCAGCACCGCGGGCAGCTCGCCCAGGGTCAGCCCGCCGAAGGCATCGGCCGCCAGCGAGACCACGCGGTGGCGCACGCCCTCGGGCAGCGGACGGTCGAGGGCCTCGGGCGGGGCCGAGCCGTCCGGGGCAGCCGGAGCCGCGGGCCCGGCCGCCTCGTCGCCGTGGCCCGGATTACCGCCGGTCCGGTCCACCAGTCACTCCTGTCCAGTTCTTCGGCGCCTCCCCGGCCCCGCTCGGCCTCTCGGGCCACGCCGCGCCCCTCCATTGTCCCCGGCGGCGGTCAGGCCTGCGCAGCCGCCGCGTCGGGACGGTCCACCAGCTCGACCCGGTCCACGGCGTTGCACCAGCGGCAGCGCACCGACTCGACGGTCTCGCTGAGCACCTCGCGCTCCTCGACCTTGGGCTCCCCCGCGAGGTCCAGGTGCACGTACTCGACGACCCTGCTGGACCGCGTGACGTCGAACCGGGTCAGATTTCCGCAGAGGGTGCAGCGCCACCGGGTCGTGGACGTCGGCAGTGGAACCGTCATCGGATCTGCTCCTAGGTCGCGCGTTTGCGTTCCGGTCACCCTACGGCCTCGGCGGGATCCGGCGCTGCGGCGAGGCGTCCTGTGCCCGTTACACCCGTTCCGTCATGATCGATCCATGGTCATCCCGGTGTACGACAAGAACCCTGTCCGCCGCAGACCCGTGGTGACGTACGCCCTGATCGGGCTGTGCGTGGCGGTCTTCCTGATCGGCCCGGCCTCCGGGCTCAACCCCGTGTACGGCACCGGCCACGAGCTGGCGTGCGCCCAGGCCTCGTACTTCGCCCGGTGGGGTGTCATTCCCGCGGAACTGTGGCACGGGCGTGTCCCCGCCGCGTCGGTCGTGATGCCGACCGGGTGCCCCCCGCCGGGCGACCTCGGACGATCGCCCTTCGTCTCGGTGCTCACGGCGCTTTTCGTGCACGGGAGTTGGGTGCACCTGCTGGGCAACATGCTGTTCTTCTACGTCTTCGGCGACAACGTCGAGAACCGCATGGGCCGGCTGCGCTACCTCGTCTTCTACGTGGTGTGCGGCTACCTGGCCACCTACGGCTACGCCCTGGCGCACACCACATCCACCCAGGCACTGGTCGGCGCGTCCGGCGCCATCTCCGGCGTGCTCGGCGCGTACCTCTACCTCTATCCCCGGGCACGCGTGACCAGTCTCTTCCCCTTCCTCTTCTTCCTGCCGCTGCGCTTCCCCGCGTGGATGGTGCTGGTCTTCTGGTTCGTGCTGCAGTCCCTCGCCGGGCAGGCCCCCCAGTCCGGCCCGGGCGTGGCGTACCTGGCGCACATCACCGGCTTCCTCTTCGGTTTCCTGTGCGCCTGGGGGTGCTACCGGGCAAGGCCTAAGCTTGAGGCCGCAGCCAGGGCGACCCAAGGAGACCTACAACCGTGATCACCGCGATCGTGCTCATCAAGACCAGCGTCGACCGGATCCCCGAGATCGCGCAGTCCATCGCGGCGCTCGACAGCGTCAGCGAGGTCTACTCCGTCACCGGCACGTACGACCTGGTCGCCATGGTCCGGGTCGCCCAGCACGACCAGCTCGCGGACGTCATCCCCGGCCGCATCAGCAAGATCCCGGGCGTCGAGGCCACCGACACGCACGTGGCCTTCCGCACCTACTCCCAGCACGACCTCGAGGCCGCCTTCGCCATCGGCCTCGACTCCTAGGTTCCCGGCAGCCGGCGCCCCCGGCGCGCCGCTACGCGGGAACGCAGCGGCCGTTCTCGGTGCGGTAGCGCCACTGGGCGCCGTCGGTGACGAGGCCGGCGACGGCGGTGAGGAAGCGCTCGACGTGCTCGTCGGGGGTGCCCGCGCCGAAGGAGACGCGGACGGCGTTGAGGGTGGTGTCGCCCCCGCAGTCGCCCGGTTCCGTGTGGTCGCCGAGCAGGGTTCGGACCAGGGGATGGGCACAGAACAGCCCGTCGCGGACGCCGATGCCGTACTCGGCGGACAGCGCCGCGGCGAAATGGGAGCTGTTCCAGCCGTCGACCACGAAGGACAGGACGCCCACCCGCGGGGCGTCCTCGCCGAACAGCGAGAGCACCCGCACCTGCGGGATCCCCGCGAGCCCGTCGCGCACCCGGGCGACCAGTGCCTGCTCGCGCTCGACGAGGGACTCGAAACCCGCCTCGCGCAGGGCCCGGCAGGCTGAGGCGATGGCGTAGACGCCGATGACGTTGGGCGAACCGGCCTCGTGGCGGGCCTCCGTGGTGTGCCAGTCCACGTCGACGCCGCCGTCCTCGCGGCGGGTCACGCGCCGGGAGGCGCCGCCTCCCGCGAGATAGGGCTCGGCCTCGCGGAGCCAGTCGGCGCGGCCGGCCAGGACGCCGGAGCCGAAGGGCGCGTAGAGCTTGTGCCCGGAGAAGGCGACCCAGTCCACGTCGAGCGCCTCCACGTCGACGGGGTGGTGCGGCGCGAGCTGCGCGGCGTCCAGGACGATGCGCGCACCGTGCGCGTGGGCCGCGGCCGCCAGCTCGCGCACCGGCCAGAGCTCACCGGTCACATTGGACGCACCCGTCACGCAGACCAGCGCCGGACCCGGCGACCGACGCGCGGCGAGCGCGCGCTCCAGTACGGCCACGGCCTCCGCGGGGGTCCGGGGCGCGCTCAGGTAGGTGACGTCGCCGTCCCGCCAGGGCAGCAGCGAGGCGTGGTGCTCGGTCTCGAAAACGAAGACGCGGGTGCCGTCGGGCACGACGGACGCCAGCAGGTTGAGCGAATCCGTGGTCGACCGGGTGAAGACCACCTGGTCGTCGGCCCGACAGCCGAGGAAGGCGGCCACCTCCGCGCGGCTCTGCTCGAACAGGTCGGTCGACAGCTGCGAGAGGTAGCCCGCGCCCCGGTGCACGCTGCCGTAGTAGGGCGCGTACGCGGCCACGTCGTCCCACACCCGCTGCAGCGCGGGCGCGCTCGCGGCGTAGTCGAGGGCGGCGTAGGCGACCTCGCCGCCGGTGACCAGCGGGACGAGGACGTCACGGCCGAGGACGGGCAGCGGGGTGGTGGTGCGGACGGTCGCGGCAGAGTGCACGGACATGGCGAAGTCTCCTGTGGGCAGGGGGAAGCGACAGGGCGTCAGGGATGACGGGAAAGCCCTCGCGGCGCCGGACGGCACACGGCCGCGCGCCCGGGGAGGGTGGAAAGGGGCCTTCGGGCCCTAGCGCATTCGCTTGCTCATGGAAGAACTCCTCATGACCGTGCTTGCCGCGGACCTCGCTGCCTGCGGCCTGGTCATCACCCGGGGCACCCCGCCACGGAAGGAGGGTTGCCGGACAGCGGGCCGGGGCCGTGTCGCTGTCACTCGTGACCTGCGCAGCATCCTGCCACAGACGCCCGGCGCCGCAAGCCGCGGTCCGCATCCCGGACATCGCGCGCCGGCACCCGGGCCGTCGGCCGTGGCCGTGGCCGTGGCCGGGCAACGCGCGAGGGCCGGGGCACCCGGCCCCGGCCCTCGCGTACGAACGTCCGCGCGGCTACGCGTGCGTGGCCGCCGCCCACCGTTCCAGGGTCTTCGCGGCCGCGCCCGAGTCGATGGACTCCGCCGCCCGTACCATCCCCGCGGCGATCCGCTCCGTCAAGGTGCCCTCCGCGGCCTCCAGCGCCACCAGCGCGGCAGCGGAGTTGAGCAGGACGGCGTCCCGCACCGGCCCGGTCTCGCCGGCCAGCAGCCGGCGCGCCACATCGGCGTTGTAGGCCGCGTCGGCACCCCGCAACGCCTCGATCTCCACCAGCTCGATGCCGACGTCGCGCGGGTCGAAGGGGACCTGCTCCACGGTGCCTTCGCGCACGATCCACACCTGGGAGGTGGAGGTGACCGTCAGCTCGTCCAGTCCGTCGTCGCCCCGGAACACCAGCGCGGAGGAGCCGCGCCGCGCCAGTACGCCCGCGATCAGACCCGCCATCCGGGTGTCGAAGCAGCCGACCGCGGACGCCCCGACGCGGGCCGGATTGGTCAGCGGGCCGAGGATGTTGAAGGAGGTCGGCACCCCCAGGTCGCGCCGCGCCGAGGCCACGTAGCGCATCGCGGGGTGGAACTTGGCGGCGAAGCAGAAGGTGATGCCGGTCTCCTCGGCCACCCGGGCGACGCGGTCGGGCGACAGGTCCAGGTTGATGCCCAGTTTCTCCAGCACGTCGGAGGCCCCGCTGGCGCTGCTGGCCGCGCGGTTGCCGTGCTTGACGACCTTGGTCCCGGTCCCCGCGATGACGATGGCGGACATCGTCGAGATGTTGACGGTCCTGGCCCGGTCGCCACCGGTGCCCACGATGTCGACGGCCGGCCCGGGGATGTCGAGCGGCTGCGCGTGCGCGTACATCGACTCGACGAGGCCCGTGACCTCGTCGACCGTCTCGCCCTTGGCCCGCAGCGCCACCATGAAGCCGGCGATCTGGGCGTCGGAGGCCCCGCCGCTCATGATGCGGTCCATCGCCCAGGCGGTCTCCGCGGTGCTCAGGTCCTGCCCCGCCAGCAGGGCTCCCAGGATCCCGGGCCAGGAGCGGCCCGCCGCGGTGTCGCCTCCAGCGGGGTTCACAACGCTCATGGTCCACACTCCGGGTGGTCTGACGTGCAATGGACGGGCAATGGACTTCCTCGCCCCCACCCTATCGGCGCGAGGGAACGGGAAAGGGCCCCGTCCATCGGATGAACTCCGACGAACAGGGCCCTTCCCGGTGGCACAGCTTCCGGGATCAGTGGTGGCCGTGGCCGCTCGTGATCTCCTCGTACTCCTCGGCCGACGGCTTGGGGATCTGGGTGCCCTCGCCGTAGTAGCCGCGCGACAGCCTCGCGCGCAGTCGCGTGGTGAGACCGACCTTCTTCTCCACGCCGTTCTCGTCCGTGGCCGGGCCGATGGCCAGCGGCTCCGGCTGCTCGTGCGAGGTGAGCGTGAACAGCTTGGACTGGTCCAGCGGCTCGTGGATCTCGATGAACTCACCGTGCGGCAGCCGCTTGATGATGCCGGTCTCACGACCGTGCAGCACCTTGTCGCGGTCGCGCCGCTGCAGGCCCAGGCAGATCCGCTTCGTGATGAAGAAGACCAGCACCGGCAGCACGAAGAAGGAGATCCGGACCACCCAGGTGATCGCGTTGATCGACAGGTGGAACCGGGTGGCGAACAGGTCGTTGCCACCACCGACCAGCAGGATCAGGTAGAGGCTGATCCAGGCCGCGCCGATGCCGGTGCGGACCGGGCGGTTGCGCGGGCGGTCGAGCAGGTGGTGTTCGCGCTTGTCACCAGTGACCCACGACTCCAGGAACGGGTAGACGCCCATGAAGCCCAGGACCATGGGGAAGATCACCAGCGGGATGAAGACGCCCAGGACGAGGGTGTGGCCCCACAGGCTGATCTCCCAGCCCGGCATGATGCGGATCAGGCCCTCGGAGAAGCCCATGTACCAGTCGGGCTGCGCGTCGGTCGACACCTGGTCCGGCCGGTACGGGCCGTACGCCCAGACCGGGTTGACGGACACCAGCGCGGACATGGCCGCGATGACGCCGAAGACCAGGAAGAAGAAGCCGCCCGCCTTCGCGGTGTAGACCGGCAGCAGCGGCATGCCGACCACGTTCTTCTCGGTCTTGCCGGGACCGGGGAACTGCGTGTGCTTGTGGTAGAAGACCAGGATCAGGTGGGCCACCAGCAGGCCCGCCATGATGCCCGGGATCAGCAGCACGTGGATCGTGTAGAACCGCGGCACGATGTCGTGCCCCGGGAACTCCCCGCCGAAGAGGAAGAACGACAGGTACGTGCCCACGATCGGCACGGACAGGACCGCGCCCTCCATGAAGCGGATACCGGTGCCCGACAGCAGGTCGTCCGGCAGCGAGTAGCCCATGAAGCCGTCGAACATGCCGAGGAACAGCAGCAGGAAGCCGAAGAGCCAGTTGACCTCGCGCGGCTTGCGGAAGGCGCCGGTGAAGAAGACGCGCATCATGTGCACGAGCATCGCGGCCACGAAGACGATGGCCGCCCAGTGGTGGATCTGCCGGACCAGCAGACCGCCGCGCACGTCGAAGCTGATGTGCAGCGTCGAGGCGTACGCCTCGGACATCCTGATGCCCTGCAGCGGGGTGTACGAGCCGTCGTAGACGACCTCGTTCATCGCCGGGTGGAAGAACAGCGTCAGGTAGACACCGGTCAGGATGACGATGATGAAGCTGTAGAGGGAGAT
This sequence comes from Streptomyces sp. NPDC002574, assembly GCF_042889545.1. NCBI lineage: Bacteria > Bacillati > Actinomycetota > Actinomycetes > Kitasatosporales > Streptomycetaceae > Streptomyces > Streptomyces sp. NPDC002574. Next base: position 347,237 of record NZ_JBIARB010000009.1, read on the forward strand.
CTCGCCCAGCATGAAGGACCAGTGGTCCGGGAAGATCTTCCGCATGTTGGCCTTGGCCAGGCTGAAGATGCCCAGCCGGCCGTCCGCCCAGTCGGCGACACGCTCACCCGCGGGCGCCTTGCCGCGCGGCTTGGCGCTCACGCTCTCGTTGGTACTCATCCACGCTCCCAGAAGGCAGGGCCCACGGGCTCTTCGAAGTCGCCGAGCGCCTCGAGGTAGCCCTCGTCGTTCACGCTGATCCGCAGCTGCGGCAGAGCGTGGCCCGCCGGGCCGAAGATCACCCGGGCACCGTCGGACAGGTCGAACGTCGACTGGTGGCAGGGGCAGAGCACGTGGTGCGTCTGCTGCTCGTACAGGCTGATCGGGCAGCCGACGTGGGTGCAGATCTTCGAGTAGGCCAGGATGCCCTGGTGCGCCCAGTCGCGCGCCCGCTTGTCCTTGATGTCCTCCGGCTCGATGCGGACGATCATCAGCGCGGACTTGGCGATCTGCTCCTGGAAGTCCTCCTGGTCCTCCTCCAGCCCCTCGGGCACGGCGAAGGTCAGGGAACCGACGGCGACGTCCTCGGGACGCAGCGGCTGGTTGGTGTTCTGGTTGACCAGCAGCTTGCCCTTGGCCCACAGGGTGTGGCGGAGCTTCTCCTCCGGCAGCGGGCCGAGGTCGCGCAGCAGCATGACGCCGGACAGCGGGACCAGGGTGAGCGCACCGAGCAGGGTGTTGCGGATCAGCTTGCGGCGGCCGAGCTGGCTCTCGCGCGCGCCGTCGCCGAAGTCCTGCATCACCTGGGCCCGGGTCTCCGGGTCGGCCTCGATCGGGTGCCGCTCGGCCGGGCGCTCGGTGTCGTCCATCAGGGTGCGGGCCCAGTGGACCGCGCCGGCGCCGATGGCGAACAGGGAGACGCCCAGCGTCATGCCCAGCGCGAAGTTGAGCGCGCTGATGTGACCCAGCGGCCAGACGTAGACGATCTTGTCGATCGGGATGACGACGAAGCTCGCGATGAAACCGAGCGTGGCGATCATCGAGGCGGTGAACAGCAGCGCCACGGCGCGCTCGGAGGACTTCGCGGCCTTCTCGTCGATGTCCTGGCGACGCGGCAGGTGCGCGGGCAGGCCCGGGTCGGCGAACGGGTGCTCATCCGCGAGGCCGACCTGGCCACGATCGTGAGCCGAACGCTCCGGCAGGTTCTCTTCTGACATGTCCTGACTCATGACTTCTTGGCCTTGGTGGTGTGGGCGCCGATCCAGCACGCACAGACGATCAGAACGCCGAGGCCGAAGATCCAGCCGAACAGACCCTCGGTGACCGGGCCGAGGCTGCCCAGCGACATGCCGCCGGGGCTCGGTGCCTTGTCGCCGTTGACGGCGTTCAGGTAGGCGATGATGTCGCGCTTGTTCTGCTCGGGCATCGTGCTGTTGGGGAACGACGGCATGTTCTGCGGGCCGGTGAGCATGGCCTCGTACATGTGCTTGTTGCTCACGCCCGAGAGGGACGGGGCGTACTTGCCGTTCGTCAGGGCGCCACCCTTGCCCTGGTAGTTGTGGCACTGCGCGCAGTTGGTGCGGAACAGCTCCCCGCCCCGCGCCATGTCCGCGCCGTTCGGGCTGGTCTGCTCCTTGGTGGGCGTGGACGGGCCCGGGCCCAGCGACGCGATGTAGGCGCCGAGCTGGTCGATCTCCTTCTGCGAGTAGATGACCTTCTTGCTCGGAACCTGCGCGCCGGGCTGCTGGGCCGGCATGCGGCCGGTGCCGACCTGGAAGTCCACGGCCGCGGAGCCGACGCCCACCAGGCTGGGGCCGTCACTGCTTCCCTGGCCCGACGTACCGTGGCAGCTGGAGCAACCGACGGAGTACAGCTTCTTGCCCTCTTCGATGGCGAGGGACTGGGAGCTGTCGTCGGCCTGCGCCTTGGGCGCGGGCGCGAGCGCCGCGTACAGCCCCCCGATGGCCGTGAGCGCGAGAAGTAGGACGACAAGCGCCGCCATCGGGTGGCGCCGTCGTGCGGAGAGCTTTTTCACGGATTACCCCGGTGTCAGGATCTCTTGCGTCGATGGGTCTGGGACACGGACCGAAGGCCGCGGCGGTCGCGGCGGTCCGCTTACTTGATCAGGTAGATCGTGGCAAAGAGGCCGATCCAGACGACATCGACGAAGTGCCAGTAGTAGGAGACGACGATGGCGGCGGTGGCCTGTTCGTGGGTGAACCGCCTGGCCGCGTAGGTCCGTCCCAGGACCAGCAGGAAGGCGATGAGACCGCCCGTCACGTGCAGACCGTGGAAGCCGGTGGTCAGGTAGAACACCGAACCGTACGGGTCCGAGGAGAGCGAAAGGCCCTCCTCCTTCACCAGGTTCGTGTACTCGAAGATCTGACCGCCGACGAAGATCGCGCCCATGATGAAGGTCACGATGAACCACGCGCGCAGCTTCTTCACATCGCCGCGCTCGGCCGCGAAGACACCCATCTGGCAGGTGAAGGAGGAGAGCACGAGGATCGTCGTGTTCGTCGCCGAGAACGGGATGTTCAGAAAGTCGGCGTGAGCCTTCCAGTACTCGGCACCCGTCACCGAGCGAAGGGTGAAGTACATCGCGAAGAGGGCCGCGAAGAACATCAGCTCGGAACTCAGCCAGATGATGGTTCCGACGCTGGTGAGGTTCGGCCGGTTGACCGACGGGTGCGCGTGCCCGGTTTCTACTGCTGTTGCTGTCGCCACGACCGACATTATGTCGGTCCCTTATCTCGCGCTCACTCCGGGGGGTGCCATTCGGTGTGTCAACGCTGTTGGGACAGCGGCAGAGATCGCCCGAAGGGGCTAACACTCCTCGAAGGACCCTGCTCAGGAGTAAGGTTCGGCCACAGGCAGGCGACTCCACGAAGGCGAGGAGGCACGGATGCAGACGACCGCGACGGTGCTGGTCTACAGCGACGACAGGAACACCCGGGAGCAGGTCCGTCTGGCCGTCGGGCGCCGCCCCGCAGCCGACTTGCCGCCGGTGGAGTACCTGGAGTGCGCGACCCTTCCCGCCGTGCTGAGCGCGCTGGAGAACGGCGGCATCGACGCGTGCGTGCTGGACGGCGAGTCCGTACCGGCGGGCGGCATGGGTGTGTGCCGGCAGGTCAAGGACGAGATCTTCCGCTGCCCGCCGGTGCTGGTGCTGATCGGACGCCCCCAGGACGCCTGGCTGGCCAGCTGGAGCCGGGCCGACGCGGCGGTGAGCCACCCCGTCGACCCGGTCGAGCTGAGCGCCGCCCTGGCGGGGCTGCTCAGGCAGCGTCTGTCCGTCGACGCGTAACCGGCGCAGGGGTCACAGGACGGGCCGCAGGCGGGCCTGCGGGTCGTCCGTGTCGTCCGCCGCGGCCGGGTCGGAGCCGGCCCGCGCCCCGGCGGCGCTGCCCTTGCGCCAGTCGGCCCAACTGAGGTTCCAGTCGCCGAATCCGTTCCCGAACGGCGCCATTTCCTCACCCAGGCTGTGCGTGACCACCACGATGTCCCCACGCCGCACGTTCTCGAAGAACCAGTGGGCGTTGTCCGTGCTCATGCCGGTGCAGCCGTGGCTGACGTTGGCGACGCCCTGCGAGCCCACCGACCAGGGCGCGGCGTGCACGTACTCGCCGCTCCAGGTCACCCGGGTGGCCCACTGCACGGGCAGGTCGTAGGCGTCCGAACTGCCCGAGGCGATGCCCACGGTCTCGCTGCGCATCCGCACGTTGGCCTCCTGGCCCAGCACGACCTTGATGCCGTTGCGGGTGGAGAAGCCGGGCTTGCCGGTGGTGACCGGGATGGTGCGCACGACGCGGCCGTTGCGCTTGAAGGTCATGGTGTGCGTCTCGGCGTCCGTGAGAGCCTCCACGCGGTCGCCGGTGCGCAGCGTCAGGGGTTTGGCCGGGCCGCCGTACACGCCGCCCTTGATGTGCAGGCCGTCGAGGGTGCTGCGCACCTCGATCCGGGCGTGCGCGGGCCAGTAGGTGCGCGGGCGGTAGTGCAGGGTGCGGTCGTCCACCCAGTACCAGGCGCCCTGGCCGGCCGACGGCGCGGAGTCGACGTGCAGACTGCGCTCGACGGCGATGCGGGCGTTGATGTCCTTGACCGGGGCGCTGAGTTCGGCGGTGACGGGCTGTCCGACGCCGTAGGTGCCGCTCTCCGGGCCGAAGGTGACCCGCAGCAGCTTGTCGGGGGCACGGGTGTCCAGCGCCAGCGTCTTGCGGCCCTGACGGCCGTCCTTGTCCTCGGTGCTCACCCGAACGGTGTAGTGGGCCCCCGCCCCCAGTGCGGAGGTGCTCTGCCAGTGCCTGCCGTCCTCGGAGAGCCGCCCGCGGATGAATCGGCCGGCGCCGTCCGTGGCCGTCACATCCGTGATGCGTTTGCCGTCACCCTTGACGGTGATTTCCAGCGGCTTCCCGGGGTCGGCCTTCTTCGTGCCCGTGCCCGCGGCCCACACCACGTCGCCCGAAGCGTCGTAGGGAGCTTTGGCCAACGGATCGCCGCCACCCGAGCAGCTGGCCAACGGCGCTGCCACCACCGCTGTCACGAGTGCGATCGCCATTCGGCGGGGAGAAAAGAGACCCATGATCACACGTTATGCATAAGAGGCCGTTCGCGCGCGTCGGGCGCGTGCGAACGGGCGAGGCCCGGACCCCATTCGGGTGTCCGGGCCTCGCCCGTGTGCGCTACGAGCTCACTGGGTGCGGTTCTCGCCCCGGTAGTACTCGAAGACCCAGCCCCACAGTCCGAAGAGGATGAAGGGCGCGCCGAAGTAGATCAGCCACCAGCCGAAGATGATGCCGAGGAAGACGGTGGCACCACCGAAGGCCAGCAGCAGCGGCTGCCAGCTGTGCGGGCTGAAGAAGCCCATCTCGCCGGCGTCGTCAGCGACGTCCGCGTCCTCGCGGTCCTGGGCACCGGTGTCCGCCCGGCGGGCGGTGAAGGCCAGGTAGAAGCCGATCATCACGGCCAGGCCGAAGGAGAGGAACAGCGCCGTGGTGCCGACCGGCTCCTTGGACCACAGGCCGTAGATGATGGCCATGGCCAGGAAGAAGAAGGAGAGCCACAGGAACAGCCTGCCCTGGAACTTCACTTGCCCGTCTCCTTCTCATCGCCGCCGGAGACGGCCCTGGGGGCCGGACCGACGTTCTCCAGCTGGTCCTGAGCGGCGATCTCCGGGTGGTGGAGGTCGAACGCCGGGGATTCGGACCGGATGCGCGGCAGCGTGAGGAAGTTGTGCCGCGGCGGCGGGCAGGAGGTCGCCCACTCCAGCGAGCGGCCGTAGCCCCACGGGTCGTCGACCTCGACCGGCTTGCCGTACTTGGCGGTCTTCCACACGTTGTAGAAGAACGGCAGCATCGACAGGCCCAGCAGGAACGAGCTGATGGTCGAGATGGTGTTCAGCGTGGTGAAGCCGTCCGCGGCCAGGTAGTCCGCGTAGCGGCGCGGCATGCCCTCGGCGCCCAGCCAGTGCTGGACGAGGAACGTGCCGTGGAAGCCGAAGAACAGCGTCCAGAAGGTGATCTTGCCCAGTCGCTCGTCCAGCATCTTGCCGGTGAACTTCGGCCACCAGAAGTGGAAGCCGGAGAACATCGCGAAGACGACGGTTCCGAAGACGACGTAGTGGAAGTGCGCCACCACGAAGTACGAGTCGGAGACGTGGAAGTCCAGCGGTGGCGAGGCCAGGATGACACCGGTCAGACCACCGAAGGCGAAGGTGATCAGGAAGCCGATCGCCCAGAGCATCGGTGTCTCGAAACTCAGTGAGCCCTTCCACATCGTGCCGATCCAGTTGAAGAACTTCACACCGGTCGGTACCGCGATCAGGAAGGTCATGAACGAGAAGAACGGCAGCAGCACACCGCCGGTGACGTACATGTGGTGCGCCCACACGGTCGCCGAGAGGCCGGCGATGGAGATGGTCGCCGCGATGAGGCTGACGTAACCGAACATCGGTTTCCGGGAGAAGACCGGAATGACCTCACTGATGATGCCGAAGAACGGCAACGCGATGATGTACACCTCTGGATGCCCGAAGAACCAGAACAGGTGTTGCCATAGCAAGGCGCCGCCGTTGGCGGCGTCGAACACATGGGCACCGAACTTGCGGTCCGCCTCCAGGGCGAGCAGCGCGGCGGCCAGCACCGGGAAGGCGAAGAGCACCAGCACACCGGTGAGCAGCACGTTCCAGACGAAGATCGGCATCCGGAACATCGTCATGCCGGGGGCGCGCATGCAGATGATCGTGGTGATGAAGTTGACCGAGCCGAGGATCGTACCGAAGCCGGAGAAGGCCAGACCCATGATCCACAGGTCGCCGCCGATGCCCGGCGAGCGGACCGCGTCGGTGAGCGGGGAGTAGGCGAACCAGCCGAAGTCGGCGGCGCCGTTCGGGGTCAGGAAGCCGGCGACCGCGATGAGCGAGCCGAACAGGTAGAGCCAGTAGGCGAACATGTTCAGCCGCGGGAACGCGACGTCGGGGGCGCCGATCTGCAGCGGCATGATCCAGTTCGCGAAGCCGGCGAACAGCGGCGTCGCGAACATCAGCAGCATCACGGTGCCGTGCATCGTGAAGAGCTGGTTGAACTGCTCGTTCGACACCACCTGGGTGCCGGGGCGGGCGAGCTCGGCGCGCATGATGAGCGCCATGATGCCGCCGATGATGAAGAAGAAGAACGACGTCGCGAGGTAGAGCGAGCCGATCGTCTTGTGGTCGGTCGTGGTCAGCCACTTCACGACCGCCACGCCGGGCTGCTTCGTGCGCAGCGGCAGCTCGTCCTCGTACGTGTCTTCGTGCGCCGCGGCCGCGCCGTGGGGTTCGTTGAGAATGCTCACTGGGTCTTGGTCTCCGCGTTCTTGGCGTTGCCGGTGGTGGCAATGCCTGCCGGGACGTAACCGGTCTGGCCCTTCTTCGCCAGGTCCTTCAGGTGCTGCTGGTACTGCGCCGGAGAGACGACCTTGACGTTGAAGAGCATCCGGGAGTGGTCCACGCCGCACAGCTCGGCGCACTTGCCCATGAAGGTGCCCTCCTTGTTGGGGGTCACCTGGAAGACGTTGGTGTGGCCGGGGATGACGTCCATCTTCATCAGGAAGGGGACCACCCAGAAGTCGTGGATGACGTCACGCGAGGTGAGTACAAAACGAACCGACTCGCCCTTCGGCAGCCACAGGGTCGGGCCGGGGTTGCCGGTGTCCGGGTCCTTGGTGGCCGCGGATCCGAAGTCGTAGACGCCGTCCGCGCCTGCGGGCGCGTCCAGCTTCTTCGCCGAGATCGTGGAGAGCTCCGCGGGCACCTTGCCCGCCGGGGGCGTCGACGGGTTGCCGTCCACGTCCTCGACGTAGTTGAAGGCCCAGCTCCACTGGAAACCGACGACGTTGACGACGTGGTCGGGCCGCTTCGAGGTCTCCAGGAGCTTGGACTCGTCCCGCGCGGTGAAGTAGAAGAGCACCGAGATGATGACCAGCGGAACCGTGGTGAAGAGCGCCTCGATCGGCATGTTGTACCGGATCTGGGGCGGCACCTCCACCTTGGTGCGGCTGCGGCGGTGGAAGATGATGCTCCAGAGGATCAGCCCCCAGACGAGCACACCGACCGCGAACGCGGCCGCCCAGGAACCCTGCCAGAGCGAGAGGATCCGCGGTGCCTCGGCTGTTGCGGGGCTGGGCATGCCGAGGCGGGGGAAGTCCTCGTATGTGCAACCGGTGGCGGTCGCAAGGACCAGGCCCGCGGCCAGCGCCTGCGGCAGAATCCGCCGCATCGGGCGCCGCGACGAGCGGTCGGAGCCGTAGGGACTCACGTAGCGCCTTCCCGAGAGTCTCGCCCGCGCGTCCGGATTCCCGGCCTGTGCTGGTCGGTCGCCCTGGCGCGGGCAGTGGTGTGGATGTTTATGCGGACCAAACCCTACTGGACTCGTTTTTGGGCCGCGCGGGGAGGGGTGCCAACGCGCCGGGGCGGCCCCCGAAGGGGTGTCGGACGCCGTCCCGCACTCACGGAACGCCCCGTTCCGGGGTCTTCTGACGCAGGCCCAGACGCCGGCCGGACCCACGGGGCGTACCGTGCGGGACGTGCCCTATTTCGATGCCGCGTCCGCCGCTCCCTTGCATCCCGTCGCCCGTCAGGCCCTGCTCGCCGCCCTCGACGAGGGCTGGGCCGACCCCGCCCGGCTGTACCGGGAGGGGCGCCGTGCCCGGCTGCTGCTGGACGCGGCGCGGGAGGCCGCGGCGGAGGCCGTGGGATGCCGGCCGGACGAACTGGTTTTCACTCCTTCGGGGACACGCGCGGTCCACGCGGCGGTCTCCGGAGCGTTGGCCGGACGGCGGCGGGTGGGGCGGCACGCGGTCGTCTCGGCGGTCGAGCACTCCTCCGTCCTGCACGCGGTGGAGGACGGCCCGGTGACCGAGGTGGAGGTGGACCGTACCGGCCTGGTCGACGCCGCCGCCTTCGCGGAGGCGCTGCGGGAGGACACCGCGCTGGCGTGTCTGCAGTCCGCCAACCACGAGGTGGGCACGGTGCAGCCGGTCGCCCAGGTGGCGGAACTGTGCCGGGCGGCCGGGGTGCCGCTGCTGGTGGACGCCGCGCAGTCGCTGGGCTGGGGGCCGGTCGAGGGCCCCTGGTCCCTGCTGGCGGCGAGCGCGCACAAGTGGGGTGGGCCGTCCGGGGTCGGACTGCTCGCGGTGCGCAAGGGCACCCGCTTCGCTCCCCAGGGACCCGCGGACGAAAGGGAGTCCGGCCGCGCCCCGGGCTTCGAGAACCTCCCGGCCATCGTCGCGGCGGCCGCCTCGCTGCGCGCGGTGCGCGCGGAGGCGGTCGCGGAGGCGGCGCGCCTGTCGGCACTGGTCGACCGGATCCGCGCCCGGGTGCCGGAACTGGTGCCGGACGTCGAGGTCGTCGGGCACCCTTCGCTGCGACTGCCCAACGTCGTGACGTTCTCCTGCCTTTACGTCGACGGCGAGGCGCTGCTGCACGAACTCGACCGGGCGGGCTGGTCCGTCTCCTCCGGGTCGTCGTGCACGTCGAGCACCCTGACGCCCAGCCATGTCCTCAAGGCCATGGGCGTGCTGTCGGAGGGGAACGTCCGCGTGTCGCTCCCGTCCGGCGCGGTGGCCGACGACGTCGAGGGCTTCCTGGAGACCCTGCCCGGCGTGGTCCGGACCGTCCGCGAACGGCTCGGCGCCCCCGAGCCGTCGGCCCGTGCGACCGGTGGGGCGCGCGAGGGCCTGCCCGAGCTGGTGGTGGACTCGCTCGGCAAGCGGTGCCCGATCCCGGTCATCGAGCTGGCGAAGGTCATCGAGGACGTGCCGGTCGGCGGCATCGTCTCCGTCCTGTCCGACGACGAGGCCGCCCGGCTCGACATCCCCGCCTGGTGCGAGATGCGCGGCCAGGAGTACGCCGGTGCGCACGAGGCGCCGCACGGCGTCGCCTACTGGGTGCGCCGGTTGTCCTGACGACGCCACGCACCGCGCCCCGCCGCCCGGGAGGGGCGGCGGGGCGCGGTACGCGTCGCGGTGGGGTCAGCGCAGGTGCGTGCGGACCTCGTCGGCGGCCTCGTCGCCGTAGGCCTTGGTGAAGCGGTCCATGAAGTGCGCCCGGCGCAGCTGGTACTCCTGGGTGCCGAGGGTCTCGATGACCAGGGTGGCGAGCATGCAGCCCACCTGCGCGGCGCGCTCGTGCCCGACGCCCCAGGCGAGGCCGGACAGGAAGCCGGCGCGGAAGGCGTCGCCCACCCCGGTGGGGTCGACCTTGGCCTCCTCCTCGGCGCAGCCGACGACGACCGGCTCCTCGCCGACGCGGTCGATGCGCACACCGCGGGACCCCAGGGTGGTGACCCGGGTGCCGACACGGGCGAGGATCTCCTGCTCGGTCCAGCCGGTCTTGGACTCGATGAGGCCCTTCTCGTACTCGTTGGAGAAGAGGTAGGCCGCGCCGTCCAGCAGTATCCGGATCTCGTCGCCGTTCATGCGGGCGATCTGCTGCGAGAAGTCCGCGGCCCACGGGATGTCGCGCGAACGGCACTCCTCGGTGTGGCGGAGCATCGCCTCCGGGTCGTCGGCGCCGATGAGGACCAGGTCGAGACCGCCGACGCGGGCGGCGACGGAGTGCAGCTCGATGAGGCGGGCCTCGCTCATCGCACCGGTGTAGAAGGAGCCGATCTGGTTGTGGTCGGCGTCGGTGGTGCAGACGAAGCGCGCGGTGTGCAGGACCTCGGAGATCCGCACGGAGGCGGTGTCCACACCGTGCCGGTCCAGCCACGCCCGGTAGTCGTCGAAGTCGGAGCCGGCGGCCCCGACCAGCACGGGCCGTACACCCAGTTGGCCCATTCCGAAGCAGATGTTCGCGCCGACGCCTCCGCGGCGCACGTCGAGGGTGTCGACCAGGAAGGACAGGGAGACCGTGTGCAGCTGGTCCGCGACGAGCTGGTCGGCGAATCGGCCGGGGAAGGTCATCAGATGGTCGGTGGCGATGGAGCCGGTGACTGCGATACGCACGGCTGGGCTGCTCCTGCGGGGGGCGGACATTGGAAACGGGCAAGGGAACTGTCAACGCTACCGGGTGGGCCGGTGAACGCCGACACGGAGAAACTACCCGATAGTAGGGCTTTCTCATGTGATTCAGGATGCCTAGGGTCGGCTTATGACCCCTTCCCTGCCCGCCGCTCCGCTCGGCGAACCTGAGACGCTCGCCGAGCTGCTCGGCGACTGCCGCAAGATGGCCCAGCACTGGGAGACCCCCGCCACGCCGAAGGTCTCACGGGTCGCCCCGTCCACACTGCACGGCATCACGGTGCCCGAGGCATCCGCGCACGTCGTGGAGGGCATGGCCGAGTACGGCGACTGATCGGAACCGCGACGCGCTCCGGCCCGTCCAAGTGACGTCCCGCTCCTGAGTCACAGGGGCGTCATGTGCTGTACCCCGTGGTACGGGAGCCGAAGGAGCCATCGTGGAGAGCGAGAGCGCCCCGCCGCACCGCCGGCGCAGGCCGTCCTGGGCCGTCACCGCGGTCGCCGCGGCCGTGCTCGCCGCCGGGGGCGGCGGCGCCTACTGGGCGAACGCCCAGGCCGGTACGCCCCGCGCACCCGGTGATGCCGGGCACGGCGGCGGGAACGAGTCCCCGGCGCCGCTGGAACTCGACAGCCCCCCGCACGGCCCGGTCGGCGACCCGGTCCTGAGGACCGACCTGCCCGCCGGCCCGTCCTCCGCCGCCCTGCAGCGCCCCGGCACGGTCTCCCGCGCGGCGGTGGAGAAGCTGGCCCGCGCCCTGGGCGTGCCCGGGACGGTCCGCTCCGACCACGGTGCGTGGAAAGCCGGCGGCACCCCGGACGGCGGCGGGCCCGCGCTGCGGGTGGACCAGCAGGCGCCCGGCGACTGGGCGTACTCCCTCTACACGGTCTCCCCGCAGAAGAAGCGCGTCCCCGCCCCGGGCAGCGACCAGGCGGTGCCCGCGGACCGGGCGCTGCGCGAAGCGGCCCCGGTGCTCGCGGCACTCGGCCTGGAGGACGCCCGCACCGACGCGGGCGAATCCGTGGGAGCCCTGCGCGAGGTCACCGCGGACCCGCGGGTGGCGGGGCTGCCGACACACGGGTGGCGCACGGTGCTGACCGTGGGCCACGAGGGCGTGGTCATGGCGTACGGGACGATGGCGCCGCTGACCCGCGGCGCCACCTATCCCGTGGTGTCGGCCGCGGAGGCCCTGGAGCAGCTGCGGGGCTCCGGCACCGGCGGTGACCTGGGTCTGCGCAACTGCCCGACGGTGGCGCCCAAGGAGTCCCGGGCGCCCGGCGAGGACCCGGCGCTGCCGAGGCAGCTGCCGTGCCTGCCGTCCGGCCCCCGGGGCCAGGAGGTGCGCAAGGCCGAGTTCGGGCTGTCGTCGCAGTTCGTGGGCGGGCGGCGGGCGCTGGTCCCGTCGTGGCTGTTCTCGCTGACGCAGCCCGGCGTGCGGGGCACCTCGGTGCTGGCGCAGCCCGCCGTGGACCCGGCGTACGTGCGCAGCGGCCCCTCCCCCTCGCGGACCGGACCCGGCGCGCCCGGCGTCCCCGGTCCGGGCACGGCGCCGCGGGCGGGGACGACGAAGGTGGAGTCGTACGCCGTCGAGGGCTCGAAGCTGACCCTGCGCTTCTGGGGCGGCGTCTGCAGCAGCTACGCGGCGACCGCCGACGGCTCGGGCCGGGTGGTGGAGGTGCGCGTCACCTCGGTGGAGAAGAACCCCGGCGCCGTCTGCATCATGATCGCCAAGAAGTTCACCCGCACGGTCCCCCTCGACCGGCCGCTCGGCGACCGGAAGGTCGTGGACCTCTCCGACGGCAGCACCGTGCCGCACGCCTGACCCCGCACAACGCCGGAGGCGGCGGACACCGTTCGGTGTCCGCCGCCTCCGTGTGCGTGCGCGTCCGCGCCGGGACTCAGTGGAAGGAGTCGCCGCAGGCGCAGGAGCCGGTCGCGTTCGGGTTGTCGATCGTGAAGCCCTGCTTCTCGATCGTGTCCACGAAGTCGATCGAGGCGCCGCCGAGGTACGGGGCGCTCATGCGGTCGGTGACGACCTTGACGCCGCCGAAGTCCTTGACGACATCGCCGTCGAGCGCGCGCTCGTCGAAGAAGAGCTGGTAGCGAAGACCGGAGCAGCCGCCGGGCTGGACGGCGACACGCAGCGCGAGGTCTTCGCGGCCCTCCTGCTCGAGCAGGCTCTTGACCTTGGAGGCCGCTGCGTCGGACAGCAGGATGCCCTCGCTCTGGCTGGTCTCGTCCTGAACCGTCATCTGATCACTCCCGGGTTGTACGGACTGCTGCCACGACGGTCAACCGGTGGCTTCCCGGATTCATTCCTCCGGGTCCGACCGTCTTTCGCGTCATCCATGCTCGCACACCGAGGCCGCTCCGGGTAATGCGTCACAGTGACGCGATGCCCATCGTCATCCTGACGCGAACAGGTTATGATAGATAGCGTCAAATAGACGAAAAGGTTGAGCCGCAGTTCCGCAGAGAAAGGGCTCCGGGCCCGTGACCACCACCACCGAACCGCTGGACGTCCAGCCGACCCCGCTCGCGCTGCTTCTCCTGGGCCGCGAGTCCGATCCCCGCAGCGAGCGCGGTGTGGACTGTCCCGGCGACCTGCCTGCCGCCTCCGACCCGGACCTGGTGGAACGGGCCCGCGCCGCCAAGGAGAAGCTCGGCGACAAGGTCTTCGTCCTGGGCCACCACTACCAGCGCGACGAGGTCATCCAGTTCGCCGACGTCACCGGCGACTCCTTCAAGCTGGCGCGCGACGCCGCCGCCCGGCCCGACGCCGAGTACATCGTCTTCTGCGGTGTGCACTTCATGGCCGAGTCCGCGGACATCCTGACCTCCGACGACCAGGCGGTGATCCTTCCCGACCTGGCCGCCGGCTGCTCGATGGCCGACATGGCCACCGCCGAGCAGGTCGCCGAGTGCTGGGACGTGCTCACCGAGGCCGGCGTCGCCGGCATCACGGTGCCCGTCTCGTACATGAACTCCTCCGCCGACATCAAGGCGTTCACCGGCCGGCACGGCGGCACGATCTGCACCTCCAGCAACGCCAAGCGCGCCCTGGAGTGGGCCTTCGAGCAGGGCGAGGGCCGGGAGAACAAGGTGCTCTTCCTCCCCGACCAGCACCTCGGCCGCAACACCGCCGTCCGCGACATGGGCTTCTCCCTCGAGGACTGCGTCGTCTACAACCCGCACAAGCCGAACGGCGGGCTCACCACGGAGCAGCTGCGGGACGCCAGGATGATCCTGTGGCGCGGCCACTGCTCGGTGCACGGCCGCTTCTCGCTGGAGTCGGTCGAGGACGTCCGCGCCCGCATTCCCGGCGTCAACGTCCTGGTGCACCCCGAGTGCAAGCACGAGGTCGTGGCCGCGGCCGACGAGGTCGGCTCGACCGAGTACATCATCAAGGCGCTGGAGGCGGCCCCGGCCGGCTCCTCCTGGGCGATCGGCACCGAGCTCAACCTCGTGCGCCGGCTGGCCAAGGCGCACCCGGACAAGCAGATCGTCTTCCTCGACAAGACCGTCTGCTTCTGCTCGACCATGAACCGGATCGACCTGCCGCACCTGGTGTGGACGTTGGAGTCGCTGGCCGACGGCAAGGTCGTCAACCGCATCCAAGTCGACAAGGAGACCGAGCACTTCGCCAAGCTCGCGCTGGAGCGGATGCTCGCCCTGCCGTAGCGGGCAGGATGGGCGCATGATCCTGCGCCCTCTCCGCGACTCCGACGAGGACGCCGACGCGATAGCGGTCGTGGCCGCCGCCGCGTTCGGCGCCTCCGACGCACTGCCCGGCAGCGGCCCGCCCGAGGAGATGCCTCCCGAGCCGGCCGCCCTGCTGCGGCGGCGCAACCGGCACGTCGCGCGCACCGACCCCGGTGGCTGCTGGCTGGCCGTGGACGAGACCTCCGGCATGCCGCTCGGGGTCGCCCTGTCGACGCGCCGCGAGGGGACCTGGGTGCTGTCCACGTTCGCCGTGCTGCCGTCCGCGCAGCGGCAGGGGGTCGGACGCGAACTGCTCGCCGCCGCCCTGGCCTACGGGCGTGGCTGCCTGCGCGGCATCATCTGCAGCTCCCCCGACCCGCGGGCGGCGGCAACCTATCGCCGGGCGGGATTCGCGCTGCACCCGGCGACGCGCCTGGAGGGTGCCGTCCGCAAGGGCGACCTGCCGGCGCCGGACGGGGCGGTGCACGAGGGATCGGCCAAGCACCGCGACATCATGGACTCCGTCGACCGGCGCACCCGGGGCGGCGCCCACGGCCCCGACCACGACCAACTGCTCACCGAGAGCGCCCTGCTGGTGGTCGACGACCTGGCCGGCAGCGGCTACTGCTACATCGACCGGTACGGGAACGTGAGGCTGCTCGCCGCCACCTCCCGCAGGCTGGCGACCCGGCTGCTCACGGCCGCACTGCTCAGCCTGCCCGAGGGAACCCCTGCGCAGGTCGGCAATCTGACGGCCGAGCAGCAGTGGGCGGTGGACGTCGGCCTGACGGCGGGTCTGGAACTCAGCACGTCCGGCTGGGTCTGCCTGCGCGGAATGCGGCCACCGGAGCCGTACATCCCCTCGGGATTCTTCGGGTGAGAGCGCTACGGGCAGCAACGGACGGAGGGACCAGGGGCGTTCGCCCCTGGTCCCTCCGTCGTCAGGCCCTGCTCACGGGTGTCAGACCTTGGTCAGCTCGGGCGTCGGCTCGGCCTCGCCCGCGTCGGAACCGTCGGCCTTCGCGGCCCGCTTGAGCGCCTTGCGCTTGGCCCGCCGCTCCTTGCGGAGCTCGACCATCGTGTAGAGGGTCGGCACGAGCAGCAGCGTGAGCAGCGTCGACGTCAGCAGACCGCCGATGACGACCACGGCGAGCGGCTGGGCGATGAAGCCGCCCTCACCGGTGACCCCGAGGGCCATCGGCAGCAGCGCGAAGATGGTCGCCAGCGCGGTCATCAGGATCGGCCGCAGACGGTGCCGGCCACCCTCGATGACCGCCTCCACCACGCCGTAACCCTGCGCGCGGTACTGGTTGATGAGGTCCATCAGCACGATCGCGTTCGTCACCACGACGCCGATGAGCATCAGCATGCCGATCAGCGACGGCACACCCAGAGGGGTACCGGTGATGAGCAGCAGGCCGATGGCGCCGGTCGAGGCGAACGGGATGGACACCAGCAGCACCAGAGGCTGGACCAGGCTGCGGAAGGTACCGACCAGCAGCATGAAGACGATCGCCACGGCGGCGAGCATCGCCAGCGCGAGCCCGGAGAAGGCGTCGCCCTGGTCCGAGGAGACACCGCCGATCTCGGCGGTCGCCCCCTTGGGGAGGTGGAGCGACTTGATCTTGCTCTGCAGTGCTGTGCTGACCGCGCCGGTGTTGTCGGCGGTCGGCGTCGCCGTGATCGTCGCCGCTCGCGCGCCGTCGATCCGGGTCTTCTGCACCGGCCCGGGGGCCTCCACCACGTCGGCGACCTTGTCCAGCTTCACCGGGCCCACCGGGGTCTCGATGGTGAGCGCCTTGAGCCCGGCGAGGGTCGTGGCGCCCTGCTCGGAGGTGACCCGCACATCGCGCTCGGTGTCGTCCAGCACCGCCTTGCCGACGCTCGTGCCCTTCACGGCCTGGGTGACGGCGGCACCGATGGTGGTGTCGTTCAGGCCGTACCTTGCCGCCTCGGCCTGCTTGGCGTGGACCTCGATCCGGGGCACGGACTGCGCGAGGTCGCTGGTGACGTCGGTGACGTCGTCCAGTCCGGCCACGGCGTCG
Source organism: Streptomyces sp. NPDC002574 (assembly GCF_042889545.1). Classification (NCBI taxonomy): domain Bacteria; kingdom Bacillati; phylum Actinomycetota; class Actinomycetes; order Kitasatosporales; family Streptomycetaceae; genus Streptomyces; species Streptomyces sp. NPDC002574. The sequence continues at coordinate 363,458 of NZ_JBIARB010000009.1, forward strand.
CGGACCTGCTCGGCGGCCTTGGCGAGGGTGTCGCCGTCGGCGGCCTTCACCACGACCGACAGGTTCTGGCTGCCGAAGCCGCCGCCCGCGGAGACCGACGTCGTGCCGACGCCGTCGAGCGCCTTCAGGCCGGTGCGGATCTTGTCCAGGGCGGCGGCGCTGTCGCCGGCGTCCTTCAGACGGACCTGGAAGCTGGCCTGGTTGGCACCGGTGCCGCCGCCGAAGGCCGCCAGGAAGCCGGAGGAACCGACGGTGACCTGGTAGTCCTTGACCTCGTCGATGCTCCCCAGCAGCTTCTCGACCTTGCCGGCCGCGGCGTCGGAGGTCTTCAGGCTGGTGCCCGGAGCGAGCTGCTGCTTGACCGTCAGGGTGTCCTGGTCGCCCTGGTCGAAGAAGTTGGTCTTCAGCAGCGGGACCAGGCCGAAGGTGCAGAACAGCACCGCGACCGCGATCACGACGCTGGTGATGCGGCGACGCGTGGCGAAGCGCAGCACCGGGACGTACAGCCGCTGCAGGAGGCTGCCCGCCTCCTTCGCCTCGGCCGCGCGGCGGATCTCCTCCGGGTCCACCGTCCCGGCGTCGGCCGGGGGCTTGAGGAACCAGTAGGAGAGGACCGGCACCACCGTCAGCGACACCAGCAGCGAGGAGAGCAGCGCCGCCGCCACGGTCAGCGAGAAGGAGCCGAACAGCGCTCCGACGAGGCCGCCGACCAGGCCGATCGGCAGGAAGACCGCGACCGTGGTGAGCGTGGACGCGGTGACCGCGCCGGAGACCTCGCGCACCGCGGCGATGATCGCCGAGTGCTTCTCCTCGCCGTAGGCGAGGTGCCGCTTGATGTTCTCCAGCACCACGATCGAGTCGTCGACGACCCGGCCGATGGCGATCGTCAGCGCGCCCAGGGTGAGCATGTTGAGCGACAGGTCGCGGGTCCACAGCACGATCAGCGTCAGCACGACCGACAGCGGGATGGAGACCGCCGTCACCAGCGTCGAGCGCAGCGACGCCAGGAAGACCAGGATGACGATGACCGCGAAGAGCAGGCCGAGCAGGCCCTCGGTGGTCAGGCCGTCGATCGCCTTGGAGACCGCCGGGCCCTGGTCGCTGACGACAGTGAGCTTCGCGCCCTTGCCGAGGTCCCGCTCCAGGTCCGCCAGCTTGTCCTTGACCGCCGTGGAGATCGCGACGGCGCTGCCGTCCTGGGTCATGGTGACGGCGATGCCGAGGCTCGGCTCGCCGTCGGTGCGCGTGATGGAGTCCGTGGCGTCCGGCGCCTCCTGGACGGTGGCGATGTCACCGAGCCGCACGGGCTTGGGGGCGGCCGGGATGCGCAGGTCCTTGATCTCGTCCAGCGAGGCGTACTCGCCGCCGACCTGGACCGTACGGCTCTTGCCGCTCTCGTCGAAGGAGCCGGCGGGCACCGGGTGGCCGCCGGCCTGCAGCGCCTGCACCACGGCGGCCGCGCCGATCTTGGCACTGGCGAGCTTCGCGTCGTCCGGGGTGACCGTGACGACCTGGTCCTGCACGCCGGTGACGGTGACCTGGCCGACGCCGTCGATGTCCTGCAGGACGGGGACCACGGAGCGGTCCAGACCGTCGGCGAGCGCCTGCTGGTCCAGCCCGGTGGAGGTGGCGGCGAGCACCACGGTCGGGATGTCGTCGGTCGAGCCGGCCACGACCTGCGGGTCCGCGGCCTCCGGCAGACGCGAGGAGACCCGGTTCACGGCCTGCTGGACGTTGGCCACCAGCTTGTCGCTGTCGCTGCCGTAGTCGAACTGGGCCATGATCACGGCCGAGCCCTCGCTGGCCGTCGAGGTGATGCCGGTGATCCCGTCGACACCCTTGATGCCGTCCTCGATCGGCTCGACGACCTGCTTCTCGACGACATCGGGCGAGGCACCCTGGAAGGTCGTGATCACCGAGACGATGGGCAGGTCGATGGAGGGCAGCAGCTGCTGCTTGAGCGAAGGTATCGCGATCGCGCCGAATACGACGGCGACCACGGCCATGAGCGCGATCAGGGCGCGCTGGGCGAGGCTGATTCTGGACAGCCAGGACATCGTGGTGCGGTCTCTTCTCTGGGTCAGAGGATGCGGATACAGATATCGGTCATCAGACCACCCCAGCTTCTCCTGTCCCGGAGGCCGGTTTCCTCACTCCGAGGTCGTGGTGTGCGGCCGTCGCGTACTGCGGCTGCGGTACGGCGCCGGGCGTAGTCAGCGCCCCGCCGGGCGCACCAGGCCGGACTCGTACGCCGCCACCACCAGCTGGGCGCGGTCACGGGCGCCCAGCTTGGCCATGGTGCGGTTGACATGGGTCTTGACGGTGAGCGGGCTCACGCCGAGGCGTTCGGCGATCTCGTCGTTCGGCAGACCCATCGCGACCTCGATCAGCACCTCGCGCTCGCGGGCGGTGAGCGCGTCCAGCTCGGGGGCGGGGCGGGACGGTGTGCCCGCCTGCGCCAGGAACTGCCCGATCAGGCTCTTCGTCGCGGACGGCGACAGCAGCGCGTCCCCGGCGGCCACGGTGCGGATCGCGCCCAGGAGTTCGTCGGGTTCGGCGCCCTTGCCGAGGAATCCGGCGGCGCCGGCGCGCAGCGCCTGGGCCACGTACTCGTCGGCCTCGAAGGTGGTGAGGACCAGTACGGCCACTCCCACCAGGTCCTCGTCGCCGGTGATCGCCCGGGTCGCGGCCAGGCCGTCCGTGCCGGGCATCCGGATGTCCATGAGCACGACGTCGGCCCGCGTGCTGCGGGCCATCACGATCGCCTCGGCGCCGTCGGAGGCCTCCCCGACGACCTCCATGTCCGGCTCGGACTCCACGAGGACGCGGAACGCACCCCGCAGCAGCGCCTGGTCGTCCGCGAGCAGCACCCTGATCATGGGGGCATCCTCCCACTGCCGCCGGGTGGCCGTGCCGCCCTCAGGCGGTCACCGCCAGCGGCAGCCGGGCATGCACGCGGAACCCGCCGTCCGGGCAGGGACCGGCCTCGCAGGTGCCGCCGAGGGCCGCGGCGCGTTCCCGCATGCCGATGAGGCCGTGGCCGCCGCCGGGGGCGGCGGGGGCCGGCACGGTGGCGTCGGGGCGGCCGCCGCGGTCCACGACGGTGACCTCCAGGGCGCCGGCGGCGCGGGCGATCCGCACCTCGGCGCGCGCGCCCCGGCCGGCGTGCTTGTGGACGTTGGTCAGCGACTCCTGGATCAGCCGGTAGGCCGTCAGGTCGACGGTCGCGGGCAGCGTGCCGGCGCCGTCCTCGTCGATGTCGACCGGCAGTCCGGCGCGCCGGAAGCCCTCGACGAGCTGGTCCAGGACGCCGAGCCCCGGCGCGGGTTCCATGGGCGCCGCGGGATCGCCGGACTGGCGGAGCAGTCCGACCGTGGCGCGCAGCTCGTCCAGGGCGGAACGGCTGGCCTCGCGGACGTGGGCGAGGGCCTGCTTGGCCTGGTCGGGCCGGGTGTCCATGACGTGGGCGGCGACGCCCGCCTGGACGTTGACCAGGGCGATGTGGTGGGCGACCACGTCGTGCAGCTCGCGGGCGATGCGCATGCGCTCCTCCGCGACCCGCCGCTTCGCCTCCTCCTCCCGGGTCCGTTCCGCGCGTTCGGCCCGCTCCTCGACGGCGACGATGTACGCACGCCGGCTGCGGGTGGCCTCACCGGCCGCGGCGGCCATGCCGGACCAGGCGAACAGGGCGATGTTCTCGGCGGAGTACCAGGGCCTGGCCCCGAAGAGCATGGCGACCGCGGTCAGCACCAGGCACGAGGCGAGCCCGATGCGGAAGGTGGTGGCGCGGTCGGTGCGGGCGGAGGCGGAGTACAGCGCGACGATGACGGCACCGGCCACCGGGCCCCGGCTGTCGCCGCTCGCGGTGAGCAGGTAGACGACGGTGACGGCGCCGGTGAACACCAGCACGCCCAGCGGGCTGCGGCGGCGCAGCAGCAGGGCGGCGCAGGCGACGACGCTGAGCACGATGTCGGTGACGGAGGTGTCGTACCGCTCCGCGTGCGGCCCGATGAACATGTTGCCGAGGATGATCGCCAGAACCGCGGCCGCCAGCCCGGCGTCGAGGGCGACGGGGTGGGCCGTCGGCCACAGGCGGGCCCGGTCCCGCATGGAACGATGCTGCACGCTGACCAACGGTACGGGCCCGGCGGGACGACCGTGCCCCGGTCCGGTACGGAACCGGGGCCGGGGCACGGTCGGGTGCGCTGGTGGGTGGGTCAGCCGGGGATCAACCCGTCGTCGCGGAGCATGGCCCGGACCTCCTCCAAGGTGGCGTCCGAGCCGGGCAGGATCAGCTCGGACGGCTCCAGGGAGTCGTCCGGAAGCGGTGTGCCGAGCCTGCGGACCGCGTCGAGGAGTGCGGTCAGCGTGCGCCGGAACGCGGTCTCGTCGCCGTTCTCCATCTCGGCCAGGAGCTCGTCGTCGAGCTTGTTGAGTTCGGCGAGGTGGCTCTCGTCCACCGTCACCTGGCCCTCCCCCATGATCCTCACGATCACGACGCCCTCCTCAGGGGTGCCTCAACGTTGCTTCCCACTGCGGGTCACTGCTTGTCGCTGCTCGTCACTGCTTGTCGAAACGCGGCTGGTCCTGCGGCTGTGCCTGCTGCTGGCCGGGCTGCCCGCTCTCGAGGGCCTGCTGCGGGGAACCCCCGGCGAGCTCCGCCTTCATGCGCTGCAGTTCCAGCTCCACGTCGCTGCCGCCGGACAGCCGGTCCAGCTCGGCCTGGATGTCGTCCTTGGCGATGCCGGTCGGGTCGTCCAACGCGCCGGAGGCCAGGAGCTCGTCCAAAGCCCCCGCGCGGGCGCGCAGTTGCTCGGTCTTGTCCTCGGCCCGCTGGATCGCCAGGCCGACGTCGCCCATCTCCTCGGAGATGCCGGAGAAGGCCTCGCCGATCTGGGTCTGGGCCTTGGCGGCGCTGTAGGTGGCCTTGATGGTCTCCTTCTTGGTGCGGAAGGCGTCCACCTTGGCCTGCAGCCGCTGGGCGGCGAGGGTGAGCTTCTCCTCCTCGCCCTGCAGGGTCTGGTGCTGCGTCTCGAGGTCGGTGACCTGCTGCTGCAGCGCGGCCCGGCGCGACAGCGCCTCGCGGGCCAGGTCCTCACGGCCCAGGGCGAGCGCCTTGCGGCCCTGGTCCTCGTACTTCGCGGACTGCTGCTGCAGCTGGTTCAGCTGCAGCTCCAGGCGCTTGCGGGACGTCGCGACGTCCGCCACCCCCCGGCGCACCTTCTGCAGCAGTTCCAGCTGCTTCTGGTACGAGTAGTCGAGGGTCTCGCGCGGATCCTCGGCCCGGTCAAGGGCCTTGTTGGCCTTCGCGCGGAAGATCATCCCCATCCGCTTCATGACACCGCTCATGGGCCTCGCGCGCCCCCTTCAGTCGGCTGGCCGGCACACCATCTACAGACCCCACAGTACGGGGCGTGGTTCCATTACCCCACTGTTCTGTTGCGGAAGCGCTCATCCTTGAGAACGATCACAGTTCGGTGACCTCAGGCCCAGGGAGTAGGTGAGGGGCTGGGGGTCCGCTCGGCGACCACGTAACCTTGGTGTTGTGTTCCGACGTCGTTCTCAAGATGAGCAGGCCTCAGCCACCACGGTGGTCGAGGACCAGCAGACCCGTGACCCGCAGGCCCCCAAGGGCCGCCCTACCCCCAAGCGCAGCGAGGCCCAGACGCAGCGGCGCAAGGTCGTGACCGCGCCCGGCGACCGCAAGGCGGCCGCCCGGCAGGCGCGCGACGCGCGCCGCACGGACATGACCAAGCAGCGCGAGGCGCTGATGAACGGCGACGAGCGCTACCTGCCCGCGCGTGACAAGGGCCCGGTGCGCAAGTTCGCCCGCAATTACGTGGACTCCCGCTTCCGCGCCGCCGAGTTCTTCCTGCCCATGGCCGTGGTCATCCTCGTGCTGAGCATCGTGCAGAACGACGCGCTGAAGCAGCTCTCGCTGCTGCTGTGGCTGGTGGTGATCGTGGTGATCGTCGCCGACTCGGCCCTCAGCGCCTTCCTCCTGCGCCGCGAACTGGCCAAGCGCTTCCCCGGCCAGAACACCCGGGGCGCCGTTCCCTACGCGCTGATGCGCTCCCTCCAGATGCGCCGCCTGCGCCTGCCCAAGCCGCAGGTCAAGCGCGGCACGAAGCAGCTCTGAGCGCGGACGGCGGGTTCGCCTCCGTCGCCGGCCGCTGGCTGGACGGGCTGGGCGGACTCCGGAACACAGTGCGCCAGGAGCTGGTGGCCCGCCAGCTCGACGAACAGATCACGGCCCGCTTCCCGGTGGGCCGGCGGCTGCGCATCCTCGACGTCGGCCCCGGCCAGGGCACCCAGGCCCTGCGGCTGGCCCGCGCCGGCCACCTCGTCACCGGCCTGGAGGCCGATCCGGCGATGGCGGGCACACTGCGCGAGGCGCTGGCCGTCGAGCCCGAGGGCATACGCGAGCGCGTCACCCTGGTCGAGGGCGACGGCCGGGAGACCGGCCGGCACTTCGGGCCCGGCAGCTTCGACGTGGTGCTCTGCCACGGGGTGCTCATGTACGTGCCCGAGCCCGACCCGATGCTCGCCGGGCTGGCCCGCGTGCTGGCCCCGGGCGGGCTGCTCTCCCTGCTGGTCCGCAACGCCGACGCGCTGGCGATGCGCCCCGCGCTGCAGGGCGACTGGCCGACCGCGCTGGCAGCGCTCTCGGGCGGCGGCACCACGTACACCAACCGGCTGGGAGTGACCGCCCGCGCCGACCGGCTCGCGGCACTCACCGCCACCCTGAACGGCATCGGCGCGCCGCTGCACGCCTGGTACGGGGTGCGGGTCTTCACCGACACCGCTCCGGACGGTGACGGCACCGCGCCCGGCAAGGTGCCGGACGAGCTGCTCGCCGCGGAGGAACTCGCCGGGCGCACCGATCCGTACCGTTCGGTGGCGGCACTGCTGCATCTGTGCGGCGTCCGGGACTGACCGGGGCGGGCTACACGCCGCAGCGTGCGCCGAAAGCGACACTTCCGGCATGACCGATTCCATGCCGACCTCCCGACGCACGCTCGGGGCCCTGTGCGCGGCGACCGCGACGCTGCTGATGCTCGCCGGATGCACCTCCGGCTCCCCCTCCTCCCCCCAGTCCCCCGCGGCGAAGACGTCCGCGGCGCCGGAGGTCTCGGAGGCCGCCGGCGCCCGCGAGCTGCAGGACAACTACCAGGACGTGGTCCGGAACGTGCTGCCCTCGGTCGTGCAGATCACGACGTCCGAGGAGCTCGGTTCCGGCATCGTCTACGACACCAAGGGCCACATCGTCACCAACGCCCATGTGGTCGGGAAGAACACCACCTTCCAGGTGACGCTGGCCAACGGCAACGAGCCGCGGAAGGCCACGCTGGTGGCGAGCTACCCGGAGCAGGACCTCGCGGTGATCGCCCTCGACAAACCGCCGTCCGACCTGCGCGCGGCCCGCTTCGCGGACTCCGCGAAGGTCGAGGTGGGGCAGATCGCGCTCGCCATGGGCAGCCCGCTGGGGCTCAGCGGCAGCGTCACCCAGGGCATCGTCTCCGCGCTGGGCCGCACCGTCACCGAGACCGCGTCCAGCGGCACCCCGGGGGCCACCATCGCCAACCTGGTGCAGACCTCCGCGCCCATCAACCCGGGCAACAGCGGCGGGGCACTGGTCAACCTGTCCGGCGAGATCATCGGCATCCCCACCCTCGGCGCGATCAACCCGACCTCCGGGAACGGGAACAACTCGGCGCCGGGCATCGGCTTCGCGATCCCCTCCTCGACGATCACCCGTATCGCCGATCAGATCATCAAGAACGGCAAGGTCACGTCGTCCGGGCGGGCCGCGCTCGGCGTCACGGGCCGCACCGTGCTCGGGCCGGACTTCAGCCCGGCCGGCGTCGCCGTCATCTCCGTCGTCAAGGGCGGCCCGGCCGACAAGGCGGGCATCGAGCCCGGCGACATCATCGTCGGCGTCGGCAACACCGAGATCCAGACCTCGCAGGCGCTCTCCGAGGCGCTGGCCCCGTCCGCTCCGGGCAAGAAGGTGGACGTCACCTTCGTGCGCGACGGCAACGAGAAGACGGTCAGCGTGACCCTGGGCGAGCTCTAGTACCTCTGGGACCCCCGGAGATCCCGCCCCTCGCGGGACACCCGGCGTGGAGGGCGCCGCACCGCGCCCTCCACGCCGCGGACGCGGCGGCTACTCGTCGCCGTGCAGGCTCATGGGGCCGTAGATCTTGGTGGAGTCCTCGAAGAGGACGACCTGATCGGCGCCGCCCTCGACCAGGTCCTTCCAGACCTCGCCGATCCAGGACTCGGCGTCGCCCTGTGTGGTGAACTCCTCGGGCTCGACCGCGGGTACGACCTCCGTGCCGTCGGTCTTCTCGAAACGCCAGGTCCACGCCATGTCCGTCTCCTCGTCCCTGGGGGTGCCTGCCCGGCAGCGTAGCGTGCGCGGACGCGAAAGAATCGGGACGTGGAACTGACACTTCTCGGCACCGGGGGCCCCGAGGGCCTGCCGCTGCCCGGCTGCCCGTGCGCGGCGTGCGCGGTGGCGGTGGGCGAGCGGGCGCGGGCGGCCACCTCCCTCCTCGTGGACGGGGTGCTGCTGCTGGACCTCACGCCCGGCGTGGCGCTGGCGGCCGCCCGGTCGGGGCATTCACTGGCCGGTGTGCAGCAGGTGCTGCTGTCGCATCCGCACGACGGGCCGGCCGTGGAGATCCCGGCGGGCCTGCCGGCCCCCGCGCGACTGCCCGCCGGGCAGGAGATGACGCTGCCGACGCGGCACCGGGTCCGGTCGGTGCCGGTGGACGCGCCCGGGGCCGGGTACGAGGTGGTGGCGCCGACGGGCGAACGGCTGCTGTACCTGCCGCCGGAGTGCGGCCCCGCGGGGCTCGCGGAGGCGGAACGTCCGTACGGGACCGTGCTGCTGGACGTCGTGGCGCGGCCCGACGCGCTGGCCCGGCTGCGCGCCGCGGGAGCGGTCACCGGCACGACGGACGTGGTCGCCGTGCACCTCGACCACACGGTGCACCCCGGACCGGAGACGCGCCGCCGGCTGGCCGCGCTCGGGGCGCGCGCCGTGCCGGACGGGACGACGCTGACCGTCGGCGACTTCCACGAGGTGCCGGACGTACCGCGCCGCACGCTCGTGCTGGGCGGGGCCCGTTCGGGCAAGTCGGCGGAGGCCGAGCGACGGCTGTCGGCCGTCCCGGACGTGCTGTACGTCGCCACCGGCGGGACCCGGGACGAGGACCCGGAGTGGGCGCGGCGCGTGGCCCTGCACCGGGAGCGGCGGCCGGGCGGCTGGCGGACACTGGAGACCTGCGACCTGGTGCCGCTGCTCGCGATGGACGGGGGCCCGGCGCTGCTGGTCGACTGCCTGTCGCTGTGGCTGACGCACGCGATGGACGAGGTCGGCGCCTGGTCCGACGAGAAGTGGGCGGACGGCGCCGAGCGTGAACTGCGCCGTCGCGTCGGGGAGTTGACGGCGGCGTGGCGCGCCACCCGGCGGACCGTGGTCGCCGTCAGCAACGAGGTGGGCTCCGGCGTGGTCCCGGCCACCGCGAGCGGGCGCCGTTTCCGGGACGAACTGGGCCGTCTGAACGCGATGGTGGCCGGCGAGTCGGAGCACGTGCTGCTGGTCGTGGCGGGACAGACGCTGACGCTGCGGGGCTGACCTCGGCGCGGGGCGCGGTGGAACGGTAGTGTTCGATCCCGTGAGCGGCCTGAATCTCGATGACTTCGCCTCCCGTGTGGAACGCCCGGACGCCGGCGTACGCCGTGACGCGCACGACCGCTGGCAGCGGCTGGTGCGCCCGGCCGGGGCACTGGGCAACCTGGCCGAACTCGCGGAGTGGCTCTCCGCGGCGCAGAGCGCGGCCACCGTGCGGCCGATCGAGCACCCCAAGGCCGTGCTGTTCGCGGCGGACCACGGGGTGGCGGCGCTGAAGGTGTCGGCGCGCCCGGCGGGCACCGCCGTGGAGCTGGTCCGCGCGGTCCTGGACGGGGCGTCGCCGGTGAACGTGCTGGCGCGTCAGTACGGCGCGGCGGTCCGGGTGGTGGACGTGGGTGTGGACTCCCCCGCCGAGGAACTGCCCGCCGACGTCACGACGCACCGGGTGCGGCGCGGCTCGGGCCGGATCGACGTCGAGGACGCGCTGACGGCCGAGGAGGCCGAGGCCGCGTTCCGCGCGGGCATGGCGGTCGCCGACGAGGAGGCGGACTCCGGCACCGACCTGGTCCTGCTCGGCGATCTGAGCGTCGGCGGCACCACGGTCGCCGGGGTGCTGATCGCCGCGCTCTGCGGCACGGACGCGTCCGTGGTGACGGGCCGGGGCTCCGGCATCGACGACGTGGCCTGGATGCGCAAGTGCGCGGCCATCCGGGACGCGCTGCGCCGGGCGCGGCCGGTCCTCGGCGACCAGTTGGAGCTGCTGGCCGCGGTGGGCGGCGCCGACGTGGCCGCGATCACCGGCTTCCTGCTGCAGGCCGCGGTGCGCAAGCTGCCCGTGGTCCTGGACGGCGTGGTGTCGGCGGCGTGCGCGCTCGTCGCGCAGCGCATCGCCTTCCGGGCGCCGGACTGGTGGCTGGCCGGGCAGGCGAGCGGCGAACCGGGGCAGGCCAAGGCGCTGGACCGGCTGTCGATCGAGCCGCAGCTGGACCTGAAGGTGACGGCCGGCGAGGGCACGGGCGCCCTGCTGGTGCTGCCCCTGCTCAAGGCCGCCGCGGCACTCTCCGCGGAACTGCCCGAGCGCGTCTGAGGCCTGACGGCCTCGGCGACCCGGAGCGCGGGGCCGCTCGGTATCCGGCGGCCGGCCGCCCCGCGCCGCTGGGGTGCGCGATGCCGAGGCAGGCGGGGCCCGGCTCGGCTCCGCGCCTCGGGATCCGCACGGGTTGCCGTCATCCGGCAGGCGAACGAGGTCGGCGCGGAACCCTTGATCAGGTACCGCCGAACATCGCGGAGCTCCGCTCGGTCCCTTGGTGCGGCACGCGGTGGGAAGCCTGACCGGTGCCGCCGGCCCCGGCCGGGTCAGTGTTCGGTGAAGCCGCCGAGCCAGTCCTGGAGGCGCCGGGTCGGGCCGCGCCAGCGGGCGGCGTGCTTGGCGGCGCGCAGCTCCGCGCGGTGTGCCGTCTTCGGGCGCCGCCCGTACAGCCGCTCGGCCCACAGGGAGTCCGGGCGGGCCAGCCGGAGCGCGCCGACGAGGGCGACGAAGGGCACGAAGACGCCCACGACGGCGGTGCGGAACTTGCCCTTCACGAGGGCGGCCAGGACGAAGAGGAAGTTGACGACGATCGTGGCGATCGCCGTCAGGCGGTTCTGCTGCTGGTCGGCGGAGAGCGAGTTGACCTCGAACGGGGCGAGGCCGCCGAGCAGCATGAGCACGAGGGAGAAGGTGATCACGACGGCCTCCACGCTCTTGCGGCCGCGGTCGCTCCAGTACACGTCGTCCAGGTAGAGCACGAGCGCGAACTCGTCCAGGACGAGCCCCGCCCCGATGCCGAAGACCACGGCCGCCAGCCCCGCTCCGAAGCCGTGCGTGGAACTGGCGACGGCCCCGAAGCCGCCGATCGTCATGAGGATGATGCCGGGCACCACGTGGTGGATGTGCGTCCCGCCCGAGGAGATGTTCCGGAACGGGCCCTTCCCGGCGCGGATCAGACGGGTGATGGTCCGTGTGATCACGAAGGTCGCGACGAAGGCGAAGAGGGCGAGGAGCAGTGGCAGCTTTCCCGGCTCGATGATGTTGCGGTACCACCAGTCGCTCATACCGATTGCTCCCGTTCGGCCTGGTATGCGCACTATACGGTCGGGAAGCGGCCGTTACCCTGCACGCCATGACCGCCAGCCCCACCGCCGCGACCCCCGCCGACGGACTGCGGTTCGCCTTCGGCACCCTGACCGTGCTGCGTGTGCGGGTCACCCGCTGGGACCGCCCGGCGGCCCGGGCGGGGATGCTGGCGGCGCCCCTGGTCGGCCTGGTCGCCGGGCTGTTCGCGGCCGCGGCCGGCGGGGTGCTGCTGCTGCTCGGCTGCGGACCGCTGCTCGCCGCGGCCGGCACCGTCGCGGTGACCGCGGCGCTCACCAGGGGACTGCATCTGGACGGACTCGCCGACACCGCCGACGGACTGGGCAGCGGACGGCCCGCCGAGGACGCGCTGCGCATCATGCGGCAGTCGGACATCGGGCCCTTCGGCGTACTCACCCTGGTCCTGGTCCTGCTCGGCCAAGTCGCCGCGCTGGCCGGGGCGTACGGGACCTCGTGGGCCCGCGGGGCGGCCGGCTTCGCGGTCGCGTCGGTGGCCGCCCGCACCGCCATGACGCTCGCCTGCCGCCAAGGGGTGCCCCCGGCCCGGCCGGAGGGGCTGGGCGCGGCGGTGGCCGGCGCGGTTCCGGCACGGGCGGCGTGGGGGCTGGCCGCCGGAGTGCCGGCGCTCTGCGCCGCGGCGGGGCTGCCGTTCGGGCCGTACGCGGTGGCGCAGTTCGCCGCGGCGGCCCTACTCGCCCTGGGCGCCGCGGAGTTGATGTTGCGTCGCTGCCGGGCGCGGCTGGGCGGTGTCACGGGCGACGTCTTCGGCGCGTTGTGCGAGACGGCGTGCACCGCCGCCCTGGTCGTGCTGGCCGCGGGCAGTGGAACCGGATAGGGAAAACCCGCGCCTTCGGCCTCGGGGTGCACGCCGCGGGCGGAAGTGTCAGGAGTGAGCGTAAGGTCGGTCCTGCACCCCCGCCCCGCGCCGCCGGGCGATGCCCGGTGCCAAGAATTCGGGCCTCTGAAGGAACAGGATCTCCATCACCGTGACTGCACTGACTCTCAGCACCTCCTCCGCCGCGGCGCTGCGCGCGGACGCCGTCGTCATCGGCGTGACCAAGGGGACGAAGGGCCCCGAGGTCGCCACCGGGGCGGAGGCGGTCGACCAGGCCTTCGACGGCAGGCTCGCCGCGACGCTCGAGACGCTGGGCGCCTCGGGCGCTGAGGGTGAGGTGACCAAGCTCCCCGCCCCGGCCGGGCTGAAGGCACCGGTCGTGCTGGCGGTCGGCCTCGGGGAGGCCCCGGCGGACGGTGCCGCGTTCGACACCGAGGTGCTGCGCAAGGCGGCCGGTGTCGCCGCCCGCACCCTGGCCGGCTCCAAGAAGGCCGCCTTCGCGCTGCCGGTGGAGGACGCCGCGGCCGCCCAGGCGGTCGCCGAGGGCGCGCTGCTGGGTGCGTACGCGTACACCGCGTACCAGGCGGGCAACGGCAAGGCCCCGCTGACGGAGGTGGCGCTGGTCGGCGCCAAGCCGCGCGACAAGGCCTTCAAGGCCGCCGCCGAGCGTGCCACGGTCATCGCCGAAGAGGTCAACCGCTCCCGTGACCTGATCAACATGCCGCCGAACGACCTCACGCCGAAGGCCTTCGCCGGCTTCGTGCAGGAGGCCGCCAAGGAGCACGGCCTCAAGGTCGAGGTGCTGGACGAGAAGGCGCTCCTCAAGGGCGGCTACGGCGGCATCATGGGCGTCGGCCAGGGCTCGGCGAACCCGCCGCGCCTGGTGAAGGTCGTCTACAGCGGCGGCAAGGGCCGCGACGCCAAGCACCTCGCGCTGGTCGGCAAGGGCATCACCTACGACTCGGGCGGCATCTCGCTGAAGCCGGCCGGCCACAACGAGACCATGAAGTGCGACATGAGCGGCGCCGCCGCCGTGTTCTCCACCGTGGTCGCCGCCGCCCGCCTGGGCCTGCCCGTCACCGTCACCGGCTGGCTGGCGCTCGCCGAGAACATGCCGTCCGGCGCGGCCACCCGCCCCGGCGACGTGCTGCGGATGTACAGCGGCAAGACCGTCGAGGTGCTCAACACCGACGCCGAGGGCCGCCTGGTCATGGCCGACGCGATCACCCGCGCCTCCGAGGAGAACCCGGACGCGATCATCGACGTGGCGACCCTGACCGGCGCCATGGTGCTGGCGCTCGGCACCCGCATCTTCGGCGTCATGTCCAACGACGACGCCTTCCGCACCGCGGTGCACGAGACGGCGGGCGAGGTCGGCGAGCAGTCCTGGCCCATGCCGCTCCCGACCGACCTGCGCAAGGCGATGGACTCCCCCACCGCCGACATCTCGAACATGGGCGAGCGGATGGGCGGCGGCCTGGCGGCCGGCCTGTTCCTGAAGGAGTTCGTCGGCGAGGGCATCACTTGGGCCCACGTGGACATCGCGGGCCCCGCCTTCAACGAGTCCGGCCCGTTCGGCTACACCCCCAAGGGTGGAACCGGCTCCGCCGTGCGCACCCTGGTGCGGCTGGCCGAGAAGGCCGGCGAGGGCGAGCTGCTCTGACCGCGGTGTAAGCCTCGGCACATTCCGTACGGCCCCGGGTATGACATCCGGGGCCGTACGCGTTCGCCAAGAGCGAGCAAAGGGACAACGCACTCCCGTATTTATCCGGGGATACCGGCGAGTAAGCCTGGCCAGGGACGTTCCGTACGTCTCACAGCCCGGCCCGGTGCCTCGTCCGCCCCGAACAAGTGCGAAGATGTTGTCTCGGCACGACAGGGCCCCGTTTAACAGAAGCGGCCGAACAAAAGCCGCCGCCCGGTCATGACGGACCGGCTCCGGCGTATCCATGCATGGAGGACGTGACGTGGCGAACGACGCCAGCACCGTTTTCGACCTAGTGATCCTCGGTGGCGGTAGCGGCGGCTACGCCGCAGCGCTGCGCGCGGCGCAGCTCGGTCTGGACGTCGCCCTGATCGAGAAGGACAAGCTCGGCGGCACCTGCCTGCACCGTGGCTGCATCCCCACAAAGGCTCTGCTGCACGCCGGTGAGATCGCGGACCAGGCCCGTGAGGCCGAGCAGTTCGGTGTCAAGGCCACCCTCGAGGGCATCGACATCGCCGGGGTCCACAAGTACAAGGACGACGTGATCGCGGGCCTGTACAAGGGTCTGCAGGGTCTGGTGGCCTCCCGCAAGGTCACCTACGTGACCGGCGAGGGCCGGCTCTCCTCCCCGACCTCGGTGGACGTCAACGGCCAGCGCTACACCGGCCGCCACGTGCTCCTGGCGACCGGCTCCGTGCCGAAGTCGCTGCCGGGCCTGGCCATCGACGGCGACCGGATCATCTCCTCCGACCACGCGCTGGTCCTGGACCGCATCCCGAAGTCCGCCATCGTGCTCGGCGGCGGCGTCATCGGCGTCGAGTTCGCCTCCGCGTGGAAGTCCTTCGGTGTCGACGTCACGGTCGTCGAGGGCCTGCCCCACCTCGTGCCGGTCGAGGACGAGAACAGCTCCAAGCTGCTGGAGCGCGCCTTCCGCAAGCGCGGCATCAAGTTCAACCTCGGCACCTTCTTCTCCAAGGCCGAGTACACCGCCGACGGCGTCAAGGTCACCCTCGCCGACGGCAAGGAGTTCGAGGCCGAGCTGCTGCTCGTCGCCGTCGGCCGCGGCCCGGTCTCCCAG
This sequence comes from Streptomyces sp. NPDC002574, assembly GCF_042889545.1. NCBI lineage: Bacteria > Bacillati > Actinomycetota > Actinomycetes > Kitasatosporales > Streptomycetaceae > Streptomyces > Streptomyces sp. NPDC002574. Next base: position 378,853 of record NZ_JBIARB010000009.1, read on the forward strand.
GGCCTGGGCTACGAGGAGGCCGGGGTCGCGATGGACCGCGGCTACGTCCTGGTCGACGAGTACATGCGCACCAACGTGCCCACCATCTCCGCGGTCGGCGACCTGGTCCCGACCCTGCAGCTGGCCCACGTCGGCTTCGCCGAGGGCATCCTCGTCGCGGAGCGGCTGGCCGGTCTGAAGACCGTGCCGATCGACTACGACGGCGTGCCGCGCGTGACGTACTGCCACCCGGAGGTCGCCTCCGTGGGTATCTCCGAGGCCAAGGCCAAGGAGCTCTACGGTGCCGACAAGGTCGTCACCCTGAAGTACAGCCTGGCCGGCAACGGCAAGAGCAAGATCCTCAAGACCGCCGGCGAGATCAAGCTCGTCCAGGTCCGCGACGGCGCCGTGGTCGGCGTCCACATGGTCGGCGACCGTATGGGCGAGCAGGTCGGTGAGGCGCAGCTGGTCTACAACTGGGAGGCCCTGCCCGCCGAGGTCGCCCAGCTCATCCACGCGCACCCGACGCAGAACGAGGCGCTCGGCGAGGCTCACCTGGCGCTGGCCGGCAAGCCGCTGCACGCGCACGACTGATCCACGGACACGCAGACCAATCCGCACAGATCGTTAGGAGCAACCGAAACCATGGCGGTTTCCGTAACCCTGCCGGCGCTCGGCGAGAGCGTGTCCGAGGGCACCGTCACCCGCTGGCTCAAGGCCGAGGGTGAGCGCGTCGAGGCCGACGAGCCGCTGCTCGAGGTGTCGACCGACAAGGTCGACACCGAGATCCCGGCGCCCGCTTCGGGCATCCTCTCGTCCATCAAGGTGGCCGAGGACGAGACGGTGGAGGTCGGCGCCGAGCTGGCCGTCATCGACGACGGCACGGGCGCGCCCGCTGCCGCTCCCGCCCCGGCCGCCGCCGCAGCGCCGGCTCCGGTGCAGGAGGCCCCCGCCCCCGCCCCGGCGCCCGCCGCCGCGGCTCCCGTCCCCGCTCCGGCCCCGGCCGGCGCCGCCGAGGGCACCGCGGTGCTCCTGCCGGCGCTGGGCGAGTCGGTGACCGAGGGCACCGTCACCCGCTGGCTGAAGTCGGTCGGCGAGACCGTCGAGGCCGACGAGCCGCTGCTCGAGGTGTCGACCGACAAGGTCGACACCGAGATCCCGGCGCCCGCCTCGGGCACCCTGCTGGAGATCCTGGTCGGCGAGGACGAGACCGCCGAGGTCGGCGCCAAGCTCGCCGTCATCGGTGTCGCGGGTGCCGCTCCCGCGGCCGCCCCGGCCCCCGCCGCTCCGGCCCCGGCCCCGGCGGCGCCCGCTCCGGCCCCGGCTCCCGCCCCGGTCGCCGCTCCGGCCCCGGCCCCCGTGGCCGCTCCGGCTCCGGTGGCTCCGGCCCCGGCCCCGGCGGCGCCCGCTCCGGCCCCGGCTCCCGCCCCGGTCGCCGCTCCGGCCCCGGCCCCGGCCGCCGCCCCCTCGGCCACGGCGCCGACCGACGAGGGTGCGTACGTGACCCCGCTGGTCCGCAAGCTCGCCGCCGAGAACGGTGTGGACCTGGCCTCGGTCAAGGGCACCGGTGTCGGTGGCCGGATCCGCAAGCAGGACGTCCTGGCCGCCGCGGAGGCCGCCAAGACCGCCGCTGCCGCGCCGACCGCGCCCGCCCCGTCCGCGGGTGTCACGGTGCCGGCCGCCGCTGCCGCGCTGCGCGGGCAGACCGTCAAGATGTCGCGCATCCGCAAGGTGATCGCCGACAACATGATGAAGGCCCTGCACAGCCAGGCGCAGCTGTCGACCGTGGTCGAGGTGGACGTCACCAGGATCATGAAGCTGCGGGCCCGGGCCAAGGAGTCCTTCCTGGCCCGCGAGGGCGTCAAGCTCTCGCCGATGCCGTTCTTCGTCAAGGCGGCCGCCGAGGCGCTGAAGGCCCACCCGGTCGTCAACGCCAAGATCAACGACGACGGCACGATCACCTACCACGACGCCGAGAACATCGGCATCGCGGTGGACTCCGAGCAGGGCCTGATGGTCCCGGTCATCAAGGGTGCCGGCGACCTGAGCCTGGCGGGCATCGCCAAGAAGACCGCCGAGCTGGCCGGCAAGGTCCGCAACAAGAAGATCAGCCCGGACGACCTGTCCGGCGGCACGTTCACGATCAGCAACACCGGCTCGCGCGGTGCGCTGTTCGACACGATCATCGTGAACTACCCGCAGGTCGCCGAGCTGGGCATCGGCGCCACCGTGCGCCGCCCGATGGTGGTCGACCACCCGGACCTGGGCGAGACCATCGCGATCCGCGACGTGGCGTACCTGACCCTGTCGTACGACCACCAGCTGGTCGACGGCGCGGACGCCGCCCGCTACCTGAACGACGTCAAGGCCCGCCTGGAGGCCGGCGAGTTCGAGGGCGACCTCGGTCTGTAATCGACCGCACGTCGCCGCGGGACCGTACGACGGCCGAGGCCCCAGCCCTTCCCGGGCCGGGGCCTCGGCCGTTCCCGCGGGAAATCCCGTGCCGCGGTGAGTGGTTGGGGCGCGGCGCCCGTACTCCGGGGTGCATGGCCATGCACCGCCGGCAAGGACGGGGAGGCACCGCCCCCCTCAGTGGCCTCAACGCCCTTGCGGGTCGCGCGCTGCGTCGACCTTCCCCCGCGCCGAGGCGCGCGCAGCGGGCGCACAGGGGCCGGTCCGGATGTCCGGACCGGCCCCGCCGCGGTGTCGGACCCAGGGCTTAGCCTCGACGGCATGCGCGCGGCACGGCTGATCCACCTCGTCCTCCTCCTGCAGTCCCACGGCTCGATGACGTCGGCCGAGCTCGCGGGGGCCCTGGAGGTGTCCGAGCGGACGGTCGGCCGGGACGTGCTGGCGCTGTCGGAGGCGGGCGTGCCGGTGTACGCGGAACGGGGGCGCGCCGGCGGCTACCGGCTGGTGGACGGCTACCGGACCCGGCTCACCGGGCTCGCCCGCGCGGAGGCGGAGGCGCTGTTCCTGTCCGGTGTGCCCGCGGCCCTGGAGGCGATGGGGCTGCAGGACACGGGATCCGCGGCCCGGCTGAAGGTGGCGGCCGCGCTGCTGCCCGAGCTGCGGGACGCCCCGCGCACCGCGGCGCAGCGCTTCCACCTGGACGCGCCCGGGTGGTGGCAGGAGCCGGCCACGCCCCCGTTGCTGCCGGCCCTGGCGGAGGCGGTGTGGGGCGACCGCCGGCTGCGGGCGCGGTACCGGCGGGCGGACACGGAGGTGGAACGGAAGCTGGATCCGTACGCGCTCGTGCTGAAGGCGGGCGTCTGGTACGCGGTCGCCCGCACCGAGGGGGACGTCCGGGTCTACCGGGTGGACCGCTTCACCGCCGCGGACGTCCTGCCCGAACGATTCGCCAGGGACCCGGGGTTCGACCTGCCCGGGTTCTGGCAGGCGCGGGCCGCCGAGTTCGCCCGGTCCGTGCTGCGGGCCGAGGTCGTGCTGCGGCTCACCCCGGAGGGCGCCCGGCACCTGCCGTACGTCGCCGACGGCGCCGCCGCCCGCGAGGCGCTGGCCGCGGCCGCGCCGCCCGACGCGGACGGCCGGGTCACCGTCACCCTCCCCGTGGAGTCCCTCGACGTCGCGTACCACCAGCTCCTGGCCCTCGGCCCGGAGGCCGAACTCCTCTCCCCCGCCCCGCTGCGCGCCCGCTTCGCCGGCGCGGCCCGCACCATGGCGGCGACCTACGACGCCTGACCCCCGCCGCCCCGTCACCACCCGCGTCGCCCACCCGTCCCGGCGGCGTCAACACCCGGGCGGGCAGGCCCCCGCGCGGGCAGAGTAACGTCACGACACGGGCGCATCCGCGTCTCCCCGCGTGCGGGGGCAGACCGCAGACAGGATGCTGGAGCGGTGATGGACGAGACGGAGTTCTGGGAGATCGTCGACAGTACCCGGACGGCGGCGGGCGGGGACCCGGAGGAGCACGCCGATCTGCTGGTGGAGCGGCTGACGCAGCTCGACCCGGAGTCCGTCGTCGATTTCGCGCGGCACTTCGAGAGCCGCTTCAACCGGGCGTACCGGTGGGACGTGTGGGGCGCCGCGGATCTGATGCTGGGCGGCGCGGGTGACGACGCGTTCGACTTCTTCCGGTGCTGGCTGATCGGGCAGGGCCGGCACGTGTTCGAGGGCGCAGTGCACGACCCGGACGCGCTGGCGGAGCTGGCCGAGCACTTCGACCCCGAGGTGGACGGCGACGCCGAGGACCTGGGGTACGCGGCCGACGAGGCGTACGAGCAGCTGACCGGGATGCGGCTGCCGGATCTCGACCTGCCGCCGCAGCCGGCCGAGCCGGAGGGCGTCTACGTCGACTTCGAGAACGCCGACGCCGTGGCGCAGCGCTTCCCCCGGCTCTGGGAGCGCTTCGGCTGAGCCGCGCCCCGCGCGGCGCCGGGCGCGGCGGCCGTCACAATGCCCGCCCCATGAACACGTCGTCCACGTAGGCACCGTCCAGCCGGAACTCCCCGGGCAGGACGCCCTCGACCGTGAAGCCGGCCGCCTCGTACAGCCGCCGGGCCGGGGTGTTGTGGCCCAGCACCCGCAGGGTCACACGCCGCGCGCCCTGCCCGCGGGCGGCCTCCAGTGCCGCCAGGACGAGTTCGAGCCCGACGCCGCGGCCGCGGGCCCAGGTGTCGACCGCCAGGCCCTGGATCTGGCGTACATGGGCGTGGGAGGGCAGCGGCGTCGGCGGCACGAGGCGGATGTATCCGGCCGTCCGCCCGTCGACCTCCGCGACCAGGTGCGCGTCGGGTCCGCAGCGGTCGCCGAAGAAGTCCCGGTGCTCCTCCGGCGGAGGAGCGACCGCGTGCAGCGTCGACCACGTGGCACGGTCCAGCCGGGCCAGGGCCGGGTCGTCGGAGAGCAGGGCGGCTCGCACACGTATACCGGACATGCCCGTCACCCTGCCACAACGGGCAGCGCCGAGGCGCGACCATGTCCCCATGCGCATCGCGATCACCGGTTCGTCCGGCCTCATCGGTTCCGCCCTGGTCCGCTCCCTGCTCGCCGACGGCCACGAGGTCGTACGCCTCGTCAGGCGCCCGCCCTCCGGGGCGGACGAGGCGCGCTGGGACCCCGAGGGGGGCGGGATCGACGCCGCGGCACTGGAGGGTGCCGACGCCGTGGTCAACCTCGCCGGCGCGGGGGTGGGCGACCACCGCTGGACGGACGCGTACAAGCGGACCGTCCACGACAGCCGGGTGCGGGGCACCGCGACGCTCGCGGGCGCGCTGGCCTCGCTGGCCGCTCCGCCGCGTGTGCTGGTGAGCGGGTCCGGGATCACCGCGTACGGCGACACCGGCGACCGCCGGGTCGAGGAGAGCGCACCGTACGGGGACGGCTTCCTGCCGGAGGTGTGCCGCGACTGGGAGGCCGCCGCGGCCCCGGCCCAGGACGCGGGCATCCGGACGGCGTTCGCCCGCACGGGCCTGGTCGTCTCGGGCCGGGGCGGCGCCTGGGCGCGGCTGTTCCCGTTGTTCAAGGCGGGGCTGGGCGGACGGCTGGGCAGCGGACGGCAGTACTGGAGCTTCATCTCGCTGCACGACCAGGTCGCCGCGCTGCGCCACATCATCGACCACGACACGGTCTCCGGGCCGGTCAACCTGTGCGCGCCCGAGCCGCTGACCAACGCCGAGGTGACCGCCGCCATGTCCCGGGTGCTGCGCCGGCCCGCGCTGTTCCCGGTCCCCGCGCCCGTCCTGCGCACCGTCGTCGGGGAGTTCTCCACCGACATCCTCGGCAGTACCCGGGCCGTGCCGCGCAAGCTCCTCGACACCTCGTTCGTCTGGACCCACCCCGGCATCGAGGAGGCGATCCGCGCGGCGCTGGCCGAAGAAAGGCACTGAATGCCACCACGCGGCCCTCGGGCGGCATCAGTTGGCGAAGTTCTGGGCATGACGCTTCCAGCGCCAGCTGACGCGAGCGGGGAAACGTGCCGACCTCGGGGAGGGGCAACGTGCTCTCAACAGCACGCTCTACCGGTTCTTCTACGGACGTATGCGTGATCGGGGCCGGCGTCGCCGGCCTGTCGGCGGCGCATCATCTGATCAGTGCCGGGCTCCAGGTGACCGTCCTGGAAGCCGACGACCGGGTCGGTGGGCGCATGGCCACCGACGAGGTGGACGGCTTCCTGCTGGACCGGGGGCCGCAATTGCTCAACACCTCCTATCCGGAGCTGCTCCGCACTCCGGGTCTGGACAACCTCCAGCTGCGGCCCTTCTCACCCGCCGTCCTGGTGCGGGCCGCCGGCCGCGGCTACCGCGTCGGCGACCCGCGCGGGGCACTGGCGGCCGCCCGCGCCCCGCTGGGCTCGCCGCTGGACAAGGCCCGGCTGCGGGCGGCGCTCCACCGCCTGGCCGACACCCCGGTCGAACGCCTCCTGGAGCGGCCCGAGACGACGGCCGCCGAAGCGCTCTCCTCGCGCGGGCTCGCGCCCCGCGCGGTCGACGGGTACCTGCGGCCGCTGCTCTCCGCGCTGCTCTGCGACCCCTACCTGACGACGTCCAGCCGCTGCGCCGACCTGGTGCTGCGCGCCTTCGCCCTCGGGCGCACCTGCGTGCCCGCGGGGGGCGCGCAGGCCCTGCCGCGGCAGCTCGCGGCGGCGCTGCCGGAGGGGTCGCTGCGGCTGGGCACGCGCGCGGTGGCGGCCTCCACCAACGCGGTGCTGACCGAGGACAAGGAGGAACTGCCGTGCCGGGCCGTGGTGGTGGCCACCGGGGCCCGCGCGGCGGCCGAACTCCTGCCGGGGCTGCGCGTGCCGGACTTCCACGCCGTCACCGTGGTCCACCACTCGGCGCCGACGGCGCCACTGCGGGAGGCCGCGCTCGTACTGGACGCGGACCGGCGCGGACCGGTCTCGCACTCGCTGCCGGCGAGCCTGGTCGACCCGTCCCGGGCGCCGGTCGGCCGGACGCTGGTGACCTCGGTGCTCCTCGGAGCCGCCGCCGTTCCCGACCCGGACGACGGCGCCGTGCGCGCCCATCTCGCCGAGCTCTACGGCACCTCCACCGCGGGCTGGCGGCGGCTGGCCGTGCACCACGACCCAGAGGCCGTGCCCGCCATGCCCGCGCCGCACGATCTGCGCCGCCCGGTGCGCATCCTGCAGGGGCTGTACGTCTGCGGCGACCACCGGGACACCAGCACGGTGCAGGGCGCGATGCTCTCCGGCCGCCGGGCGGCGCAGCGGCTGCTGCGCGACGTCGGCCTCCGCCCGCGGTCCCGGACGGAGCCGCTGGCCGCGTGAGCGGCACCGGCCGGCCCGGGGAGGCAGCGCCCCCGGGGCCGGCCGGCCGCGCGGGAGCCCGTGCGTCAGCCCACGAGGACCCCGAGGGCCGCGGCCCGGTCGTGGAAGGCCCGCACCGAGGACGCGTCGCGGTGCGCGTCGAGGCGGCGGCCGAAGTCCCGGACGTACTCCAGGGCGCGCACCGAGCGCATCTCGACGGCGGCCTGCATGGCCTCGGCACCCAGCGCGCAGGCCGCGTCGACCTCGCCGAGCCCGAGGCGGGCGGTGGCGAGCACGGTCCGGCAGAACAGCCGGCTGCGGGCGTAGGCGGCGGGCCGCAGTTGCAGCGAGCGTTCGGCGTGCTGGGAGGCGGCGCGGTACTGCTGGAGGTCGCGGTGGCAGTGCCCGAACTCGTCGGCGAGCTGGGCCTCGTCGACGAACCGGGCCCAGGCCGGCACGTCGTCCCCGGCCCGGGCGGCCTCCAGCGCGCGTTCGGCGCGCACCAGCGCGGCCGTGCACGCCCGGACCTCGCCGAGCAGGCCGTGCCCGCGCGCCTCCGCCGCGTGCAGCAGCGCCTGGACGACCGGCGGGGCCCCACTGCCCACGCCCTGCTGGGCGACCCGGGCGAGCTGGACGGCCTCGCGGCCGTGCCCGAGGTAGACCGCCTGGCGGCTCATCGTGACCAGGACGTAGCCCCCGTAGACCCGGTCGCCGGCCGCCTGGGCGAGCCGCAGCGACTGGACGAAGTAGCGCTGGGCGAGGCCGTGGGCGCCGATGTCGTACGAGGTCCAGCCGGCGAGCCGGGTCAGGTCGGCGACGGCCGCGAACAGGCGGCGGCCCATCGTTTCGCCGTAGGTGCCGCGCAGCATCGGCTCGGCCTCGTGCTCCAGGTAGCGGACGAGGGCCTGCCGGGCGTGGCCGCCGCCGAAGGCGTTGTCCAGGGAACGGAAGAGTTCGCCGACCGAGCGCAGGGCGGCGAGGTCGCCCATGGTCACGCGGTTCCCGCCCGGACCTCCCGGCACCCGGGGCGCCGCGTCGCCGCGGGTGCGCTGGGCGGGCAGCCGGGGTGTGCCGCCCTGCGGGCCCGGGTCGGCGTTGCGCCCGACCCGGTCGTCGGCGCGCCCGATGAGCCAGTCGCGGCTGGGCACGACCAGGCCCGCCGGGGTGAAGGCGATCTTGCGAAGGTCGGCCTGGCTGCCGGTGTCCTTGCGCCACAGCCCGGAGACGATCTCCACGGCCTCCTCGGGGGACACGGCGAACTCCAGTCCCGCGTAGACCGGGGCCACCGCGTCGAGGCCGAGGTCGTGGGCGGACAGCCGCCGCCCGAGCCGCCGGGTGAAGACCTCGGCGATCAGCGCGGGGGTGGTGCCGCGCGGCTGCTGGCCGCGCAGCCAGCGGGTGACGGAGGTCTTGTCGTACCGCAGGTCGAGCCCGTGCTCGATGCCGAGCTGGTCCACGCGGCGGGCGAGTCCCGCGTTGGAGAAGCCGGCTTCGGCGATGAGGGCCGCGAGTTGGCGGTTGGGGGGGCGCTGCGAGGAACGGTCGGACATCAGTGGTGCGGTCCCCTGCCTTCCGGGCTATCTCCAGAACGGCGCGAATGTAACGTTCTGTGCCGGGACGCTCACTACCAGGGCCTCGCATTCGCTGTAACGGGTGAACCTTCCCCCGCATAAGCCCGGAATCCCTCCGTCCGCCCTACCCGGCTGCTATTCGCAGCCCGCTGCAAGGCAGGGCCGCGGCGGACGTACAGTTGCCAAGGCGTCCGCTATCGATGAACGGGGGCGCCGCAGCAGGCGATCACAAGGGAGCGGCCGTGAGTGAGCTGCACTTCGTCCATCTGGGCTTCGGCGAGGACGCCGTGGAGTATCAGGAGGCATGGCAGGAGCAGCGCCGGGTGCACGCCGCGCGCTTCGCGGACGAGATCCCCGACACCTGCCTGCTGCTGGAGCACCCGCCGGTGTACACCGCCGGCCGCCGCACCGAGGACAGCGAGCGGCCGCTGGACGGTACGCCGGTGATCGACGTGGACCGCGGCGGCAAGATCACCTGGCACGGTCCCGGCCAGCTCGTCGGCTACCCGATCATGAAGCTGCCGCGCCCCGTCGACGTCGTCGCCCATGTGCGCCGGCTGGAGGAGGCGCTGATCAACGCGTGCTCCGAGTTCGGCCTGGAGACCACCCGTGTGGAGGGCCGCAGCGGGGTGTGGGTGCTCGGTGACCCGATCGAGGACCGCCCGCCGGTCATCCCCGGGCTGACACTGGACTTCGACCCCCGTCTGCACGACGACGAGTTCGACCCGCGGCTGTCCGGCCCCGAGTACGCCCCCTCCAACGCCGGCCAGCGCCGCGAGGACCGCAAGCTGGCCGCGATCGGCATCCGGGTCGCCAAGGGCGTCACCATGCACGGCTTCGCGCTCAACTGCAATCCGGACAACACCTGGTTCGACCGGATCGTGCCGTGCGGCATCCGGGACGCGGGCGTGGCCTCGCTCAGCAACGAGCTGGGGCGCGAGATCGGCGTCACGGACGTACTGCCGGTCGTCGAGAAGCACCTGCGAGCCGTTCTGGAGTCGGCCGAGCCGCTGCCGCGCGCGGTCTGAGATGGGAATCCACGGGCGTAGGCTGATGTTCACCGAGGAAATGAAGTCGCGAGAGGGAGTCGACCGTGTCAGCTGTGGCACCTGAGGGCCGCAAGATGCTCCGTCTGGAGGTCCGCAACAGCCAGACCCCCATCGAGCGCAAGCCCGAGTGGATCAAGACCCGGGCGAAGATGGGCCCCGAGTACACCGAGCTGCACGGTCTGGTGAAGCGCGAGGGCCTGCACACGGTGTGCCAGGAGGCGGGCTGCCCCAACATCTTCGAGTGCTGGGAGGACCGCGAGGCCACCTTCCTCATCGGCGGCGACCAGTGCACCCGGCGCTGCGACTTCTGCCAGATCGACACCGGCAAGCCGCAGGCCCTCGACCGCGACGAGCCGCGCCGCGTCGGCGAGTCCGTCGTCACCATGGACCTGAACTACGCCACCATCACCGGCGTCGCCCGCGACGACCTGGAGGACGGCGGCGCCTGGCTGTACGCCGAGACCGTGCGCCGGATCCACGCGATGACCGACGCCCGCGCGGCCGGCCGCACCAAGGTCGAGCTGCTGATCCCGGACTTCAACGCCGACCCCGCGCAGCTCGCCGAGGTCTTCGGCGCCCGGCCCGAGGTGCTCGCGCACAACGTCGAGACGGTCCCCCGGATCTTCAAGCGCATCCGCCCCGGCTTCCGCTACGAGCGCTCGCTGGAGGTCATCACCAAGGCCCGCGAGGCCGGTCTGGTGACCAAGTCCAACCTGATCCTCGGCATGGGCGAGGAGCGCGCGGAGATCAGCCAGGCCCTGCAGGACCTGCACGACGCGGGCTGCGAGCTGATCACCATCACGCAGTACCTGCGGCCGAGCCTGCGCCACCACCCGGTGGAGCGCTGGGTCAAGCCCCAGGAGTTCGTGGAGCTCAAGGAGGAGGCCGAGGAGATCGGCTTCGCCGGTGTCATGTCCGGCCCCCTCGTGCGGTCCTCGTACCGGGCGGGACGCCTCTTCCAGCAGGCGATGGAGCGGCGCGGCGCGGTGGCCGCCGAAGCGGTCTGATCACCCACCGCACTCGAGCGGCGAACGTGCGGTTCGTCACGTGAGGGGCCCCACTCGGGCCCCTTTCGTGTCCCTGACGTGCGGCAGCCGCAGCGGGCCGACGCAAAGGGACCGCCCGGGTTTCACGACGGTTTGACCGACCAGTCACGGGCTGGTAACACAATGTGGTGACTCTGGATAAGCGGAACATCCACATGCGTCTGAGCCGTCCTGAGGGGGACACCACCATGCAGGCCGAGGCCGTACGACTCCATCGCCAGAGCACCATCCCCGGCGCCGCGGCGGGCGCCCTGCGCGCCGTGGAGTCCTTCCTGTTCCGCGGCGCCGAGGCGACCGCGCGCCGCAACGCCTGGTCGGCCGTGCTCGAGGACCGCAAGCGGGCCAAGGACCGCCGCGAGGCCCAGCACGTCATGGACGCCCTGGTCTCCGCCCGCACGGGCCGTCCGGACGGCTTCTAGCCTCCTTCCCGGCCCCTCCGGTGGGGCCGGCGCCGCGCGGGACACGTATCCTGTGCGGCATGGCGAGGGAAGAATCCGAGAACAACCCTGGACGTCTCAAGCAGATCGTCCAGACGTACAAGATGACCAGGCGGGTCGACTCCAAGGTCGGCCTCGTCCTCGCGGCTGTGGGAGTCGTCACCTTCGGTGTCATCCTCGCCATCGGCTTCGCGATCGGTCACCCCATCTACGCGGGCATCCTGGGCCTCCTGCTGGCCCTCCTCGCGATGGCGGTCGTCTTCGGGCGGCGTGCCGAGCGAGCGGCCTTCGGCCAGCTCGAGGGACAGCCGGGCGCCGCGGCGGCCGTGCTGGACAACGTCGGCCGGGGCTGGTCGGTGACTCCCGCGGTGGCCATGAACCGCAACCAGGACGTCGTGCACCGCGCGGTCGGCAAGGCCGGCATCGTGCTGGTGGGCGAGGGCAACCCGAACCGGGTCAAGAGCCTGCTGGCGTCCGAGAAGAAGAAGATGGCGCGGGTGGTCTACGACGTGCCGGTGACCGACATCATCGTCGGCAACGGCGAGGGCGAGGTCTCCCTGAAGAAGATCCGCGCCACGCTGCTGAAGCTGCCGCGCGTGGTGCCGGGCCCCAAGGTCACCGAGGTGAACGACCGCCTGCGGGCGCTCGGCGACCTGATGAGCAACATGCCGGTCCCCAAGGGCCCGATGCCCAAGGGCATGCGGATGCCGAAGGGCCGCTGAGCCCGCGGGACCGTATACGAAACGGAAACGGGAGTGCCCCGGACGAGTCGCATCGTCCGGGGCACTCCCGTTTCCGTCGCGCGGTGCCGTCGGGCGTTTCCGTCGCGCGTTTACGTCCCGCCCGGATCACATCCGGACCTGGACCGCCTTCACGGCCCTGTCGTGCATGCCGCGGGTATCGCGGTCCCAGACCACCGCCGGGATCACCAGCAGGAGGAGGAAGGTGCGCAGCACCGCCGCGCCGAGGCCGAGCCGCCCGCCGTCCTCCCGCACCACACGCAGTCCCAGCAGGCGCTTGCCCGGGGTGGTGCCGATGGTGCCCAGCAGCAGCACGCTCATGACGCCGAAGACGACCGTGGTCCACGGATTGGCCGCGGCCGCGTCACGGTGCGCGATCAGGCCGTATGCGATCAGCGCGCACAGGCCCCAGTCGATGAAGAGCGCCGCGATCCGCCGCCCGACCGGGGCGATCGAGCCGGGGCCCTCCTCCGGCAGACCGAGGCGCTTGCCGCGGTAGCCGAACTCGACGCCCATCCGCTCCGCGGCCGCCTTCGGGCCCTCGATCCACGATCCGATGACATCCCTGTTGTCCACGCGTCCACGGTACGCGGTGGTCCCGGGCCCCCCGCGCCCGACCCGTCGCCCACCCGGCGGCTCGGTTAACCTGCAAGAAACAAACGGGTCACGACGGGGAAATGCCCGGTCTCTATCGTCACCCTCAACGTGCGCCACCGCACTGGTCGCACCCATGAGCTGCAATCCGGCCTCCCGGGCCGGGCCAAGGAGGAGTTGGATGTCGTTCCAAAACGCCGACGAGGTGAAGAAGTTCATCTCGGACAACGACGTCAAGTTCGTGGACGTCCGGTTCTGCGACCTGCCCGGTGTGATGCAGCACTTCACCGTCCCGGTCGAGTCCTTCGACCCGGACGAGCAGCTGATGTTCGACGGCTCCTCGATCCGCGGCTTCCAGGCCATCCACGAGTCCGACATGGCGCTGATCGCGGACCTGTCGACGGCCAAGCTGGACCCGTTCCGCAAGGACTCCACGCTCAACGTCAACTTCTTCATCCACGACCCGATCACCGGCGAGCAGTACAGCCGTGACCCGCGCAACGTGGCGAAGAAGGCCGAGGCCTACCTGGCCTCCTCGGGCATCGCCGACACCGCGTACTTCGGCCCCGAGGCCGAGTTCTACGTCTTCGACAGCGCCCGGTTCGAGACCAGCGCGAACCAGTCCTTCTACCACATCGACTCCGAGGCCGGCGCCTGGAACAGCGGTGCGGAGCAGGACAACCGCGGGTACAAGGTCAAGTACAAGGGCGGCTACTTCCCGGTCCCGCCGGTCGACCACTTCGCCGACCTGCGCGCCGAGATCACCCTCGAGCTGATGAAGTCCGGCCTCCAGGTCGAGCGCCAGCACCACGAGGTGGGCACCGCGGGCCAGGCCGAGATCAACTACAAGTTCAACACGCTGCTCGCCGCGGCCGACGACCTGATGCTCTTCAAGTACATCGTGAAGAACGTCGCCTGGCGCGCCGGCAAGACCGCGACCTTCATGCCCAAGCCGATCTTCGGCGACAACGGCTCCGGCATGCACGTCCACCAGTCCCTGTGGACCAACGGTGCCCCGCTGTTCTACGACGAGCAGGGCTACGCGGGCCTGTCCGACACCGCCCGCTACTACATCGGCGGCATCCTCAGGCACGCCCCGGCGCTGCTGGCGTTCACCAACCCCACGGTGAACTCCTACCACCGCCTGGTGCCCGGCTTCGAGGCCCCGGTCAACCTGGTCTACTCGCAGCGCAACCGCTCCGCGGCCATCCGCATCCCGATCACGGGCGCCAACCCCAAGGCGAAGCGCATCGAGTTCCGCGCCCCGGACTCCTCCGGCAACCCGTACCTGGCCTTCTCGGCGCTGCTGCTCGCCGGTCTCGACGGCATCAAGAACAAGATCGAGCCGGCCGAGCCCGTCGACAAGGACCTCTACGAGCTCGCCCCCGAGGAGCACGCGGGCGTCCCGCAGGTCCCGACCTCGCTGTCGGCGGTCCTGGAGTCCCTCGAGGCCGACCACGAGTTCCTCCTCCAGGGCGGGGTCTTCACCCCGGACCTGATCGAGACCTGGGTCGACTACAAGCGGACCAACGAGATCGCGCCGATCGCGCTGCGCCCGCACCCGCACGAGTTCGAGCTCTACTTCGACGTCTAGGAAGTCCGCAGGTCAGGGCCATGATTCCCTGACCTGGGCCGTCCATGGGCCGTGGGCCGTGTCTCCCTCGTCGGGAGGCACGGCCCACGGGTCGTTGGGGGGCTCCCAAGGAGCCGCAGATGGGGAAGTCCGTCTCGTTCTCCGTCTCACTCATCGGCGTCCAGGCCATTCGCCTGTGTGTCTCAGTAGCTTTGAACAACTCCGTGAACTGGGCCGGAGGCGTATTGAGCGTCCACAGCCTCGCGCGTAGCCGGCGGGGCTAGGATCACAGCCGGGCGAAGTCGTAGCGCAGAGGTAGTCGCGCGCGGTCTCCAAAATCGCGAGGACGCCGGTTCGAATCCGGTCGGCTTCGCCTGCTTCGGATGTCCATCCAGGAGAAGCAGCGACCGCGCCCGTTGCGTGCCCGTTCCGGCGGGACACAGCGGGGGCTCACGGGGAACAGCGGCGCCAACCACGCTCCGTCGCAGGTCAGGGAGTCACCAGGTCAGCCGGCACCCGCATACGGCATCTTCCGGACCGGGGCCGTCTACTTCTCTACGCCTTGGCGATGTAGAGAAGCGCGTGGGCGAAGCCCGGCCAGGTGGTCGCGTCGGGCGGGCCGATGTGCACACGCCGCGTGATGGCCGACCGGGCTTCGGGGCCGCCCTGCAGGAAGCCGTCGAGGTCGCCGGCTATGTCGTCCAGATCCTCCAGCACTTCGGGGGTCTCTCTGCGTACTGCAGCGTGGATGACGACCTCACCCTGCCGAGGCTCCACAGCCAGCCCAAGAAGATCAGCGCCGATCAGCCCCAATGCAGCCTGCCCTGTCATGAGAAGAAGGTAGTTCCGGCGAAGCAAAGCACGTTCTTCTCCGGCACTCAGATCGGGGTCGTAGTACTGCTGAGCCGGGTGCGCCATGGGCCCAGAGTAGCGAGGTGCTCTCGTGCGACAGCCCGAGGCGAGGACGGCGTCGGCGCTGGGCCGTCCCAGGGCCGTCCGAGGGCGCACGACGACCAACGCCGACCACCCTGGACCACTCGAGCGCAGGTCACAGCCGACAACGCCGCGGGCACCGGCCCGCGCCGTGCCGCGCTGTTCCCGGCTCCGGGCGGGTGGCTGCCGGTGACCATTGGGGGCGGACTGGCGTGGCGCGTTGATCGGCCGGGACCGGTGACCTTCACTCCCTGCGTGTGGTGACCAACAGCTCTCCCCGCACGTCACAGCCGCTCGGTGCGGCGCTGGACAGTGCCCCCATGTCGCGGCTGCACATGAGGTTCTGGTTGCTGGCGGGGCTCGGGATCCTGCTGGACGGGTTCGACTTCTTCATCATCGGGGTGGCGAACCCGCTGATCGCGAAGGACTTCGGGGGGTCCGCCGCGGAGCGCGGACTGCTGTCGGCGGCGGCGATCGTGGGGGCGGTGTTCGGGGCGGCGGCGCTGGGGCCGCTCGGGGACCGGATCGGGCGGAGCCGGATCTTCAAGGTCGACCTGTGGCTGTTCGTGGTGTTCTCGGTGGCGTGCGCCTGCGCGTGGGACATCTGGTCGCTGATCGTGTTCCGGCTGCTGCTGGGCATCGCGGTGGGGCTGGACTACCCGATCGCCGCGAGCTACGTGGCCGAGATCCTGCCCGCGCGCAATCGCGGGCGCTGGCTGGTGAGCGCGTTCAGCCTCCAGGCGGCGGGGATCGTGCTGGGGGCCGCGGCGGGAGTGGTGATCCTGCTGGCGCTGCCGCAGACCGGGTCCTGGCGGATCATGCTGGGCTTCGGGGTGGTGCCGGCGCTGGTGATCATCTGGCTGCGGCGGAACGTTCCGGAGAGCCCGCGCTGGCTGGCGCAGAACGGCCGGGAGGCGGAGGCGTGCGCGATCACCCGGGCGATGACCGGGCGGGACTGTCATGTGTCGGAGGCGGACCGGGAGCGCGGTGAGGCGCCGCCGGAGGGGCTGAAGGCCTTCCTGCAGCCGCAGTTGTTCTCGCGCCGGCTGGCGCGGCGCACGGTCTTCACCGCGGTGCCGTGGTTCCTGATGGACATCGCGACGTACGGGGTGGGGATCTTCACGCCGACCCTGCTGGCGGGGCTGGCGCTGGGCGGGGCGAACGCGACGTTCATCGCGGACGACATCGCCTCGACCGAGGGCACCGCGCTCCTGGACGTCTTCCTGGTGGTCGGCTTCGTGCTGGCGATCTTCCTGGTGGAGCGGGTGGGGCGGGTACCGCTCCAGATCGCCGGCTTCGCGATGATGACCGTGGCGCTGTGCATGCTGGCGGTGGCGGAGCAGTCGTCCGGCGGGGGCGACGCGCATCTGCCGCTGGTGTTCGTGGGCTTCGCGCTGTTCAACACCTTCATGAACCTGGGTCCGAACGCGACGACGTTCACGCTGCCCGCCGAGGTCTTCCCCTCCGACGTGCGGGCGGCGGGCCACGGCTTCGCGGCGGGCTGCGGCAAGCTCGGCGCGGCGCTGGGCACCTTCCTCTTCCCGGTGCTGCTGAACGCCGTCGGGACCAGCGCGCTGCTGTACGGCGTGGCCGCCACGAGCGCGCTGGGTCTGCTCGTGACGTGGTGCTTCCGCATCGAAACCCGCGGGCGTTCGCTGGAGGAGCTGTCGGGCAGGGAGGCCGCGTCGCTGGCCGCGCGTGTCACCCCGCCGTGACGGCCCGGGGGCCGTGGTCAGCGGGCGGGCGCGGGCGGGCACGGCCCGCCCGGTGCGGCCGCACGGCGACCTTTGTTGCATATCACTTGCAACAACGGAAAGGACGCATCAGCATGGTGGACGAGGGCGGGGCCGGCCCGTCAGCCTTCGGAGCGAGCGCACCCGCGGTCCCAGGTGCGTCCTTCCCGCGGGGTGATCGTCTTTCCGCCCGGCGTCCGCCGGTCCGGTCGGCCCGCCCTCAGCGCAGCGCGCAGTCCCCGCACAGACCGCCGCCGGGCACCCGGTAGTACAGGCAGCAGCTGCGGCGCATGTAGGCCGGGGCGGCGGGTCCGGCGAGATCGAGCGTGCCGGCGTCCCGCAGCAGGGGGTCGGCCAGCAGTGCCGCCGTCAGGCCGGCCGCGCGGGCCGCGGCCTCGGGACGGCCGCCCTCCCCCAGGCACCACGTGTGCAGCACCCGCAGCGTCCCGGCCAGCGCCGAGGCCGCGTTCCCCCACAGCAGCCCGGCGGAGACGCCGGACTCCGCCCGGACGGCCTCGGTGAGCGGGACGAGGTGCCTGTGCAGCACCGCCGCGCCGAGCCGGTCCGCCGGCAACCGCTCCCCCGCCGCGGGCAGCCAGAGCTCGTCCGGCACGGCGCGGTCCGGGTGCCACCACAGGCGCCCGCCGGTCAGGTCGGGCAGGTGCCCGGTCAGCGCCGCAGGGCCGAGGGCGACCGACCACAGGCGCGCGGCGAGTCCCTGGTGGGCCAGTGAGGCCGCGACCCGGCCCTCGTCGGTACCGAGCCGCCGGCCGACCTCGGCGATCCGCCCGGCCAGTGCCTCCCGCCCGGGGCCGTCGTACACCTCCGCCAGCGGCACGAAGCCCTCGGCGCGCGGCTCCCCGGGCTCCGTGCGCAGGGTGAAGAAGGGCCCCACGGCTCCCCCTTACGGGCGGACGGCGGCGCGCGCCGCGGCCGACGGGGCAGACGCAACGGGCAGGGTCATGTGCTTCACGCTCCAGCGCCTGGTGGGCACGCGACGGCGGCGGCCGGTGACCGGTGGCTCGGAGTCCGGCCACCGTATCAGCGCGCCCACAGACCCCTGACGTGCCCGAGGTGGCGCGTCATCACGGCCCGCACCGCCTCCTCGTCGCGGGCGAGCAGGGCGTCGAGCAGTTCCAGGTGCTCCTGGGCCGAGGCGGTCAGCAGACCGCGTTCGGCGAGCGCGGTCAGGCCGTACAGGCGGGACCGCTTGCGCAGATCGCCGACCACCTCGACCAGGTGCTCGTTGCCGGCCAGGGCGAGCAGGCCGAGGTGGAAGCGCCGGTCGGCCTCGACGTACCCGATGAGGTCCCCGGTCGCCGCGGCGCTGACGATGGCCGTCGCGGCCGGGCGCAGCGCCTCCAGCGCGGCGGGGTCGGCGACGGCGGCCAGTCCGGCGACGGTGGGGATCTCGATGAGGGCACGGATGTGCGTGTACTCGTCGAGCTGCCGCTCGGAGACCTCGGTGACCCGGAAGCCCTTGTTGGGCACCGGGTCCACCAGGCCCTCCTTCACCAGGTCGAGCAGCGCCTCGCGCACCGGGGTGGCCGAGACCCCGAAGCGGCCCGCCAGGGCGGGCGCGGAGTGCACCTCCCCGGGGCGCAGCTCGCCCGCCACGAGCGCGGCCCGCAGGGCGTCCGCGACGCGTTCGCGGTAGCTGGGCCGCTGCCCGCCGAGGGAGGGCAGGGCGGGCCCGTCGTGAGCGGTCATCGGGCCGGTCCTCCTCGGGTGCCGGGCATGGGGTCGGCGACCAGTATCGGGGCCGGGCGGCTACAGCACGAAACCGGCCGGGAAGGGGTCGTCGGGATCCAGCAGGTACTGGGCGGTGCCGGTGATCCAGGCACGTCCGGTGATCGAGGGCAGGACGGCAGGCCGCCCGGCGACCTCGGTGGTGCCGGTGAGGCGGCCGGTGAAGTGCGTGCCGATGAAGGACTCGTTCACGAAGTCCTGGTCCAGCGGGAGTTCACCGCGCGCGTGCAGCTGCGCCATGCGCGCGCTGGTGCCCGTTCCGCACGGGGAGCGGTCGAACCAGCCGGGGTGGATGGCCATCGCGTGCCGCGAGCGGGCAGCGTCGGAGCCGGGGGCGAGCAACTGGACGTGCTTGCAGCCGCGGATGGTCGGGTCCTCCGGGTGGACGGGCGGGTCCTCGGCGTCGATGGCGTCCATGAGGGCCAGCCCGGCGGCGAGGATGTCGTCCTTGCGGGCCCGGTCGAAGGGCAGGCCGAAGGCCTCCAGGGGCAGGATCGCGTAGAAGTTGCCGCCGTAGGCGAGGTCGTACGTCACCGTGCGGCCGTCGGCGAGGGTGGCCTTGCGGTCCAGGGCGACGGAGAACGACGGCACGTTGCGCAGGGTCACGGCGGTGGCGGCGCCACCGCTGACGGCGACCTCGGCGACGACGAGACCGGCCGGGGTGTCCAGGCGGATCGTGGTGACCGGCTCGGTCACCGGCACCATGCCCGTCTCGACGAGGACGGTGGCCACACCGATCGTGCCGTGGCCGCACATCGGCAGATAGCCGGAGACCTCGATGTAGATGACGCCCCAGTCGGCGTCCGGGCGGGTGGGCGGCTGCAGGACCGCCCCGCTCATGGCGGCGTGGCCGCGCGGTTCGTCCATCAGCAGGTGGCGGAGGTGGTCGAGGTGGTCCCGGAAGTAGAGTCGGCGCTCGTTCATGGTGGCGCCGGGGACGGTGCCGATGCCGCCGGTGACGACCCGGGTGGGCATGCCCTCGGTGTGGGAGTCGACGGCGTGCAGGACGAGGGAGCTGCGCATCGTGCGGCCCCCGCTCAGTTCGCGCCGGCCGCGAGGGCCTGCTCGGTCGCCGCCCGGACGGCCTTCTCCTGCTCCGGCAGGAGCGGCTGGCGCGGCTGGCGGCAGGGGCCGCCGTACCGGCCCGCGACGTCCATCGACACCTTCACCGCCTGCACGAACTCCGTCCGGGAGTCCCAGCGCAGCAGGGGGTGCAGCGCGCGGTACAGCGGCTGCGCCGCCGGGTCGCCCGCGATCGCCACGCGGAACAGCGCGGTGGTGACCTGCGGGAGCGCGTTGGGGAAGCCGGCGACCCAGCCCTTGGCCCCGGCGGCGGCCAGTTCGAGCAGAACGTCGTCGGCGCCGACCAGCAGGTCGAGCTCCGGGGCGAGTTCGGCGATCTCGTACGCCCGGCGCACGTCGCCGCTGAACTCCTTCACGGCCCGGATGTGACCCTCCGCGTGCAGCGCGGCCAGCAGTGGCGGGGTCAGGTCGACCTTGGTGTCGTGCGGGTTGTTGTACGCCACCACGGGCAGGCCCGCCTTGGCGACCTCCGCGTAGTGCGCGCGCACCGACCGCTCGTCCGCCCGGTAGGCGTTGGGCGGCAGCAGCATCACGGACGCGCACCCCGCGTCCGCCGCCTGCTCGGCCCACCGGCGCGCCTCACCGGAGCCGTAGGCGGCCACCCCGGGCATCACCCGCTCCCCGCCGACCGCCGCGACCGCCGTCTCCACGACCTTGGCCCGCTCCGCCGGGGTGAGCACCTGGTACTCGCCGAGCGATCCGTTGGGGACCACGCCGTCGCAGCCGTTCGCCACCAGCCACCGGCAGTGGTCGGCGTACGCGTCGTAGTCCACCGCGAGGTCCGCCGTGCGCAGCGGCAACGCGGTCGCGACGAGCACCCCCCGCCACGGCTGTCCTTCACTTCGGGTCATCCTGTGTCCCCTCTCGTGTGGCTGACTCTGGTCGCGGTTGCGCCGTGGTCGTAGTGCGCCCTTCCGGGGCCGGTGTCCCGCCGCCGGCGAGCAGGCCGAGCGGCACGGGGCGGGCGAAGGGCCGGGCGGGCGGGGTGAAGGGGCAGCCGGCGACGGCGGCGACGGCGGGGCCGCAGACCCGCCCCTGGCAGTGGCCCATGCCGGCCCGGGTCAGCAGTTTGACCGTCCGCAGGTCGCCGGCGCCGAGGTCGCGCACGGCGGAGCGCACCGCGGAGGCGGGCACCTCCTCGCAGCGGCACACGACGGTCCCGTCCGTGACGACGCTGTCGGCCCAGGCGTCGGGCACCCGGTAGACGGCGTCGAGGGCGGCGGCGAAGCGGCGCAGCCGGTCGCGGGCGCGGGCGGCGCGGGCCCAGGTCGTGGGGTCGGGTTCCGTGCCGCGCAGCCGGGCCGCGGCGGAGCGGCCCGCGATCTCGCCCTCGGCCAGGGCGAGTTCGGCGCCCCCGATGCCGGTGGCCTCGCCCGCGGCCCACAGTCCCGGCAGCGGGGTGCGCTGCTCGGCGTCGGTGTGCGGGACGTCGGCGAGGTCGGTGTGCGGCAGCATGCCGTGGCTGACGGCGAGGGTGTCGCAGGGCACCGTGCGCCTGGCGCCGCCGGGCCCGGCAAGGGTGACGGCCTCGACGCGGGTCGTGCCGTGGGCGGCGACGACGGTGTGCCGGCGCAGCGGCCGGACCCCGTGCCGGGCGAGCCGGGCGGCGTACCCGGCGCCCTCGGCGAGCTTGCCGGGCGGCACGGCGCCGGGGCGGCGCAGCAGGGCCAGGGGGTCGGCCGCCTCGGCGAGGGCGGCGATGCGCGCCCCGGCCGCGGCCAGTCCGGCGGCGACGGGCATCAGGAGCGGCCCGGTCCCGGCGACGACGACGGTGCGGCCCGGCAGGACGAGCCCGCCCTTGAGCATGGCCTGCGCGCCGCCCGCGGTGACCACGCCGGGCAGGGTCCACCCGGGGAAGGGCAGCACCTTCTCGTACCCGCCGGTGGCGACGACGACCGCGTCCGCCCGCAGGGCACCCGACTCCAGGGTGTGCACAGTGAACCCGGGTTCCAGCAGCCAGACTTGATGACCCGGCAGGTGCGTGACGCGCTCCGCCGCGATGTGGGCGTCGAGCCGTCCGCGCAGCCGCCGCCAGGTGCGCCAGGCGTGGTGGAGGGCCTGCGGCCGGCGGGCGCCGAGCCCGGCGGCGGGCTGCCGGTAGTACTGGCCGCCCGCCTCGGGCGCGGCGTCCACGAGGGTGACCCGCAGCCCTCCGTCGGCGGCCGCCACCGCGGCCGCGACCCCGGCGGGCCCGGCGCCGACGACGATCAGACGCGCGCTCACGCCCGCTCCCCCGTCCCGACCGTCCCGTCCGTCCCGTCCGTCTCGATGATGTCGCCCGGCCGCGCCTCGACCACACAGGCCCGTTGCCCCGGGCGCCCGTTGACCGTGACCAGGCAGTCGAAGCACACCCCGATCCCGCAGAACACCCCGCGCGGTTCACCACCGGTGCGGGTCGTGCGCCAGGCGACGACCCCTGCCGACCAGAGCGCGGCCGCGACGGTGCGGCCGGGCAGGACCGGGATCTCCCGCCCGTCCAGGGTGACCGTGAAGGCGGGCCCGGGTGCGGCGCGGGCGAGGCGGAGCGGCGTGCGGCGGGTCACGGGGTCTCCATCGCGGGGAAGCGCTCGGGGCGGAAGGACGTGAGGTCGAGGTCGGGCCGCGCGCCGGTCAGCACCTGAGCGATCAAGTGACCGGTGGCGGGGGCGAGTCCGATACCGGCCCCCTCGTGGCCGCAGGCGTGGTGGAGGCCGGGGACGCGCGGGTCGGGGCCGATCGCGGGCAGGTGGTCAGGCAGGTAGGGGCGGAAGCCGGCGTACGCGCGGATCGCGGCGACGTCGGCGAGCCGCGGGAAGAGTGCGACCGCCTGCGCGGCCAAGCGCCGCAGGGCGGGCACGGACAGGGTGCGGTCGAAGCCGACGCGTTCACGGCTGGCACCGATGAGGACGGGGCCCGCGGCGGTGGACTCCACGACCGCGGAGGTCTGCAGGGCGGCCGAGTCGCTGGCGACGTCGGCGACGTAGTCGGCCGCGTAGACCTTGTGCCGGATGGTGCCGGGCGGCAGCGGCTCGGTGACGAGGATGAAGCCGCGCCGCGGGAGCACGGGCAGCGCCACCCCGGCGAGGGCGGCGATCTCGCCGCCCCAGGTGCCCGCGGCGTTGACCACGGCGGGGGCGTGGATCTCCTCCGTCGCGGTGCGCACCCCGCGCAGCGAGCCGTCCGCCGCGCGCAGCAGCGCCGTGACGGCGGAGCCGGTGCGCAGTTCCGCGCCCAGGTCGCGTGCGGCACGCACCAGGTGGGCGGCCGCGAGCGCGGGCTGCACCTGGGCGTCCTGGGGGTAGAGGACGCCGCCCGCGAGACCGGGGGCGAGGTGCGGTTCGAGGTCGCGCAGGGCGTCCGCGGCGACGCGCACGGCGTCCACGCCGGCCTGCCGCTGGGTGGCGGCGAACGCGCCGAGCGCCCGGACGCCCGCCTCGTCGGCGGCGACGACCAGCCCGCCCTTGGGCTCGTACTCCACGGCCCGGCCGAGGCCGGGGAGCCCGGCCAGTTCGCGCCACAGTCGCGCGGACAGCAGGGCGAGCCGTAGCTCCGGACCCGGCTCCTTGTCGGAGACCAGCAGATTGCCCTCGCCGGCCCCGGTGGTGCCGCCGGCAACGGGTCCGCGGTCCACCAGGACCGTGCGGAGACCCGCCGAGGCGGCGTAGTAGGCGCATGCCGCGCCCACCATTCCGGCGCCGACCACCACGACATCGCAGTTCGTCGGCCTGCTCACGTCAGTAATATGTCACACAGCACGCCTCCCGAACAGTCCCGCGAACAGCCTCACAACCACCCGTTGCGCCGGAATCCCCGGTGGATGACGAAACAGGCGACGACCATGACCCCGACGGCGAGCGGATAGCCGTAGGTCCAGCGCAGTTCCGGCATGTGCTCGAAGTTCATGCCGTACAGCCCGCAGATCATGGTCGGCACGGCGAGGATCGCGACCCAGGCGCTGATCTTGCGCATGTCCTCGTTCTGGGCCATCGTCACCTGCGCGATATTGGCCTGCAGGATCGAGTTGAGCAGGTCGTCGAAGGCGGTCACCTGCTCGGTGGCGCGCGTGAGATGGTCCGCGGCGTCGCGGAAGTAGGCGCGCAGATCGGCGTCGACGCCGGGCAGCTGGTCCTGGGAGAGGGACTGCAGGGGGCGGCCGAGCGGCGCCACCGCCCGCTTGAGCTCCAGCAGTTCGCGCTTGAGCTGGTAGATCCGGCCGGCGTCGGTGCCGCGGCCGCGGTGGTCGGAGAAGACGTCCGCCTCCACCTCGTCGATGTCCCGCTGCACGGCGGCCGTGACGGCGAGGTACTGGTCGACGACGTGGTCGGTGATCGCGTGCAGCACCGCGGCCGGTCCCTTGACGAGCTGGTCGGGAACGGTCTCCAGCCCCTCGCGGAGCGGCCCGAGGGAGCCGTGCCCGCCGTGCCGCACGGTGATGACGAAGTCGGCGCCGGTGAAGACCATGATGTCGCCGCTCTCCACGATCTCGCTGGTCGCCGTCAACCGGTCGTGGTCCACGTAGCGGACGGTCCTCAGGATCGTGAAGAGGGTGTCCCCGTACCGCTCCAGCTTGGGCCGCTGCTCACCGTGCACGGCGTCCTCGACGGCGAGCGGGTGCAGCCCGAACAGCTCGGCGACGCCCGCGAATTCGGCCTCGGACGGCTCGTGCAGCCCGATCCACACGAACCCCCGGCCCGACTTGCGCACCCTGGCTATCGCCTCGTACGCGGCGCAGTCGCCCTGCCGCAACCCCTCTTGATAGACGACGCAGTTGACCACCGCGCTGCCCAGGGGCGAGCGCCCGGGATGGCTCAGGTCCACGCGCCGGTGGCGCAGATGGGCGAAACGGACGGCTTTGCGGAGATTGCTGATCATCGACATATGAGGCTCCTGAACGCGTCTGGCCTGCGCCAGTATGCCCAAGGGCCCGTCGCGCGCGGGATGGCAGGCGTGAAGGGGCAGCCCGGTTCCGGGCACCGTGTGATGGGCCACGTGACCGGCGCCCTGGTTCGCCGGGGGCGCGACGTGTCTTTTACACTCCGTAGGGCTCCGGCCGTGACGGTCGCAGGCACGCCACGTACTCCGCAGAGATGGGTCCCATGAGCGCCATCAGTATCGGTCAGGCAGCTGTGCTCGGCGTGGTGGAGGGGGTCACGGAATTCCTTCCGATCTCGTCCACCGGCCATCTGAAGATCACCGAAGGCCTCATGGGCATCGACGTCGACGACAAGGCCGTCGTCGCCTTCTCCGCGGTGATCCAGTCCGGTGCCATCGCCGCGGTCCTGGTGTACTTCTTCAAGGACATCGTCCGGATCTGCAAGGCGTGGTTCACCGGCCTGGTCAACCGCGAGGAGCGGTACCACCACGACTACAAGTTCGGCTGGTGGGTGATCTTCGCGACGATCCCGATCGTGGTGGTCGGCCTCGCTGCCAAGCCGCTCATCGAGGGCCCGCTGGCCTCACTGTGGGTGGTCGCCGGATCGCTGATCGTCGGCAGCGGTGTGATGTGGGCCGCCGACCAGATGGGCCGCCACAAGCGCGGCGAGGACGACACCACCTTCAAGGACGCCATGCTCGTCGGCTCCTCGCAGATCCTCGCCCTGCTCTTCCCCGGTTTCTCCCGCTCCGGCGCGACGATGTCCACCGCGCTCATCCTCGACCTGGACCGGGTCGCCGCCACCCGCCTGTCGTTCTTCCTCGGCATCCCGGCCCTCGTCGGCGCCGGCCTGTACGAGCTGAAGGACGCCCTCGGCGCCGGCATCGACACCGCCCCCCTGGTCGTCGGCACCGCGGTGTCCTTCGTCGTCGCCTACGCCTCGATCGCCTGGCTGCTGAAGTTCGTCGCCAAGCACTCCTTCAACGCCTTCATCGTCTACCGCATCATCATCGGCGCCCTCCTCTTCGGCCTCCTCGCCACGGACGCCATCGCCGCCTGAGCCGGGTCGGTCCTGAGCCGGGTCGGTCAGGCCCAGGGGGTGCGGCCGGACAGCGCGAGCGCGCGGTCGAAGGCCGGTACCGCGGCGGTGCCGGGGAGCGCGACCGGCGCGGCGAAGCCGTCGTACTGGCGGTACACCTCCGCGTGACGGTCGACGACGCCGAGCACGAGTTCGCCGAGGCCGTCGCCGCAGCGGTACTCCTGGCCGGTCGCCCGGGCGACGTCCCAGCCGTGCACGGCCAGCTCCTTGATGATCATCGAGGCGATCTCGGCCGCGGGCATCCGCGTGTGGCCGAGGTCGATCTCTCCCTCCCAGACGGCGGGATCGGCCCAGGCTGCGACGGCGCGGTCCAGTTGCTCCGCGTAGGCCCGCGCCCAGTCGGGGTCGGCGGTGAAGTCGCGGGCGGTCAGCTCCTCGGGGAGCGGCTGGCGCAGGGCGCGGTGCTCCAGGCCGTGCGAGGTGTAGAGGATCCAGTGGTTGAGCAGGGCCCGGGTGTCCCATGCGGCGCAGGGCGTCGGGGCGGCGAGCTGCTCCGGGCCGGGACGGACACCGTGGGCGAGGCGGGCGGCCTCGGCGGCGGCCTCGTTCAGGTACGCGTGAAGATCGGTCATGCCGCCCACGCTAGGAACGCGGGCGGCAGCCGGTCTTGAACAAACGCGACACGCCCTGGACGTCGGCCCCTAGACGTCGATGAGGACCTTGCCCACCGCGCCGCCCTCGACGGCGGCGTGCGCCTCCGCGGTGCGTTCCAGCGGGAAGCGGTGCAGCGGCAGCCCCGCCTCCTCGCCGACCCGCAGGGCGCCCACGGTCAAGGCGGCGGTGATCGCCGCGATCGCCTCGCGCTTGGCGGCGGCCGGCATGGTGTAGACGAGCACGCCCTGCCAGCGCAGGTTGCGGGAGAAGGTCTCGCGCACGGGCAGCGTCAGCTCCGGGCCGCCGTTGTCCGCGTAGTAGGCGACGACGCCGTTCGGCGCGAGCACCGCGAGGTCGAGCGGCACGTTGACCGCCGCCGAGACCTCCGCGACGATGTCGACGCCGTCGGGGGCGACCCGGCGGATCTCCTCCGCCGCGTCCCCGGCCCGGTAGTTCACCACGTGATGGGCGCCTGCGGCGACGGCCAGTCCCGCCTTGTGCGGACTGCTGACCGTGGTGATCACGGTCGCGTCCGACCAGCGCGCGAGCTGGATGGCCGCGTTGCCGACCGCGCCCGCGCCGCCGGCGACCAGCACGGTGCGGCCGCGGAGCGTGCCGGGACCGAGCCGGTGCGGGCCGCCCTCCAGCACGCTCAGCGCGCGGTGCGCGGTCATCGCGGGGATGGGGATGCTCGCGCCGAGGTCGAAGGAGGCCCCGTCGGGCAGCGGGACGGCCTGCCGCTCGGGCACCGTCACGTACTCCTGCGCGGTGCCGCCGGGACGCTGGTAGGCGGCCTCCCAGATCCAGACGCGCTCTCCGTTCCTGGCGGGGTCGACGCCCTCGCCCACGGCGTCGACCACACCGGCGCCGTCCTGGCCCGGTACCCGCTCGCCGCCGCCGGGCGGGGCGGCCGTCCTCGATTTCCAGTCCGTGGGATTCACCCCGGACACCTCGACCCGCACCCGTACCTCGCCCGGAGCCGGCTCCGGGACGGGGCGCTCGGTCAGGCGCAGCACCTCCGGGCCGCCGCCCTCCGTGTACACGATCGCCTTCATGATCCGTACAAGTCCCGCCGGGGCGGGTTTCTTCCCGTCCCCGGCGGCCGGGGCGTCAGACGCGGCCGATCCCGTCGCACAGCACGGGGCCGCCCCCGGGCGCCGGCGGCGGCTCGGGGAGCGCGCGCGCCGCGGCGCCCGGGGAGCGCCGCGGCGACCGCGGGACGTACGCGCCGCTGGTGCCGCCGCGGCCGCGGTGCACCAGCACGCCGGAAACAGGATCGGGCACGGCGTCGAGCGCCGCCCGGATGCCGGGCAGGGCGCGCCAGCCGAGCCAGTGCTCCTCCTCGCGGAAGCACAGCTCGAAGACCACGCCCCAACCGAACGTGTGCCATTCCCACGCCAGCGCACGGTTGGTGACCGCGGATTCCACGAGGGCCGGCGCGTACGCGTCGCGCCATGCCGCGGCGGATGTGCTGGCGTTGAGGACTTCGATGGACCACCAGTCCGCTGCCATACCCAAAACGATAGGCACTTCGCAAGCCCCCCGCCAGGGTTTGGCACCTGACGGCGCGTCACCGTCTCCGCGCGGCGCCTCACACGGAGGCGAGCAGCTCCGTCACACGGAATCCGAAGCGGGCGTCGCAGGGGTGGGCGACACCCGTCTCCACCGCCGTGAGCAGGGCGTCCACCGCGTTGCTGAAGGCGGCGACGGGTCCGTCACCGCGCTCGGGCAGGACGGCGACCCCGTGGGTGCCACGGAATTCGACGGTCATCCCCGCCGCCTCGGGGGGCGTGGTCAGACTCAGCGTCGCAGTGCTGGACGCGCCGCTCGCGTGCCGGAGCACGAGGTGGACGGTGTCCCCGGGGCCACGGCCGGAGGTGATCCCGGTGACGTCGCCGAGCACCGGCATCAGCACGGACAGCGCGTGCGGTCCGACGTCCCACAGCGCGCCCTTCTCTCGCCGCCAGGGCGAGTTGGCGAACGGGCTGTCGCCGGAGGTGAACACCGAGCCGAGCCATTCGGCACGGGCGACGAACCAGCCGTCCTCGGTGGAGCGTTCGTCGATCCACGCGGCACTGGGGGCGGCGAAGCGCAGGGTGAAGAAGACGACCGACGCCACCCCGGCCGCCTCGGCGGCCTCGGCGACGCGGCGCGCGTCGTCCACGTTCGTCGCCACCGGCTTGTCCAACAGCAGGTGCCGGCCGGCCTCGGCGGCCCGTACGGCCAGCGGTGCCTGGACGTCCGGGGGCAGCGCGACGGCCACCGCGTCCACGTCGGCGATCAGGTCGTCGACGTCGGCGTACGCGCGCGTGCCGTGCTCCGCGGCGAGCGCGGCCGCCGCCTCGGGGCGGCGGCCCCAGATGCCGGTGAACTCCACGCCGGGGTGGGCGGCGAGGGCGGGGGCGTGGGTGATTCCCGCCCAG
Organism: Streptomyces sp. NPDC002574; assembly: GCF_042889545.1. Taxonomy (NCBI): domain Bacteria; kingdom Bacillati; phylum Actinomycetota; class Actinomycetes; order Kitasatosporales; family Streptomycetaceae; genus Streptomyces; species Streptomyces sp. NPDC002574. The sequence goes on from NZ_JBIARB010000009.1 coordinate 407,533, forward strand.
GGGCCGGTGCCGAGCAGTCCGATGCGCATGGTCATGCCTCCTTCGCGGGCTCGATGTGCTTGCGGTACCAGGCGGGGTCGAGCTCGCTGATGTCGACGGCGCTCTGCACCCGCAGTCGCGGCGTGGGCGCCAGGTGCGCGGCCACGAGTTCCAGGACGGCCTCGCTCAGCTCGGCCTTGAGCCGCGGGCTGCGCCCGGCGATCAGGGCGATCTGCGCGTACACCATGGCGTGCTCCGCGCCGCCGTCGGCGATGACCGCCTCGTCGACGCGGCGGAAACGGGTCTTGCAGGCCTCGGCCTTCGTGTCGGCGATCTTGGCGATGAGCGGGTGGAGGGCGAGCGCGAAGGCGCGCCGGTCGAACGCGTCCGCCAGTTCGGCGGAGTAGTCCACGGTGATGTGAGGCATGGCACACAGCGTAAGCGCTGCCCAGAGGCCGTGCCGGGCAGGGGTGCCGCGGCCCCGGGCGGTGCCCGGCGCGCAGGGCGCGGGCTCGTTCACACCGGGTTAACAACTGGGCAATGGATGTGAAATCACGGATTGTGACGCTGCAGCGGAACAGACCACCCGCCCCGCAAGGCCCGCGCCCCCAAGGATGACACCCGTGAGTTACAAGGCCGAGTACATCTGGATCGACGGCACCGAGCCGACCGCCAAGTTGCGCTCGAAGACCAAGATCCTCGCCGACGGCGTGGAGCCGGGTGTCTGGGGCTTCGACGGGTCGAGCACGAACCAGGCCGTGGGCCACAGCTCCGACCGGGTGCTGCGGCCGGTGGCCAGCTACCCGGACCCGATCCGCGGCGAGGGCAACCTGCTGGTGCTGTGCGAGGTGTTCAACATCGACGGCACCCCGCACGAGTCCAACACCCGCGCGCTGCTGCGCCCGGTCGCCGAGCGGTTCGCGGCGCAGGAGTCGCTGTTCGGCATCGAGCAGGAGTACACCTTCTTCCAGGGCGGCCGGCCGCTCGGCTTCCCCGAGGGCGGCTACCCGGCCCCGCAGGGCGGCTACTACTGCGGTGTCGGCGCGGACGAGATCCACGGCCGTGACGTGGTCGAGGCCCACCTCGACAACTGCCTGGCCGCGGGCCTGGGCATCTCCGGCATCAACGCCGAGGTCATGCCCGGCCAGTGGGAGTTCCAGGTGGGCCCGCTGTCCCCGCTGGAGGTCGCCGACCAGCTGTGGGTCGCGCGCTGGCTGCTCTACCGCACCGCCGAGGACTTCGGGATCTCCGCGACGCTGGACCCCAAGCCCGCCAAGGGCGACTGGAACGGCGCCGGGGCCCACACCAACTTCTCCACCAAGGCCATGCGCGAGGGCTACGACGCGATCATCGAGGCGGCCGAGTCCCTGGGCCGCGACGACAAGCCGTTGGAGCACATCCGCAGCTACGGCGTCGGCGTCGAGGAGCGCCTCACCGGCGCCCACGAGACCGCCCCCTGGAGCCAGTACAGCTACGGCGTCTCCGACCGCGGCGCCTCGGTGCGCATCCCCTGGCAGGTCGAGGTCGACAAGAAGGGCTACATCGAGGACCGGCGCCCCAACGCCAACGTCGACCCCTACACGGTCACCCGCCTCATCGTCGACACCTGCTGCTCCGCCCTGGAGAAGGCCGACCTGGTCTGACCCACCGCTTCCGCGCGCCGAGGGCGCCCGTCACGACGACGGGCGCCCTCGGCGCGTGCCCGCGGCCTCACCTCACGCGCACGGCCTCGTAGAGGAAGCAGCCGTACTCCACGGCCCGTACGTGCACCAGAGCGACCCGCGGGTCGGCGAACCGGGTGGCGAGCACGGCCTCCGCGGCGCCCGCCGCGGCCTCCTCCGCACTCAACTGCACCAGGCGGCCGCCGAGGATGCGGCCGCCGGCGTCGTACGCGCGCAGGACGCGCCGCTCGCCGTGCAGGCCGAGCGCCGGGGCGTGACCGGCGCCCGCGGGCGGCCCCGGGCAGTCCTCCGCGCGGGCGTGCACGAAGACGGGTCCTGTCTCGTCGTACGGGCCGGGCCGGGCGCCGGTCGCGGCCGCCCAGCGGCGCAACGGGGCGTACGCGACAAGGGACACGCGCTCGCCGGGGCGGCTGCGGCGCAGGCAGCAGCGCAGCGGGGCGCCGCCCTCGGCGTCGACCGCGGGCTCGGGCGTCAGCCCCGCGTCGTCGGCGAGGCGCAGTCGCTCCAGGACGGCCGGGGCGACGGCGCGGACGCGGAAAGGGGAGGTGTACGTCGTGGTCATGCCCCCAGCCTCGCCGCGAACGGCCTGGCGGTCCGGCGGGATCCGGACCTCGTGCTCGACGCCGACCCGGCCTCACACATCGCCAACTCCCGTGTGGGAAACGGTGCTTCCGCGGCACGGCCGATCCGTCCCGTATGCGGCGGGGTGACCTCCCCGGGCTTCACTCGTTCTACGGAACGTGACTTCTCAACAAGCGACCGCCACCCGGACCCGGCGCGGCGCTCCCGTGATCGTGGACGTCGAGGAGGCCGAGGCCGCGCTCGTCGAGAACTACCCGCATCTGGTCCGGCTCGCGTATCTGATCCTGCCCGCGGGGCTCGGCAGGCACCGCCGGGTGATGAACGCGCACACCCTGGTGCAGCGCGCCCTGCCGAGGTCGGCGAGCGAGCCGGACCCGGCCTCGCTCGGCGTGCCGGGGCCCCGCGGCCCGGTGGACCGGTCGTACGCCCTGATGCGGCAGGAAGTGCTGTGCGCGGCGCTGGCGTTCGAGCAGGAGGAGGGCGCCCGCGGCTGGCTGCGGAAGGTGGCCACGGGTGTCCTGCCGCCGCACGTCTGGGGCCTGCGGCTGCATCCGAAGGCGGGCGGGACGGACGAGGCCGCCCTCGACCGGGCGCTGGCCGGGCTCGACGCCCCGGCCCGGGCGGCGTACGCGCTGCTGGAGCTGGAGAACCTGCGCCGCTCCGACGGCCGCGAGGTGCGCAAACTGCTCGCCGCCGCCGACGCGCCCGACCCGCGGGCGGCGCTCAAGTCCGCGGAGGCGGTCCCGTACGGGCTGCTCGGCGCGGGCGGCTTCGACCCGTGCACGGTGCAGGCCCGGCCGACGGATCTGCTGCGCAGGCGGCAGCACGGCCGGGCCGGGCTGATCGCGGGCGCCGCGGTGGCGGTCACCGCGGTCCTGGTGGCCGTGCTGGGCGGCGGCCCGGAACCGTACTCCGCCGGCGGCCCCCCGAACGCGTACGGCGCGGGATTCCTGGACCCGGCGCAGCTGGTCCGGGTGGACAACACCGCGTGGAAGCGCGCCTCCCGGGTGGACTTCACCGTCTGGCCGACCCGCGGCGGCCGCGCCAAGGACGCGGGGCTGCTCGGCCGGGCGCTCCAGGTGTGGGCGCACCCCGGCGAGCGGGTGGCGGTCTCGGCCACCAAGGGCACCACCGAGGGCCTGCCCGCGCAGCCCCCGCAACTGCTGTACGCGGGCGACGTCGACGCCGCCACCGTGGTGCTGATGTACGACGGCCTGCGGCTCGTGCGCTACGCGGAGCCGCGCGACGGCAAGGGCGAGGCGGCCCTGGACTTCACGCGGGTGGACGGCGCGGACGCGTCGACCGCCGCCGTGGTGCTCGGCAGGATCGACGGCAACACCCGCTTCCTGACCGCCCCGTGGGTGACCGGGTCGGCGTCCCGTGATCTGCTCGGACCGGGCCGGCCCGCCCAGAAGCTGGGGCGGACGGCGGACGGGGTGACCGACCCCGTGCGGATGCCGGGCGCGGCGAGCGACACCTCTTCGGCCGGCGCCGACGGGCCGTGCGGCACCTCGTGGCCGGCGCTGGAGTTCCAGGCGGCGAAGGGCGTGGGCCCGGACAAGCCGTTCCTCCTCACCGACCTGGGCGACCTCGTGCCGGTGCACCTGACGTACCAGGCGGCGGACAGCGCGGCGCCGGCCGAGGCCGCCGGCAAGGACGCCCTGGCGAGCTGGGCGCGCACCGCCTGCCACCTCGGCTCCATGCGGGGCATGGGGGTCCGTACGGTCAACACCTGGCAGTACGCCGAGCAGCGGCTGCCCGAGGACAACGGCCGCGCCGCCTGGCTGTGCACCCGTGCCGACACCTGGACGGGCACGAACGGCCGGACCCTGGCCCTGTTCCTGCCGCCGGTCGCCGAGCCGACCAGCCCGGGCGCGCCGGTGGGCCAGAGCACCAAGGACACCGGGGCGTGCGGACGGTCGGTGCCCCAGGTGCTGGCCGGGGTGCTGTGGAAGTCCACGGCCGGGCACTGGTACCTGCTGGCGGCCGGCAGCCCCGACGTCGCCCGGATCAACGCCACCGGCGGCGTGACCGGTTCCGCCGAGGGCCCGACGATGGCGGTGCGGGCCGAGCAGGGCGCCCGGGCCGAGCTGTCGGCGGTGCTCGACTCGGGCACCGGGATCACCACGCTGCGCTGACCCCTCAGGGCCGTCGGCCCGGTGGCCTCCACCGGCCCGGCGGCCCCGTCCGTCGCCCCGCCCGCTGGGCTGCGGCCCGCGCCGGAAGGCGGTCTCTCCTGCCGGGTGCCTGGTCCTCCGGGAGCCGCTTCGACCGCCGTGCGCCCCAGGACCGGGTCCGGCACCGGAGCGCGCGGACACCGGTCTCCGGCCTCGGTCCACGCAGGGCCGGGGGTGTGCGGGAACCCGGGCGCCCGCACACGCGCCGGGCGGACGCACGGCACCGTGACGCCGCGTGCTCGGCGTGCTCGGCGTGCTGCGCCAGGTCGCGGTGCGGCCCGCCCGGCGAGGGCCCGGGGACGGTCGGCGACAATGGCGGCATGAACGACCTCGGCTTCCGGCTCGCGGAGCACTCCGACGCCCCCCTCCTCGTACGCCTCCGGGACGGCGCCGCGCGCTGGATGCTCGAACGGGGCATCGACCAGTGGAAGCCCGGCGAGATGGGCGAGGACCACTTCCGGGCCCGCATGGCCGAGGGCGAGGTGTGGCTCGCCGAGAACGGCGGCCGGGTCGTCGGCGGCTGGGAGCTGTGGTGGACGGACGAGGCCGCCTGGGGCGTCCGGCCGCCGGACGCCGGCTATGTGCACCGGCTGATGGTGGACCGCGCGGCGGCCCCGCGCGGCGCCGGCCGGGCCATGCTTGCCGAGGCCGAACGCCGCACAGCCGCCGCGGGGCGCGGCTGGGTCCGGCTGGACTGCGTGGCCGGCAACCTGCAACTGCGCGGCTGGTACGAGGCGGCCGGCTACACCGTCGTCGGTGAGCAGCCCCGCAAACAGGGCGGCAAGGGCAGCCCGTACGCGGTGACGCTGCTGGAGAAGAAGCTGTAGGAACGCCGGAAGCGGAGCGGCCCGCCCCGGGGTCCGGGGGCGGGCCGCTCCGCCGCTGAGGTGACCGGGCCCCGGTCAGGGCTGTGCGCGACGGGCCCGGTCGTACGCCGCGTCGGCCGCACGCAGGATCTCCTCGCGGTCCCGCAGGACCGCCTCCATCTCCTCGCCGGCGCCGTGCCCGGGACCGGGTCCCCGGTCCGTGAGCTGCTCGTGGAGGAAGCGGCAGGCCGCGTCCTCGGTGCCGAACCGCCCGTGCGGATCGTCCGCACCCCGTTCGTGGTTGCCCACGACCCAGGCGTCGCCCTCCTGCCGGAGGTACCTGAAGTCCACGGGGCGCGGGGTGTTCTCGTGGAATCCGGGAATCTCGTACAACCCGTCGGCCACACCCGCGGCGGCGAGCGCCTCGCACAGCTCACGTCGGTTCATGCCCGTCCCGTCAGTTCAGGCGCGCCAGGTCGCCGTTGGCCACGTGGGCGGCGACGCTGTCGCCCGGGGGCAGGACGTACTGCAGGCCGTTGCCCGGCTGCCCGAACCAGGGCTCGATGGGTCCCGCGAGGACCGGGACGGCCGCGACGTTGAACGGCCTGAGGACCTTGTACAGGTGGTAGTTGAACGGGTACCCGCCCTCGATGGTGTTGAGGCTCTGCGGCGGAAGGGAGCGCTGGGAGAACGGGGTGCCGGCCGGCGCCAGGAACCTGCCGCCCTCGCCTCCGAAGCGGTCGAGTTTCTGCCCGGTGGTGAAGACCAGGGCGATGGCGAAGGGCGCCGTGCCCGTCCGGAAGCCGTCCGGCGGCGGCGGGGCCGGGAAGCGGTAGCCCGTCGCGGGGCTCCACCAGGTCTGGATGAACCCGTTCGCGGTCTGGCCCGCGAGGCGCCGGTAGTCGGCGAGGATGGCGCCCAGGGGGCCCTTCTTCGGCAGGAACCGCGGGCCGAGCCGGGGGTCGCCGCAGAAGAACGCGGGGTCGGTGAAGGGGATGCCGCGGCAGGCGCGGGGGTTCTTCGGGTCGCCGACCAGGGGCGACTTCGGCTTCGCGCCCGGCCCATGGTCCGCCGGGGCACGGTGCCCGACGACCGGGGCCACGGCCGCCGGCCCCCGTTCGTCGGCCTGCGCCGACCCGCCCGCCCCGGCCAGCGTGCTGCCGAGCAGCACCAGAAGGGCCGAAACGGTGGAAAGCGATATTCGACGGCGACGCTTCAAGGAATCCTCCAAGGGTGGTCCGCGGCACGCCGTTGCATGGGCGGGCGGCCGCGGTGACACGGTGGGGCTTCCGGGGACCAGGCTGTTTACGGAGTGTCACCGGAGCCGCCCGATACGTACCCCTCGGAGATCACGATGCCGGGAGGACATGCCCGGTATTCACGCGGATGGACGCGGAGTTCGCCCGTACGCAGCACCGCCCGGCCGGGGCACCCCTGGCAGGGGTGCGCCGACCGGGCGGTGACGGAGCGTCGCGTTACCGGCGGACGTACACCGCGACGGTCCGCGCCGGGACGGTGAAGGTGCCCGAGGCGGCGTCGTAGGCGGACCGCTTGACCACGGGATCGGAACCCGCGGCCTGGACCGGGTGGAGGGCGTAGCCCGTACCGGCGAGGGCGGCGACCCGCTGCTCCTGGGCCCGCGGGGTGGCGTTGAGGACCACGACCAGGTCGCCGAGCCTCATGGTGATGACACCCGGGGTCTCGTCCTTGCCGGACAGCGGGAAGGAGAGCCGGTCCCGCACCTGCGCGGCCGTCGTGAGCCCGAAGGCGGGCTCGGTCGAGCGGATGCGCAGCAGGTCCTGGTACGCCGCCGAGGCCGCGGTGATCTCCGGGCAGCCGACCGTGAGGGTGGGCGCGGTCAGCAGGGGCTCGGCGTACGGCCACTTGGACTCGTTGTCGGCCCTCGGCGGCAGGCCCCGGCCGAAGCCGTTGCCGGTCCGGCAGTCCCAGTGGACGGCGTTGAACCAGTCCCCGGAGTCGAAGGAGTTGCGGTCCAGGGACTTGGATCGCAATAGGTCGGAACCGGCCTGGTAGAGCGCCGGACCCTGGGAGAGGGCCGGGACGGACTCGGCGAGCACCTGCATCCGGGCCCGGTCGGCGGGCGCGGTGCCCTTCGGCAGTTTGTAGGCGAGGGCGTCGAAGAGCGACTCGTTGTCGTGGGCGTCCACGTAGGCGAGGGCGTCGCCCGGCGCGTCCGCGTAACCGGCGGGCGAGTCGTTGTAGTCGACCTCGGCGCCGGTGACCTCCTTGCCGCTGGTGTCGGTGAAGGAGAAGGACTTCAGGTTGCCGGTGAGGCCGACCTTGATGAGGTCCTGGTAGTGCAGCAGGCGGGCCTTCTGCTCGGCCTCGGTGCCGTTGGCGGCGGAGCCGTTGGGGTCGGTGAACAGGCCCGAGGCGAAGCCCTGGACGCCGGGGTCGGAGTCGAAGGGGCCGCCGCCGCGGACCGCGTCGCGGGCCCGGTCGGAGAAGGTGGCGACGCCGGTGCCGGCCATGTTCTTCTGGGTGGCCTGCACAAAGCGGGCGTCGTCGGCGACCTCGCCGAAGTTCCAGCCCTCGCCGTACAGGATGATCTTCTTGCCGTCGACGCCGTCCTTCGCGAGGGTCAGGGCGTCGAGGGCCTTGCGGACGGCGAGGATGTTCGCCTTGGGGTGGTGGCCCATCAGGTCGAAGCGGAAGCCGTCGACCTTGTACTCCTTGGCCCAGGTGACGATCGAGTCGACGACCAGCTTGCCCATCATCGCGTTCTCGGGCGCGGTGTTGGAGCAGCAGGTGGAGTTGGCCACGGTGCCGTCGTCCAGCAGCCGCTGGTAGTAGCCGGGCACGACCTTGTCGAGGACGGACGTGTCGTCCTGGCCGCTCGCGGCGGTGTGGTTGTAGACCACGTCCATGACGACCCGCAGCCCCGAGGTGTTGAGGCTCTGCACCATCCTGCGGAACTCGACGGTGCGCCGGGTGCCGTCCGGGTCGGTGGCGTAGGAGCCCTCGGGGACGGTGTAGTGGAAGGGGTCGTAGCCCCAGTTGTAGGCGTCCTTGGCGGCGACGGCCGCCAGGCACTCCTGCTGCCGGTCGGAGTCGGCCGGGTAGCCGGCGAGGTCGCAGTCGACGCGGGCCTGGTCGGCGGTCTTCTCGGCGACGGTGGCGAAGTCGAAGGCCGGCAGCAGGTGGACGTAGGAGACACCGGACTTCGCGAGCGCCCGCAGGTGGCTCATCCCGGCGGAGCCGGTGTCGGTGAAGGCGGTGTACTTGCCCCGGTCCGCGGCCGGGACGGTGGCGTCCTCGGCGGAGAAGTCCCGGATGTGGAGTTCCTGGATCTGGGCGTTGTTCAGACCGACCGCCTTGGGCTTGGTCAGCTGCGACCAGCCGCTCGGGGCGAGCGCCCTGTCGTCGAGGTCGACGACGAGGCTCTGCTTCGAGTCGGCGGTCAGGGCCACCGAGTAGGGGTCGGTGACCGTGTTGGTGACGACCTTCCGGACGCTCGGCGCCCAGACCTTCACGGCGTAGCGGTAGGGCTTGCCGGTCCAGCTGCGCTCACCGGTCACGCTCCACACGCCGGTGGCCGCGTCGCGCCGCATCGGAACGGTGCGTCCGGCCAGGTCCAGGGAGACGGACTGGGCGGTCGGGGCCCAAACGGAGAGCGTGGGCCTGCCGTGGGAGAAGACCGGGCCGAGCGCGGCCCTGGTCGCCCCGGCCGCGTACAGGTCGTCCAGGACACCCGCGATCTGGACGCCGGTCGCGGCGAGCAGTGCCCCATTGGCCAGGCGCTGCGTGGCGACGACCTGCCCGGTGAGGGCGGTACGCACGCGATCGCGGTCGCGCGGGTCGATCGTGAAGGCCGCGTAGTCCTTCAGGTGCGGGAAGCGGGCCTTCTGTGCGTCGGTGAGGCCGCCCGCGACCCGGTTGAGGCGGAGCCAGTGGCCCTCTCCGGCCAGCGCGCCGTCCTTCACGGTCAGGCCGCCGTCGGGGGTGTAGACCAGCTGGACGCTGGCGGCGGTGTCACCGGTCCTCCAGGCGACGGTGTCCGCGTCGATCCACTGGGCCTTGGCCGAGGACAGGTCGAGGTCGGCGGAGGAGCCGGCGGTGGAGGGCAGCAGGTATTTCTCGGTGCCGTTCAGGAGCCACACCTCGTGTCCGTAGGTGGCGAGGTCGAGCGACTGGTCGGCGGGCAGGTCCTTGGTGTCGCCGTCGTGCAGGATGTAGCTGAGCGACGTGGCGCCCGCGGCGAGCGGCACCTCGAAGACGGCGCCGAAGGCGTCGGTCCTGACCGGCTGCAACGGGGCGGTCCAGTCGGTCGGGTTCGCGGCGCCGGTCCAGGTGTGCAGACCCCAGCCGGTGTAGTCTCCGTCGGCCCGGTGGTAGTGCAGGACAGCCTTCGAGGTGTCCTGCCCCGGCTCGGTGCCGGAGGGTGCCTGGGTGGCGACGGCCTCCTTGCCCTGTTCGACCCAGATCTCACCGGTCTTGGTGACGTCGATGAACCGGTCGGCGGCGACGTCCTTGGTGCCGTCCTTGTCGATGACGAGGTAACCGACGCTGGACGCACCGGGCTTGAGCTTGACGTAGGCGAAGGCTCCGTAGGCGTCCCGGCCGATGAAGTCGTGCCCGGCGGGCCAGGTGGTGCCCTCGCCGTCGGCGATGTCGCCCCAGGCGTACAGGCGCCAGTCGGCGTAAGCGTTGTCGGCCCGCTTGTAGTGGACGATCGCGTAGTCGCGGCTGCTCGCCACGGGTGTCTCCGGCGGGGCCGGGGTGCCGCTGGTGGTCTCGGCGGTGGCGCTCGCGGTGCGGCCGGCGGAATCGATCACGACCGCCTTGTACCGCAGCGCGGTGCCGGGCGTCACGTCGTCGCCGACCACCTGGGTGACCCGGTACGGCGCGTGGTCCGCGGAGCCGAGCACCTTCCACGGCCCGTTGCCGGTCTGGGCGGCGAAGACGACCCGGTTCAACTGCCCGCCGTCCACGCCTGCGGAGAGCTCGACGGTGCCGGTGGCGCCCGCGGCGGGGGCCGTGAGGGTCAGGGCCGGACGGGCGGACGGGGTACCGAGCGGCTTCGCCGCCTTGTAGACCACGGCGGACAGGGCCGGGACCGTGACAGCGATCTTCGTGTCGGCGCCGCTGGTGACGGAGCCCTGCGTGCCGTAGAGCGCGGTGAAGGCGGTGTTCGCGGAGCCGGTCGGAACGGCGGCGGTCCTCGCCTCCGTTGCGTTGTTCACCGCGACGACGTACTCGCCGCGGGACGTGGCGTCCGTGCGCGAGAAGGCGTAGATCCCGGCGCCGTCGGCCGCGTAGCGCTCGGTCTGGACACCGTCGGCCAGGGCAGGGTCGGTCCTGCGGAGCGCGGACAGCTTCGCGATCGCCCGGTAGAGCGGGGCGTTCGTGTCGTAGGCGTCGCTCGCGTGGGTGCGGTCGGTGCCCAGTTCGTCGTCGTCGAGGTAGTCGGCGACCTTGGAGGCGAACATCGTCTGGCGGGCGTCCTTGTCACCGCCCGCACCGGTGAAGCCCTGCTCGTCGCCGTAGTAGACGACGGGGTTGCCGCGCGAGAGGAACATCAGCTCGTTGGCGAGCCGGTCGCGCCGGACGAGTTCGGCGTCGTCGGCCTTCGGGTTGTCCTGCTTCAGGAACGTGCCGATGCGGCCCATGTCGTGGTTGCCGAGGAAGGTGACCTGCTCGTACGCGTTGGCCTTGTCGGTGGTGTACCGGTAGTCGTCGCCGAAGACCGAGCCGAGCCGGGCCGCGGAGCCGCCCTGGGAGGCGTACTGGCGGGCGGCGTCCTGGAAGGGGAAGTCGAGCGTCGAGTCCAGCCGCCCCTGCGTGACGTACGGGGAGGTGATGGCGGTGTCGGCGGAGTACACCTCGCCGAACATGAAGAAGTCCTTGCGGCCGTGCCGCGCGGCGTACGCGTCGAGGGCCGTGGCCCACTGGGTCCAGAACGGCAGGTCGACGTGTTTGACGGTGTCGATGCGGAAGCCGTCGACGGCGAAGTCGCGGACCCACTTCTCGTAGATCGCCTCCATGCCCCTCACGACCTCGGGACGCTCGGTCCACAGGTCGTCCAGGCCGGAGAAGTCGCCCTGGTCGGCGCTCTCGCCGGCGAAGGTGGAGTCGCCCCGGTCGTGGTACATCGTCGGGTCGTTGAGCCAGGCCGGGACCTTGCTGTTCGCGGTGACGACGGGGGTGCGGGGGAAGGAGTCGCGGTCGACGGCGGGGAAGCCCTTGCCGCCCTTCGCGTAGTCGCTGTCGTCGAAGGGCACGCCGTCCTTCGTCAGGTACGGGAACGCGCCCTTGGAGAGGTAGCCGTAGGACTTCTCGTCGTAGTCCACGACGTCGGCGGTGTGGTTGGTGATGACGTCGAAGAAGACCTTCATGCCCTTGGCGTGGGCCTTGGAGATCAGCGACGTGAGGTCGGCGTTGGTGCCGAAGTGCGGGTCGACCTGGGTGAAGTCGGTGATCCAGTAACCGTGGTAGCCGGCCGAGGCCTGGTCCCCCGTGCCCTGGACGGGCCGGTTCTTGAAGATCGGGGCCATCCATATCGCGGTGGTGCCGAGGCCCTTGATGTAGTCGAGCCGCCGGGCGAGCCCCTTGAGGTCGCCGCCCTGGTAGAAGCCCTTGTCGGCGGGGTCGTAGCCGGTGCCGAGCCGGGTACCGGTCAGGCCGCCCCTGTCGTTGGAGGGGTCGCCGTTGGCGAAACGATCCGGCAGGACGAAGTAGAACTGCTCCCGCGTCAGGTCGTGGCGTGCCGGCTGTGCGGCGAGCACGGCGTCGGACGGCGGGGCGGGCGGGGCGGCGGCCGAGGCCGCGGGGGCCGAGGCGGGAACAGCGAGAGCGGCGGCGAGGGCCGCCACCGCGACGGCTGCGGCTCCGCGTCTGCGCGCGCGTGAACGCGCGGCGGACGCGGGCAGCCCGGTGGGCTGGGCCACGGGGGTTCTCCTTGCGGAATCCGTGTGCGGACGGGTGTACCTCTGGGAGCCCACGCGCCATGAGCCGTGGCCCGGCGGCAGTGCCGGACCGTGAGCGGGACCGTACCTCTTGCGCGGGTCTTACAGCAAGATGTCGCAAGGATTTCCAATGCGGTCACGCCCCAACGGTGCCGCGTCCCGACACGCCCCCGCCGCACCGTATCTGACGGGTCGTCACCGAACACTATGAACGCAAACCCGGAGTCCCTGGACCCCCGACCTGCGGTCATCGACCATCGGTGCGCCGCGCAACGGTGCGCGGGAAGACCGAAGGGAGACGAGGAGATGCTCCGACACTTCTCTCGCCGCACACGCTCCGCGGTACCTGCGCCATCGGTACGGAGCCGGTCCGCGCGGCGCCGCGTCGCCGCCGTCGCCGGCGCCCTCGCCGGACTCCTCGCCGCCGGTGCGGCCGGCCCCGCCCCGGCCGCCGCGGCCGGCGGGCCCGCCCCGGCGCCGTGCCCGGCGAACCTCGCGGCGGAGGCCACCTGCTACCGGGGCCAGGACGCCAACGGCGCCTTCTACGCGATGGCCGTCCCGCACGACTGGAACGGCTCGCTGGTCGTGCACGCCCACGGCGGCCCCGACCTCGGCGACAGCTCCGACCCCGAGCGCAGCACCGGGGACCTGGAGCGCTGGTCGGTGATGGTCGAGGAGGGCTACGCCTGGGCGGGTTCCTCGTACCGCCGCGGCGGCTACGGCACGCGGATGGCCGCCGCGGACACCGAGAACGTCCGGCGGCTGTTCGTCGGGCGGTTCGGCACCCCGCGCCGGACCTTCGTCCACGGCCAGTCCTGGGGCGGGAACGTGGCGGCCAAGGTCGCCGAGATCTACGGCACGGGCCGGCACGCCCCGTACGACGGCGCCCTGCTGACCAGCGGTGTCCTGGGCGGCGGTTCGCGCGGCTACGACTACCGGGTGGACCTGCGCGTGGTCTACCAGTACTACTGCCGGAACCACCCGCGCCCGACCGAACCCCCGTACCCGCTGTGGACGGGGCTGCGCGCGGACTCGACGATGACCACGGCGGGCCTGCGCTCCAGGCTCCAGGAGTGCACCGGTCTCGCGTCACCACCGCAGGAGCGCACGCCCCTGCAGCAGCGGAACCTGGACGACATCCTCGCGGTGACGCGGATCCCCGAGCGGACGCTGGAGTCGCACCTGCGCTTCGCGACCTTCACCTTCCGCGACATCGTCGCCAACCGGCTGGGCGGACGCAACCCGTTCGGCAACGAGTCGGTGCGCTACACCGGATCGCACGACGACGCGGCGCTCAACGCGGGTGTGGAGCGCTTCTCCCCGGACCCCACGGCCCTGCGCGACCTGTCCTTCGACAGCGACGTCACCGGCGCCGTCTCCCTTCCCGTGCTCACGGTGCACGCCATCGACGACCCCACGGCGTTCGTCGAGCACGAGGCGGCCTACCGGGCGTCCCTGGAGGGCGCCCACGGTACCCACGGCGCCCACGGCCGCCGGGGAATCGGTCTCGTGCAGACCTTCACCCGGGAGACCGAGCACAGCGAGCTGAGCGCCGCGGAGTACGCCGCCGCCGTCGACGCCCTGGCGGACTGGGCGCGCACCGGCCGCAGGCCCACGCCGGCGTCGGTCGCGGCCTCCTGCCCGGCGTTCGACGCCACCTACGGCACCGGGTGCTTCTTCGACCCGGGCTACTCCCCGCGCCCGTACGCCACCCGCGTCCGGCCGCGGCCGGGGGGCCTGCACTGGCCGGCGCTGTCCGCCGCGCGGGAGCGGGTGCTCAGCCGGCTGCCGGGTGTGGGCATCGCGCCCTGAGTCCTCGCGGGCACCACCCCCACCGCGTCTACCTGCAGAATCTTGCAGAAACTTTCTGCAGGGGCCTTCCATCCCGCGGTGAGGCGCTGTTACGTTCCTCCTCATCCCGGTCCGGCCGGCCGGGGGTCCGCCCCTGACGGCGGCCCCACGCGCCCGGCCGGCTGGACCGGAGACATCGACGGCGGCGGATCCCGGGGCCGAAGAGCCACCCCGCCACGCCCCGCCCGGGGCGGGTCCCGGGGTCCGCCCCGGCGAAGCACGGCGCAGCCCGCCCCACCGAGGCGGACCCCGCGCGCGCCCTCCGTCAGGAGCGCCTGCCGCCGCCGGGAGCCTGGCCGGTGGAGCCGCGCACGACGAGCTCCGTCTGGAAGACGAACTCCGAACGCTGCACCGGATTGCCGCCGATCTCCTCCAGCAGCGCGTTCACGGCGGCCGCGCCCATCGCCTCGACCGGCTGCCGGACCGTGGTCAGCGGCGGATCGGTGAAGGCGATCAGCGGCGAGTCGTCGTAGCCGACCACCGAGACGTCCCCGGGGACCGCCAGGCCCCGCTCCCGCGCCGCCCGCACGGCCCCCAGCGCCATCAGGTCGCTGCCGCACACGATGCCCGTGCAGCCCCGGTCCAGCAGCGCGCCGGCGGCCGCATGACCGCCCTCGACGGAGAACAGCGTGTGCTGCACACAGCCCGCGGCCTCCTCCTCGCCGAGGCCCAGGAAGTCGCCGAGCGCCTCGACGAACCCGTCCACCTTGCGGTGCACCGGCACATAGCGGTTGGGTCCCACGGCCAGGCCGATCCGCTGGTGGCCGAGCTCCACCAGGTGCTGCACGGCGATGCGCGCCGAGGCGCGCTCGTCCGGCGAGATGTACGGCCCGGCGATCGCCGGGTTGTAGCCGTTGACCAGCACGTAGGGCACGCCCTGGCCGAGGAGCCGGGCGTAGCGCTCGGGGTCGGCGGTGACGTCGGCGTGCAGGCCGGACAGGAAGACGATGCCGCGCACCCCGCGCTCCACCAGCGCCTCCACCAGTTCGTCCTCGGTGGAGCCGCCGGGGTGCTGGGTGCACAGCACCGCGGTGTAGCCGTAGCCGGTCAGGTTCTGCTCGATGACCTGGGCGAAGGCCGGGAAGATCGGGTTGTTGAGCTCGGGGGTGATCAGACCGATCTGGCCGGCGCTGCGCTGGCGCAGCCGCACCGGGCGCTCGTAACCGAGCACGTCCAGTGCGGCCAGCACCTTCTGCCGGGTGGCGGGGGCGACCCCCGCCTTCCCGTTCAGCACGCGGCTGGCGGTGGCCTCACTGACCCCCGCCTGGGCCGCGATGTCGGCGAGGCGGGCCGTGGTGTTCACAGTCCCCGACCCTATGCGACCGCGGCGCACGTCAAACGGCCCACCAGACGGTCGCGTCGGACGGGAGGACCACCCCGTCCGCCGTGACCTCGACGGGAGCGCTGCTCAGCAGCACCGTGCCGGGCGCCGGCAGGGTCACCGGGGCGCCGGTGGTGTTGACGGTGCACGCGAAGCCGGGGCGGCGGAAGACCAGCACGCCCTGCGGGGCGTCCTGCCAGTGCACCGACTCCCCCGCGCCGAGGCCGGGCAGCTCGCGGCGCAGCCGCAGCGCTGCGCGGTACAGCTCCAGGGTGGAGTCGGGGTCCCCGGTCTGGGCCTCGACGCTCAGCCCGGCCCAGGAGGCGGGCTGCGGCAGCCAGCTGCCACCGCTGCCGAAGCCGTACGAAGTGCCCTCCGCCGACCACGGGATCGGCACCCGGCAGCCGTCGCGGAAGCCGTCCTGACCGGCCGCGCGGAAGAACGCCGGGTCCTGGCGGGCCTCGTCCGGCAGGTCGGTGACCTCGGGCAGGCCGAGCTCCTCGCCCTGGTAGACGTACGCCGAGCCGGGCAGCGCCAGCATGAGCAGGGAGGCGGCGCGGGCGCGGCGCACGTCGTAGGTCTTCTCGTCGGCGGACAGCCGGGTGGCGTGGCGGACGACGTCGTGGTTGGACAGCACCCAGGTGGTGGGCGCGGCGACCGGGCGCATGGCGTCCAGCGAGCGGTCGATGACCTCGCGCAGCTCCGGGGCGTCCCACTTGGTGCCCAGGTACTGGAAGTTGAAGGCCTGGTGCAGCTCGTCGGAGCGGACGTAGTGGGCCGTGCGCTCCACGGTGGGGGTCCAGGCCTCGGCGACCGCGATGCGCTGGCCGTCGAATTCGTCGAGGATGCGCCGCCACGAGCGGTAGATCTCGTGGACGCCGTCCTGGTCGAAGAACGGCAGGACATCGTTGCCAAGGAGCTTGAGCTGCTCGTGGGCGCCGATGTCGGGCAGGCCTGCGGCCTTCACCAGACCGTGCGCGACGTCGATGCGGAAGCCGTCGACGCCCATGTCGAGCCAGAACCGCAGGATCGAGCGGAACTCGTCGTGGACGGCCGGGTGCTCCCAGTTGAAGTCGGGCTGCTCGGGCGCGAACAGGTGCAGGAACCATTCCTCCCCCTTGCCGTCCCGGCCGATCGCGCGGGTCCAGGCCGGGCCGCCGAAGATGGACTCCCAGTCGTTGGGCGGCAGTTCGCCGTTCTCGCCCTTGCCGGGACGGAAGTGGTAGCGCTGCCGCAGCGGCGAGCCGGGGCCTTCGCGCAGCGCCTGCTTGAACCACTCGTGCTGGTCGGAGGAGTGGTTGGGGACCAGGTCGACGATGATCCGCAGGCCCAGCCGGTGGGCGTCGCGGATCAGGCCGTCGGCGTCGTGCAGGGTGCCGAACATCGGGTCGATGGCCCGGTAGTCGGCGACGTCGTAACCGGCGTCGGCCTGCGGCGAGGCGTAGAAGGGGCTCAGCCAGACGGCGTCGACACCGAGGTCGCGCAGGTACGGGAGGCGCTCGCGGACACCGGGGATGTCGCCCATGCCGTCGCCGTTCCCGTCGGCGAAACTCCGGGGGTAGACCTGGTAGATGACCGCGTCTCTCCACCAGTCCGTGGCGGCCACGGGCTGGTCGGAGTCGTGGGGGTGACGGGTGGAGTCCGCCAGGTACTGGGTCATGGTGATCCCTTGGAGGATTGGAGGCGCGGTA
This sequence comes from Streptomyces sp. NPDC002574, assembly GCF_042889545.1. Taxonomy (NCBI): domain Bacteria; kingdom Bacillati; phylum Actinomycetota; class Actinomycetes; order Kitasatosporales; family Streptomycetaceae; genus Streptomyces; species Streptomyces sp. NPDC002574. Next base: position 424,548 of record NZ_JBIARB010000009.1, read on the forward strand.
CGGCGATGCAGGCAGGGCCGGGGCACCCGGCCGGTCGGGCCGGGTGCCCCGGGTCGTGCGGTCAGGACTTGGCCGCGCCGGCGGTGAGGCCGGTGACCAGGTGCTTCTGCACGAGGTAGAAGACGAAGCTGACGGGGATGGCGATGAGCACCGCGGTGGCGGCCATGTAGTTCCACTGCGCGTCGTGCTCGCTGACGAAGCTGCTCAGGCCGACGGCGAGGGTGTACTTGCCGTCGTCGAGCATGAAGGTGGTCGCGAAGGCGACCTCGCCCCAGGCGGTGAGGCAGGTGTAGAAGGCGGCCACCGCCAGGCCGGGCCGGGCCAGCGGCAGCACCAGCCGCCAGAAGGTGCCGAAGGGGCTGAGCCCGTCGACGCGGCCGGCCTCGTCGATCTCGAAGGGGATCGTGTCGAAGTAGCCCTTGAGCATCCACGCGCAGTACGGCACGGCGGTGGAGCAGTAGATGAGGATCAGGCCGCCGTAGGTGTCGATCAGGCCCAGGTCCGAGAGGATCACGTACATCGGGACCATGAGCACGGCGACCGGGAACATCTGGGTGACCAGCAGCGCCCACATGAACTTCTTGTAGCCCGGGAAGCGCATGCGGGAGACCGCGTAGCCGGTGGTGGCCGCGATCAGCACGCCGATGACGCAGGTGGCCCCGGCGACGATCAGGGTGTTCCCGAACCAGGTCAGGAAGCCCGTGTGCTCCAGGACGAAGGAGTAGTTGGAGAAGCCGGCCTTGTCCAGGATCCGGCCGGGGTGCAGGTAGTCGTCCTTGTCGGGGCCGAGGGAGAGGAAGACCAGCCAGCCGATGGGGAAGAGGGCGATGACGCTGGCGGCGATCAGCACGCCGTGCGACAGCACCGACGCGGTGCGGCTGCGCCGGCCGCGGCTGTAGCCGCCCGGGCGCTGCTTCCCGGCCGCGGCGCCCTGCGGATCGCCGGCGGGGCCGGAGCCCGGGATCGTGGTCTGGGTCGTGGTGCTCATGCTGCTGATCCCCTCAGGCGGCGAGCTGGTCATGGCGGGCCAGCCAGCGGCGGTAGAAGGTGGTGAAGACGATCAGGATCGACAGCAGGAGCACGCCGTAGGCGGCGGACTGCGCGTAGTCGCGCGGCTGCTGGCCGAACCCGAGTTGGTAGGCCCAGGTCACGAGGATCTGCGCGTCCGGTGCGCCGCTGCCGAAGAGCAGGTAGATGATGGCGAACTGGTTGAACGTCCAGATGATGCCGAGCAGCACGACGGTGCTGCTGACCGAGCGCAGACCCGGCAGGGTCACGTTGCGGAAGCGCTGCCAGGCGTTGGCGCCGTCCATCTCGGCGGCCTCGTACAGCTCCGAGGGGATCGACTGCAGGCCGCCGAGGAGCGAGACCATCATGAAGGGCACGCCCACCCAGGTGTTGACGCCGATCGCGGCGATCTGCTGGAAGGTGGAGTCCTCCAGCCACTGCGGCTGCGGCAGATGCAGGCCCCCCAGGACGGAGTTCACCACCCCGGAGTCGCTGAGCATGATCCGCCAGGAGAAGACGGTGACGAAGGTCGGCACCGCCCAGGGCAGGATCAGCATCATGCGGTAGAAGGTGCGGCCGCGCAGCTTCTGGTTGAGCAGCAGCGCGAGGCCCAGGCCCAGGCCGTAGTGGAGGGCGACGCAGACCGCGGTCCAGATCACCGTCCAGATGAAGTGCGACCAGAAGCGGTCGTAGGAGGTCGGGCCCCACAGGATGTCGGCGTAGTTGTGCAGGCCGATGAACTGGTAGGTGGCGTCGATGTGGTTGACGCCGATGGTGCGGGCCGAGTTCAGGCTGTTGGCGTCGGTGAGCGTGAGGTACAGGCCCTGGGCGAGCGGGTAGCCCACCAGGACGCCGAGCACGACGACCACCGGGGCGATCATCGCGTACGCGTACCAGTGCTTCTGGTAGGAGCGCTTGAGGCGCTCGATCGGACCGGGGCGTGATCCGCGCGTGTCGCGCGACTTCTGCACCGCGCCCTCGACGGCGACTGTCATCGTTGGGGCCTTCTCTACGGGGTGTCTTCCGGGGTGACTTGCGGGGCGTCTTCCGGGGTGGAACAGCCGGTGGCCGCCGGCCCGCCCGGTTCGGGGGCGGGGCCGGCGGCCGCGGGGATCACTTGCTGTAGTCGGGCAGCAGCTTGGCCATCGCGACGGCCGCGTTGTCCAGGCCCTTGTCCAGCGGCTCCTTGCCGCCGGCGACCTTGGTCAGCTCGTCGCCGAACGGGCCCCACAGGGAGCTGTACTCGGGCAGTTCCGGACGCGGCTGGGCGGACGACAGGACCGACTGGAAGCCCTTGACGCCGGGGTCGGCGGTCACCTCGGCGGTGTACGCGTCCGAGCGGGTCGGCAGCGTGGAGTTCTTCAGGGCGATGGTGGTCTGGCTCTTCGCCGAGGTCATGAAGTTCACGAACTTCAGCGAGGCCTCCTGGTGGGCCTTGTCCGAGCCGGCGTAGACGGCGAGGTTGTGGCCACCGGTGGGGGCCCCGGCCGAACCGGCGGACCCGGCCGGGACGGGGGCGATGCCGAGGTTGTCCTTCTCGGCGAACGCGGAGCCCTTGTAGAAGTTGGTGATCTCCCACGGGCCCTGGATGATCGCGGCGACCTTGCCGTTGACGAAGGCGTCCTGGATGTGGGCGTAGGCGTCCGCGGTGGTGTCGGCCTTGTGCAGCCCGGCGCCGGAGAACATGCTCTGCCACGTGGTGAGGCCCTTGACGGCGGCCGCACTGTTGATGGTGATCTTCTTGGCGGAGGTGTCGACCATGTCGGTGCCCTCGCCGTACAGGAACGGCTGGGCGTAGTAGGACGCGGTGTTCAGCCAGAAGCCGTCGGCACCGGTCTTCGCCTTGATGGTCTTGGCGGCGGCCTTCAGGTCGTCCCAGGTCTTGGGGGCGTCGGCGATACCGGCCTGCTGGAACAGCTTCTTGTTGTAGACCAGCGCCAGGGTGTCGGTGGTGAAGGGGACACCGTAGGTCTTGCCGTCGAACTGGGCCTGCTTGAGCAGGGACGCCTGGAACTTGTCCTGGTCGGCGAGGGCCTCGGTGCCGTCCAGCGGCAGGAAGAAGCTCTTCTTGGCGAACGCGGGCGTCCAGCCGACCTCGGAGCGGAGCACGTCGGGGGCGCCCTTGCTGCCGGCGGCGGTGTCGAACTTGTTCTGCGCCGCGTCGAAGGGGACGTTGACGTACTTGACCTTGATGGTCGGGTTCGCCTTCTCGAAGTCCGCGACCAGGGCCTTGTAGGTCGGCGCCTCATTGGTGGCGTTCGAGGTGTCCCACCAGGTGATGGTGACGGGACCGTCGGCCTTGTCACTGCCGCCGTCGCCGCCGCAAGCCGTTGCCGCGAGCCCGAGCGCCGCAACCAGCGCGGTGGCCGCTATGCCACGCCGCATGTGATCTCCTCCAGGATGAAAGCCCGTGATAGTGCGGGGCGCGTCTCCACGTCCCCCCTGCCGACTGCACCTTTGCGGCCGCCGGGCTGTCGAGGAACGTAACAGGGATGAAAGCTCCCCGAAAGACCTTGCTGCAAAGACTTGCAAGATCTTCCGATCGTTACGTCCGTGTGTCCTCGCAGTTGCCGAGAGGAGACGTGCCGTGGGAACGTCGGCGGCCTGGAAGCCGTTACGCCATCTTCCGCAAATTTCTGAAAGGCATTGCCGATCAGGGCGGTGGATGGGAATCATCGGCAGGGACCGGCGCCGACTCACGAGGGACCGACATGACCCAAGAGCTCGCACCCGTCGCCCACGGCACGGCCCCCGCGGCCGCGGACCACCCCGAGGGCGCGCATCCCGACTGGTGGCGCAGCGCCGTCATCTACCAGGTGTACGTGCGCTCCTTCGCGGACGGCGACGGCGACGGCGTGGGCGACCTGCCCGGCATCCGCGCGCGGCTGCCCTATCTCGCGGAGCTGGGGGCCGACGCCGTCTGGCTGACCCCGTTCTACGCCTCCCCACAGGCCGACGGCGGCTACGACGTCGCCGACTACCGGACCGTGGACCCCCTCTTCGGCTCCCTCGCGGACGCCGACGACCTCGTCCGGACCGCGCACGAGCTGGGTCTGAGGGTGATCGTGGACATCGTCCCGAACCACACCTCCGACCGGCACGCGTGGTTCCGGGCCGCGCTCGCGGACCGGCACGGGGGTCCGGACCGCGAGCGCTACCACTTCCGTCCCGGCAAGGGCGAGCACGGCGAACTGCCGCCCAACGACTGGGAGTCGGTCTTCGGCGGGCCGGCCTGGACCCGCGTCCCCGACGGGGACTGGTATCTGCACCTGTTCGCGCCCGAGCAGCCCGACCTCGACTGGGACCACCCCCAGGTGCGGGAGGAGTTCGACCGGATCCTGCGCTTCTGGCTCGACCTCGGCGTCGACGGCTTCCGCATCGACGTGGCCCACGGCATGGTCAAGGCCCCCGGCCTGCCCGACATCGGGCACCAGGAGCAGGTCAAGATGATCGGCTCCCAGGTGCTGCCGTTCTTCGACCAGGACGGCGTGCACGAGATCCACCGCTCCTGGCGGCGACTGCTGGACGGCTACCCCGGCGAGCGCATCGGCGTCGCCGAGGCCTGGGCCCCCACCCCCGAGCGCATGGCGCTGTACGTGCGCCCCGACGAGCTGCACCAGGCCTTCAACTTCCACTTCCTGCGCTGCGACTGGGACGCCGCCGCCATGCGCGCGGTGATCGACGAGTCGCTGGCCGCCACCGTCTCCGTCGGCGCCCCCACCACCTGGGTGCTCTCCAACCACGACGTGGTCCGCCACGTCACCCGCTACGGCGGCGGCGCCACCGGGCTGCGCCGTGCGCGCGCCGCGGCGATGCTGATGCTGGCGCTGCCCGGCTCGGTCTACGTCTACCAGGGCGAGGAGCTGGGTCTGCCGGAGGTCACCGACCTGCCCGACGAGGTCCGCCAGGACCCGTCCTTCTTCCGCGACAACGGGCAGGACGGCCTGCGCGACGGCTGCCGGGTGCCGATCCCGTGGACGACGGAGGGGACCTCGTACGGCTTCGGCAGCGGCGGCAGCTGGCTGCCGCAGCCCGCCTCCTGGGGCGACCTGAGCGTCGCGGCCCAGACCGGCGACCCCGACTCCACCCTGGAGCTGTACCGCACGGCCCTGCGGCTGCGCCGCGAACTGCCCGGCCTCGGCGACGGCCCGATGCGGTGGCTGGACGCCCCGCAGGGCGTGCTGGCCCTCGGCCGGCCCGGTCTGGTCTGCACCGTGAACACCCGCTCCACGCCCGTCGAACTGCCCGTTCCCGGGCGGCCGGTGCTCTCCAGCGAACCCGTGACGCCCACCGGCGGAAACATCCGTCTTCCGGCCCATTCGTGCATCTGGTGGGCGATCTGAGATGCGACCGGTACAGTCCAATCCTGTGACCGCAAGGCTTGCCGACATCGCAGCCCAGGCGGGGGTGAGCGAAGCGACGGTCAGCCGTGTCCTGAACGGCAAGCCCGGAGTCTCCGCGGCAACCCGCCAGTCCGTGCTGGCCGCACTCGATCTGCTCGGCTACGAACGGCCGGTCCGGCTGCGCCGGCGCAGCGCGGGCCTCGTCGGACTCATCACGCCCGAGCTGGAGAACCCGATCTTCCCGGCCTTCGCCCAGATCATCGGGCAGGCGCTGACCCGCCAGGGGTACACACCCGTGCTGGCCACCCAGACACCCGGCGGTTCCACCGAGGACGAACTGGTCGAGATGCTGGTCGAGCGCGGCGTCGCCGGGATCATCTTCGTCTCCGGCCTGCACGCGGACTCCACCGCCGACATGGAGCGCTACGACCGACTGCACGGCCAGGGCGTGCCCTTCGTGCTCATCAACGGCTTCTCCGACAAGATCAAGGCCCCCTTCGTGTCCCCCGACGACCGGGGCGCGATGCGGCTGGCCGTCACTCATCTGGCATCGCTCGGGCACGAGCGGATCGGCCTGGCGGTCGGACCCAAGCGCTTCGTCCCGGTGCAGCGCAAGATCGAGGGCTTCCTGCGCAGCATGGACCTGGTGCTCGGCATACCGGCGCGGGAGGCCGAGGACCGGATCCAGCACTCCCTGTTCACCTTGGAGGGCGGCCAGGCGGCCGCCTCGGGACTGATCGAGGCCGGCTGCACCGCCGTGGTGTGCGCCTCGGACATGATGGCGCTCGGCGCCATCCGGGCGGCCCGGCAGCACGGTCTGTCCGTGCCGGGCGATGTCTCCGTCGTCGGGTTCGACGACTCCCCGCTCATCGCGTTCACCGATCCGCCGCTCACCACGATCCGCCAGCCGGTCACGGCGATGGGCCAGGCCGCGGTGCGCGCGCTGCTGGAGGAAGTCGGGGGCACCCCGGCGCCCCACAGCGAGTTCGTCTTCCTGCCTGAACTGGTCGTACGCGGCTCGACGGCATCAGGTCCCCAAGCCGGGGCAGCCGTACCGGTACAGCAGTCGGCCTGGAGGCGTACACGGGATGCACAGAATCCGACCGGGGGCTGATCGGACGGCCTACCACCGCATGGCAGACTATCGCCCCATGGGGGAATCGACCGCGAAGATCCTGGCACGCCGAACCGCTACGGCAGACCCGCCGCGCTCCATCGATTCCCGTGACGCCGATGGAGCGACGACGGGCAATGGGCGGCTGTCACCACGCCGACCACGACTGTGGTTCGAGATCCTGCTGATCGCCGTCAGCTACTGGATCTACTCACTCGTGCGCAACGCCGTGCCCGAACAGAAGACAGCGGCCATGCGCAACGCGGACCGGGTGTGGGACCTGGAGCAGTCCTTCGGTCTCGCCTTCGAGCACGCGATCAACCATGCCGTGAACTCGGTAACGTGGCTCATCGTCGGGATGAACTATTACTACGCCACGCTGCACTTCGTGGTAACTCTGACGGTGCTCGTCTGGCTCTTCCGCCGGCACCCCGGGCGCTACGCGCCGACCCGGCTGGTGCTGTTCGTGACGACCGGCATCGCGCTGCTCGGGTACTACTTCTTCCCGCTGGCGCCGCCGCGCCTGATGGGCAGCGGGTTCGTCGACACGGTGCGGATCCACCACACATGGGGCTCCATGGCGTCCGGCGACCTCGCCCATGTGTCCAACCAGTACGCGGCCATGCCCTCGATGCACATCGGCTGGTCGCTGTGGTGCGGCATCACCGTAGCGATGCTGGCGCGGCACACCTGGGTCCGGGTGCTCGGGGCGCTCTACCCCGTCACGACGCTGCTGGTGATCGTGTCCACCGCCAACCACTTCTGGCTGGACGCGGCCGGCGGCACCGCCTGCCTCGCGGTCGGCTTCGCCGCCTCCTGGGCGGTCTACGGGGGGCTGGCCTACCGGCTCCCGCGCCAGGTGCGGGTCGCCACCGCTTAGCGCCGCGGGGGCGGGGCGGTCGCCCCGCCCCTCCTACGCGTCGTAGAAGAGGCGCTCGACCACCGCACGCGCCCGACGGGTGGTGCGGCGGTAGTCCTCCACCATGTCGCCCACGTGCCCGGGTTCGTACCCGAGGTGGCGGCCGACCGCGGCGAGTTCCCTGCCGTCGCCGGGGAAGGTGTCGCCCGGGCGGGCGCGGACGAGCATCACGGCGTTGCGGACGCGGCCGGCCAGCACCCAGGCGGCGTCCAGGACTTCGGCGTCCTCCTCGCCGAGCAGGCCCGCCTCCGCCGTGGCGGCGAGCGCGGGCCGGGTACGGGTGGTCCGCAGGCCCGGGATCCGCGCGCCGTGCTGCAGCTGGAAGAGCTGCACGGTCCACTCGACGTCGCTGAGCCCGCCCCGGCCCAGCTTGGCGTGGGTCGTCGGATCGGCGCCGCGCGGCAGGCGTTCGGACTCCATGCGGGCCTTGAGACGGCGGATCTCCCGGACCGCCTCCTCCGTCAGGCCGCCCGCCGGGTAGCGCAGCGGGTCCGCGAGCTCCATGAAGCGTGCCCCCAGCTGCTCGTCCCCCGCGATGTGTTCGGCCCGCAACAGGGCGTGACTCTCCCAGGCCAGCGACCAGCGCCGGTAGTAGGCGGCGTAGGAGGCCAGCGTGCGCACCAGGGGGCCGCTCTTGCCCTCCGGGCGCAGGTCGGCGTCGATGAGGAGCGGCGGATCGGTGGTCGGGATCTGCAACAGGCGCCGCAGCTCGTTGGCGACCTTCACGGCCACGCGGGAGGCGTGGTGCTCCTCCACCCCCTCGTACGGCTCGTGGACGAACAGGACGTCGGCGTCGGAGCCGTAGCCGAGCTCGTGACCGCCGAAGCGGCCCATGCCGATGACGGTGAAGCGGGTCGGCAGCGGCTCGCCGTCCGCCGCCTCGACGGCGTTGACAGCGGCCTGCAAGGCCCCTGCGACTGCGGCGGCGTTGACGTCGGTGAGGGCCGCGCCCACGGCGTCGGGCGCCCCCCGGTGGACCCCGGTCACGTCGGCCGCGGCGGTACGGAACAGCTCCCGGCGCCGGACGCCGCGCACGGCGGCCACGGCCTGCTCGGCGGAGCCGGCGCGGTGGACCGCGGCCAGCACCTCCTGGTCGAGCGCGGCACGTGAACGCGGCTGCAGGCCCTCGTCGTCGGCCAGGAGGGCGACCGCCTCGGGGGCGCGCATCAGCAGGTCCGGGGCGAGCCGCCCGGAGGACAGCACCCGGGCGAGGTTCTCGGCGGCCGCGCCCTCGTCGCGCAGCAGCCGCAGGTACCAGGGGGTCCGGCCCAGCGCGTCGCTGACCTTGCGGAAGTTCAGCAGGCCCGCGTCCGGGTCGGCGGAGTCGGCGAACCAGCCCAGCAGCACCGGCAGCAGGGTGCGCTGGATGGCGGCCTTGCGGCTGACGCCGGAGGCCAGCGCCTCCAGGTGGCGCAGCGCGGCGGCGGGATCGGCGTAGCCGAGCGCCTCCAGGCGCTGCTTGGCCGCGTCCGGGGTGAGGCCGACCTCGCCGGGCGCCAGCTGGGCCACGGCGTCCAGCAGCGGCCGGTAGAAGAGCTTCTCGTGCAGCCGGCGCACCTCCCGGGCGTGCCGCTTCCACTCCCGGTGCAGCTCGGCGACGGAGTCGGCGCGGAAGCCCAGGGAGCGGCCGAGCCGGCGCAGGTCCGCCTCGTCCTCGGGCACGAGGTGGGTGCGGCGCAGCTTCTGCAGCTGGATGCGGTGCTCCATCGTGCGCAGGAAGCGGTACGAGGCGTCGAGCGCCGCCGCGTCCGCGCGCCCCACGTAGCCGCCCGCGGCGAGCTGGGCGAGCGCGGTCAAGGTGGTGCCGCTGCGCAGCGCGGGGTCGGTGCGGCCGTGCACGAGCTGGAGCAGCTGCACGGCGAACTCCACGTCCCGCAGACCGCCGGGGCCCAGCTTGAGCTCGCGGTCCACGTGCGCGACGGGGATGTTCTCCACGACCCGGCGCCGCATCTCCTGCACGTCCGGCACGAAGTGGTCGCGTTCCGCGGCCTGCCACACCATAGGCGACAGGGCCTCGACGTACTCCTGGCCGAGCGCCGGGTCGCCGGCGACCGGGCGGGCCTTGAGCAGCGCCTGGAACTCCCAGGTCTTCGCCCACCGCTTGTAGTACGCGACGTGGCTGGAGAGCGTCCGCACCAGGGGGCCGCGCCGGCCCTCGGGGCGCAGGTTGGCGTCGACCTGCCAGATGCTGCCCTCGGCGGTGGTGTCGGAGCAGATCCGCATCATGCGCGAGGCCAGCCGCGTGGCCGCCTGGACCGCCTTGGCCTCGTCCTCCAGGCCCTCGGTCTCCCCGCGGGCCTCGGCGACGAAGATGACGTCCACGTCGGAGATGTAGTTGAGCTCGTGGCCGCCGCACTTGCCCATGGCGATCACCGCGAGCCGGCACTGCGCGGCGTCGCCGGGGGCCTCCGCCTCGGCCATGGCGAGTGCGACGCGCAGCGTGGCGGTCGCCAGGTCGGCCAGTTCGGCGGCGGTCTGCACGAGGTCGCTGGTGCCGCACACGTCCCGGGCGGCGATGCCCAGCAGGCAGCGCCGGTAGGCGGCCCGCAGCGCGTCGGGGTCGGCGGCGCTGCGAAGGCCGCGCTCGAACTCCGTTGTCCCCGGGTGCAGATCCGCGTGCTCGTAGGTCACCAGGGCGTGCCAGTCGCGCGGGTGCCGGGTCAGGTGGTCGGCCAGCGCCTCGGAGGCGCCCAGCACCCCGAGCAGCCGGTCGCGCAGCGGCTTGGCGGCGGTGATCGTGTCGAGCAGGGTGCGGCGCTCGCCCTCGTCCAGGGCCTCCACCAGCCGCACGAGGCCGGTCAGCGCCTGGTCCGGGTCCGCGGTGGCGCCCAGGGCGTCCAGGAGCACCGGGTCGTTGCCGACGGACGCCAGTTCCTCGCCGCCCAGCAGGCCCTCGGCGGCCACGGGGTCGGCGAAGCCGCGTTTGAGCAGCCGCCCGAACCTGGTGTCCCGTCGCCCTTCCAGCACTCCGACCACCTTCCGCCGTCTCCCGGCGTCACGGCGTCCGGCCCTCGGCCGCGCCGCTCCGCACTTCAGAGGGTATCCGGCTCGTTCCGACTCCGATAAGCAACGATATGGGCGCTTTCTCGCGAACCCCGACCGCGCCGCGAGGGGCCAATGGGCCATCTGATAAAAAGCGTTGGTCATTTGAACGTACAACCAGCCGGTCGATCGGTCATCAGGGGCGGGGCGAGGGAATGCCAAAGGGATCCAGGAGATCCGCAGGGTCGCGACGACTGCCGGGACTGCCGCCGCTGCGCGGACGCGCCTGGCTCGCGATCGGGGCGGTCGTGCTGGGCGGTGCGGGAGCGGTGACGGCCGTGACCGTCGCACGGGGGCCGGAGGGCACCGCCGCGTCGGCGGCCGGCAAGCCCGTGCCCACCGTCGTCCGCTCGGTGAAGCTGGAGGGCCAGGGCGGCGAGCGCACCGTGCCGCAGCGCTCCACCGACACCTTCGGGCTGGTCGGTGTGACGTGGGACGACCCGCGCACCGTGCTGGACGGCTCCGTGCAGGTCCGCACCCGGTCGGTGGCCACCGGCCAGTGGTCCGACTGGAACACGGTCGACCCGCACAACGACGACGCGCCGGACCCGGGCGCCGAGCAGGGCATGCGCGGCGGTTCCTCGCCGCTGTACGTGGGGCCCTCCGACGGCGTGCAGCTGAAGGTCGTCTCCGCGAGCGGCGAGTCGGGCCGGCTGCCCGAGGGCATGCGCCTGGAACTCGTCGGCGACGCCGCGCACACCGACTCCCCGAGCGACGGCTCCGGCCTGGCGATGGCCCCCGCGGCCTTCGCGGAGGACGCCGCCGACGGCGAGGAGTCCCCCAGCGCCACCCCCGGTGAGCCCACGGCGACGGACACCGCGACCGGCACCACCGAGAGCCCGTCCGCCACCTCCGGCACCACCGAGAGCCCGTCCGCGCCGGCCTCGGCCCCGGCCTCGCAGACGACCACGCCGCCGGCCACCACCACGACGTCCGCGAGCCCGACGCCGACGAAGGCCTCCCCGACCACCACGCCGACCAAGAGCGCCAGCCCCACCCCCACCTCGACCCGGCCGACCGCCCCGGCGTCCACCGTGGCGAAGCCGCCCATCGTCTCCCGGGCCGGCTGGGGCGCCGACGAGAAGATCCGTGAGGCCGGCGACCCGGACTACGCCACGGACGTCACCGCGGTCTTCGTCCACCACACCGACACCGCCGTCAGCTACGACTGCTCCGCCTCGGCGAGCATCGTGCGCTCGGTCTACGCGTACCACGTGCAGGCCGAGGGCTGGCGCGACATCGGCTACAACGCCCTGGTCGACAAGTGCGGCACGATCTTCGAGGGCCGCTACGGCGGCATCGACCTGCCCGTGATCGGCGCGCACACCTACGGCTTCAACACCCGCAGCTTCGGCATCGCGGTGCTCGGCACGTACCAGGTGATCGGCGGCAAGGCCGCCACGCCCATCAGCTCGCAGATGCTGGGGTCGGTCGCGGCGCTCGCCGCGTGGAAGCTCGGCCAGTACAAGATCAACCCCAACCCGGGCAGCAAGACGCAGATCCTGACGGAGGGCGCGAGCGACAGCCCGCCCTTCAAGCTGGGCACCAAGTACACGTTCAACGCGATCTCCGGGCACCGTGACGGCTTCGCCACCGCCTGCCCGGGCCAGGACCTGTACGACAAGTTGCCCACGATCCGCTCGTACGCGGCCGGTCCCGTCGCGACGCCCACGCTCGGCACGCCGACCGGCGCCACGAAGTCCGGCTCCACGTACTACACCAAGGGCGCCATGACGGTGACCTGGAAGACCACCACGCCGGCCGTGCTCGTCAAGCGCTTCGAGGTGCTGGTCGACGGCGTCGTGAAGGCCACGACGACCCACACGGCCACCTCGGCCGCGATCACGGTGCCGACGGGCAAGCACACGGTGGCGGTGCGCGCGGTGCACATCAACGACAAGACGTCGGTGTCCGCGTCGCTCGCGGTGACCGGCGACACCACCAAGCCGACGTTCACCACCGCCCCCGCGGTGAAGATCCGCAACGCCACGGTGTCCAACACCTCCGTGCCGGTCACCGTGACCTGGAAGGCCGCGGACAACGCCGCCCTCAAGAGCTCCTCGGCGACCACGCCGTCCGCCGCCACCTTCGGCCCCACGACCACGAGTTGGAGCACCGCGGGCAAGGCCGGCAGCGCCGTCACGTACAACCTCAGGGCCACCGACATGGCCGGCAACTACGGCACCGCCGCGGTGAGCCGCACCGCCGCGATCATCCAGGAGACCTCGGCGGTGAAGACCGGATCGTGGTCCGCCAAGAGCTCCACCAGCTACCTCGGCGGCAAGTCGCTCACCTCCTCGTCCAAGAACGCCAGCCTCACCTGGACCTTCACCGGACGCTCGGTGGGCTGGGTGGTCTCGCGGGCCTCGACCTCGGGACAGGCGTACGTCTACGTGGACGGCGTCAAGAAGGCCACCGTGGAGCTGAAGTCCTCGAGCACGCTGTACCGGCAGACCATCTGGTCCACGACCTGGAGCACCAGCGCCAAGCACACCCTGAAGATCGTCGTGGTGGGCACCTCCGGCCGCCCGGCCATCACCACGGACGGCATCACGTACGTGAAGTGACGTGACCTGACGTCATGTGACGTTCCGACAGCGAGAGCCCGGGGGACGCGAGTTGCGCGTCCGCCGGGCTCTTTGCCTGCGCTTGACCCGACGGTACCCGGTCCTACGCAGCGTTCCACGTACCTTCATCTGCGGAGCGCTTCCGGCTTCCGCGGCCCCCTCCTAACCTGGCGCGGCGCCACTCCCTGTCCCCCGCCCCGGAGGTCCGCCGTGTCCGGCTGGTCCCTGTCCAGTCCCCGCCGCACCGTCACCGCTCTCGCGTCCGCCTGCGGCATCGCCGCCGCCTCGCTCGGCCTGTGGGCCGCGCTCGGCGGTTCCGACACCGCCCACGCCGCAGGCAGCGTGCCCAACCCCGACCACGTGGTCGTGGTGATGATGGAGAACCACGCGTACAGCCAGGTCATCGGCAGTTCCAGCGCCCCGTACCTGAACAACACGCTGAAGGCCGGCGGCGCCAGCCTCACGCAGTCGTACGGCGTCACGCACCCGAGCCAGCCCAACTACCTGCAGATCTTCTCGGGCGGCAACCAGGGCGTCACCGACGACGGCTGCTACACGCCGGGCTTCAGCAAGGCCGCCAACCTCGCCTCGGAGCTGATCGCCGCGGGCAAGAGCTGGGCCAGCTACAACGAGACGCTGCCGAGCCAGGGTTCCACCACCTGCAGCAGCGGCGACTACGCGCGCAAGCACAACCCGTGGTTCGCCTTCAGCAACGTCCCCACCTCGACGGCGAAGACCTTCGCCCAGTTCCCGACGGACTTCACCACGCTGCCGAAGGTCTCCTTCGTCACGCCGAACCTGTGCAGCGACATGCACGACTGCTCCGTCTCCACCGGTGACACCTGGCTGAAGAACAAGCTGGGCGCCTACGCCACCTGGGCGAAGACCCACAACAGCGTGCTCGTCGTCACCTTCGACGAGGACAACCGCCTGGCGGGCAACCGCATCCCGACCGTCCTGTACGGCCAGCCGGTCACGGCCGGTTCGTCGTCGGCGACGACCTACAACCACTACAACGTGCTCCGTACGCTGGAGGACCTGGCCGGTCTCACCACGCACGCGGGCAACGCCGCCTCGGCCTCCGACATCACCGGCATCTGGGCGAGCTGAGCGTGTACGTCGCGGACAGCCGCGGCGCCGCCGGCAACGAGGCCCGGGACGCGACGCGTCCCGGGCCTCGGGTCGCGGCCGCCGTCGCCCCCACGGTCCTCGTCCTGGGCACGGTCAGCCTCATCACCGACGTCTCGTCGGAGATGGTCACCGCCGTCCTGCCGCTCTACCTGGTCGCCGGGCTCGGCCTCTCACCGCTCGGCTTCGGCCTGCTCGACGGCGTCTACAACGGCTTCAGCGCGCTGGTGCGGCTGGTCGGCGGCCACCTCGCCGACCGCGGCGGCGGCCGCCACAAGGCCGTCGCCGCCTTCGGCTACGGCCTGTCGGCGGTGTGCAAGCCGGCCCTGCTGCTGGTCCACAGTCTGCCGCTGATCGGCGCGGTCCTGGCCGTCGACCGCACGGGCAAGGGCCTGCGCACGGCGCCGCGCGACGCGCTGATCTCGCTCTCCTCCGCGCCCGAGACGCGCGGGCGGGCCTTCGGCGTGCACCGCGCCATGGACACCGCAGGGGCGCTGCTCGGCCCGCTGGCCGCCTTCCTCATCCTGCGGCAGGCGGCCGAGGGCTACGACGCCGTCTTCACCGTCAGCTTCTGCGTGGCGGCGCTGGGCGTGCTCGTACTGCTGCTCTTCGTCCCGGGCGGCCGGGGGCGTGCGGCGGGCGACCCGGCGGTGCCCGCGACCCCCGCGGCACAGCCCTCGCTGCGCGCGTCGGTGGCACTGCTGCGGCGCCCGGACGTGCGCCGCCTGACGATCTGCGCCACCCTGCTCGGGCTGTCGACGGTCAGCGACTCCTTCGTCTACCTGCTGCTCCAGCACCGCCTCGGGGTACCCGACCGGTGGTTCGCCCTGATGCCGCTGGGCACCGCGGCCGCCTTCCTGCTGCTCGCCATCCCGCTGGGGCGGCTCGCCGACCGCCTGGGGCGCTGGCGGATGTTCCTCGGCGGGCACGTGGCGCTGCTCGGCGCGTACGCCCTGCTGCTCGCGCACGGGCCCGCCTACCTCGTCCTGCTGCTGCACGGCGCCTTCTACGCCGCCACGGACGGCGTCCTGATGGCGGCCGCCTCCACCGCGGTGCCCGCCGAGCTGCGCGGCGCCGGGCTCGCCCTCATCCAGACCGGGCAGGCCGCCGCCCGTTTCGCCGCGTCCCTGGCCTTCGGCGCCGCCTGGACGGCCTGGGGCGACCGTACGGCCCTGACCACCGCCACCGCGGCGCTGGCGGTCTGCGCGGCCTGCGCGGTGTGGCTGCGCCCGGCACGACCGACACCACCGGGACCAGCCTCCTGACCCCCGCAGAAAGGCCGCGCATGGACACCGCACCGCTCAGCCCCCGGAACCGCCTGCTCGTGCTGCTGGCCGCCGTGGCGGTCCTCGCCGCCGTCGCCGCGGCGGCGGTGCTGCACGCCGCGGACCGGGCCGCCGAGAAAGACCGCCCCCAGGCGGGCGGCCCGGCCGTCACCGAGGGCAACGTCTCCCTCGCGCCGGACGCGCCCCGCATGGTCTTCCGGAACATGGCCTGGGGCCCGCACCGCGACGAGCTGGCGACCGTCCCCGCCGACCGCCCCACCGGCGCCCGCACCGCCTCCGGCGTCAAGTGCCTGCGCTTCTACGCGGCCGCCGGCACCGGCATCTGCCTGCAGTCCGTGCACGGCACCGTCCAGGACACCTACCGGGCGGTCGTGCTCGACGCGCACCTGGAGGAGCTCCGCCACTACCCGCTGGCGGGTATCCCGACCCGGGCCCGGGTCTCCCCCAGTGGCCGCATGGTCGCCTGGACGGTCTTCGTCGGCGGCGACTCGTACGCCGGCACCAACTTCTCCACCCGCACCTCAGTCCTCGACACACGCACCTGGGACCTGCGGGCGAACCTCGAGGACTTCACGATCACCAAGGACGGCAGGCCCTACCGCGCGTCCGACGTCAATTTCTGGGGCGTGACCTTCGCCGACGACGGTCACTTCTACGCCACCCTGGGCACCGCGGGCCGCACCTACCTCGTGCGCGGCGACATCGCCGCGCGTTCCGTACGCACCCTGCGCAGCAACGTCGAATGCCCCTCGCTGTCCCCCGACGGCACCCGCCTGGTCTTCAAGAAGCGCGTCGCGGGCCTGTCCCCCGACGCCCCGTGGCGGCTGTACGTACTGGACCTCGCCACGATGCGGGAGCGGCCGCTCGCCGAGGACCGCAGCGTCGACGACCAGGTCGTCTGGCGGGACGACCGCACGATCGTCTACGCCCTCGCGGGCGACTTCGGCGCCGACCTGTGGACGGTGCCGGCCGACGGCACCGGGAAGGCGCGCCGGATGGCCACGGCCGCGCTGGCACCGGCCTACCTCGGGCAGTGACCGGCGGGCACGACCCGGCTCAGGCGGCCGCCACCCGCACGGGGAGGTCCGCCCAGCGGGTGACGCCGTCGCAGTCGGTGCGCATGCCGTAGCGGGCCGACAGCGCCTTCACGATGCCGAGCCCCCGGCCGTGCTCGTCCGGATCGATCTCGCCGGGCGGCCCGCAGGGGTTGGCCGGGCCGGAGTCGGTCACCTCGATGTGCAGGGCGCTCAGGCCCTCCAGCGCGATCCACGACACCCGCAGGGTCGCGGGCCCCAGGGCGTGCACGATCGCGTTGGTGGTCAGCTCGGAGATCACCAGGAGCACGTCCTCGGCCAGCTCAGGGCAGAGGTTCCAGTCGGCCAGGACCGCGCGGACCCGCCGGCGTACGACGGACAGGGCGCCGGGGATGTGGGACAGCGGGGCGACGTGCACGTCCTCACGCTGCGGCATCGTGTTCGGCTCCGCCGTCATGTGTCCTCCCTCCGAGGAGCCCTGCCGGGCGGGCACCCGGACGTCGAGGGAACGCTATTGACAGACCGGGCGAAGGGCAATGAAACCGGGTCGGCATTACCGAACGCCGCATACGGCCCGCCGGAGGGGTCCGGAGCGCGTCCGCTGCCGACCGGTAACAGCCGGGCTACGATCGATACATGGCCGGCCCGCTCCAGTCCATCGAACGGGCGGCGGCGATCCTGCGCCTGCTGGCCGGGGGCTCCCGCCGGCTGGGTCTCGGCGAGGTGGCGGCCTCGCTGGGTCTGGCGAAGGGCACCGCCCACGGAATTCTGCGCACCCTCCAGCACGTCGACTTCGTCGAACAGGACCCGTCGACCGGGAAGTACCAGCTCGGTGCCGCCCTCCTGCACCTGGGCAGCAGCTACCTGGACGTCAACGACCTGCGCTCGCGCTCCATCAACTGGGCCGACGCCCTGGCCGCGCGGAGCGGCGAGACGGTACGGCTGGGCACGCCCCTGGAGGGGCAGGTGCTCATCGTCCACCACGTCTTCCGGCCCGACGACAGCCTGCAGACCCTCGACGTGGGGGCGCTGCTGCCGCTGCACGCCTCCGCCCTGGGCAAGGTGCTGCTGGCGTTCGGGGCCAGCCATGTGGAGGCGGCGGTCGCCGCCGGTCTGGAGGCGTACACCCGGCACACCGTGACCGACCCGGAGGAGCTGGTCCGCGCCCTCGCCGAGGTCCGCGAGCAGGGCTGGGGCGCGGAGGTGCAGGAGATGTCGATGGGCGAGTCGGGCGTCGCCGCGCCCATCCGCGGCCACGGCGGACTGGTCGTGGGCGCGATCGGCGTCGCCGGGCCCGTCGAGCGGATCTGCGACTCCAAGGGCCGGCCGCACCCGGCCATGGTCACCCTGCTCCGGGAGGCGGCACGGGCGATCTCCAGAGACCTGGGCGCGGCCCGTTGGTAGCAGGTCCCGCAGCTGGCCCCGAACGCATCGGAAGGCAGGCCCCCGACATGGTTGAACGGTATGTGTTGTCCATCGACCAGGGCACCACCTCCACCCGATGCATCCTGTTCGACCACCGCGGGCGCCTGGTGGCGGTCGCGCAGCGTGAGCACCAGCAGCACTTCCCGAGGCCGGGGTGGGTGGAGCACGACGCCCTGGAGATCTGGCGCAACCTCCAGCGCATCGTGCCGCAGGCCCTGTCCGAGGCGGGCATCACCCCCGAGGAGGTCGCCGCCATCGGGATCGCGAACCAGCGGGAGACCACCGTGCTGTGGGACCGCGCCACGGGTGTCCCGCTGGGGCGGGCCATCGTCTGGCAGGACACCCGCACCGCTCCCCTGGTCGACGAGCTGTCGCGGGAGCCCGGCTCGGAGTTCTTCATGGAGCGGTGCGGCCTGCCGCCCTCCACCTACTTCTCCGCCCCCCGCCTGCGCTGGACCTTCGAGAACTCCCCGGGGCTGCGGGAACGCGCCGCGGACGGCGACGTGCTCTTCGGCACCATGGAGACCTGGCTGCTGTGGAACCTCACCGGCGGGCCCGACGGCGGTCTGCACATCACCGACGTCACCAACGCCAGCCGCACCATGCTGATGAGCATCCGTTCGCTGGCCTGGGACGACGAGCTGCTGGACTTCTTCGGCGTCCCCCGCGCCATGCTCCCCGAGATCCGCGCCTCGGCCGAGGTCTACGGGGAGGCCAAGGTCGTCCTCCCCGGAGTCCGTCTCGCCGCCGCCCTCGGCGACCAGCAGGCCGCGCTGTTCGGCCAGACCTGCTTCTCCCCCGGCGAGGCGAAGTGCACCTACGGCACCGGCAGCTTCCTGCTGCTCAACACCGGCGACCGCCTCGTGCGCTCGACGCACGGGCTGATCACCACCATCGCGTACAAGATCGACGGGCAGCCCGCGGTCTACGCCCTGGAGGGCCCGATCGCCGTCACCGGCTCCCTCGTCCAGTGGTTCCGCGACCGGCTCGGCCTGATCAGCAGCGCCCCGGAGATCGAGACCCTGGCGCGCACGGTCGAGGACAACGGCGGCTGCTACATCGTCCCCGCCTTCTCCGGGCTGTTCGCCCCGCACTGGCGCAGCGACGCCCGCGGCGTCATCGTCGGACTCACCTCGTACATCACCAAGGGCCACCTGGCCCGCGCCGTCCTGGAGGCCACGGGCTGGCAGACCCGCGAGGTCGTCGACGCGATGAACGCCGACTCCTCGATCGCCCTGAAGGAGCTCAAGGTCGACGGCGGCATGACCGCCGACAACCTCCTCATGCAGTTCCTCGCCGACGTGCTCGACGTCCCCGTCGTCCGCCCCATGGTCGCCGAGACCGTCTCCCTCGGCGCCGCCTACGCCGCCGGCCTCGCCGCCGGCTACTGGCCGGACCTGAAGGTCCTGCGCCGCAACTGGCACCGCGCCGCGCAGTGGCTGCCCGCGATGGAGCCCGCACGGCGCGAGACCGAGTACGACAGCTGGAAGCGCGCCGTCGAACGCTCCGTCGGCTGGATCCAGCCCCCCCGGGCCTCGTGAGGCCCGGGCCGGACCCTACGGATCTTCCGGGCGGGTGGGAGCCCAGCCGTGCCCATCTGTGCCCGCGGTGTGCTCGTGCCGGGCAGAATGGCCGGGTCCATTCACCAGCCTGGGGGGCCGATGTGACGCTGTTCCTGATCGAGACCGACTCGCGGTGGGCTCAGCACTCCGGTGACGAGGGGCATCACGGCGCCCCGGAATGGGGCCCGGAGGACCTGGAGCGCGCCGCGGTGTTCCTGGCCGAACTCCCCGCACAGACCCTGCGGGTGTTCCAGTACCTGCTCCGCAATCCCGGGCGGAGCATCCACTGCACGCAGTTGGTGGACGAGGTCATGGGCGGGGCGAACGAGGGCAATCCCGCGCACCGGGTGGCAGGCGTGCTGTCCGGGATGAGCAAGGCACACGGCAACAGTGGGCGGCGGCTTCCGTTCTCCTGGTGGGAGGCCCCCGAGGGCGGCACGGGCGCGACGTACGCGGTCCGCCCTTCGGTCGCGGCCGTGTTTCTGGCCGCCCAGCTGGGCGGTTGACTCCGCCGGCCGGATTTCGCAGCGGGAGATCTTGGTCGCCTCGTCGGCTGCTACCGTGACCGCCGGGATCGGAGTGCGGGGGGACGCCCCCCGGGGTTGGTCGGGGGGACCTTCTGTGCGGAGTCTGGTGCGTGGTGTTGTCCTCGTGGCCGTCGCGGCGGCCGTGGCGGTGTCCGCCGGGTGCGGGAGCCGTCCGGGGGCGGCGAAAGCCGTCGACGACAGGCCGTTGAGCAAGGGCGAGTTGACGAAGGCCCTGCTCCGTGACTCGGATGTGCCGGGTCTCAGTGCCGACATCGGGCCGGGGATGCCGCTGTTCGACCCGGACGATGTGGTGACCGCGTCGCCGGCCAGGTGCCAGCCGCTGGCCGACATGATGAGCGTGCGTCCCCGCCATGCGCGCAAAGCGCTGGTGTGGGAGGCGCTGGACGGCGTGCGCGGCGCCGGTGGGAAAACGGCGGGGAGCGTGGCGCTGAGCAGCCACACGGAGGCCGAGGCGCGGGCCTGGCTGGCGGACCTCAAGGAGGCGGTGCCCCGGTGCGGCAGCTTCAGGGCCGCGTCCGCCTCCGGCTGGGAGTACGGCTTCACCGTCAAGGGCGTCGCACCCGTCGGGGTCGGCGACGAGGCGGTGTCCTACCTGATCACGAACGCGTCCGCGCCCGACGGCAAGGGCAACGTGGAGTCCGTCGTCCGCACCGGCGGCACGTTGTCGCAGTTCCTGCTGCCGCAGGGTGAGGGCGATCCGGTGGCCGTACCCGAGGCCGTCGCACGCCGCCAGCACGAGCGCCTGCTGAACGTTCGAGGGTGACGCGTCCGCCCGCTTCAGGTGCGCGCCGTCAGGGCCCGTAGATAACGCCGCCGGAAGAATCGCTGCGCCAGGAGCAGCGCCGGGAACAGGAGCCGCCACGGACCCTGCGGAGCGGCACGGGTCAGGGAGCGGATCGTCAGCGAGACTGCCCCGTCAGGGGAGCGGTGGACCACGAAGGCCTCCTCGCCGCAGACAGGGTGCCCGGGCAGCGTCCCGTAGGCGAAGCCGCACCGGTCCGGCGTGTCCACCACCGCCACGACCCGCACGGGCTCATGCACGACGAAGGGGCCGAAACCCGCGGTGATGCGGTACTCGGCCCCCACGGCGACCCGCTCCCCGGCACCGTCGCAGCCCGTGACGGTGAAGCCGCTTCGCCGCTTGACGCCCCAGCGCAGCACGGCGTGCGCCGCGGCGCGCCAGTCCGCGTCCCCGTGTCCGATGACGACGGTGCGGGAGAAGGGGCGCAAGCCCGTCGCCCAGGCCGACCATCGCTCCTCCGTAGGGCGCGTCGCTCCGACGGAACCGTAGGTGAGCGCACCGGCCGGGGAGCCGCTGGTACCGCGGTGGGCCATGGGACTCCTGCCGAACGTGGTCGCGACACCATGGCCTCCCCCGGGCCGCATCAGCACGGTACCGGGCCGGCGGCGTCATCGACGGGAGCAGCCTGACCTGGGCGCCGACGATCGTCGGCCGTGGCAACGTCCAGTCCGTCACGGCAGGCCCCCTGGTCGCGCCCGGCGACGGCAGCGGCCTCAAGGACGCCCGGACGCTGGCCACCGGCGTCGGCCCCGGCACCGCGGACCTCGGGGCCGGACTCGCCCTGGACGCACCGACCTCCACGCCGCCCGGCACGTACACGGCGGTCCTGACGCTGACCGTCATCTGATCCGCTCCGCCGTTGCCCTCCCGCCCGGCTACGGTCGGGAGGGAAGGCAACCGGGTGCCGGACGACGCGGTCGCGTTGAAGGGGGATGAGGCTGTGGCACAGGGAGACGAACTGGTCAGAGCCCTTCTGACAGCGATCGCCACCCTGGAGGATCTCGTCCGGGCCGAACACGACGCGCACATGGCGTTGAGCACGTTGGAAGGCATCGCCTCCGAGCTCGGCACGATGGATGCCGGAGAGCGCCGGCGCTTCCTCGACGCGCTGGAGCACGTGGCCGCGCAGTAAGCGGAGCTGGCCTCCTGGATCCGGGGCCTGCCCGACGCGCTCGGCCTGCTGGACTAGGGCGCTCCCCCGCCCTCGACCCGGTGGCCAGGGCGCGCCAAGGTCGCCCGAGGGGAGCGGGAGAGCGTCCGATGAGTTCCGGCGGCCGGCCCGGTCTATCCGTACGTACGCCATCGAGCCACCGACTGGAGACCCACCATGCCGCATCCCGCACATCCCGGCCGCATGCTGTTCGTGAACATCCCGGTAGCGGACCTCGAGCTCAGCAAGGCGTTCTTCGCCAAGCTCGGGTTCGGCTTCAACCCGGCGTTCACCGACGAGACCGCCGCCTGCATGCTGGTCGGCGAGCACGCCTTCGTCATGCTGCTCACCCGTGAGAAGTTCGCGGAGTTCGCGAAACTGCCGATGGCCGACCCCACCACGCACACGCTGGCGTTGTACTGCTTCAGCGTGTCGTCCCGCGACGAGGTCGACGCGGTCAGCGCCGCCGCACTCGCGGCGGGCGGCTCCGAGGCGGATGACGCCGAGGACCACGGCTTCATGTACTCACGCAGCTTCTACGACCTCGACGGCCACGGCTGGCAGGTCATGTGGATGGACCCGGCAGCGGCGGAGCAGGGCCCCGAGGCGTTCGTGGCCTCCGCCCAGGAGGCCGACACCCTGGGCTGACCCACCGCCGCGCAAGGCCGCCCGCCACGGGTTGCACGAGGCTGCGTCAGACGGCCCGGGGCGCACAGCCTGCTCCAGGCCGACAGCTTCGCGCCGCCGGCCCGGATCGGACGTCGCGGGCACCCCGGGGCGAGGCGGTGACCCGGCTCCGGGCCTGAGCTGCAAGCGGGGCCCGATGCGTGCCCACAGGGCCTGAGCACGTACGCCGGCCATGCCGTCGCGGGTCCCGGGACACAGCGGCGGACAGGGTCCCTCTGCCTGTTCGGTGGAGGTACTCCTCGACGCTGTATCAACGGAGGTCGACAAGCTCTTCGGGCCTGCGATCCGTCGGGTCGGCAAGGCCGCAAATCCCGCCTGAGCGCTCAGCCTTCCACTCCGCGGAGCCTCGCTGCTCGCACGGCGGACAACAGGACGTACCTGTCAGTGGAGCCAGATCCCGCCCGCGGCATCGTCGAACTCGTCCACTTCGATTGCCAGCCCGCCGGCCGCCGTCCTCCCATCCGGCGCCTCAGGGTCGTCCATAGCGAGCCCGAATCGGCCGGGATCCTCCCCCACTGCCTCGGCGAGCTCCGGAAGACGCGTGGCCTCGCTTGGGGTGAGAGGTCGCAGCCTCTCTTCGTTCTCTTCGTTCACGGGTCAGCGACTGATGCAGTCTTGACAGCGTCTAAAGTCCCAGCCCGCCCATAACAGACAACTCCTGCCTGGTGAACTCTCCCGTCAACATCGGCATCGCCTTGCCGATGGCAGCCTTTGCCTCCGGCAGCTCCAGCGAAGCATCGTGATGCTCCTTGCTCTGCCAGACCTCGGTCACCCAGATCGTCACGTCATCGTCGTCGGACACACTCACAACGTAGAGCCGGCATCCCGCCTCGCGGAGACCGTCCACACCACTCAACAAAATGGAGACGACTTCCTCGCGGGAACCGGGCTGGGTCTTCATCGAGGCGACGTAGCCGTAGGTCATCGTGACTCCCTCTCCCAGGGACGGGCCGGTGCTTGCCTGGACCAGGACCCTGCCATCGGCGGTCTGGAGACGCAAGAGAGACAGGGACTGGACGTCACAGCCCGAACACCCTCTCCGCGGCTGCCGTCCCTGCCGCCAAAAGATCGCCGGATTCAGGTGATTGAGCGGTACTCCTCCCGCACCTGCTTCTTGTTGCGGAGGAGGTGAATCAGGGCCCTGTGGCCTGCGATCAGCCCGTCAATGGTTGTCACCCCTCGCTGCCGCCGAGCGCTCTTGGACGGCCAGGGACGGGCCGCAATCGTGGTCGCTTTGCTGGGTGACGCTCGCTTGTGGCGTCCGGCTGGGATCAACGGCCCTCGATTCCCCCAGAGGGCGACCGGGTCAGGGAGTCTGCGTGGTCCAGACCGTCTTGCCGTCGCGGGAGTAGCGGACGCCCCAGTTGTCTGCGAGTTGGGCGATGATGAACAAGCCGCGCCCGCCTTCGTCGATGGTCTTCGCGTGGCGCAGGCGCGGCGCGAGGGGGTTGCCGTCGTGGACCTCGCAGGTGAGGGTGCGGTCCTTGATGAGCCGCAGCCGCAGAGGCGGGGTGCCGTAGCGGACGGCGTTGGTGACCAGTTCGCTGACGATCATTTCGGTGGCGTAGGCGGTTTCCTCATCCACTTCCCAATGGGCGAGCCGGTGTCGTGTGTGGGCGCGTGCTGTCGCGACGCCCTTGGGGTCGCGGTCGAGATGCCACGTGGCGACCCCATCGGCGGGGAACGCGTGGGTACGGGCGAGGAGGAGGACGACGTCGCCCTGGCCGGTTTCGTCCCGCAGCCGGTAGAGCAGGTCGTCGCACAGATCCTGCAGCGGCCGCTCAGGGTGGGCCAGCACTTGGTGGAGTGTGTCCGGGGACGGGGAGATGCGCAGGAGGGGGGCCGTGTAAAAGGCGAGGACGCTGCCGTCGGGGACGGGGATCGTGGTGGCGGCGAAGGGGGGTCCCTCGGCCGTGCCCAGGGGAGGTCCGCTGGGCAGATGAAGGGTCTCGGCTCTCCCGTCGGGATGGGCGATGACGGGTGGGGGGTGGCCGGCGAGGGCGATGGTGCAGGTCCGGGCCAGCGGGTCGTGGACCGCGTACGCGCAGCTTGCCCTGAGCGGCATGCAGTCGCCGGGCGGTAGAGCTGCGCGTTCCTGGGCCAGGCTTGTGTAGGTGTCGTTGAGGCGTGCGAGGAGCTCGTCGGGCTCCAGGTCGAGTGCGGCCAGGGAGTGGATGGCGATCCCCAGCTGTCCCATGGTGGTGGCCGCGTAGATGCCTTGCCCGGCGACGTCGCCGACCACCAACGCGGTGCGGGCGCCGGACAGGGCGAAGGTGTCGAACCCGCCGCCCCCGCCCACCTCGGAGGGCACGTGAAGGTGGGCGGTTTCCACGGTGCTCTGCGACGCCGGGCAGGGAGGCAGCAGATGACGCTGGATCGTCAACGCGATGGTGTGTTCGCGGGTGTAGTGGCGGGCGTTGTCGACGCACAGCGCAGTGTGAGCGGCCACCGCAGCGGCGACTGTGACGTCGCCCGGCTCGTAGACGTTCGCCTGGTCGGTGCGGTAAAGGCTCAGCAGCCCCAGCACGGTTCCGCGCAGCGTCAGGGGCACGGTGATGAGGCTGCGGGCACCGGATACGCGGATCGCCTGCCCGCGCTGCGGGTCAGCCGCCAGCCAGGGCGTCTCGGGGCCCAGGGCGACGAGGCGGGGCTTGAGGTCGGCCAGCGTCTGAACGTACGGCGTCGGGAACGGCAGAGCGCGCACGTCACCCACCGGATGCGCCTGGATCTGCTCCTCACCGCCACTGCGGCTGAACGCGACCCGGCGCAGGGGCACCTCCCGGGGCAGAGGGCTCGGCGGAGGGTTTTCGCCACGTATCACGGCGTCGACCACTTCCACGACGGCGATGTCGGCGAGGTGGGGCACCATCTCCTGCGCCAGCTCCTCACAGGTGGCGACCACGTCGAGGGTCTGCCCCACGTGCTCGCGCACCGAGCGGAGGACGTGCAGGCGGGCGCGAACCTTTTCGCGCTCGGTGACGTCGAGCATCTCCGCCAGTACCCCCCAAATCCTCCCCTGCGAGTCCTCCAGGCGGGACGCGGAGACGGAGAACAGGTACTCCGTCCTCGGCGCGCCTTTCGGACGCAACCCCACCAACTGCTCCCGGGCGGGCACGCCGCTCTCCAGCACGCCGTACAGCATCGCCTCGACCTCACCGGGTGCGGAAAGGTCATATACGTCGGCGACGTGTCGGCCGACGATCGGTTCAGGGGGCGTTTCGTGCAGAGCCGGCCTGGTGACGTTGAGCCGCAGGATTCGCAGTTCCGTGTCCAAGATCAGCAGGCCCGTGGGGGACTGGTGGAACAAGGTCTCCAATACGGCAGCGTCCTCGGCGGGCGAGATGGCTTCGTTCGCCACGGCGGTCCACCTCCACTATCCAGCCTGCGCCTGGCGTCCACGCGCCGCTCCCTCGCTTCGCGGGAGGTGTCGGAGGTCGGGGGAGATCGGGAGACATATGCGGTTCTGGGCGGCCGCCCTGCCCAGACTTCCCCCCGCAGCCACGGCCTCTACGCTACGAGGGGATGATCACCGTCGGCTGCTGCGGTCACGTTGCCGCGCCCGCCCAGCGGAGCGAAGCGACGACGGATGCTTGATGCCCGGCCGCGAACAGGCGGTACGAGGCCGCGGAGGCTGCGCCGGACGGCCCACGGACGGCCCAGGGTGATTGAGACCTCTCCGGGCCGACAGCTTGGCGCCGCCGGCCCGGATCGCAGGCGCTACAAATTCGGGAGGTTCTTGCGGAGCTCGAACGCCGTGACCTCGGAGCGGTACTCCTCCCACTCCTGCTTCTTGTTGCGGAGGAAGAAGTCGAAGACGTGCTCGCCGAGCGTCTCGGCGACCAGTTCGCTGCGCTCCATGAGGTGGATGGCCTCGCCGAGGTTCTGCGGCAGGGGCTCGATGCCGAGGGCGCGGCGTTCGGCGTCGGACAGGGCCCAGACGTCGTCGTCGGCGCCCGGGGGGAGTTCGATGCCCTGCTCGATGCCCTTGAGGCCGGCCGCGAGGAGGACGGCGTAGGCGAGGTAGGGGTTGGCGCCGGAGTCGATGGAGCGGACCTCGACGCGGGTGGAGCCGGTCTTGCCGGGCTTGTACATCGGGACGCGGATCAGCGCGGAGCGGTTGTTGTGGCCCCAGCAGATGTACGAGGGGGCCTCGCCGCCGGCGCCCGCGGGGCGGTTGGCGCCGCCCCAGATGCGCTTGTAGGAGTTGACCCACTGGTTGGTGACCGCGGAGATCTCGCCGGCGTACTTCAGCAGGCCGGCGATGAAGGAGCGGCCGACCTTGGAGAGCTGGTACTCGGAGCCGGACTCGTGGAAGGCGTTGCGGTCGCCCTCGAAGAGCGACAGGTGGGTGTGCATGCCGGAGCCGGGGTGCTCGCTGAAGGGCTTGGGCATGAAGGTGGCGTTCACGCCCTGCTCCAGCGCGACCTGCTTCATGACCAGCCGGAAGGTCATGATGTTGTCGGCGGTGGACAGCGCGTCCGCGTAGCGCAGGTCGATCTCCTGCTGGCCGGGGGCGCCCTCGTGGTGGGAGAACTCCACCGAGATGCCCATCGACTCCAGCATCGTGATCGCCTGGCGTCGGAAGTCCTGGCCCACGTTCTGGGGTGTGTGGTCGAAGTAGCCGGAGTTGTCGGCCGGGACCGGCACGGTGCCGTCCAGCGGCAGGTTCTTCAGCAGGAAGAACTCGATCTCGGGGTGCGTGTAGAAGGTGAACCCCAGGTCGGAGGCCTTGGCCAGGGACCGCTTGAGGACGAAGCGCGGGTCCGCGTACGACGGGGAGCCGTCCGGCATGAGGATGTCGCAGAACATCCGGGCGGTGCCGGGCGCCTCGGCGCGCCAGGGCAGGATCTGGAAGCTGCCGGGGTCCGGCTTGGCGATCATGTCGGACTCGTACACCCGGGCGAAGCCCTCGATCGCGGAGCCGTCGAAGCCGATGCCCTCGTCGAAGGCCTGCTCCAGCTCGGCCGGCGCGACGGCCACGGACTTCAGATAACCCAGCACGTCCGTGAACCAAAGCCGCACAAAGCGGATGTCCCGCTCCTCAAGGGTGCGGAGAACGAACTCCTGCTGCTTGTCCATAGCTACATCCTTGCAGGTCATACCACCTGTGCACCACAGCCAAAGGCATGGCGGGGGCACGCCAGTATCACCCGCCGCGGTTTCCACCAGATTACGCATCCGTCGCGCCGCTCCGACAGTCGTCACTACGGGGACGTGGGCCGCGCCACACAGCGCGCAGCCCTACATCGCGTCGGTCTGACGATTACACTGGGCGCCGTGCCTCAACTACGCCTCGCTCTGAATCAGATCGACTCCACCGTGGGCGACCTCGCCGGCAACGCGGAGTCGGTGGTGCGCTGGACCCGGCACGCGGCCGAACAGGGGGCCCACCTCGTGGCGTTCCCCGAGATGGTGCTGACCGGGTACCCCGTCGAGGATCTCGTGCTGCGCTCCTCCTTCGTGGAAGCCAGCCGGACCGCCCTGGAGCAGCTCGCGGCCCGCCTGGCCGCGGAGGGCTTCGGGGATCTGCCGGTGATCGTCGGCTACCTCGACCGCAGTGAGAAGGCCCAGCCGCGCTACGGCCAGCCGGCCGGCTCGCCCCGCAACGCCGGCGCCGTGCTGCACGGCGGGAAGGTCGTGCTGAAGTTCGCCAAGCACCACCTCCCCAACTACGGCGTCTTCGACGAGTTCCGCTACTTCGTCCCCGGCGACACCCTGCCGATGATCCGGGTGCGCGGGGTCGACGTCGCCCTCGCCATCTGCGAGGACCTCTGGCAGGACGGCGGCCGCGTGCCCGCCGCCCGCACCGCGGAGGCCGGGCTGCTGGTCGCGATCAACGCCTCCCCGTACGAGGTCGCCAAGGACGACACCCGGCTGGAGCTGGTGCGCAAGCGCGCCCAGGAGGCCGGCTGCACCCTCGCCTACGGCGCGATGATCGGCGGCCAGGACGAGCTGGTCTTCGACGGCGACTCGATCGTCGTCTCCGCCGCGGGCGACGTGATCGGGCGCGCCCCGCAGTTCGAGGAGGGCTGCGTCCTGCTCGACCTCGACCTGCCGGCCGCCGACCCCGCCCGGGTGCCGGGCGGCATCGCGGACGACGGCCTGGAGATCGAGCACGTCACGCTCTCCGCCGAGCCGCTCCCGGCGTACGAGCCGGAGGTCCGCGGCGAGGAGGCGGCCCGGCTCGGCGACGACGAGGAGATCTACACCGCGCTCGTGGTCGGCCTGCGCGCCTACGTCGCCAAGAACGGCTTCCGCTCGGTGCTCATCGGGCTCTCCGGCGGCATCGACTCGGCCCTCGTCGCGGCGATCGCGTGCGACGCGGTCGGGGCGGCCAACGTGTACGGCGTCTCCATGCCGTCGCGGTACTCCTCGGACCACTCCAAGGACGACGCCGCCGAGCTCGCCCGGCGCACCGGCCTCAACTTCCGCACCGTCCCGATCGCCCCGATGTTCGACGCCTACATGGGCGCCCTCGGGCTCACCGGCCTCGCCGAGGAGAACCTCCAGTCCCGGCTGCGCGGCACGATGCTCATGGCCATCTCCAACCAGGAGGGGCACATCGTCCTCGCCCCGGGCAACAAGAGCGAGCTCGCGGTCGGCTACTCCACCCTGTACGGCGACTCCGTCGGCGCGTACGGGCCCATCAAGGACGTCTACAAGACCACCGTCTTCCGCCTCGCCCGCTGGCGGAACGAGGCGGCCGGCGAGCGCGGCCAGACCCCTCCGATCCCGGAGAACTCCCTCACCAAGCCGCCGAGCGCGGAACTGCGGCCGGGGCAGGTCGACACGGACTCCCTGCCGGACTACGACGTCCTCGACCGCATGCTGGCGATGTACGTCGACCAGGACCAGGGGCGCGACGCGATCGTCGCCGCCGGGTTCGACGCGGAGCTCGTCTCGAAGGTGCTGCGGATGGTGGACACGGCGGAGTACAAGCGGCGGCAGTATCCGCCGGGGACGAAGATCTCGGCCAAGGGGTTCGGCAAGGACCGGCGGCTTCCGATCACGAACCGCTGGCGCGAACACGCCTGACGCCTCGCGTCCGGACCGGTTAGGTTTTTTCCCCGCCCGCCCTCCCACCCCCGACCTTCGGCCGGGGGTGCCCCCACCTCCCCCGCCCCCTCCGTGAGCTTTCGCGCCTGATCCCCAGTGGGGGGTATAGGGGCGGCCATGGTGCGGGCACCCGTAGGCGCAGCGCCGTCCACGTGCCCAACCGTCACGCCGCGCGCCCGGCGCCCGGGCAACCGGGGTCACCCGGACCGCCCCTTCCCCCCACTGGGGATCAGGCGCATGACGAAACAGAGGGGGCGGGGGTGCAGGGGTGGGTGTTCTGGACGCTGCGGGATATTTGTGCGCACCACCCGGGCAAGGACGGGACCAGCAAGTGCTGGAAACGCGCGTAAATATCCCAGTCCAGAATGGCCAGCCCCGGAGGCCCCGAACCCGGCCCACGAACAACAGGCGCCGGGGCGCCAGACCGCGCCGGGCACACGGGAGGGCGGGCGGGGAAAAAACCCACCCGGACAGCCAGGCGCTAGCCGACCCGCTCCGGCGCAGAACGCACCGCCCCCGTCGCCACGACCCGCGACGCGGACCCCCCGGAGCGCCGCTCGAGCAGCCCCGCCGCCCCCGCTATCAGGACGCCGCTCACCGCGAGCCCCGCGCCCGCCACCGCGGGCGCGACGTACCCGAACCCGCTTGCGATGACGTATCCGCCCAGCCACGCCCCACCCGCGTTGGCCAGGTTGAACGCCGCCTGGTTCGCGGCGGAGGCCAGTCCGGGGGCGTGCCGGGCCTTGTCCATGACGAGCATCATCAGGGGCGAGCCCGCGGCGAACGCGGCGATCCCGAGGAGGACGACGGTGAGCGCCGCGCTCCACCGCGCGTGCGAGGTGACCGTGAACAGCAGCAGGACCACCGCGAGCGCGGCGAGGCTGCCGAGCAGGGCGGGCCGCAGGGCCCGGTCGGCGAGGCGGCCGCCGAGCAGGTTGCCGATGGTGGCGCCGACGCCGAAGAGCGCCAGCACGATCGTGACGCTGCCCTCGCCGAACCCGGCGACCTCGGTGAGCAGCGGGGTGACGTAGCTGTAGACCGTGAAGACCGCGGCGAAGCCGAAGATCGTGGTGGCCAGCGCCAGCCACACCTGTCCGTTGCGGAAGGCCGACAGTTCGTGCCGCAGTCCGCCGCCCGGCGCCACGGGCATGCGCGGGACGAGGAGCGCGATGCTGGCCATGGCGACGAGACCGATCACGCCGACGGCGAGGAAGGTGGCCCGCCATCCCAGGTGCTGGCCCATGAGTGTGGCCGCGGGGACGCCGACGATGTTCGCGACGGTGAGCCCGGCGATCATGAGGGAGACCGCGCGGGCCCTGCGGGCCGGGTCGACCATGCCGGCCGCCACGACCGCGCCGGCGCCGAAGAAGGCGCCGTGGGGCAGCCCGGCGAGGATGCGTCCGGCCAGCAGCCAGCCGAAGCCGGGGGCGAGCGCGGACAGGGTGTTGCCGACCGTGAACAGGCCCATGAGCATGATGAGCAGGGCCTTGCGCGGCATGCGCGTGGTGAGGGCGGCCAGCAGGGGCGCGCCGATGACGACACCGAGGGCGTAGCCGGAGACGAGGTAGCCGGCGGTCGGGATGGAGGTGTGCAGGTCGTCGGCGACGTTGGGCAGCAGGCCCATCATCACGAACTCCGTCGTACCGATGCCGAATGCGCTGATCGCCAGTGCGAGCAGGGCGAGAGGCATGAGTGACCCTTCCGGGGAGGTGGGAGGCGGGGAGCCCTATAAGTTTATCCGCGGAACAAACTCTCCCCGACCATTCTTCCCGTGGTGTCACCCACAGACGAACGCCGTGTTAAGCCCTCTCGCTACGAAAGCGCCACTTTGGCGGCCACCGGCCGGTGGTCGCTGTCGGTGGGCGGCAGCACCCAGGAGTCGGTGGGCTCCGCGCCCCTCACGAGGATCTGGTCGATCCGCGCCATCGGAAAGTCGGCGGGCCAGCTGAAGCCGAACCCATGGCCGGCGGCGCCCTGCGTGGAGCGCATCTGCGAGGTGATGTTGGCCAGCGCGCGGTCGTTCATGGTGCCGTTGAGGTCGCCCATGAGGATCACGTCGGGCAGCTTCTCGCCGGCGATGGCCTCGCCGAGGTCGTCGGCGCTGTGGTCCCGCTCCCCCGCCGTGAAGCCCGCGTTGAACTTGACGCGCACCGAGGGCAGATGGGCGACGTAGACCGCGGCCTTCCCGTCCGGTGTGGTGATCGCGGCCCGCATGGCGCGGACCCAGCCGAGCCCGATGTCGACCGGGCGCACGCCGGTGAGCGGGTACTTGCTCCACAGCCCGATCGTGCCCTGCACGGAGTGGTAACGGTAGGTGCCCGCGAGGCCCTTCTCGTACGCGGGGGCCTGGCCGGCCGCGATCTCCTCCAGGGCGATCACGTCGGCGCCGGAGGCGATGAGGTCGCGGGCGGTGCCGGCGGGGTCGGGGTTGTCGGCGTTGACGTTGTGCGTGAGCACGGTCAGGTCGCCACCACCGGTGTGCTTGTCGGACAGCAGACCGCCGAAGAAGTTGACCCAGACCAGCGCCGGCAGCAGGAGCGCGATCAGCGCGGTCGCCGAGCGCCTCAGCAGGGCCACCACGAGCAGCACCGGGATCGCCAGTCCGACCCACGGCAGGAAGGTCTCCAGCAGGC
The DNA here is from genome assembly GCF_042889545.1 of Streptomyces sp. NPDC002574. Lineage (NCBI taxonomy): Bacteria > Bacillati > Actinomycetota > Actinomycetes > Kitasatosporales > Streptomycetaceae > Streptomyces > Streptomyces sp. NPDC002574. Next base: position 456,852 of record NZ_JBIARB010000009.1, read on the forward strand.
TGCCCACGTTGCCGATCCGGTTGGGCAGCGCCCCGTGAAAGCCCATCACCACGGCTGTGAGGACGGCCAGTACGGCGGTGATGATGCCGCGCCGCCACATGCCGTCCCTGAACTTCCCGACATAACGCCTGAATCGCCCCGCCGCGCCGGACCCGCGCCGCGGTTTCCCGCCGCCTTCGGTGGTCACGTCCGCGTCGTACGCCTGCGCCATAAGGGAAGTCCTCACTGTCTTGCGAAGTGCTCAGTCGACCATAGGGGATCGACACGTGAAGGACGGGGCGCGCCGGGCGGCGGGTTCCCGCGAGGGGCGGCAAGCGGGCGCCTGTGACACAACGGGCACATTCCGCCCGTTACGCACCGTTCAGCGCACCGCCCGCACGCCGCCCAGCACCGAGTCCACGATCTGCTCGGACAGTCCGTCCGGCAGCGACGCCTCCGGTCGCAGCATCACACGGGAGAGCATCGGACCGATGAAGAGGTCGCCGAGGAGTTCCAGGTCGATGTCGTCGCGCAGTTCGCCCTCGCGGATACCGCGTGCCAGGACCTCGGCGACCTGCCGGCGGCGGGTGACGATGACCGTGTCGTGGTAGGCGGCCCACAGCTCGGGAACGTTCTGGAACTGGGCGAGGACGTTGCGCATGAGCGCGGACGAGCGCTTCACCAGGGCGCGGCGCCGTATGAACTCGACGCAGGTCACCAGGTCGTCCCGGACGGAGACCCCGGCGAGCTCGGGCGCGGTCTCGTCGAGGGACCGCAGGACGTCGAGCATGAGGGCGTCCTTGCCGGGCCAGCGCCGGTAGACGGTGGACTTGCCGACGCCCGCGGCGCGGGCGATGCCCTCCATGGACAGCCCGCCGATGGTGGCGCCCTCCTCGATGAGCCGGAGCACGGCCTCGACGATCGCCGAGTCGGCCTCGGCGCTGCGCGGACGCCCGCGCGGGCACCGGGGCCGTCCGGCCTCGGAGTGCTCCCGCGCGGGCGTCGCAGGTACCGGCGCCGGCACCGTCATCGGCCTACCTCGACCGGACGGGCCTCACGCTCCTCGCCGCCCGTGGGCCGCGCCCCCGCGCCCTTGCGGGGCAGGAAGAGCAGCACGACGACCATCCCGAGCAGGGCGACGGCGGTCGAGGCCCAGGCGGTGACGTGGATGGCGTGGATGAACGCGTCGGTGGCGGGACCGATGAGCGCCTTGCCCGCGGGGCCCATGTGCTCGGCGACGGCCCGCGTCGCCTCGATGGACTCGCCGGCCTGGTGCTGTGCGCCGGCGGGGAGGCCGGTCAGATGGTCCTTGATGCCGTCACGGTAGACCGTGGACATCACCGAGCCGAGGACTGCCACGCCGAGGGCGCCGCCGACCTGCCGGAAGGTGTTGTTGACGGCGGAGCCCGAGCCGGCCTTCTCACGCGGCAGCGAGGACATGATCGCGACGGTGGCGGGCGGCATGACGTGCGCCATGGCCGTCCCCATCAGGAAGAACAGCAGCTCCAGGATCCAGATCGGGCTGTCCCCGTCCAGCAGCTGGAAGCCGAGGAAGGACAGCGCGATCAGCCCGAGGCCGGCGCCGCAGGTGGCCCGGGCGCCGATGCGGTCGACGACGAGCCGGGCCCGCGGCGCGAAGATCAGCTGGGCGACGGCCAGCGGGAGCAGCAGCAGCCCGGACTCCAGGGCGCTGTAGCCGCGCACGCTCTGCATGTAGAAGACCATGAAGAACGTCACGCCCATGAGCGCGAAGAAGACCAGGCCGATCGCGGAGACCGAGGCCGAGAAGGTCGGGTTGCGGAAGTACGCCACGTCGAAGGCGGGGTGCGTGCTGCGCGCCTCGAACCAGACGAACGCGCCGAGGATCAGCAGGCCGCCGACGATGGTCGTCCAGGCCTCCGGGGCACCGAAGTCGGCCAGCTGGCCGCCCTTGATGATGCCGTACACCAGCAGCACGAGGCCGACGATGGACAGCAGGACGCCGATCGGGTCGAGCCGGCCCGGCCGCGGGTCGCGGGAGTCGGGGACGAGCAGCACCATCGCGACCAGCGCGACCAGGATGATCGGCACGTTGACCAGGAAGACCGAGCCCCACCAGAAGTGCTGCAGCAGCAGACCGCCGGTGACCGGGCCGATCGCGATGGCCAGGCCCACGGCGCCGGTCCATATGCCGATCGCCTTGGGCTGCTCCTCGCGCTCGAAGACGTTGATGATGATGGCGAGGGTGGCCGGCATGACGAAGGCGCCGCCGAAGCCCATGACGGCGCGGAAGCCGATCAGCTCCCCGGAGGAGCCGGCGAAGGCCGACAGCACCGATCCGATGCCGAACACGACCATGCCGAAGAGGAGCACCTTCTTGCGGCCGAGCCGGTCGCCGAGCAGGCCGGCGGTGAAGAGCAGGCCGGCGAAGACCAGCGTGTAGGAGTTGATCGCCCATTCCAGCTGACTCTGGGTGGCACCCAGGCCGGTGGGGGCGGGCTCGGCGATGGTCTTCATCGCCACGTTGAGGATCGAGTTGTCCAGCACCACCACGAGGAGGCTGAGCAACAGGACGCTGAGGATGGCCCAGCGGCGGCGATGGACCGCCTCCGGGACGCTGAGGGGCCGGATCTGCGGCACGTCGGCGGACATGGTTCCACGCTAGACCCGCATTTCGATACGGGACCGTCTCGTATTGTAAAACCTCGGCAAAGCGAAGTGCCCGGAGTCCCCCTTTGCGCGGACGGCAGGTCGTGTCAGCATGGAAACGGTCCGGGGACGCCGTCAGGGCGCCTCGAGATGAACACAAGGAGCGTTGCGATGACGCACGCCGTTTCGGCTGCCCAGGCGACTTCCCAGCCCGCGTCCGACAGCAGCAGGGCGCTGTACGGGGGCAAGGGGACCCGCCGCATCACGGTCCGGGACATCGCCGCCGCCAAGGAGCGCGGCGAGAAGTGGCCCATGCTCACCGCCTACGACGCGATGACCGCCTCCGTCTTCGACGAGGCCGGCATCCCCGTTCTGCTGGTCGGCGACTCGATGGGCAACTGCCACCTCGGCTACGACAGCACCGTCCCGGTCACGCTGGACGAGATGACGATGCTCGCCGCCGCCGTCGTGCGCGGCACCAAGCGCGCGATGGTGATCGGCGACCTGCCCTTCGGCTCGTACCAGGAGGGCCCGACGCAGGCGCTGCGCACCGCGACCCGCCTGCTGAAGGAGGCCGGGGTCGGCGCGGTGAAGCTGGAGGGCGGCGAGCGGTCCGCCCACCAGATCGAGCTGCTGGTCCAGGCCGGCATCCCCGTGATGGCCCACATCGGCCTCACCCCGCAGTCGGTCAACGCCTTCGGCGGCTACACCGTCCAGGGCCGCGGCGAGGAGGCGGCGCAGCAGCTGCTGCGCGACGCCAAGGCCGTGCAGGACGCGGGCGCCTTCGCCGTCGTCCTGGAGCTGGTCCCGGCGGAGCTGGCCGCGGAGGTCACCCGCAGTCTGCACATCCCGACGGTCGGCATCGGCGCCGGCGCGGAGTGCGACGCCCAGGTGCTGGTGTGGACCGACATGGCGGGGATGACGGGCGGCCGCGTGCCGCGCTTCGTGAAGCAGTACGCCGCCCTGCGCGAGACGCTCGGCGACGCCGCGAAGGCCTTCGCGGAGGACGTCACCGGCGGCGCCTACCCCGCCGCGGAGCACAGCTTCCACTGAGGTCTCCCACCCAGGTCCGGCCCACCGAGGACCCCCCTGTGCGGCGGTGTGCCCTGCCGCCTGCTTCCGCCCCGGGAATCCCCCTCCCCGGGGCGGAAGTTTTTTCCGGGGCGGTTGAGTACACCCGGTCCCCCGCGCGTATGAGTGGGCAACCGCCCACCAGGGGGCGGTTGCACCGACCAGGAATGCCGGGGGCCTTGGCAATGAGCCTGAGCAAGCTGCACCGATCAGTGATCGCGGGGGCCTTCGCCGCCACGATGCTGATCGCTGCCACCGCCTGCAACGCGAGCGGCGGCAGCGGTCCCCCGGTGGACGCGGTCCTTCCCTTCCCCTCCGCCTCCCAGTCGGCGGTGGGACTGCGGACCGTGGACAACGCCCAGCTGGGCACCCTCGTCACCGACAACCAGGGTTGGGTCCTCTACCGCTTCGACCAGGACAAGAACGTCCCGCCGACCTCGACCTGCGCCGGTCCGTGCGCGACCCGGTGGCTGCCGGCCGCTGCGGTCTCCGACACCCAGGTGCAGGGCGTGGACCAGAACCTGGTCGGCAGCGTCAAGCGTCCTGACGGTTCCCTCCAGCTCACGCTCAACGGCTGGCCGCTCTATCGCTTCACGGGAGACAAGAACCCGGGCGACACCAAGGGCCAGGGCCTGGACAGGGTCTGGTTCGCGGCCGACATCCAAGGCGAGAAGGCCGTGCCCGGTGCACGGGCGAAGAGCGCCACCACCCAGAACGGGTCAGACGGATACTGATGGGACAGCAGGCATTGCGAGGACTCGACCCGCAGCGATCAGTAGGGCAGGATGCGCTCGTGGCCGACCATCGCTCAGGTGGGGTCCCCGAAGAGGACCTCATGCGGGCGCTCTACCGCGAACACGCGGGTGCGCTCTTCGCATACGTCCTTCGGCAGGTCGGCGGTGACCGCTACCTCGCCGAGGACGTCGTGCAGGAGACCCTCCTGCGCGCGTGGAAGAGTGCGTCGCGGCTCGACCCCGGCGCCCGGTCATTGCGGCCCTGGTTGGTGACGGTCGCCCGAAGGATCGTGATAGACGGCCACCGCAGCCGTCAGGCACGGCCCCCGGAGGCCTCCCCGGCCGCCCTCGACCAGCTCCCGGCCGAGGACGAACTCGAACGCTCCCTGAGGCTGATGACGATCTCCGACGCACTGGAAGATCTCACCGAGGCCCACCGCCAGGTGCTGATCGAAACGTACTTCAAGGGCCGGACGGTCAACGAGGCCGCGGCGGCGCTGGGGGTACCGCCCGGCACCGTGCGCTCGCGGGTCTTCTATGCCCTCCGCTCACTGAAAATCGCTCTTGAGGAAAGGGGTGTGACCACCTCGTGACGGTCTACGGTTACGGTTCCGGGGCGGGTACGCCTCACGACCCGCACGTCGACGTCGGGGCCTACGTCCTCGGCGTGCTCGACGACGCCGACATGGCGCGCTTCGAGGAGCACCTCGCCATCTGCCACCAGTGCGGGCAGCAGCTCGACGAGCTGAGCGGGCTCGTGCCCGTGCTCGCCGAACTCGCCCCCGCGGGGGCCGGCGCGCCGCTGCCGCCCAGCGGCGACGCGGTCCTCGGCAAGCTCCTCGGCAAGGTGTCGGACGAGCGCAAGACCCGCGCCCGGCGCAGGATGTTCGCGCTCGCCGCCTCGGTCGCCCTGATCATCGGCGGCCCGACGGTCGCGGTGCTGGCCTCCGGCGGTTCGGACACCCCGGCGACGCAGGCCTACGCCCAGGAGTTCAAGAGCGCCGACAAGGGCACCGGCGTCAAGGCCACCGTCGGACTCAACGAGAAGAAGTGGGGCAGCCAGATCGGCCTCAACCTCTCCGGTGTCCAGGGCCCGCTCACCTGCCGGCTGGTCGCCATCGGCAAGGACGGCTCCCAGCAGACCGTGTCCACCTGGAGCGTCCCCACGGCGGGCTACGGCACCACGGCCCAGCCGCAGCCGCTGACGCTCGACGGGTCCGCGGGCATGCAGCCGGACGACATCGCGCGCTTCGACGTCATCACGGCGCAGGGGCAGCGACTGGTCTCGGTCGACGTCTGAGGGCTTGCGCCGTCGTGGCACGGTACCGCGGAGGGGGACGCGCGACGCGCGTCCCCCTCCGCCGTTCACCTGGGGCGGTCGCCGTGAAGAAGCCCGACCGCTGCTTGCCGCACTTCCGCCAGGGCGCCGACCGTGCGCACCACGGCCGAGTCCGTGTCCTCCACGCGGTAACGTCCATGGCCGAGCGGGCTGATGAACATCTCCCGAGCCCCCTGCACCCCCCGCCCCGTACTCAGCCGCAGGACCCCGTGGCTGATGTACGGAAAGAGCGCGCGGAGGTGGCTGTCCCCGTAGAGCGCATCCACCAGGGGTCTTTCTCCGGCGTAGACCTCTGCGGTCCGTAGCCATTCCCATTGCGCCGCGACCGGATCGCCGCTCTCGTACGCGCGAGCAAGCCGGCCTGCCGCCATGAACGGAAACATCTCGGTGAAATCGTCCACGGGAACACCGCGCTGCCAGGCCCCCACCGCGCTCACCAGATCGTGCAGATCACTCGTCATTCCGTCCGCCCACGTGAATCCACGCCCCTGGATGTTCAGCGAGAACATCCGCTCGCGCCTACCGAGCAGGACGGAAATCCTGCCGCGGTGTGAATCAGCCACGGCGCTGTTGAAGAGCCCCGGCCCCGATCCGTACTCGCTGCAGAGCGTTCCCAGATCGACATCGTTCTCGGTCGCCAGCGCCCGCATGGCCGAAGAGAGACCACCCATCTCGACGAGATCCGGATACAGACGGGCATCCAGGAATCGCGAGAGGTCAGGACCGGCGGGCTGTTCATTCATCTCCACGGCGGAGGAGGCTCCTTGATGTCTGATTCCTAGCACTTGCACAAAGGGCTCGCATCATTGATGAAGGGCCGCAATCTGCCAAAAGTACTCCAGTCGGGCTCATCGACACTGAAGCTCGCCTTCAGCCCCGTTCGGGGGTCCGTCTTGTACCACTGGATGGAATCCCATGAACGTTCCCCATTGGCCACAGCCCTGGCGATCCAGCCCATTTCGATCTCGGTGGACTTGGCGCCCGGTTCGAGTCCGGCCTTGGCCGCCCCGGTGAAGGTTCCCAGATCGTCCAGGTTCACGTGCAGCGTGACCGATCGGTCCCGAATCGCATTCTCCACCGGGCCCATCCAGTTGGTGCCCTTGTACTCGTCGCCACCGAAGTGCTTGAACCCCATGCTTTCGGCCCACTTGTACGTACCCTCCGCGGCCCTGCCGAGAGCTACATCGCAGTTGTGGACCAGGACCGGCGTCGTGCCCGCCAGCACATAGTACGAGTGCAGCTCCGCGACGGTGAGGTTGTACATGTCCGCCGCACCGGCCCGCTGCAGCACGCGGACCAGTCGGACCCGCCCGTCGCCGGCGGTGGTCAGGTCATGCCCCGCGGTGAGCGTCCCGGCAGGAATCCAGGCGCGTGCGGTGGCGTCCCAGAACGGGTGCTTGAAGGTGGTGCGGACGGTGCTGGTGCGGCCGCGGCTGTCCCGGACCTTGAGATCGATCAGGTCGTCGTCGTGATGCAGCCCCTGTGCGGTGACCTTTCGGGCACCCAGGTGCTTTCCCGTCGCCGGGTCCGCCGCCTCGACCTCGTCACCCGGCTTGATCTTGCCGATGGCCTTGGTGCGGCCCCCCTTCATGAGGACCTTGGTCGACGGGGTGAAGCTGCAAAGGAAGCGGCCGGCCTTGCTCATTGCGCGGAGGAAACGGGCCGCTCCGACCTCCACCCCGCCCGCGTCGAAGGTGGACATGGCCAGACCCAGGGTGTCGCACTTGTCCTGGTTGTGGTTGAACGCACACTGGTACCAGGGCTCGATCAGCGTCATGTCGCCGAAGGCGGAGGCGACGGTCTTCAACAGCTGCTTGTCGGAGTCGAGCTCTGCCTGGGTCATACAGATCGTGTACCTGTCGAGTCCCATCGGGTCGCCGGTGCACGTCTTCGGCTTGAAGAAGTAGTCGTAGAGCTTCTTCGCCTCCTTCTTCTTCTTGTTCCTGAAGTACTCCTCGGTCGCCTTGTTGGCGTCCTCGACCTTCTTCTTGTTGGCCTTCACGCAAGCCGCGTCGCAGCGGTTGTCGTGGTGCCCGCACAGCTCCGGCTCCACGTCGCACTTGGTGCGGCCGGTGGGGTCGCTGTAGGTGACCGGGTTGTTCTCCGTGTAGGCGTAGCCGTTCATCTGCTGCGGGTCGCCCGTGTCCATGACGGGGTCGACGCTGAGGAAGCGGCCGGTGGCCTGGTCGTACTCGCGGGCGCCGAGGTGGGTGAGCCCGGTGGTGGGGTCGTCGGTGCCGCCGACGAAGCCCTTCTGGCCCGGCCAGTTGTCCGGGGCATCGCCGCGTGGGCCGCCGAAGGGGGTGGCGCGGCGTTGCTGCATGGTCAGGTCGGTGGCGCTGACGGCGAGTTCGGAGGTGCCGTGGTGGTCGCCGAGGAGGAAGGAGAGTGTGCCGTCGTCGGTGCGGATGGCCTGGTTGCCGCCGCCGAGGTCGTAGTAGCGGGTGGCCTTGGCGGTCGAGGCGCCCTTGTTCAGGGTGAGTTCGGTGGTACCGAGGTAGAGCGTGGTCTCGTTGTCGGTGCGGCGGATGAGGCGGTTGCCGTCGGCGTCGTAGACGTAGGAGGTGGTCTTGGTGCCTTGGGTGACCTTGGCGAGGTGACCTTCGGCGTCCCAGTCGAGGGTCTGCTGGTCGCCGCCGATGGTGCGGGTGTGGGTGTTGCCGACTGTGTCGTAGGTGTACGAGTCGATCGCGCTGCCGGTGGGTCCGTCCGTGGTGACCTGGGTCAGGCCGTGCGGGCGGGGCGACTTGGCGGGCGGGTAGTCGTAGGTGCGGGTGACGTCCTGGGAAGCATTGCCGGCGGGGTCGTGCTGGGTCTCGGTGCGGCGGTTGCCGGTGGCGTCGTAGGAGTAGGACTGCCAGTACGGGGCCGGGCCGCCGAGCAGCGAGCCTGCTGTGGACGAGCAGCCGCCGCTGCCTTGGGCCCAGGCGTCGGTGAGGCGGCCGAGGTGGTCGTAAGTGAAGCACTGGTTGTCGGTGCCGTCGCGCGAGGTGTCGGCGATGGAGGTGATGTTGCCGGCCTGGTCGTAGCCGTAGGTGGCGTACTTGTCGACCCCGGGCACGCCCTCACGGTCCACCCGTGAGGTGTCCAGGCGCTGGGTACCCCACTGGTAGGTGTTGGTGACCTGGGTCTTCTTGCCGCCGCTCTGGTAGGTGAACTGCAGCGGCTTGCCGGTCAGGCTGTACGCGGTGTCAGT